>JAUNQI010000001.1:41935-44447 GCA_030536255.1 Eubacteriales bacterium | reverse complement strand
AACAAAAAGAGAGGAGAGAACTCCTTATGGGCAACAGATCAGGCATGAGCCGAGCGCTCGTACGCAGAGAAACGATATCCGGATATCTGTTCCTTCTGCCAAGTCTTTTCTTCTTTATCACGTTTGTCATTTATCCCATGGTGATGTGTATCTTTACGAGCTTCTTTGATTCCAACATGGGAAAAAATGCGCAGGACGTTTTTATCGGATTCGGAAACTATGTGGAACTGTTCCACGATCAGATCTTTCTCGGGGCATTAAAGAACACGTTTATTATTGTTCTTGTTTCAGTCCCGGTAGTCATGGCTTTTTCTCTCTGGGTAGCGAATGCCATTTATGATATGAAACCGGCTTTAACATCCGCATTCAGATGCATATTTTATCTTCCTGTCGTAACCGGTTCGGTTGCAGTTACGGTCGTATGGAAATGGATGTATAATATGCGTTACGGTATCTTCAACTATGTTCTGAAAGATGTTGGGATCATTGAGAAGAATATCAACTGGCTCGCGGATTCGAAATATGCGCTTGGATGTATTATTCTGATCCTGCTGACGACTTCTGTCGGTCAGCCGATCGTTCTTTACGTATCGGCACTCGGAAATGTGGATAAGAGTCTTGTCGAAGCGGCTGAAGTTGACGGGGCCACACGCAGACAGGTATTCTGGAAAGTGAAATGGGCACAGATCATGCCTACGACGCTGTATATCTTAATTATTACAATGATTAATTCGTTCCAGTGCTTTGCTTTGATCCAGCTGCTGACTTCTGGCGGCCCGAACCACTCGACGGATACGATCATGTATTATATCTACTACACGGCCTTCAAGCTTTACCGTTACGGATACGGAAATGCAATGGGTGTTATCCTGATGATCATCATTGCGATCCTCTCCGCAATACAGTTCCGGCTTGGAAAATCAGACAGTTAAGGAGGCGGAAAGAATGTTAGGACAGAAATCCAAAGCCGCCAGAATAACTGAGTTGGTGATTATTGCAATTCTTGCACTCCTTTTCCTGTTTCCGCTTTACTGGATCATTACCGGATCGTTCAAAACAGCCAAAGAAGTCAACTCAGTAACTCCTATCTGGTGGCCGTATGAGTGGACGATGAAAAACTGGCAGAACCTGATGGGAAAGCTGAAAGCTCCTCTGTTTGAAATTACGATTCCGTTCAGCCAGTATTTTACCGAAGACGGGACAGCAACGGTCATTGCAGCCGGACCTACCGTTCCTGCTGCTGTTCGCTGGATCCTCAATACCGTATGGATGGCAGTTGCGGCAATGCTGCTCACCTGCCTGACATCGGCGCTTGCCGGATATGCGCTTGCGAAGAAAAGATTTGCCGGCAGGAATCTGATTTTTACGCTGATTGTCTGCGCCATGGCTTTGCCCAAACAAGTTATTTTAATTCCGCTGATCCGGGAAATGAGTTCCCTCAAGTTATATAACACTATGAGTGCAGTGATCTTCCCAATCGTCGGATGGCCGTTCGGTGTTTTCCTGATTAAGCAGTTCGCGGAGAGTATTCCTGGAGAAATTCTGGAAGCGGCCCGAATTGACGGAGCCGGAGAGCTGAAGACGTTCAATGCCATTGTTTTCCCGATGATCAAGCCGGGCGTTGGTGCACTGGCAATCTTTACGTTTATTTCATCATGGAATGACTACTTTATGCAGCTGATCATGCTTTCCAGCACGAAGAATCTTACAATTTCCCTCGGTATTGCAAAGATGCAGGCTGAAAACAGCACGGACTTCGGCCTTATTATGGCGGGAGCCGCATTTGCGGCCGTTCCTATTATCATTGTATTCCTGATTTTCCAGAAATACTTCACAAAGGGAATTACAATGGGTGCAGTAAAAGGATAAGGTTCTTTCCTGAAAGGAGAAAAAAGATGAGAACTTTTGATGAGTATAAAGGAATATTTCCTGCATTTTATGCATGTTACGAGGAAAATGGAGAAATTAGCCCCAAAAGAGCAAAAGAACTTGCCTTATATTTTAAAAAGGTGGGTGTAAAGGGCCTTTATGTTGGCGGTTCTTCCGGTGAATGCATTTATCATAGCGTTGATGAGCGGAAGCGTCTTCTTGAGGCGGTAATGGATGCCGTTGGAGGCGAACTGACGGTGATCGCGCATGTTGCCTGCAATAATACGAAAGACAGTCAGGAACTCGCCGCACATGCGGAGAGTCTCCATGTCAACGCAATCGCATCCATCCCTCCAATCTACTTCCATCTCCCGAACAGAGCCATAGCAAAGTACTGGAATGATATTTCAGATGCTGCTCCGAATACAGATTTCTTCATTTACAATATCCCCCAGCTTGCAGGAACAGCGTTGAGCGTGCCTCTTCTGAAGGAAATGCTTCAGAATCCGAGATGCATCGGCGTCAAGAATTCCTCACCGGCAACACAGGATATCCAGATGTGGAGAGACGAAGGAGCCATCGTATTCAACGGTCCGGATGAGCAGCTGGTGGCAGGTCTTGCAACAGGAGCAATCGGCGGGAT
>JAUNQI010000001.1:12461-41835 GCA_030536255.1 Eubacteriales bacterium | reverse complement strand
CAGCGGTTTTAAAATACTGCTGATTTCCTGACCGAATTCAGGAATAATCATGTTTAATCCACAAAATGGCCTATGGCGAACTGTGTCCGCCATAGGCGATATTATAGGCCTGAGCTTCTGCTGGCTTCTTCTCAGTTTTCCGATCGTTACGCTGGGTCCGGCAAGCTGTGCTCTCTATATTTCTGTCAGCCGATATACCAGAAAGGGAGAGACCGGCGCATTTAAAGCCTTTTTCCGCTCCTTCCGTCAGAACCTGAAAATCGGGATTCCGCTTGGCCTGATTGCAGTTGCTTTTTCTGCTTTTATCCTCTGGTGCTGCTGGATCAGTTTTCAGATGATACAAAGCGGGAACAGCTTTGCGTATGCTGTCCTTTATGGTCTTCTGGCGGCGTTCTTTTTCCTGATTGGAATGATGTGCTATTGGTTCCCGACGCTGGGAGGCTTTGAATACAGTTTACCGGAGCTGCTGAAGATATCCTTCTCTTTGTCTGTGGCTCATCTTCCTTCGACGCTTGCTCTTTCGACTGTTACGGTTTTGTCGGTTCTTGGAATCTGGTATAATTGGTGTCTGATTGCGTTTGTTCCGGGATGCGCTGCGATTGTCGCGTCATTTTTTCTGGAGAGGATATACAAAAAGCATTCTCCGGCGGAATCTCCGGATAATAAAACAGAATAAAGAATTGTATTTAAGTATTTATTCTGGAAATAAAATAAGAGTCCCGGTAAAAGCAAGCTGTTCTTTTTGCTGCTTTTGCCGGGACTTTTTTGCTGCTTGAAGGCAACTCTAATTAAATAACGAACATCTTCGCTATTGCGGAGTATCAGAGAGGGCGGATTAAACGAGGACTTTGATAACTGCCTTGCGAATTGTTGAAGGAGCTCCGCATGCTACGCTGGGAGCATGTGCATCCTGCGGGAACAGAATTATGAAAGTACCTTTCCCGAGTTTCAGGGGTGTTGAGCTTCCGTTGTAGAGGAAAAGATCCTTCTCCGGATCGGAAGAATAAATTCCAGTCATTTCGTCAAGAGGAGCGACGCCAATCAGCTCTTCACCGGAAATGCTGTACTGGATATCGATATATTTTTTGTGTGCTTCCGGATGCTCGTTAGAAGGCTTTGTCTCATAGGTGGAGAGGTTCATGAAAATTTTATCTCCGTCGATAATATGCCGCCCGTCTTCGAGAACGGAAAAATCCGCATCGTGCAGAGCATGAAGAGCGGTTGAAAGGCGTTCGGAGAGCCCGTAATAGGTTTCAATGTTTTCAATTTTGTCGTAGATCATAAAGTATTACCTCATAAATAAATATTAGAATATTACAGGAAGAATCCGACGATATCAGTTGTATTTGGCGTTCATTTTCTCAAGGAATCTGTCATTGAGGATAATGCACCTTTTATGGATCCCCTCTCCGATTTTTTCCTTCTCGGAGTAAGCGGTCACTTGAAAGGTGAGGATCCTTTTCTCGATTGCGATGAGCTCAGTCTCTGCCCATACTTTTTCTCCCAAAGGAGTCGGGGCAAGGTGATCTACCTCAAGGCGCATTCCTACGGTTCCCTGACCGGCCTCAAGATAGGGAGAGACCGAGGATGCTGCCGCCTGCTCAATCAAGGCGATCATGGAAGGAGTGGAAAAAACATCGAGCAGTCCGCTCCCTACGGAAGCTGCAATGTTGGATTCATTAACGGTTGTCTCGGCATAGCCTTTGATTCCTGTGTCCATTTTGGAGAGATCCTTTCTGTGTGTTTGATAAAAACAGAATATCACATTTTATGAAGAAAGGCAAAGAGCGAGTTTCACTTTTTAATTCTTTCGTGGTCATTCTTGCCCGGATGACGGTATCATGATATAATCTGCAAAAAGACAGTCATTATGGATTCTTGGAGAAGAAAAATGAGAGAAATAATTGATTTGCACTGCGATACTGTCCTTCTCAGCAGTGATGCTGGAAAAACGTTTCACAGTTGGAATGGTCATATCAATATAGATAAGCTGAAAGCCGGAGGCTGTCTTGCCCAGTGCTTCGCTTTATTTATTCCTGCGTTCAATGAGCTGTCTGCTTACCACTTTGACAATATGAAGCCGATAGAGATCTATGAAACTCTTCTGAAAGCATACAAAGCGATTCTTGAAGACAGCAGAGATGAGATCAGGCCTGCGTATTCGCCGGACGATATTGCTGAAAATACGGAAAAGGGTTTTATTTCTTCCATCCTGACAGTTGAAGACGGAATGCTGCTTGACGGATGTATTGATCGTGTGGATACTCTCTGGCAAGACGGAGTGCGGATGCTTGCGCTGACATGGAATTATGAAAACAGCATCGGCCACCCGAATTCCGCTGATTCGGTTCTTCACACAACGAAAGGACTGAAGGATTTCGGATTTGAGGTTGTTGAACGGATGAATCAGCTGGGAATGATCATTGATGTATCCCATCTTTCGGAAGCAGGTTTTATGGATGTTGCACGCAGCAGCAAAAAGCCGTTTGCCGCCAGCCACAGCTGCAGCAGATCTCTCTGTGATCATTCCCGGAACCTGACAGATGAACAGCTTCATATTCTCGGAGACTGCGGCGGAGTTGTAGGAGTGAATTTTTATTCCAGATTCCTGACAGAAGGATCAGACGATACGAAAATATCGGATATCGTAAAGCATATGGTTCATATTAAAAATAAGGCAGGAATGGAAAGCCTTTCCTGGGGCTCGGACTTTGACGGGTTTGAAAGCACAATAGAATTCGGAGATTATTCCGGTTTCGGGATGCTGACGGATGCGCTGAGCAAAGAGTTTACGGATGATGAGATCGATATGATTAATAACGGGAATTTCCTTCGGATATTCCGGGAAGTTCAGAACTGAAGCCAAACAATACCGGAATTAGCTGCCATTAACACATGTTGCGTATACATAAAGGTGAAGTTGTCAGATGGCTGAAAATGAATACCGGGAGGGGTAAACAGAAATGGGAATGACGTCATTATCTGAAATATACAGAATAGGAAGAGGCCCTTCTAGCTCTCATACGATGGCGCCCGAAAAAGCGGCGGAATATATGATAAAAAAATATCCGGAAGCGGATCGCTTTTCGGTGACGCTTCTCGGCTCTCTCGCAAAAACCGGAAAAGGGCATCGTACGGATTATGCGATTGAACAAACGTTTGGCGAGATCCCGTGCGAGATTTACTGGGACCTGTCCGAAACGGATCTTCCGCATCCCAATACGATGGCATTCATGGCGTTTCATGAGGGAGAAATACTCGGGAAAGAAACGATACTTAGTATCGGAGGCGGTGCAATCCGTATAGAAGGTGAGCCGGAAGAAAACGCGAAAGAGATCTATAAAGAGAGCAGGTTTTCCGACATCGCCTATATCTGCCTGAAAAACGGCATTACGATTCCGGAATATGTCTGGTCCTATGAGCCGGAAATAAAGGAATACCTCAGAAAAGTCTGGAGACAGATGCGCAGCACGATTGCCAGCGGCTTGTCGGCAGAGGGGGAGCTTCCCGGTGGCCTTCATGTGAAACGCCGGGCAAAAGAGCTTTCCGAATACGGAAAAAGAGACAGAGACCTAATTAAGAAGGAGCATTTTCTTATTTCGGCTTTCGCTTATGCCGCAAGCGAGGAAAACGCTGCGGGCGGAAGAATGGTAACAGCTCCTACATGCGGCGCAAGCGGTGTCCTTCCGGCGGTACTGTATTATGAAGAAATGCTGTTTGCATGCACAGAGGATGAGATCGTCAATGCGCTGGCGACGGCCGGAATTGTTGGCCAGATCATCAAGGTCAATGCTTCTGTTTCGGGAGCTGAGGCGGGCTGTCAGGCGGAGGTCGGAAGCGCCTGTTCCATGGCAGCCGCGGCATTGTGCGAGCTGAGGGGCTTTGGCGTACCGCAGATCGAATGCGCGGCGGAGCTCGCCATGGAGCATTGTCTTGGTCTTACCTGTGACCCGGTTGGCGGCCTTGTTCAGATTCCCTGTATTGAAAGAAACGCAGTCGGTGCGCTGCGAGCGTATGACGCAGCGACTCTCTCTGAGGTAATCTATGACAACAGGAAAGTGAGCTTTGACGATATCGTTCATACGATGTTCGAAACCGGAAAAGATCTTTCCGGGTGTTACCGGGAAACTGCGGAAGGCGGGCTGGCGAAAATGTATGCCAATAAGCCGTGACCGGGGGGCCGGTCAGATGAAAGACGGTCAGCTAATAATAGTTTAATACCAATAAAAATATAATAAAACGGAGGGGCATTATGAATCTTGAAAATACTATGAAGAATCTTGAATCCAGAGGTTATACGGTAAAGTACTTTTCCTCAGGCAAAGAAGCGTCGGATTATATCAACTCCTGCATTGACGGGACAAGCGTTGGAATCGGCGGATGCATGACTGCTGAGCAGCTTGGTCTTTGTGATTCTCTTTCTGCGCATAATACCGTTTACTGGCATTGGAAATCCTCAGAAGAAAACATCCGTGAGCTTGAAAATTCAGCACCGTTTTTCATTACCAGCGCCAATGCGATATCCGAAGATGGTCAGCTCCTGAATATTGACGGTATGGGAAACCGGCTCGCAGGCATGACCTATGGGAAAAAGCAGACCTATGTGATCGCCGGAGTGAACAAGATCTGTGATGATTTTGACAGTGCCCTTTCCAGAGCAAGAAACGTTGCTGCAGTCAAAAATGCTGCGCGCTTTAAGAAGAATACTCCGTGCCAGATCGACGGGAAATGCCATGACTGCAGGTCTCCGGAAAGAATCTGCGGTTCCCTTCTGGTAATGTGGCAGCCGCCCATGGGAATGAAGGTCGAGGTTGTTCTGATCGGAGAAGAACTGGGATATTGACAGGCTTGTCAAAATAACCAAAAAAATATCTGCAGATTGTTGCAGTTTTCACAAAACAAATTCAGGAACACTCGGATAAATTTCCCTTTTCTTGACAATATATTAAGAAACGGGTAAAATGCGATAAGAAAATATAAGAAAGGGAACGACAGCTCCCATATTATTTTGTGTGATTAGCGGGAAACCGCAAATAATTTATAATCACAAATTCAGAAAGGAAAAAAATATGAAAAAGATCTTAGCACTTGTTCTGGTACTGTGCATGGTATTTGCTCTCAGCGTATCCGCATTCGCTGATGATGCTTATACTCTCGATGTTATTATCGCTCAGTACGGTCCCAACACTCAGGAATGGTTCCTGGGCAAGGGCATGGACGGCTCCAACTTCGTTGAGAAGTTCGAAGCAGCAAACCCCGGCATTAAGCTCAACCTTGAGGTTATCTCCTGGAACGACCTTAAGACCGTTGCTGATACTCGTATCGCTTCCGGTCAGGCTCCTGACGTCCTCAACCTCGACACCTTTGCAGACTATGCAAACGAAGGCCTGCTGATGCCCGTTTCCGAGTACTGCCCCGAGGATCTGTTCGAAGATTTCTTCCCCTCCTTCATTGACCAGTCTGTCATTGACGGTGTCTGCTATGCAGTTCCTGACCTCGCTTCCGCACGTGCTCTGTTCTACAACACTGCAATTCTTGAAGAAGTCGGCGTTGAAGTTCCCACTACCTGGGCAGAGCTGGAAGATGTTTCCCAGCAGATCGTTGATTTCTACGATGGCGAAGTTTATCCCTGGGGCGTTGACATGACCACTGACGAAGGTCAGGCATGCTTCGCATACTATGCATGGGGCAACAACGGCGGTTTCGTTGACGAAGCTGGCGAATGGGCTGTCAACAGCGCAGCAAACGTCGAAGCAGTCAACTTCATCACCGGCATGGTAGCCAATGGCTTCACCAACCCCAACCCCGCAACCCAGACTCGTTACGACCTTCAGGATATGTTTGCAGCAGGCAAGCTCGCTATGATCATTGCTCCGAACCAGCTCCCCACTTACGTAGCTGACAAGGGCGGCGACATCGCAATGGCAACCGCTGACATCCCCGCAAACGAAGGCTGCACTTCTTCTTCCGTTGGTGTTATGGACCGTATCATGGTCTTCAAGGATGAGGCAGAGGCTGATCAGGCAAAGCGCAACGAGGCTGTTGCAGCATTCCTCAAGTTCTTCTACGATCCTGAAAACTATGTTGGCTGGGTCTCCATGGAAGGCTTCCTGCCCGCAGTTAACTCCGCAGTTGGTGCTCTCGTTGAGTCTGATCCCTCCTTCGAAGCATGGCTTGGCGTTCTCGGTAATGCTAAGTTCTACTCCACCGCTAAGGATGGTTGGGACGCTGTAAAGCAGGGTGTTATCGCAGCTGAGCAGGCAGTTCTCGAAGGTGCTGACGCACAGGCAGAGCTGGATGCACTTCAGGCAACTCTCGTAAAGTAATTTTATTACTTCAATCCGTTTTATGGGGGCCGGACTCTGGTCCGGTCCCCGTTCTTTTCAGCTGTTATTCATTATTCACTGTTCATTATTCTGATCTCTGATCTTTATTGGGAATCAGTAGGGATGAAATTTTTATAATGAGTAGTGAATAGTGAATAATGAACATTTAAGAAAAAGAGGGAACGTATTTGAATAACAACACTCTTCTGAAAAAATCCGAACCCTACCTCTGGCTGTTGCCGAGTATCGTTCTGATGGCGGTATTTGTGGTCTTCCCAATACTGATTGTATTCAAGCTGGCATTCAGCGAGATCTCCAAGGCCGGTATTGCCGGTGGCTTTGTGGGACTGCAGAATTTCCGTGATGCAATTGCCCTGCCCGCTTTTAAGACCGTTATGCTGAATACACTGTGGTGGGTTCTGTCGGTCGTTATTTTATCCACGGTGATTGGCTTTATCGTCGCAATGGTGCTCAACCAGAAGTTCCGCGGTCGTAAGATTGCCCGTGCTATCGTTGTCTTCCCGTGGGCTACATCTCTGGTCATTCAGGCTTCCGTTTGGAACTACATCATCAAGTACGAATATGGCAACCTGAACAATGTCTTGCTCAACCTCGGAATAATAAAGGAAGCCATTAACTGGCGCAGCAGCTATCAGATCGAGTTTATCTGGGAGTGCGGAGTCGGTATCTTTGTCACGATTCCATTTGTCACGTTCTGTGTGCTGTCTGGTCTGCAGTCCATTGACGGCACTCTTTATGAAGCGGCGGATATTGACGGCGCGGGCTTCTGGAGCAAGCTCTTCAATATTACAATTCCCCTTGTAAAGCCTTCTCTGACTGTTTCCACCGTTTTGAATATTATCTATGTTTTCAATTCCTTCCCCATTGTCTATACGATGACCAAGGGAGCACCTGTCCACAAGACGGATACGCTGATAACATACCTTTATATGCTCTCCTTCCATGAGCGGCAGAAAGGTCCTGCAACGGCACTGTCTGTCATAGGCTTCCTGATCCTTTGTCTGTGCGCCGGGATCTATATGATTAGCGTACTGCGGAAGGAGGAGAACTGAATGAAGGAACGTTCTGTTATTGTAAAGGAAAACCGCACGTCCGTTATTGTTCTCATCCTTGCGTTTGCCCTCATCTGCACTCTGCTGTGCCTGCCTGCGTATGAGTTTACATCCAGCATCTACACGAAGAAGTCCGGGAACACTTTTGTCGGCGATGAAAAATATGTCGCGGTCAAGGCGGAGGTCGAGGCGGTGGCGGAAGATTACCGCGCCGATGGTATTGAGGTCACGCTCAAGGAAAATGTTATTGAGCGCACCAATTCCAAAGGAAAAACTACTTCTATGGTCAGCTTTTCTCTGGATCACACCTTTACGAAATCCGGCTGGTCGTTTATCAATTCCGGTCTCACATCCTCATGGGTGCTGCTGGGAATTATTCTCTGCTCGGCTTTGTCCTGTGCCTGCGGACTTGCCGGAATTGTCGGCTCCATGGGTGACAGCTATAACCGCCTGGACGGGCGATCTGCCGCTTTCAGATCAGCCTCCGGTTATCTTGCGCTTTTCGTAATGCTCCTTGTTCCGGTGTTCTTTATGATGAATACCTTTGCCATGTCACGTCAGGTAAAGCTGTTCACAAGTGAAACGATTACCGATGGGGCGGATGAATTTTATGCCCTGCTGAATGCGTTTTTGTTTGACGGAACGGCCGGAGACAATATTTCAAGCGCTCTTTCCGGTCTGACGTTCAAAAATACATACGCTGCCTGGGGAATCCTTCCCTGCGCTTTTGCGATGATGCTTGCTGCCATTTCTCTGAGACGCGGTACCATAGGGCATACGTTTATGCGGGGCCTGCTGTATGCTTTTGTCATTGTGATGTGCGTGTTTATTCTCTATCCCTACTATGTCATGCTCGTTACCGGGTTACGTTCCAGTGCCGAGGCAAATGACATGTATTTCCTTCATATTTTCCCCACGGAGTGGCGATTTGAAAACCTCAAATACATCATGGGACGAGGAATACCCAAATATCTGCTGAACTCCCTGCTTATAGCGGGCGGCGCGACATGCATTGCCCTTCTCTGCGGTATTCCTGCAGCCTTCGCAATGGCGCGTATGAAATTTAAGGGCCGCAATGCGTTCTTAGGTTTTGTCATCATGTCTCAGATGTTTTCTCCAGTTGTTCTGCTGATCGGTATTGCCCAGCTGATGAGTGCATTAAAACTCAATGACTCGCTTGTTGGCCTGATGCTGATAAACGCCGCGTTCAATCAGGCGTTTGCAATCTGGCTCCTCCGCGGAACGTTTGTTTCCATTTCTTCTGAAATGGAGCAGGCGGCAAAGATCGACGGGTGCAATACGGTTCAGTCTCTTGTTAAGATCCTTATCCCTATGGCGGCTCCGGGTATAGTCACCACGCTGATATTTGTCTTTATCAACGCCTGGAATGAGTATACCATTTCCACGATTCTTATCTCCACTGCAGCAAACCGACCCATCACCGTGGGCATTACGCAGTTCAGTTCCTTTAACATGATCGAGTGGCAGTATCTGTTTGCTTCTTCACTGTTAGCAACGGTTCCGGTCGTAATTCTGTTTATGTGCATAGAAAAGCATCTTACTTCCGGTCTTACCGCCGGCGGCGTAAAGGGATGAGAGAAAATGAATAAAACAGAACGTATTCAGACTGTATTGAGCGGCGGTATTCCTGACCGCATCCCTGTGATGACGCACAATTTCCTGATGGCGGCAAAAGAGGGCGGAATTTCCATGAAGGAATACAGGGAGTCTCCGGATCAGATCGTGAGAGTCCTTACTGAAGCCTGTGAAAAGTATGATACGGACGGTGTGCTCCTTGATGTGGATACGGCTCTGCTGGCAAGCTCCTGCGGAGCGGATACGGTTTATCCGGATGATATCGCTGCGGTGGTGAAGGACCGGCAGACACGTTCGATCCCAGAGATAACGGAGCACCTCAGAAAACTGGATCTTGCTTCTCAGCCCAGAATAGCTCTGTATCTTGAAACAATACAGAAGCTGTCCGACTGGGGAAAGAAAAATGATGTATTCGTAAGATGCAATGCCGATCAGGGTTCTTTTTCACTTGCCTGTATGCTCGTCGGAATGAATGAGTTCCTTATGGATCTTCTGGATGAGGATTATGAGGAGGTGCTGATGGAGCTGTTTGAGGCAACGTTAAATACTTCCCTGCAGATGCATAAGCTCTGTTATGAAGCGGGAGGGAACTGCACTAGCTACGGCAACAGCTCGGAAGGCTGCTCCGTCATTTCCCCGGCGCTGTTCCGGAAGTTCGCAAAGCCTTTTGAGACCAGATTTGCCTCCGCTATGAATGAGGCAGGGATCCCGACGATCTGCCATATCTGCGGAAATGTGGAGCCGATCCTTGATGATTTGGCGGAAACCGGGTGCAGAATGTATGAGCTGGATTATAAGACGGATATCCGGAAAGCAAAGGCAGCTGCAAAAGGCCATTTCTCCATTTCCGGAAACATAGATCCTGTCCTGTTCCTTTCCGGTACGCCGGATAGTATCCGCAAAGAAGCCCGGTCTCTGTGTGATCTGTACAGAGGAGAAGGCGGATTTATGATCGGTCCCGGCTGTGCTTTGGGTCCGGATACTCCTCCGGAGAATATTACGGCACTGGTTGAAACCGTAAAGCAGTTTGGATAAAAAATAAAGATGCTATAGAAAATAACATCAGGGATTGACAGTTTCGGTTCCTGATGTTATTATCTGTTTATAAATAAGTGAATAGTTTTGTTGATTATCGCGTTAGCCTGATTTAGAGATCAGAAGCAGAGTAACAAGAATCGGAATTTATAATTGAAGTGATGCAGCGGAACGAAGAAGAGAAGCAGTTGGGCTGATGGCGGTATTTTTTTATTTTGTTTATTAAAATTAAAAGGAGATAGAATCATGAACAGAATCGAAACAGGAAGCATTTTCACGGCGGTACGTCAGAGAACGGGAACCTCCTCCGCAAGAGACTGGGAGCTGCTTTTAACGCAGGATGAACGCGGCCATAATGACATTGCGCTTTTCGTGGAGAACAGGCCAAGCGGCGTGAAAGAAGGCGGGAAGTTCAGAGTGGAAAAGATCCATTCGGTGTCTTATGGAATGAAGAAGGATCAGAGCGGCGAATGGCGCCCGTCGATTTCGGTCAATGCGGATGTCACTGCGGTTGAGAGCTATGAGGAATTCAAAAACACTTCGGATCTCTCTGCCGAGGAAGAGGTTTCTTCGGGGGAGTGTCCGTTCTGAAAAAATAATCAGCTGCTGCCCGGTTAAACCTTCGGGCGGCAGCTGATTCATTTCGTCGAACAAGATCCGATTTGTATAGGATATTATATTTTAATTCCGCCGATGTATACTTCTTTTCGCTGAAGATTCTCGTCACAGATAACAAAGTCGGCGTATTTTCCCGCTTCTATTGAGCCGAGATCCTTTGCTCTTCCGATTTCTGCAGCGGGGGTAAGCGTGGCTGCGCGGATCGCGACATCTTTCGGGATTCCGAACTCGATTGCATTGAGCATGCACTGATAAAGCGTGGCGACAGATCCGGCAATCGTTCCGTCAGGAAGCCTGCATTCTCCGTTTTTCAGCTCTATTTCCTGTCCGCCGAATGGATATCTGCCCGCCGGCATACCCGTGCATCTCAGAGAGTCGGAGATGAGGCAGATGCGCCCGGGGAACAGCTTGAACGCCATACGTACTGAGCTTGGATGAACGTGGAGCCCGTCGCAGATCAGTTCGGCAACGACCCCGTCATTTTCGGAAGCGGCGCCAATCACGCCGGGCTTGCGGTGATGAATTGCCGGCATGGCGTTAAAAAGATGGGTGGCATGAGACGCACCGGCGCTGAAAACAGCACTGGCCTCTTCATAGGTTGCATCGGTATGAGCAACGGACACCGTGCAGAGCTCGGAAGCCTTTTCCGTAAACTCAACGGAACCCGGAAGCTCCGGAGCCAGGTCAACGATTCTGATCAGGCCGCCGCAGCCATCATAAAGCTTCTGAAAAGCTTCAAAATCCGGATTCTTCAGATAGGCGCCGTTCTGAGCACCCTTTTTCTTTTCGGAAAAGAAAGGACCTTCCATGTTGATTCCGGCGAGCCTGGCGCAGTCAGCGGGGCGTTCATCAGCCAGCTTCCTGCCTGCGGCAAAAGCTTTGGAAAGTACATCATACGGCAGAGTCATGGATGCGGGAGCAAAGGAGGTGATTCCGTTTGCAGCAAAGAATCTGCCCATTTTCAGGTCATCCTCAAAAATGCCGTCAGAGAAATCCGCACCGGAATTTCCGTGCGTATGAACATCGATAAGTCCCGGAATTACGTAGGCACCCTCAAGATCGATACCTTCTCCGGCTATGATGCCGGCGGTAACGTCGGTAAATCTGTCCCCTTCGACAATGAAAGACCCAAGAATAAAACCGCTACGTGGAGTGAATATATGTGCATTTTTATATAACATTTCTGTCGCAACCCTTCGTTTTTTTATCTTCCGATATACTATCACTATCTGTTCCGGTTTTCAAACCCTTTTCTCGACAGAGTACCGGATCTGTGCTATAATTAACAAAATTGTAATGCTTTCGGAGGAAAATGATCATGGTTGAAGCTGCAAGAATGTTTTTATATAACGGGACGCCGGTGGAATGCCGGGCATTCGGAAACGGACATATCAACCGGTCTTTTCTTGTGGAAACGGATGCAGGGAAAAGATATGTCCTTCAGAGTCTGAGCACGCAGGCTTTCCATGATATCCCCGGGCTGATGGATAACACAATCGCTGTTTCGTCCTATATCCGGAACAAGACCGGTGATCCCCGTTCTTCGCTGATCTTTGTTCCCGCCGCGGATGGGAAATACTATTATCTGGACTCAAACGGAGAGTACTGGAGAAGCTACGAATTCGTTGAGGATACGTTTTCTCCCGACGCTCCCGGAACTATGGAGGATTTCTATAACAGTGCGGTGGCTTTCGGGACCTTCCAGAATCTTCTTTCAGACTTTCCTGCCGAAACGCTTTGTGAAACGATTCCGGATTTTCACAACACTCCGGACCGGTACAGAAAATTCCATGAAAAAATAGACGCTGATCCGCTAGGCAGAGTAAAAGAAGTTGCAGAGGAGATCCGCTTTGCTCTTGAGAGAGAAGAAGATGCCGGCAGACTCCAGCGGATGAGAGAAAGCGGAGAGCTGCCTCTCAGGGTAACGCATAATGATACGAAACTGACGAACGTCCTCTTTGATAAGGAGACCGGGAAACCCGTCTGCGTAATCGATCTGGATACGGTTATGCCGGGTCTTTCCGCGCTGGATTTCGGAGATGCCATCCGTTTCGGTGCTTCAACCGGAGCGGAGGATGAAAAGGATCTGTCAAAGGTCAATATTGATCTGGATAAATTCAGAGCTTTTGCAAAGGGCTTTATCTCTTCCTGCCCTGCGCTGACGGATGCTGAGATCAATGCACTGGTTCTCGGCGCCAAAACAATTACTCTTGAGCAGGGAGTCCGGTTTCTGGATGATTATATCAACGGTGATGTTTATTACGCCACCTCATATCCCGGGCAGAACCTGTACAGAACGAGGACACAGTTCCGGCTCGTCAGTGAGATGGAAAAGCACTGGGATGAGCTGCAGGAAATAATAAAAGAGACGCTTTCTGAGCTGTAAAAAATATTCCCGACAAAAGAGCCGGTTGATGCTTCTTTCGTCGGGAATTTTTCATGCTGTTTTTCAGAAACAGTCTGTTCTACAATTCCGCTTTTCCGAATCGGGTGAAAGGACAGCGCTTCTTATTTCGCTACGGGATATTCGTTGCAGAGGAGTCTGTAGGGAGCTTCATCCTCTTCAATTGCCGGGAAGCGACCGGAAGGAGGATTGAATCTGTTGTCGGTGTTATCATCGTTGCACTGGCTGACTTCGCCGAGAAGGACGGGGCCTGTGCCGGGTTCAACGCTGAAGTCGTGGTACATATACTGCTGGATGTGGATGCTTTCTCCCGGTGTGAGGCGGACCTGCGTTCCGGCAGGAACGGTGTATGTACGGCCGTCCGTATGAATGGTGACATCCGATTCATAGTCGATCTCTTCATCGGGAAGAGAATTATAGACCTTGATAAGAATGTTTCCGCCGCCGCGGTTGATGATGTCCTCCGTCTTATACCAGTGGAAATGGTTCAGCGCATACTGACCTTCCTTCAGGTAAAGAAGCTTTTCAGCATAGACCTTCGGATATTTGTCCGGCATGGATTTGTTTCCGTTGCGGATCGTGATCAGAGAAAAGCCGATCTTATCAAAATCGCCCTGACCGTAGTCCGTGATATCCCAGCCGAGCATGCAGTCTCGAACCTCATCGTACTCGTGGCCCTTTGTTTCCCACTCCTCCGGGGTGAAATTGCAGAACGGAGGCAGATAGCAGCAGTGCTTTGCGCACATTGCTTCCAGTTCTTTTAATGCCTTGTTAATTTCACTTCTCTTCATGTGTCTGCTCCTTTAATAAAATGATTTCTATATTAAAAAATTTAATATGCTTTCGGTTCAGTCTGTGCATTTTTCCCAGCCGGGAAGCGGAAGACGCTGCATGGCACCGAATATTTTGCTCTTCATATCCGGATATTCTCTGCACATCTGCGAGAGAAGAGCCTTGATTTCGTACCGCTTGCTCGTTTTATCCTCGGGGCAGGGATTTTCAACAATGGGGAGGCCAAGCTCAGCTGCAACATTGGAGATCTTCTGCTCTCCGGCGTAGATTAGCGGACGAATCTGCGTGACTCCGGAACGGTCCAGATATGTTATCGGCCGGAAGCAGCTGATCCTTCCCTCGAAAAGAAGACTCATCATAAAGGTTTCTACGGCATCGTCAAAATGATGTCCGAGCGCGAGCTTTTTGATTCCCCTTGCGGTTATGGCGTCATTGATCGCGCCGCGGCGCATCTTCGAGCAGAGGGAACAGGGATTATCCTCGTTCCTTACGTCGAATACGATCTCCTTAATATCTGTCTTCAGGCAGGTATACGGAACCTCGAGATTCCGGCACAGCTCCTTTACCGGGGTAAAATCCATACCGTCAAAACCGAGCTCGATCGAGATCGCTTCCAGCTCGAATTTCTTCGGGTAGTATTTTCTCAGATGATTCAGGGCCGCGAGAAGAAGCATGCTGTCCTTTCCGCCGGAAACTCCGACAGCGATCCGGTCCCCTTCTTCTATCATTTTATAGTCATCCACTGCCCTGCGGACAGTGCCGGTGAACTCATTGAGAGTATTATCCATAGAACCTCACAGCTGAAAAGAAAAATGAAAATCAGAATTTTGGAGAATAAACGAGAATTTGAGAGAATTTAAGAGTAATGATATATAAAACTTAAATTTGTGTTGACTTGATTCAGTGCTTGTGGTATAAAAGATGAGCGCGAAAAAACAGTGTATTTTTATTCTTATTAATATTATATATATTGTAATATCGCGGAAGATAATTGTCAAAACATAGTTTATATACGGAGGCAAAAAAATGTCCAACCAGAACACGACAATGCTTACAAAAGAGACTGTCGAGCGCAAGTGGTACATTCTCGATGCAGCCGGCAAGCCGATGGGCGACACCGCTGTTATCGCTGCTGACCTGCTTCGCGGCAAGCTCAAAACGGATTATACTCCTCATGTTGACTGCGGTGATTACGTAATCATCATCAACGCAAAGGATGCAGTCCTCACCGGCAAGAAGCTCGAGCAGAAGTACTACCGTACTCACTCCGGTTACCCCGGCGGTCTGAAAGAGACTCAGTATAAGACCCTTATGCAGAAGAAGCCTGAGCTGGCAATGCGTCTTGCAGTTCGTGGCATGCTTCAGAAGAACACGATCGCTCAGTGGCAGCTCAAGCGCCTGAGAATCTTCGCAGGCCCCGAGCACACCCATGCAGCACAGAAGCCCGAAGTTTGGGATCGCTAAGAAGGAGGAATTAGATAATGGCAACTTATAAGACAAAGAAGCCCTATATGTATGGCACAGGCCGCAGAAAGTCCTCTGTAGCCAGAGTTCACCTCATTCCCAACGGTTCCGGCGTTATCACCATTAACGGCCGTGACATTGACGATTACTTCGGCCTCGAGACCCTGAAGGTTATCGTTCGTCAGCCTCTCGTTACCACCGGCACAGTCGGCAAGGTAGACGTTGAAGCAAAGGTCGCAGGCGGCGGCGTTTCCGGTCAGGCCGGTGCTATCCGTCATGGTATCGCAAGAGCTCTGCTCGTAGTGGATGAGAATTACCGCACTTCCCTCAAGGCCGCTGGTTTCCTGACCCGTGACCCGAGAATGAAAGAGCGTAAAAAGTACGGTCTCAAAGCAGCCCGTCGTGCTCCTCAGTTCTCAAAACGATAATCAAACAGAGACTCTTTACAGAGGCTTCCGATATGGGAGCCTCTGTTTGATTATCCCGGTCGTCCTGCGGGCGACCAGAGGCACAGCCTCCTCCCGTCTCGGGCTAAAAACAGCCCACTGGGCTGTTTTTCCACGCCCTCACAGCGACTCGCTAAGATCCTCGCTTACAGTTTTAGGGTAAAAATAAAAAAGCGGGACCTCCGCTACCGAAGGTTCCGCTTGAGGATGATTTAACGGCAGAGGAACACGTTCCGCTCACTTCACGGAGGGGGTGGTGTCCTTCTGGATGACGTCATGCGCGCCGCCTTCGACAATGCTGGTGGCGGACACGAGGGTGAGCTTCGCTTTCTGCTGAAGCTCGGGGATGGTCAGTGCGCCGCAGCTGCACATGGTGGAGCGCACCTTGCTGAGGGTGACGGCCACGTTGTTCTTGAGTGAACCTGCATAGGGCACGTAGGAATCCACACCTTCAACGAAGGCCATCTTTCCTTCGGCTCCGCCCATGTCGTAGCGCTGCCAGTTTCTGGCCCTGGCGGAACCTTCGCCCCAATACTCCTTATAGTAGGTGCCGTTGATATTCACCTTGTTGGATGGGCTTTCGTCAAACCGTGCGAAGTACCGGCCAAGCATGACAAAATCAGCACCCATTGCCAGCGCCAGCGTGATGTGGTGGTCATAGACGATGCCGCCGTCGGAGCAGATGGGGATATATATGCCGGTCTCCTCAAAGTACTCGTTCCGGGCACGGCATACCTCGATGACAGAGGTCGCCTGACCGCGGCCGATGCCCTTGGTCTCGCGGGTGATGCAGATGGAGCCGCCGCCGATGCCGACCTTGATGAAGTCGGCCCCTGCCTCGGCGAGGAAGCGGAAGCCTTCGGCATCCACAACGTTGCCCGCACCGATTTTTACGGATTCGCCATAGTTCTCGCGGATCCAGAGAATGACCTGACGCTGCCACTCGGTAAAACCGTCCGACGAGTCAAGACAGAGAACGTCCGCACCTGCCTCAATCAGAGCGGGAATCCGGTCCTTATAGTCGCGGATGTTGATTCCCGCGCCCACCACGTAGCGCTTGTGTTCATCCAGCAGCTCATTGGGGTTGCGCTTGTGGGTGTCGTAGTCCTTGCGGAAGACCATGTAACAGAGTTTCCCTTCATCGTCGATAAGGGGGAGGGAGTTGAGCTTGTTATCCCATATAATGTCATTGGCCTCCTTGAGAGTGGTGCTCTCCGGGGCGGTGACCATCTTTTCCAGCGGAGTCATGAATTCACGGACCTTCAGGTCGGGGCTCATTCTGCTGACACGGTAGTCCCTGCTGGTGACGATGCCGACGAGCTTCCCCTCGGCGGTGCCGTTGTCGGTGATTGCAATGGTGGAATGCCCCGTCCGGTTGGTAACGTCGATCACGTCGGCAAGCGTATTATCGGGAGAAAGGTTGGAGTCGGACTTGACAAATCCAGCTTTATAGGCCTTAGCTCTTCTGACCATAGCGGCTTCGTTCTCAATGGACTGAGAACCGAAGATGAACGCAACACCGCCTTCCGTTGCCAACGCCACTGCGAGTTTGTCATCGGAGACCGCCTGCATGATGGCGGACACCATGGGGATATTCATAGTGATGGAGGGCTCCTCACCTTTTCTGAACTTGACCAAAGGGGTCTTCAGAGAGACGTTCGCAGATCTGCATTCCGCGGAGGAATAGCCGGGAATGAGTAGAAACTCATTGAAGGTATAGGACGGTTCGGTGATGATGGTTGCCATATGCTCCTCCTGATATAAAATGTTCGGGCATTCTGCCGGTTGATACGGAGAAGACCCGATTATGATTTTGTGTATTTTAGCACTGTGCAGCGACTTTTTCAAGAGAAAATTCATATTTATCCCCGGCTTTTTCTTTTCGTAAGAAGCCCTGTTTTTTGTCAGGATCTTCGTCATTGACGCGGTAAGAAAAGCGAAAGCCTCAGTTGACAAAATAGACAAATACGCATATAATCCTTGCTAAACTTTAACAAGTGAGGAAACCGGAATGACCAGACAGCAGCGCAATATGCGTTCCGCCATGGACTGCGCGGCAAATGCCGAGCGCAGTGCTGTTTCCATGCCCTTTTCCTTTATGAGTGCAGTACGCGGATATGTGTACTGCGTTTTCTATTATTGTTTTTATTTCATGGATAATATGGAAACCCGGCATTGGATGCAGCCTGAAGCAGCGGCACTCGCATAACGCAGAATGTCAGCAGGAGCGGCCTCCTTTGCAGGCCGCTCCTTTTTTGTTTCGGCCGGGCTTCCTGCTTTGAACCGGCTGCGCGACCGTTTTGAAATGAGGAAAATCTATGAACGAACTCGAAAATGCAAGAAAAGAAATCAACCGGATCGATGAGGAAATGGCAAAGCTCTTTGAAGAGCGGATGAAGGTTTGCGAGACCATCGCTGCGTACAAAAAGGAACGCGGCCTTTCCGTGCATGACGATGCACGCGAGGCGGCGCTCATCGAGCGAAACAGGCAGTATATCGGGGATACAAAGATTGAGACATACTACGTGCCGTTCCTGAAAAACATGATTGCACTGTCCTGTGCCTATCAGACCAGATTGATGAACGGACTGAAAACCGCCTACCGCAGTTTTGCCGACGCCTACCGTATGGTTGAAACTGGGGAGGCAGGCGGCACGATGATCATTCCTGTTCATTCTGATATGAGAGATTACGAGATTCGCTTCGGTACCGGTATTTTGGGACAGATCGGCGGACTGTTGAATCTTGACCGCAAGGCACTGATCGTCACCGATTCCGGTGTGCCGAAGCAGTACGCCGAAGCAGTCACTGCTGCCTGTGCGCAGCCGGTTCTGGTCTCTGTCCCTGCGGGTGAGGCAAGCAAGAGTATTGATATGCTGCAAACACTGCTGAGGGAAATGCACCGCGCGGGTTTTACGCGGGAGGACTGCGTTGTGGCGGTCGGCGGCGGTGTTGTCGGGGATCTGAGCGGCTTTGCCGCATCCTGCTATATGCGTGGCGTAGATTTCTACAACGTTCCGACTACGCTCCTGGCGCAGGTGGATTCCTCAATCGGAGGAAAGACCGCCGTCAATTTCGAAGGCATGAAGAACATCGTTGGCGCATTTTATCAGCCAATGCGAGTCGTGATCGACACAGAGGTGCTCGAAACACTTTCGGAACGTCTGCTGCACGAGGGCCTTGCCGAAGCTGTCAAAATGGCGGCAGCCTGTGATGCGGAACTGTTTGAGAAGATTGAGCGGAGCAGTAATCTGCACGATGATCTGCCGGAAATCATTTCAAGGGCAATCATGATTAAAAAGAACGTCGTGGAGCAGGATCCGACCGAAAAGGGCCTGAGGCGTGTGCTGAATTTCGGACATACG
The DNA here is from genome assembly GCA_030536255.1 of Eubacteriales bacterium. Taxonomy (GTDB): domain Bacteria; phylum Bacillota; class Clostridia; order Oscillospirales; family Oscillospiraceae; genus Limivicinus. Next base: position 22,716 of record JAUNQI010000001.1, on the reverse strand, counting down.
GTCGGTCATGCGGCGGAGAGCCTGAGCGGGAAACTGCTGCACGGCGAGTGTGTTGCTATTGGTATGCTGCCCATGAGCGGCGGAAGTGCAAGGGAACGGATCAAAGCGCTTCTGAAAAAATATGACCTGCCGACGGAGCTGCCGGGTTTGCCCGAAGAACTTCTGCCCTATATTCTGCACGACAAGAAAAAAACCGCCGATGGTATTACGGCGGTGGTCGTGGATGAGATCGGAAGTTTCCGGTTTGAAAATATGACGCCGGAAATGATCCAGCACCGTATGGAGGAAGTCAGATGAAAAATACATTTGGTCAGAGCCTTTGTGTGACGCTGTTCGGCGAGAGCCACGGCGCATCCGTCGGGGCCGTGATTGATGGCCTTGCACCCGGAATTCCCGTCAGCGAGGCGGAAATCGAGCGGAAGCTCTCCCGCCGCCGTCCGTCGTCCGAACTGGATACGGCCCGCTGTGAAGAGGATCGTTTTCAGATCGTCAGCGGCGTATTTGACGGACATACAACCGGTACGCCACTGAGCATCATTATTCCGAACGAGGATACCCGCAGTAAAGATTATACCTACGGATCGGCGCGTCCGTCGCATGCGGACTATGCGGCGTACTGTAAATACCACGGAAACGAAGACTACCGCGGAGGAGGACATTTTTCGGGTCGCGTGACAGCGGCGCTCGTGGCTGTCGGCGGAATTCTGCTTCCGGCGCTTGAAGCGCTGGGAATCACAGTCGGCACGCATATTCTTGCCTGCGGAAATGCGCAGGATCGGCCGTTTTCCGACGTCAGAGCGGATATTGCTGCGCTTTCCCGTACGGATTTTCCTACGCTTGATGCAGAGAGCGGCGAAAAGATCAAGTCAGAGATCCTTGCTGCACGCGAGGCATGTGACAGCGTTGGCGGCATCACGCAGACGGCCATATGCGGTCTCGATGCGGGAATCGGTGAGCCGTGGTTTGACAGTGTGGAGAGCATGCTTTCCCACGCCATATTCAGTATCGGCGGTGTGAAGGGCATCGAGTTCGGCATGGGCTTCGGCTTCGCCGCGGCACACGGCAGCGAAAGCAACGATGCGTTTCGCATGCATGACGGAAGAGTCGTTACCGAGACCAACTTCAACGGCGGCATAAACGGCGGTATCACCAACGGTATGCCTGTTGTATTCCAGTGTGCCGTTAAGCCTACACCGTCCATTTCACAGGCACAGAAAAGCGTGGACTTCCGAAGCATGGAGAATATTGATCTCACGATTAAGGGACGCCACGATCCCGCAATCATCCGTCGTATTTGTCCCGTGTTAGACAGCATCAGCGCAATCGTTGTGTGGGATTTGCTTGCGCAGCGTTTCGGCACGGATTTTCCGATGAAAGGAGAGAAGTAAACGATGCAGTACGGTCTGATCGGCGAAAAACTCGGACACAGCTATTCCTGTGAGATCCACGAAGCCATTGCGGATTACCGCTATGAGCTTATGCAGCTGCGTCCGGACGAACTGGAAGAATTTTTAAAGAAAAAAGAATTTCGCGGCATCAATGTTACGATACCCTACAAACAGGCCGTCATCCCGTATCTGGATGAAATCTCCGAAACGGCGGAGCACATCGGCGCGGTGAACACCATCGTAAACCGCGACGGGAAGCTGTACGGTGACAACACCGATTTTACGGGTATGCGGGAGCTGGTGACACATGCGGGCATTGAAGTCTGCGGAAGAAAGGTGCTTATTCTCGGCACGGGCGGCACTTCCAAAACCGCACTGGCGCTGATGAATAGTCTCGGCGCGCGGGAGGTATTCCGCGTTTCGCGGAAGAATGCCCCCGGAATGATCACCTATGCCCAGGCAAAGGAAAAGCACTGTGATGCGCAGATCCTCGTGAATACCACGCCTGTGGGCATGTTCCCGAATGAGGAGCAGACGCCCATAGAGCTTTCCTCATTCCCTGCTCTGGAGGGCGTGATTGATGTCGTATATAACCCGCTTCGCACAAATCTTGTGCTGGATGCGGCAGCGCGCGGCATCCCTGCGGAGGGCGGACTGTATATGCTTGCTGCACAGGGCGTGCACGCAAGCTCCGTTTTCCTCGGAAGAGAAACGGACACTGCGCTGTTTGACCGTGCCTGGCACGCGGTGAAGCGCGGGAAACAGAACATTGTCCTCATCGGCATGCCGACGTCAGGGAAAACGACGGTTGGGAAATTGCTCGCCGGGAGGCTGAATATGCCGTTTTACGATACGGATGAGCTTTTAGCGGAAAAATTCGGCTGCCACGTTTCAGCATACATCAGTGAGAACGGGGAGACAGCATTCCGCGAAGAGGAGACCAGGATGGTCGCGGAGACTGCAAAGCGCGGCGGCTGCGTGATTGCAACGGGCGGCGGCGCGGTGCTTCGGGCGGAAAACGTCCGAGCACTGAAACGCAGCGGCGTACTTGTGTTCCTTGACAGAGCGCTTGAAAACCTGTCGGCGGCGCAGGATCGCCCGCTTTCCGCCGACTCGGACAAACTGAAAAAGATGTTTGTGGAACGCGCACCGATCTACCGCGCAGCGGCAGATATTGCTGTGAAGGCGGATGACCTGCCGGAGGCGGTAGCGGATACAGTGATGAAGGAGCTGGAAAAATGAAGATCCTTGTTCTGAACGGACCGAATATCAACTTTCTCGGCATACGGGAACCGCAGATCTACGGAAGAACTACGTATGCTGATTTACTGGAGCTTGTAAAGTCACATGCTGCAGTGAGAAATGTGGAGATTGAATGTTATCAGTCGAACCATGAGGGGGATCTTGTGGATGCGATTCAGAAGGCATATTACGATAGAATTGACGGCATCGTGTTCAATCCCGGTGCCTATACGCATACAAGCATCGCTATTCTCGATGCGATTAAAGCCGTCGGGATCCCGACAGTCGAGGTGCACATCACCAACGTAGCAAAACGCGAGGAGTTCCGCCAGATTAGCTATGTGCGTGCGGCAGCAGTGAAAACGATCATGGGACAGGGTATTGACGGCTATGTGCAGGCCATGGATTTCCTCATCGACGGGGAGAAACAGGCATGAACGTGCGGATCCTGCCCGGCCGCGCATGCGGCACGATTGAGGCGCCGCCTTCAAAAAGCTATGCACACCGGCTGATGCTCTGTGCGGCGCTTGCCGGGGGAGAAAGTACCGTGAGCGGTATTGCGGAAAGTCAGGATATGCTTGCGACGCTGGACTGCATTGAGGCGCTTGGCATCCCGTACACGCGCACGGGGAACATGGTCACGTTTAAAGGAGGTCTGCGCGGTTATCCGGACGGCACGGTTTTTCCTTGCCGCGAGAGCGGCAGTACCCTGCGCTTTTTCCTTCCCGTTGCGCTGGCAAAGCAGGGGAGCGCCGTTTTTACCGGTGCAGAACGCCTCATCGAGAGGGGCGTGAGCATCTATGAATCGCTTTTTGCGGAAAAGGGCATTGTTCTGACAAAAGATACGGATTCCATTCGTGTGTGCGGAAAACTCCCTGCAGGGGAGTATACCGTCACTGGAGGCATCAGCAGCCAGTTTGTGACGGGACTGCTCTTTGCGCTGCCGCTTCTGGACGGAGACAGCATTCTGCGGATCCTGCCTCCTGTGGAGAGCAGACCGTATATCGACATCACGCTCGATGTATTGCGGCGCTTCGGCATCTGCGTAGAGGAGCGGGAGGAAAACTGCTTTTATATCTGCGGAAACCAACATTATTCAAATCACAATGCGGCAGCGGAGGGCGACTGGTCGAACGCCGCAGCGCTCCTCGCATTCAATCTTACGGGCGGAGAGGTTTGCATCACCGGGCTCAATGAGAACAGCGTGCAGGGTGACCGAGTCTGCGCCGAAGCGCTGAAAAAGCTGAAAACGCCGGAGCCCCTCATCAACCTCTCCGACTGCCCTGACCTTGGTCCCGTGCTTTTCGCGGCGGCGGCCATTTGCGGCGGAGCACGTTTTACGGGGACGCGGCGCCTGCGCATCAAGGAGAGCGACCGCGCTGCGGCGATGGCGGAGGAGCTGCGAAAATTCGGCATTTTTGCAGAGGTTCACGAAAACGATGTCTGTATTCGCCCTGGGACAATGCAGGCCCCGTCGGACATTCTCAACAGCCACAATGACCACCGCATCGTCATGGCGCTTGCGCTGCTTTGCTCGGTCACAGGCGGCGAGATCGCGGGCGCAGAGGCAGTCTGCAAGAGCTGGCCGGATTTCTTCGGGTGTCTGTCCGCACTTGGACTGGAGGTATGCTATGAAGCTGGATAAAAATTTGAAGATCGGCATCATCGGTCTCGGGTAGATCGGCGGCAGCTATGCGCAGAGCCTGTCCGGGCTCGGCTATGAAGTCGGTGCAGTAGCTGCCCGCGAGGAGACCGTGGCCTTTGCCAAAGAACAGGGATGGATCGCTCATGGTAGAAGCACCGTGGAAGAAGACTATATTGCGCAGTTCGATCTCGTGGTTTTTGCCCTGTATCCGCACGTCTTTCTGGATTGGCTTCGACAGTATCAGGGCTATTTCAAGCCCGGCGCGTTGCTGACCGACGTGACCGGTGTAAAAAACGGCATCGTGCAGGAAGTACAGGGCATGCTGCGGCAGGATCTGGAATTCATTGCGGCGCACCCCATGGCGGGGCGTGAGTGCAGCGGTGTGGAAAATGCAAAAAAAGAAATCTTCTACGATGCGAATTATATCGTCGTCCCGACGGAGAAAAACACACAGCAGGCGATCGACACCTGCCGTGCGCTCGGCGAAACACTCGGTTTTCATACGATTTCAACGCTTACGCCGGAAAGGCACGATGAGATGATCGGCTTTCTTTCGCAGCTTACACACTGTATCGCAATCTCACTGATGACCTGCCGCGATACGGCGTGTCTTGCAGAGTACAGCGGAGACTCGTTCCGAGACCTGACACGAATCGCCAAGATCAATGAGACCATGTGGACAGAGCTGTTCCTGCTCAACAGGGATCAGCTGATCGAACAGATGGATCTTTTTGAAAGGACCTTCCGTCATCTGCGCGACTGTATTGCCGACGGGCGTGCGGAGGAAATCAAAGAAATTATGCGGCAGTCCACGGTACAGCGCGGCCTGTTTGACAAAAAGGAGAGCAAAGTCAAATGAGTATGAACATGGAATTCAAACGGGAAATGCCGACGGCGCGTGTTATCAAGGAGATGTACCCGCTTTCTGATGAAATGCATGAAAAAAAACGCGAAAACGATGAGGAGCTGAGAAAGATCTTCACAGGGGAGAGCGGCAAATTCCTGTTTCTGATCGGCCCGTGTTCTGCTGATCGCGAGGATGCTGTTTTAGATTATGTAAACCGACTGCGCGAGTTGCAGGAAAAGGTTCGGGACAAAATATTCATTGTACCGCGCATCTATACAAACAAGCCGCGCACCACGGGCGAAGGCTACAAGGGCATGCTGCATCAGCCGAATCCGAACAGTTCGCCGGATCTGCTCAAAGGCCTCATTTCCATCCGCAAAATGCACATCGACGCGATGGAGCAGACCGGGTTTACCTGCGCGGATGAGATGCTCTATCCGGAAAACCATCAGCATCTGTCGGACTGTCTGTCCTATGTTGCGGTTGGCGCGCGGTCGGTCGAAGATCAGCAGCACCGTCTTACGGCGAGCGGACTGAGTATCCCCGTCGGCATGAAGAATCCGACAGGCGGCGATCTGAACGTGATGCTCAACGCCATTACCACAGCACAGCACAGCCATACCTTTGTCTACTCCGGCTGGGAAGTGCAGAGTAAAGGAAATCCGCTTACCCACGCCATCCTGCGAGGCTATTCCAACAAACACGGACGCTCTCTGCCAAACTATCATTATGAGGATTTGAAGCTGCTGCTGGAAATGTATGACAAATTCAATCTGTCCAATCCTGCGGTGATCGTGGACACGAACCATGCCAACTCCGGCAAGTGTTATGACGAACAGCCGCGCATCGCCAAGGAGATCCTGCACAGCATGCGGCACAGCGCGGAGATCCGGAAGCTCGTCAAGGGACTGATGGTGGAATCCTATCTTGTCGATGGAGCACAGAAGCCGGACGGCAAGGTCTACGGTCAGTCAATCACCGATCCCTGCCTCGGCTGGGAAAAGACCGAGCACATGATCTGCGAGCTTGCTGATCTGCTGTAACGCGCGCAGCGACTGAAAAGAAATTTTTATAGACAGTATCTGTTTCCAGTGCGATTCTTAACAGCTGAAACAAAAGGAGATTATATGAGAAAATTTGAAGGCTTTCAGAAAGGTGTTAATTTAGGCGGCTGGATCTCCCAGTTTGCCTCGTATGACCACGAGCATTTCGGCTTTGTGGATGAAAGCTTCCGGGAGATTAAGGAAGATTTTATTGCCTGCCTGTAAAGGAGTTATCTGACAGATTGAATAGCACCGCTGATGCGGAAAGATTACTGAAATAAAGAAATACAAGAGGCACCGCGAAGGATAAGCTTTGTGGTGCCGCTTCTTCGTTTTCAGCCCTTTTTGCAGTGCTGCTGATGCGCTCCGTTGTTCCGGACGGTAAAATGAATCCGCCGTTCAGCTTTTCCCTGTTATGGACAATAAAAATATTGAAAAGTAAAATAGATAGGACTATACTAATACAATATATAGTTATATTCATTTTTTCTCGTTTTATATATCGCATTATATTGAGAAATCTTTTTTACGGCAGTATTGCCATCCGGCGCAAAGTAATCACCGGTTACATTATCTCTGCTTTGGCGGGGACAGCATCTTCAAGGATCGAAAGGAATTCGGTAAAATGAAAAAACAGATTTGGAACAAAGGCATCTCTCTCCTGCTGGCAGTATTTATGGTATTCTCCATGCTGCCGTTTGGAGCGTTTGCAGAGGACGTTCTGCCGGAGGAGCCTGCCGGCGGAAATGAGGAGGTTCTGCCTCCGGAAAATGAGGAGGAGCCTCTGGACGAGACTCCCGAAGAGGACCCGGGAGATGAGCTGCCGGAGGAGCCCATAAACAACGAGCCGACAGATCCGTCCGAAGATCCTTTGCCGGAGGAGCCTGCCGGCGGAAGCGACGATATCCTGCCTCCGGACGATGAAAACGGAGATCCGGCAAACGGTACTCCGGAAGAGGAACCCGAGGGAGACCCCGACGAAAAGCCGGAAGAGGAACCGGAAATCCCCACCGATGAAGAACTGGAACAGGATATTCCTGAAGAGCGCATACAGCAGAAAGATGTTTCCCTTCTGCCCGGAGAGAGCGGGAAGGCTGATTTTGCGCCGTTTACCAAGATCCTGAAAATCAGCGTATCCGACGAAGACGTGGTCACTGAGGTGATTGTCCCCGAAGAGGACAGCGAGGAAGAAGAGGACGAAGTCGGCGAAGAGGTCGCAGATAGTGAAGAGACCGGCGATGATGAAGACGACAGCGATGAGGTTCCGCAGATCGAACTGAAGGGCGGCATGGTTGACGTCATCGGGTTCGCTGTGGTCAAGGTATTTTATCTCAACGCTGAGGGTGAGAAAGCCCTGTATGTTTATACTGTTTCTGTAGAAAAGCCGGAAGAGGAACCGGAAGAAGCTCCTGAGGAGCCTGAAGAGGAACCCGAGGGAGATCCCGACGAGAAGCCGGAAGAGGAACCCGAAGAGGAGCTGGAAAAGGATATTCCGGAGGAGCGGATCCATGAGAAAGAGGTCTTTTTGCCTCTCGGCGAAAGTGGGAAGTTTGCCTTTGCGCCATATTCCGAGATCCTGAAGATCAGCGTCTCCGACCAAGAAGTAATTTCTTCTGTTTGGGTGTTCGAGGCCGAAGAGAATAGCGAAGACGAGGAAAGCAGCGATGCGTCTCCCCAGGTAGAACTAGGGGGAAGCACCGCCGGCACCGCTGTGGTCAAGGTATTTTATCTCAATGCCGAAGGCGAGAAGTGCCTGTATATCTACAATGCTGACGTCGGAACTGTTCAGAAAAAGACTGTCTCCGTTCTGGTAGGGCAGAGCCGTCAGTTTGCCTTTGTGCCGTATTCCGCGATAATGGAAATCCGCATTGCTGACTCTGAGATCATCTCTCGTGCCGAGGTGATTGACCCGGAGGAAGAGGACAACGGTGTTGCTCCCCAGCTGGAGCTGGAAGGTAATCTGGAAGGTTCCTGCGCGGTAGAGGTTTATTATCTCAACGCCGAGGGGCAGAAGTCTTTGTATATCTATAATGCAACTGTACGTAGCTCTAGCGGGCTGCTGGGAGCTGCCACTGCGTTTACTCTCTACGACAATGAAGTCGGTGCAGCTTTGAATCTGGTAGGCGGAAATAACCCGAATTACACGAAATTTACAATTACAAATTTTACTTCAACTGATTCTTCTGTGATTGCTCCGGGTACGGATAAAACAAAGCCTACGTTTATATATAATGATAGTACCAAGTCTAATTCTTATTGGGGTGCAGTGCTTTATCCTTTGAAAGCCGGAACTACAACTATCACTGTGGGGTACAGTTACATAGACACTAAAGGACAAACAAAAACAGGTTCAAAAGAGTTTAATGTGACTGTTAAGGCTAGTGCCGGTGTCAGCAGCACCGTTCAGTTCCGTATTGTAAACGGAACGTGGAAGACAAATTATGATGGAATACCTGCGTCTAATGTTTCAGAGGATGGAACGACTATTACATTTACAACATATCCTGATATAAAGTCTAAAAATGAGGGCATGTATTATTTTAATTGCTCAAGAACCCATGATACCGATATCAATAATACCAACTGTATTTCTATGGAAAAGGTTCTCCTGGCAATTTTAGGAGATGATTCTGGAGAATATATAATCCCAGATACTGGATTTTATGTTGATTTCGATTATCAGGACTGGACAATAGACAGTGGATCAGCACTTGGTAAAGATAATAAGGATTTATACGGAGCTGGAACGAAAAGCGGACGAAACCAAATGCAGCAAGTTGCTAATGGTATTCACTGTTTCGATGATAACGGACATGATACTATCGGTGATAATGATTCGCAAGGATTCAAAGCGAATACTATTTACACGATAACCCTGCTCAAGGAGCCGTATGATGACGATAAAAAAGTAAATTACACCGTACATTATTATCTTGAAGGAACGACAAACAAAGTATTCGATGATAAGACGGTATTAGATAAGCAGGCAGGAACGCCGTACTCGGAGCTTGCACTCGAAAAAACAGGTTATACTGTTGATGCGACAAAAAAATCGATTACTCCGAAATTAAATGAAACAAATGAAATAACTTTCTATTATTCGGAACCGAAGGCTACGATTTACTATGAATCAGAAGATACTTCAAAAGGAACTGTTTCTTTTGAGAGCGAAACTCTTTCCCTTACTGGAACCCCGGAGGGTTCAACTGCAACACCGGAGGCAGGTTACCACTTTGTTGAATGGAAGAAGGGCAGCACACAGGTCAGCACAGATGCTGAATATAAACCTTCTTCATTTGCGGACGGCGATACGTACACAGCATATTTTGCGGAGAACGATAGCGTAACGATCAATTATGTTGCACTTACAGGGGGAAGTGTATCTAACGATAAGGATGAAAATATCGGACCGGCAACTGGAAACCCTGCGGGGTCAACTGCATCGGCAGATACGTTTTATATATTTGATGGGTGGTACTCTGATGCGGAGTGTACGCAAAAGGTTGGAACTGACGCGACCTTTAAACCGAGTAAGGATGCAACAGATAAAGTATATAAGGCAGCGATCTATTACGCAAAGTTTTTAAAATCCGAGCTGAAAGTAACAAAGACGAGTGATGTATCTGCAGGAACGAAAGTAAAAGCCGGAGACACGATCAACTACACGATTAAGGTAGAGAACATCGGCAGCACGGAAATCACGGATATCAAGGTAAGCGATGAGATGGGCCGCAGCGGAGCAACGGTTGTGCTGGCGACCGGAGAAAGCTGGACAATAGACAGCCTTGCAGCGGGAGCGAGCAAGGAGCTGCATGCGACATATGAGGTTACAGCTGAAGATGTAGCAGCAGGCGAAGTGACGAACGCAGCGACGATCAGCGAAGCGAAGGATCCGGACGGAGAAATGCCGGATGTGGACGATGACGACGGCAAGACGGAAGATCCGACAGCAGGAGCCCTGAAGGTAACAAAGACGAGTGATGTAGCTGCAGGGACGAAAGTAAAAGCCGGAGACACGATCAACTACACGATTACGGTAGAGAACATCGGCAGCACGGAAATCACGGATATCAAGGTAAGCGATGAGATG
>JAUNQI010000001.1:0-12361 GCA_030536255.1 Eubacteriales bacterium | reverse complement strand
AAGCGAAGGATCCGGACGGAGAAATGCCGGATGTGGACGATGACGACGGCAAGACCGATGATCCGACAATAGCAGTGATTTCATTTGGCGGTAAAGAAATACTTACGGGAAAGGATCTGGAAGCAGACGAATTCAGCTACACGATCACGGTTGTGGATGAAAACGGAAATCCCGTCCTTGATGAAACCGGCAATCCGATTAAGGAGACGGTAAAGAATAAGAAGGACGGAACGATTCCGTTCCCGGAGGAGACCTTTGATAAGCCCGGTACCTACTACTATACTGTAGAGCAGGATGATACGAGTGAGCCCGGAATCACAAAGGATGACACCAAATATACCGTTAAGGTAGTCGTCACAGATGACGGCACCGGAAAACTGAAAACGGAGGTTTCCGCAACCGATGAAAACGGCGCCAAGGTAAGTCCGACTGCGCTTGATTTCACAAATGTTTTCAGAAGCGGATCCCTGCAGGTTGCCAAAATTGTTACAGGTACTGCCGGGGACAAGTATCAGCAGTTCCCGTTCAAGATCACCTTTGGGGCATCTGGAAGCTATAAGTATTCCGGCAGCTTCTCCGGTACGATCTCCAGCGGCGATACCGTCAAACTGAAGCATGGTGAGAGTATTATCATTACCGGTCTGCCGGCCGGGATTAAATATTCGGTGACAGAAACAGACGATTGCGGATACACGGTGACAAAGACCGGCGATACCGGAAAGATTGAGGAAGGCGTTGTCGCGAAAGCGATCTTTACGAATACAAAGAACGCTTCGACTTCCCCGAAAACCGGAGACTCCGGTAGCCTCGGCCTCTGGCTGGCAATGCTGGCCTTCTCCTCTGTCGGAGCGCCTGTCACGCTGGCAGTCGGGAAAAAGAAACGCAGATAACCGATCGTCGGAGATCCTGTCAGAATGAGGAAATAGAATGCTTGACGATTATCTTATAGTTCATAAGAGCATACTGCCGGACTACTTTGAAAAGGTTATTCAGGTTCGGAAGCTGCTGGAAAACGGGAAAGCGAAGGACGTGAGCCAGGCTGTAAAAATGGCCGGTCTTTCGCGCAGTACCTATTATAAGTACAAGGATTATATTCTTGAGCCTTCCGCAATGAGCGAGGGAAGAATGGCGGTGATCTCCGTGATGCTGAGCCATGAGCCGGGAATCCTGAGCGCCCTACTGGCCAAGATTTCAGAGGTCGGCGGAAGCGTTGTCACGATAACGCAGAGCATGCCGATCCATTCCATCGCGCAGGTCACGCTTTCTATTGATGTAAGCAATATTCCCGGGGCGCTGGAGGACCTGATGACGGATATCGGGAAAATACCCGGAGTGGAAAAACCGAAGTTGCTTGCAGTTGAATAAAAAAAGAGAGGCTGAATTATTTTTCAGCCTCTCTTTTCACTGATAAGTACCCGATTCCCATGTACGGATAGCCTTCCCTGACAATACAGGGAGACCGCCTCCGGAAGTAGCAGCCATTCGGCCTCTTCCAGGATCCGCCTCGAAAGGGATTCAGGTGTGTCGTCCGGCTGGACATTGACCGCTTTCTGAAGAATGATATTGCCTACCGTTCCGTCACTGTCCGCAAAGTACGCGGTAGCGCCGGTGATCTTAACTCCCCGTTCAAGCGCCGCCCGGAAAATGTCTCCGTCGGGCACCTCTGCAAACGTGGGGATCAGGGAGGGATAGGTTCCGATGATCCGGTTCCGGTACTGGAAAGGAATAACGCCGAGCTCAAGCTTGTAACCGGCAAGAATAACCAGCTCAACGTCCATGTCTTTCAGCTTGTTCGCGACTGCCATGCTGTGGCTGGTCATATTCGGAAAAAGCTCGGGATCGACTACAAAAGTAGGAATATGAAAGCTGAGCGCGCGTTTCATCGCGTTCGAATCTTTTTCCGGCGAAATGGCGGCGACGAGTTCAAGCTCCGGAAGTTCGCTGAAATACAGAGCGTCGAGGATCGACTGAAGCTTGGAGCCGTCTCCGGAAATAAGCGCGGCTGCTCTTATCAAAGGATCTCACCTTCCTCCGAATCCGGGTCAGAATTGAAACAGTTGAAAAAAAACGGGAATCGTTTTATTATACAGTGGAAATTATACTACGTGGTTCACATAACGTCAATACAAGGACAGACAATAATGACTGAAATTTATCTGATACGGCATACACAGGCGGAAGGGAATCTCTACAGAATTACGCAGGGGCACTGGGACGGAGATGTTACTCCTCTCGGTTTGAAGGAAATTGACGCGCTGGCTGAGAGGTTCCGGGGCTTCGGGATCGATGCGGTTTATTCCAGCGACCTGTACAGGGCGGTCCTTACTGCCCGTGCTCTGACGAAGTATAATGATCTTGAAGTGATCACCGACGAAAGGCTCCGTGAGCTGGATGTGGGCAGCTGGGAAGGTCAGTTCTTCTGCAATATGATGTATGAAAAACCGGAGCTGACGGAGCGTTTTCTCACATCTCCGTGGAACTGGAAAGTGGAAGGGTCCGAAACACTCAGCATGGTTGCCGACAGAGCCGTTGAGGCGGTAAACGAGCTTGCGGAAAAGCATAGCGGAGAGAAAATCGCAATCGTCAGCCATGGCGTAACGATCCGCTGCCTGCTGACAAGGCTTCTCGGTCTTCCTCTGGAAGGAGAAGGAATTGCTCCGATCGTAAAAAATACGGCTGTCTGCAAACTGATTTGTGAAAACGGAGAATACAGGGCGGATTATCTGAATGACGTTTCCCATCTGGGCGGTCTTCCCGTTTCGGACTGGGTCCAGAGGGACGGAATCAGGCACGAGCTGTTTGACCCCGCCTCAGACCCGGAATACTATAAGAAGTGCTACAGGGATGCCTGGAAATTCGCACATAACGGCAGCCTGAGCGGGTATTCGGAGGAGACGTATTATCATGCGGCGAGAAAGCATTACAGTGCCTGCAGGGATTCAGTCCTGAAGTTTTACTCCGGAGATCAGCCTGCCGGACTTGCAGATTTTGACATTGAGCGGGGAAAACATGCCGGTTACGGCTGGATCTCTCTCCTGTATCTGGAGCCGGAATTCCGGTTTCAGGGGTACGGGATCCAGGCACTCGGCAGAGCGATCATGCTGTATAACCGGCTCGGAAGGAAGTCTGTCCGGCTGAATGTCGCTGCGTCGAATACGGCAGCTGTCCGCTTTTATGAGAAGTGCGGATTCAGGCACCTCTCTGCAGAGCCGGGATCGGACGGACCGCTGTATCTGATGGAGAGATTCCTTGGAAGAATATCATAAAAAGCAACAACAAAAGTGATACTCCGGTATCACTTTTTATGTCATATGACAAAAATTGTCTGCACTATTGTATTGCCGGGTGAAGTGTGCTATATTGTATTAGCACTAAAAACAAGTGTCTTTATATTACGGACACATGACATACGGAGGGTTGAATGAAGGTTGCGGTTTTGGGCTTCGGTACCGTCGGGTACGGAGTGTATGAAATGCTGAAGAACGCTGAGGGGCTGACCCCCGGCCCGGTGCTGGTAAGGCCCGGAAAAGCGGATGAGGCGTTCAAGGTTGACAGCATAGAGGCAATCGCTGCCGACGACAGCGTGGATGCTGTGGCGGAAGTAATGGGAGGAGTTGAGCCTGCGTTTTCCTATGCCTGCGCGGTTTTAAAAGCGGGAAAGCATTTTGTTACGTCAAACAAGGCTCTTGTTGCGGCAAAAGGTCCGGAGCTGGCTGCTCTCGCAAAGGAAAAGGGTGTAGCCTTCCTCTTCAGCGCTGCCTGCGGCGGCGGAGTGCCGTTTCTTCATAACATGTCTCTTGCAGTTCAGAGCGATACGATCGAGCTTGTCGGAGGTATTCTGAACGGGACGACGAACTATATGCTGGATGCTATGCAGCGCAGAGGGCTGACCTATGCCGATGCGCTTGCAGATGCTCAGAAGCTCGGCTATGCCGAGGCGGATCCTACGGCAGACGTTACCGGGCTGGATGCGCTGAGAAAGATCATGCTTGCCTGCGCGGTCGCTTTCGGCAGAATGCCGGTGGAAGGCCTGAACAATGAGGGAATCGATTCCTTTACCGCGGAGGATGCGGAATACCTGAAGAAGAAAGGGCTTACCTGCCGCCTCATCGTTTCCGGTGTTCCGGTCGGAGAGAATTCTCTGTCCGCTTTTGTGGAACCCGTTCTGTTTGAAAAGACAGCGCCGGAGTGCTCGGTTCTGGATAATTTCAATATGGCCAGATATCATGGCAAGTGCTCCGGAGATATTGTACTGATGGGCCAGGGCGCGGGAAGATGGCCGACTGCTTCCGCAGTTCTCAGAGATCTGTCGGATATTATTTCCGGCAGAAGATATATGATGGATCCGGATGTGAAATGCGTCTGCGCGGACAACTCTGCAGTTCTGAGAAAATACTGTGTCCGGCTTCCGAAGGAAGCAAAGCTTTCTCTGCCGGCGGAGAAGGAAGAAGTCGTCGGAGATAATAAATATGTGTATACCGCTGAAGTACCGGTAAGCGCGATGCATGCAGAGGCGGAAAAGATCAGAAAGGACGGAGCAAAGTTATTCTTTGCGGCGATAGGACAGTAAACGAATGATAAAAGTAGCAAAATTCGGAGGTTCCTCTGTTGCGGGTGCCGGTCAGTTTGAAAAAGTCAGATCGATTATAACCTCGGATCCTTCACGGAAGATCGTCGTTGCTTCCGCAGCAGGAAAAAGAGACAAGGATGACCATAAGCTGACGGACCTCCTGTATCTGTGTCATGCGCATCTTACTTACGGTTTCCCCTGTGACGATATTCTGACGGCGATCCGAAGCAGATTCAGCGAGATCCGCGACAGCCTGGGGCTCAGCTATGATGTTGAATCGGATTTTGATTCGCTCGCTTCCCGGCTCACTAAGAATTTTTCGGTTGACGAGCTGGTTTCCAGAGGCGAATATTTTACGTCAAAGCTTCTTGCGGAGTATCTCGGTTTTCAGTTTGTTGATGCTGCGGACTGCGTTTTCTTCGGGATGGACGGTCAGATCGACCGGGAAAAAACCTATTCCGCCATTTCCGATGCGCTTGCCGCGTATGGGAAGATCCTGATTCCCGGTTTTTACGGAGAGCTTCCTACGGGAAGGATCAAGGTCATGACCCGCGGCGGCAGCGATATTACCGGGGCTCTTGCGGCGGCGGCGGTTGATGCGGATGTCTATGAAAACTGGACCGATGTATCGGGGATCCTGATGGCGGATCCGAAGATCGTTAACAATCCGAAGCCGATCCCCACCATTACCTACAGCGAGCTGCGGGAGCTGGCGTTTATGGGTGCTTCCGTCCTTCATGAGGACTCGATCATGCCCGTAAAAGAGAAAGGAATTGCGCTGAATATCCGGAATACGAATAAACCGGAGGACCCCGGAACACTGATCGTGGAAAACGCCGGAGATTCGTCGGAAGAGGCGGAAGAACGGTTTATTACCGGAATCGCCGGAAAGAAAAACTTCGATATCCTTACCGTCAATAAGCGGAATATGAATATCAACAGTACGCTCTGCCAGGCAGTTTCCATTCTTGAGAGGTATCATGTTCCCGTTGAGCATATAACGATGGGTCTGGATTCCTTTGCTCTTGTTGCATCCGCCGCGGCTCTCGGGGATTCGCTGTATGATATCATGGCGGATATCCAGAAGTCCTGCCGGCCGGACAATATCGATCTTCAGGATGATATCGCCCTTGTGGCTGCCGTTGGCAGAAAGATGACTTCAAAGCCCGGTGTTTCCGGAAAACTATTTAATGCTTTGGGAAAAAACAACATTAATATCCGAACGATCGCCCAGGGAGCGGATGAGCTTTCCATTATCGTGGGCGTTGAAAATGAAAGATTTGATACAGCAATTCGCGTGCTCTATGAAGGGTTCGCGGGATAAAGGAGAGAAAAATGAAAGAGCTGAATATTGCCGTTCTCGGTGCGACCGGCGCTGTCGGTCAGGAAATGCTGAAAATTCTGGAGGAGTATGAGATTCCCGTAGCAAAGCTTCTTCCTCTGGGAAGTGCAAGAAGTGCAGGAAAAGAAATTGTTTTTAAAGGCGAAAAAATAGCCGTCCAGGCTGCTGATGACAACAGCTTTGAAGGAATGGACTTCGTTCTGGGCGCAGTTGAAGGAGACATGTCCAAACGCTTTGCTCCGGCAATCAAAAAAAGCGGAGCGGTTTATATCGACAACAGCTCTGCCTTCCGTCTTGAAGAGGACGTTCCTCTTGTAGTGCCCGAGATCAACGGGGATGATGCTTTCGGAAACAGCGGGATCATCGCTAATCCGAACTGCTGCACGATTATCGCTCTCATGGCGGTTGCCGGAATTGAGAAGCTGTCCCGAATCGAAAAGATGGTCGTCTGCACGTATCAGGCGGTATCCGGTGCCGGTCAGGCTGGTATTGCGGAGCTTCAGAGCCAGATGAAGGCGATTTCCGCCGGCGAGACTCCGGAGGTTAAGACCTTTGCAACACAGATCGCCATGAACGTTATTCCGTTTATCGATGCTCCTTACGGCAACGATTATACGAAGGAAGAGATGAAGATGCAGAATGAAGGCCGCAGGATCCTCCATGATCCGGATCTGAAGGTCAACTGCACCTGCGTCAGAGTTCCTGTCATGCGTTCTCATTCCATCGCAATTACCCTGCATACCCAGAAAAAGCTCAGCATCGAAGAAGTTGAGAATGCCGTTGCCGCATATCCCGGCGTAAGGCTGATCAAGGATTATGAGGGAAGGTGCTATCCCACGCCGCTGGATACAACGGATCAGGATATTGTCTGGGTCGGCAGGATCAGACAGGATCTTACGGATGATAACGGGATTACGCTTTGGTGCTGCGGAGATCAGATCCGCAAGGGAGCCGCAGCGAACGCGGTTCAGATCCTGAAGCTTCTGGCGGAGAAGTGAGTTTCGTCGGACAAAGGCATAATACATAAAAGAGGACTCTGCCTGATTTCTGACAGGCATGAGTACAAAATACAAAAGGTCCGATTTTGAACAACAGGACCCTAAAAAAAGAAGCGCTGCAATGCTTGCTGTAAAAGGCAATACTGCGGCGCTTCTTTCACGTCTTTTTTGTTGTAGATGATAAGTTCTCTTATTTATAAATCTTCAGCGTATCGTTGTATGCCTGAACGATCCCGTGGAGGATCTCCGTCTGTGTGAAGTCACTCGGATAAGCAATGTTGATTTCCCGCATCATACTGAGATTTTCAATCGGGAGAACGGAGATCTTTTTCTTTTTCAGTTCATCCAGGCAGGCACTTTTCGGGAGAATGGATACTCCGAAATCCCGGCGGATCAGGTCCTTTATCGTAGAGACGTTGTCCAGCTCCAGAATAACGTTAAAGTCGTTGATGTTCATATTGTTGCTCTCAAGGTGGGCAACGAAGAGGTTTCTCGTTCCGGAATTGGGAAGCCGCAGGATCAGCCGTTCCTTTTTCAGCTCGTTCAGCGTGATCATGTTCTTCTTTGCAAAAGGATGATTCGGGGAGACTGCCAGAACAAGATAGTCTGTATCGAGGGGCAGGAATTTGATCGAGCTATCCCGAATCCTGTCCTCGACGATTGCAAAGTCCAGCTCATAGGACATTAACATTTTATAAAGATTATTTATAGGCATGGTAACAATTTTAATACTGATTCCGTTGTTTTCGGAACAATATTTTGCCAGAGCCTCGGCGATCGGGTTGCTTTCCGCTGTGTGCGTCACGCCTACAGTGAGATGGTCGATCATTTCTCTGTCATCACTGAGCTCCTGCTCCAGCATGTTCTGGAGCCCGATCATCCTCTGCGCACACCGGATCACCTTTTCTCCGGCCTTTGTTACGATGAGCTTCCCGCTGTTTCGCTCAAAGATCTTTACATTCAGCTCCTGCTCGAGAGCTTTGATCTGCTGGCTTACCGCCGGCTGGGTGATGGAAAGCTGATTTGCTGCGGCGACAAAGCTTCCGCACTCGTAAACCTTTATAAGAGAATATAATTTAACATCGACCATTTATATGCCTCTATAAAAAATATTTATAATACTATTGAAATATATGATTTGACTTCATTTGGAAGATTAATTAGATTATAGAATAAATTTTAACAAGAATCAACAGGAAAGGAGGATTTCCGTGATGATTATTCAAAGAAAACACCGAAATTTTTATTGTAGTCTAAACCGGATAAGGTATCATGACGAGCAATAAAAATTTATTCGAGACCGCTCCTGTATTAAAAGCAGTAATATCTGTGGCGGTTCCCTCCATCATCGGACAGATCATTCTGGTGATCTACAATCTGGCGGATACCCTGTTTGTCAGTTTTTCGGGCAGTGATGAGATGATCACAGCAGTTACGGTATGCATGCCTGCTTTTATGTTCCTTTCCGCCGTTTCCAATCTGTTCGGCGTGGGAGGGGCAAGCGTCATATCCCGTGCACTCGGGAAAAATGACAGAGAGAAGGTTTATTCCGCTTCGGCTTTTGCTTTCTGGGGTTGCGTATGCGTTACGGCTGTCTATTGTCTGGGTGCATTGGCATTCATTGACGGTTTCGTTGATCTCCTCGGCGGAAGCAGTCCGTATGTTCATGAGCTCTCCTGCGGATATATGAAGGCAGCTGTTATCGCGGGCGGGATTCCGGCCGCGGTTAGCACGCTGATGGCGCATCTTGTTAGGGCGGAAGGCTTTTCGGCGCTGGCCAGCGGAGGGATCGCAGTCGGCGGAATTCTGAATATCTGTCTGGATCCGCTTTTCATGTTCGTTCTTCTGCCTCCGGGAAATGAAGCGCTCGGAGCAGCGGTTGCGACTGCCATATCCAATGCCGTGGCAATGCTGTATTATTTCACCCTTCTCGCTATAAAGAAAAAAGAACTTCCTCTTTCTTTGCTTCCGGACAGAAATATGCTGGGGGACGACATCCCGAAGGATGTGTTTCTGGTCGGTATGCCCGCCTGCCTGATGACTCTGTTTGAGAATATTTCCTATGCGGTTCTGGATAAGCTTATGGTTTCCGCGGGAACCGCAGCTCAGGCGGGAATCGGCGTGGCAAAGAAGGTCAATATGCTTGCGCACAGCATCGTCAGAGGAACCTCTCAGGGAGTTCTGCCGCTGATTGGGTATAACTACTCCTCGGGAAACCGGAAGAGAATGAAATCGGTGATTTTTACTTCCTCCTCTATTTCAGTGGGCTTGTCTCTGCTGTGTATGGCGCTCAGTCTCTTTCTCAGTGATCAACTGATCGGGCTCTTTATCCGGACAGCATCTGCATCCCGCTCATTCGGAGACGCTTTTCTCCGGATCCTCTGCGTCGGCGCTCCGTTTTCGGCATTTGCCTATACGGCAATATCCTTCTTCCAGGCAACGGGAAAATGGGAGAAGTCCCTTGTGATCGCATTGCTACGGAAGGGCTTGCTGGATATTCCCCTGATGTTTTTCCTGAAAAGGGTAATTCCCGTCTTCGGTACGGTCTATGCTACGCCGATCGCCGACTTCGTCTGCTGTATTATCGCAGTGATCATGTTCATCCGCTGGATCAGAGTTCACGGGAAAAACAAATACGAATTTGCAGCGGAATAGTCCTTTTTTCTGCATGAAACATCAAAAAGAATGAAAAGAAAAAACAGGCCGCTCCGGAAGGAGCGGCCTGCGTGCTTTTTATAGGGTTTGATTATTTGTACATCTCTTTGAGCTTGAGGAGATGCTCGTAACGTGCCTTTGCGTTCTCTTCGGACTTCTCGAACAGGGAGCCTGCACGATCCGGGAACTCGCGGGTCAGACGGCTGTAACGTGCCTCGTTCATGAGGAACTCCTGGTAGCCGTCTTCAGGAAGCTTGCTGTCGATTACGAACTGCTCGCTCTCGGCTGCAGGATTGTAGCGGAAGAGGTTCCAGTAACCGCACTTGACGGCCTTTTCCATTTCCTTCTGGCAGTTCTGCATACCGCCCTTGATGCTGTGCATCTCGCAAGGTGCGTAAGCAATGATGAGGGACGGGCCGGGATATGCTTCAGCTTCTGCAATTGCCTTGAGGGTCTGAGCCTTGTTTGCGCCCATTGCGATCTGTGCAACATAGACGTAGCCGTAGGTCATTGCCATCTCAGCAAGAGACTTGGACTTGATTTCCTTACCGGCAGCTGCGAACTGAGCAACCTGACCGATGTTGGAAGCCTTGGAAGCCTGTCCGCCGGTGTTGGAGTAAACTTCGGTGTTGAATACGAATACGTTGACGTCTTCGCCGGAAGCGAGAACATGGTCAACTCCGCCGTAGCCGATATCGAATGCCCAGCCGTCGCCGCCGAAGATCCAGCAGGACTTCTTGTTGAGGTAATCCTTCTTTGCAAGGATATCCTTGCCTGCGTCGCAGCAGCCGCCCTTTGCCTCAATGAGGGAAAGGAGACGCTTTGCGGGCTCCTGGTTGCAGTTGCCGCAATCCCAGGTATCGAGGCAGTCCTGAGCTGCCTTCTTGATCTCTTCGTCGCATGCGTTTGCTGCAACTGCTTCTACGGAAGCCTTAAGATCGGTACGGATCTTCTTCTGGCCGAGGTAGAGGCCGAGACCGTGCTCTGCGTTGTCTTCAAAGAGGGAGTTGGCCCAGGAGGGTCCCTTGCCTTCCTTGTTTACGGTGTAAGGAGATGTTGCAGCGGGGCCGCCCCAGATAGAGGAGCATCCTGTTGCATTGGAGATCATCATATGATCGCCGAAGAGCTGAGTGATGAGACGTGCGTAAGAAGTCTCAGCGCAGCCTGCGCAGGAGCCGGAGAACTCGAGGTACGGCTGTGCGAACTGGCTGAACTTGGTATTGTCTGCGGAGAACATATCCTTCTTCTCTGCAACCTTGGATACCATGTAGTTGAAGACTTCCTGCTGGTCTTCCTGGCTCTCAAGAGGCTTCATCTCGATTGCGCCTACCGGGCACTGACCGACGCAGACGCCGCAGCCCATGCAGTCCATCGGAGATACAGCCATGGTGTACTTGTAAACACCCTTGCCCTTGCCTGCCTTGATGTCAACAAGCTTGGTCTGTGCGGGAGCAGCTGCTGCTTCTTCCTCGGTAAGAGCGAACGGACGGATCGTTGCGTGCGGGCAGACAAATGCGCAGTTGTTGCACTGGAGGCACTTCTCAGCGTTCCACTCAGGAACGGTAACAGCAATGCCGCGCTTCTCATATGCAGCTGCACCGAGCTCGAAGGTACCGTCTGCATGAGCAACGAACGTGGATACGGGCAGAGAATCGCCGTCCATCTTGTCAACAGGATCAAGGATGGAGTTGACCATCTTAACGGTCTTCTCAAGTCCGGTGTGCTTGGACTCAACAACTTCGTCCTTAGCATCTTTCCAGTCAGCAGGAACTTCAACCTTGACGTAAGCGGAAGCGCCCTTGTCAATTGCGTTGTAGTTCATGTCAACAACATCCTGGCCCTTCTTCAGGTAGGAGTGGAGAGCTGCGTCCTTCATGTAGCCGATTGCTTCGGTCTCGGGGAGAACCTTTGCGAGAGAGAAGAATGCAGACTGAAGAATGGTGTTGGTACGCTTGCCCATGCCGATTTCCTTGGCAAGGTCGATAGCGTTGATCATGTAAAGCTGAACATTGTTCTCTGCGATGTAGCGCTTGGAAGCGGCATCGAGGTGCTCATTGAGCTCATCAAATGTCCACTGGCTGTTTACGAGGAAAATTCCGCCAGGCTTAACGTCACGGGCAATGGGGAAGCCCTTGATGATGTAGGAAGGAACATGGCATGCAACGAAGTCTGCCTGGTTGATGTAGTACGGGCTCTTGATGGGCTTGTCGCCGAAACGGAGGTGGCTGATGGTTACGCCGCCGGTCTTCTTGGAGTCGTACTGGAAGTAAGCCTGAACATACTTATCGGTGTTGTCGCCGATGATCTTGCAGGAGTTCTTGTTTGCGCCAACGGTTCCGTCGCCGCCGAGACCCCAGAACTTGCACTCAACAGTGCCTGCGGGGGTGGTGGAGGGAGCCTTGGTCTCTTCGAGAGAAAGATTGGTAACGTCATCAATGATGCCGAGGGTGAACATGCGCTTCATGTCAGCCTTCTTGAGCTCATTGTATACAGCGAAGACAGATGCAGGAGGAGTATCCTTGGAACCGAGACCGTAGCGGCCGCCGATTACGGATACGTCGGTCTTGCCTGCATTTGCAAGAGCGGTAACAACGTCAAGATAGAGAGGCTCGCCCTGTGCGCCGGGCTCCTTGGTACGGTCAAGAACAGCAACCTTCTTGGCGGTGGCAGGGATCGCTGCGAGGAGCTTATCCGGGCAGAACGGACGGAACAGGCGGACCTTTACAAGGCCGACCTTCTCACCCTGAGCGGTGAGGTAATCAATAACTTCTTCTGCTACGTCGCAGATGGAGCCCA
>JAUNQI010000009.1:89353-90720 GCA_030536255.1 Eubacteriales bacterium | reverse complement strand
AAGAAGAAGCAGTACTGAATGATCCTGGTACATATGTAATGATGAATTCTAGAGAAACATATAATGTATATAAACCGAATCCAATAATTCGAGTTGAAAAGAACAGGACAGAAATGACTTATTTGCGTCCAGATCTATTTAAAGAATGAAAACAATTATCCCGAGTCAAAAAATTATTATATGGTGTTTAAAGAAGACACTATATAAAACACTTTGGCTCGGGATTTTTTAGAAAAGGTGTGTTAATATTGAGAAAAATAATAAGGAAAATCAATACTTCGATATATTTAAAGATGCTACGTATAATGCTTCTATGCAGTATTATACCTTTACTGCTATTGTCTATAATTACTTATAAGCATTTCTATGACAGGGCTCAAGAAAATGCCATTTCAACAGTTAAAGCAATCAATAATCAATTTTCCATAAATGTAAACAACAGAATGGAACAAATTGAATCACTATCAGAAGCTATTTCTTATTATGTCTACAATCTCTATACAGCTCCGGTTGAAGACCTCACAAGATACCTTGAAGTCTATTCTGCATCAAGGGCAGAAATTGAATCTATATCAAATGCGAATAGAATACTTAAAATAATACTATTTCTACCATCAGATAAAATGCTTTCCGAAAAAGGCAATCGTATAGACATTCTTTCATTCAACGATTTAGAATCGTTTAATATGTCAACAGAAGAAGCATTAAATAAAGAAAAAATTTCTTTTTGGAAAAGTAATTGTAATCAAAAATTTGCTCCGGCATTAACTAGTCAAAAATACAATGTGTTAGGTTATTGGAACATATCCAGAAATCTGGAGCTAAAAACTCTGAATTATGCATATGTTGTCCTTATAGATCTTGATGAATTTTCTAATTTTTTAAGCATAGATAGTCCCTACAAAGGGAAAAGCTTTCTTGTAGATGGCAGCAATACGATATTAGCTTCCTCTGAAAATGAAGTGATTGGTTTATCTTTCGATAAAACGAAATATTTTCAAACAACTTTATTACCCGATGTATACCAAACAGAAGGAGAATTGTGTGTAGTAAATAACATTAGCAAAAACGATGAATATTATATTTTCTCGATAATAGACAGAATGGAAATGAAAAATGAGGTAATGACCCTCTCTGTCTATATCTTAATAGCAGCATTCGTTATATGCGCATTTGCAATTATTTTCAGTTTAACATTATCTTATAAATTTACAGATCGCATCAACAGAATGTCAAACGTTATAAAAACTACACAAGGCACTCATGACAGGGAAATACTGAACGAATTAAACGATTTAAGAAATAAACCGGATGAACTTAAAGACGAAATAGATCAATTAGCGGATACATATTGTACAATGCTAGTA
>JAUNQI010000009.1:31955-89343 GCA_030536255.1 Eubacteriales bacterium | reverse complement strand
AAAAATGACAATATTACTGAGCAGTATATCAATATGATTGAGCAAGAGAACAAACTTAAGTATCAGCTTCTTCAGGCTGAAATAAATCCTCACTTTCTTTTCAATTCATTAAATTCAGTATGCGATTGTATTATATCAGGTGATTCCAACTCTGCTATGGATATGATAAGAAAATTGGCAGAATTTTATAGGTTAATATTGAAAACACCGGATGATTTAATTACAATTGAGCAAGAATTACATATTACTGAATTATATCTTCAAATGATTCGCTACTGTAAAAAATTGAAAATAAACTGGGAATTTGAAATTGAGGAAGGAATTGAAAATTACTATATTTGCAAATTTGTTTTCCAACCACTGATTGAGAATACGGTTATCCATGGTATTAACAGCGAAATGGACGAGCTGATTATTAAAATAAAGATGATGTACTACGAAGACAGTATTAAGATTTCTATTGCAGACAACGGGGCTGGAATTACTCCCGAAAATCTGGAACTAATTAGAGAAAAATTAAATCATAACGATATAATATCAAAGAATAATTACGGATTAATCAATGTAGATCGTCGTATGCAAGCTTATTATTCGTTAAGCAAACATTTGGATATCCAGAGCAAAATCGGAGAAGGAACAGTTTGTACTTTTTTCCTGAAACCTATATTCGACGGTAAACAAGAGTGAAAGGTCACAATGAGAAAGATACTTATAATTGATGATAATCCCAAAATAGCAGATTTTATTAAACGAAGTGTTAATTGGGATTCCCTAGGTTGTTATGTACGTGATGTCTTTTTTTCTCCTGTTTCAGCACTAGAATTGTTAGACAAAGAAAAAGCTGATATAATCATTACAGATGTAAAGATGCCGGAATTATCCGGTCTGGAATTGTCAAAAAAAATATTAGAAAAACAGCCACAAACAAAAATCATATTAATAAGCGGTTTTGCAGAAATCCACGACGTTCAGGATGCAATTCGTCTGGGAGCTTTTGACTTTATAGAAAAACCAATATCCATTGATTATCTTCAAACTATCATTGCAAAAGCAGTAATGCGTTTAAAAGAAGAAGAAGAAATAAATGAACAGCTTAAAGAACGAAAAGCAATGCTCTTAGATAATTTCTTCGAAAGCCTTTTAGAAAGGCCGTTTTCAGATGATGAAATAAAAAAATATTCTTCTTTTTTTAATATCAAAACAGATAATAAAATATACATTTGTATTCATTTATCATATGAAGATCAACAGAACTTAATACCAAGAATTAACATAGAAAACAGGCAAAGAGAATTAATAAAACTGGATAACAAGCTTTCTAAGCTTTATCCAGAAAATGACATATATTATTCCATAAAAAAATTATCGTCTACAACGTCAATAATTGGAATAAGCAAATCACAAAAGCCGGATAATTGGACAAAAACGACAAGTCATATAATATCATTGCTTGATGTTCCGGAAAATGAAAACATTATTATTGGAATAGGAAAACCAGTTAATAATTTAGGAGAAATTTATTTTTCATATAAATCAGCCAGAGATGCTATGGAATATAGATTTATCTATCCTAATGATAGAGTATTTGATTATCAGTCAATAAACTCCAAGAACTATAGTGATTTCTATGTTGGAAATCAAAGCGAAGAATTGATCAGCCTAATTTGTAAAAACGAAAAAGACGGACTGTCTAAATTTATAAGGACATTTTATTATGAATTCGCACGCAAAAACACAGATAAAATTACAATAATATTAGCTATAATTGATACAGCCCGAAATACTATTGAATTTGCAAAGAAAAATGGATGTGCTGAAAATCTGATGATAAAACAGATACCACAGATAGATAAAGTTTCCACACTCGATGATTTTATTAATTGGTTAGAGGAGATTTGCTTACAAATTTGCGAATTATTTAATAAAGATATGCAATCTTATCATAAAATGCTATCTTCGAAAGTGGATAGTTTTATTTCAGATAATTACAAAAAATGCGACCTTAGAATAACAGATATTGCCGAATATGTCGGTGTAACTTCCAATTATCTTAGTAGTTTGTATAAGAAACTTACCGGAATAAATATAACGGATGCAATCGTAGATAGAAGAATAACTGTAGCAAGCGATTTATTAGCAAGAACTGATAAGCCGATAAAAGATATTTCAGAAGAAGTCGGTTTCTCGAATCAGTATTATTTTTCTTCGACATTTAAGAAAAACACAGGAATGACTCCATCAGAATATCGCAATGAAATAAAATAATCAAAAGAGCATTCAATAAGGGATTTTCACAAGATTATTTTTTTGACGTCCTCAAACTGTGCTCAGCTGAAAAAAAGGTTACACGATTGGATGAGTCCTTTCATGTAACCTTTTTTATTTTTCTTACTGTTAATACATCAGGTGTTCCGGATGGAGTCAGAAGCTGATGTTTCTGCCGAAAAGCTGCGGGATGTATTTTTCAATAAATTTCACGAGGACACAACAAATTGCCATAACAATTACGCCATCGACCAGCGCACCCCAAAAGCTTAATCGCGGGATCCCGACACTGTCGAGCAGCGGTGCGATGAAGTTTCGGGCAAACGGCAGATGAAGCAGATAGATGCCAATCGTATTCTGCCCAAGCCAAACGATAAAGCGATAGATCTTTCCTTCTCCGACTTGCCTGCGAACCGACGAAAGTACACTGGACAGCATGAAAACAGCAAGTGTTCCGCTTAGCGCATTCCAGAAGAACCAGAATTTATTGCCGAACTGGAAGCTGAACATTGTGACGAGTTGTATATCTTCCCTTGTGGTACCGAAAAAGAACAGCGCAAGAGCCGCGGCCATGATGATCAATTGAATCCATATTGCTTTCTTACTGACTGCATCCAAAATATCTTTGCACGCATAACCGATCAGCATGAAGCCCAGTCCGATCAGCGAATGGGCAAATCCCAACGGATAACCTATTTTCGGGTACGGAATAACAAAGGCTATGACAAAGGCTAAAACAGCACAAATAAGAGCGAAAATTCTCCTCGGCAGTTTCAGTCTGGCTGAAACTGCCAGTATCCCGTTCATTTCAAGCCTTGCCAGAAATAACGCCGGCAGGTACCACAGGGCCACATTGGTTCCGATTGTATTGAGCATATCCCAGGAACCGTAAAAGATACCCGGCAGCTTCGCAAAATCAAACGGCATAAAAATCAAAGCCCAGATCAGGTACGGAATCAGGAGTGCGAAAATATTCTTCTTAATGAACGTCCACCAGGCTTTACCGGAATAGTATTTTTCAACCTTTATGTGACGCGATGTGGTAATACCCGATACTATGAAAAAAAGCGGCATATGAAACGAGTAGATTGCAACTCGCCAATACGGGGCGTCATAGGCTTGTGCCACATGGCCAACGACAACAAGAAAAATCGCAATGGCCTTGGCAATATCCAGATATTCGATTCGTTTCTTTGTTTGTTCCATCATATTATTCTTTTCCGTCCTTTGTTTTCCTGATAGAATTCATGGGTATAAACTGTCTCTCGCGTTCTGCTCAAATCATCATATCCCGCCTTGTGCCCGCCAATCATTTCGTTCCGTTCTTTCTGTGTCGCTGCGGTCCGATAGCTGGTGCCGCGCAGCAGGGCGTTTTTTCCGTATTTATCGGCAATTTCCAGAATTGCCCGTTCCCTTACCTTTTCCCGTTCAATGGCTTCCCAGTCCGTAAAAAGGTCGTATCCCTCGCATCCCTCATCCACCACATCACAGAATGCGATGGCCAGCCTGCGGATTGGAGTCTTCCGGTCGGCCAGCCTGTCATATAGCGGCACAGCCGCTTCCTGCAGCAGAGAATTAACGCTGGTAGCGCTGATCAGCCGGATAGTTCCTTTGCTGACGGGTATTTCAGACCGGTAGGTGTAGCCCACACCGAGCCACACCTTCGGTGCAATAACCTTCCGTTTCATAAGCTCATGGGATCCGTGCAACACCATTTCCTGTATCACAATCCGGGCTTCCTCGTAGCTGTAGTCCCTTGGGAGGATCTGTGAAAAAGACACCGAATAGGTCTTTCCCCTGTAGTTCTTGATATCCTCCATCCGGCAGTTCTCTCTTCCCCACGAATGTTCGATCAGAATCTCGGCATTCTTGCCGAAAGCTTTGTAGATTTTCTGCTCCTGCGCCTCGGCAATGCCGCGCATCGTATGGATACCGTAGCGGGACAGGCGCTTCACAGACCCTGCGGATACCTGCCAGAAATCCGACAGCGGCTCATAGTCCCACAGCGTCTGCCGGTACAGCTCTTCATCCAGATAACCCATATGATCCTTTGCATATTTTGCCGTAATATCCAGCGCAATCTTGGCAAGGTAAAGATTCGTGCCGATCCCGGCGGTGGACGGAATCTGAAGTCTGTCAGCGATTTCATCCATCAGCGTCTTTGCAAGCTGCTTCGGAGTCATGCTGTACGTTCTGAGATAAGACGTTGCGTCGATAAAGCTCTCGTCAATACTGTACACATGAATATCATTCGGGGAAAAATAATTCAGATAGATGGCATAGATATCCGCGGCATAATCAATGTAAAGTTGCATCCGGGGCGGAGCAATGATATACCGGACGTTTTTCGGAATTTCCGACAGGCGGCAGCGGTTTTTGATGCCGAGAGCCTTCATCTTCGGAGAAATTGCAAGACAAAGCGCATTTTTCCCTCTGGTCTCATCGGCCACCACAAGGCAGGTCTCAAATGGATTCAACTGCCTTTCGGCACATTCCACAGAGGCGTAAAAGCACTTCATATCGATACACAGGAAGATTCCTTGTAACCCGGGCATAGCTGATTTCTCTTACTCCAGATCCTTCAGGACCCTGACGGCTACCCCCTGAATGATACAGCTGTCAACGATAATATCTTTCATGGTATGATTCTCCGGATGCAGACGGATAATGCCGTTTCTGTAATCGGGATAAAAACGTTTCAGCGTTGCTTCGTCTTTTATGAGAGCCACAACGATCTGCCCTTCATCGGCGAAGTTCTGCTGCCGGATCAGGACAAAGTCCCCGTCATCAATACCGGCCTCGATCATCGAATCGCCGTTTGCCCGGAGGAGATAGAAGTCTCCCCTGCCGAACAGCGATACCGGGAGCCGTACATATTCCTCAATATTCTCTTCCGCCAGCTTCGGAATGCCGCAGGATACCATACCGAGGACCGGAACCCGAAGAGTCTGCTGACGGGTCTGCTTATCCTTGCTGGTGATAATGCTGCGGTGGTTGCCATTACACTCCAGGATGCCGTTATCCCGCATATAGCTGACGTACCGGCTGGCCGTCGGCTTTGATACACCTACTCCGTCCGCGATTTCCTGTACGGAAGGTGAAGATCCATATTCGTCAACATAGCTGCTGATAAATTTCTCAATGGCTTCTATATGATCTGCGTTCTTCGTGCGCATAAGCGAAAGCACCTTTCTTTATATGAGAAACATTTGTTTCTCTTATATTCTGTATAATACACGCCCTGAGGGAATCCGTCAAGAGACAGTTTTGGAAATTATCTCTCCGATGCCGGAAAAACGCCGTCGGTTTTGTCCGACGTCATTCTGTTTTATTCACACTCCGTTCAAGTTCCGCACACTTTTCCGACGTATAATATAAATGATAAGAAAAATAATTACTGAAAATAGGAAGGAATTATATGAATACAGCAAACCGAAGGATTCTCCGCCGGAGGATCTCCCTCTGCCTGCTTCTTGCTATGGTTTTTTCCCTTTGTTTCTCCTTCGCCGCGCAGGCGGAAGAAATGCCGGAGTTCGTATTCACACGGGAAAGCTTTCCCGTGATCGACGGCTCCACCTCCTGCGTTCCGCTGGGTAAGGCCATCGCCGCAGCTCTCCTGCCCGGTGAGGAGAATACCGATGAGCTGATCGAATTTCATAAAACCACACAGAGCTTCCGGAATCTCGCTTCCGGCGCCTGCGACATCATCATTTCCGGCCAGCCGGAGCAGGCTGCATTTGACGAAATGGAGGCGGCAGGATTTGAATACGCGATCAAGCCCTTTGCCACTGATGCGCTGATCTTCGTTGTCAATGAAAACAACCCCGTGAATGATCTCTCCACTCACCAGATCCGCGATATTTATTCCGGAAAAATCACAAACTGGAAGGATGTCGGCGGAGAGGACGCACCCATTGCCGCGTTTCAGCGAAATGCCGGAGCAGGCTCCCAGGCGCTCATGCTCAAGCACGTTATGGGAGACATTCCCATGACAGACCCGGTGGAGGACTTTGTTGCCACTGAAATGGGCGAGCTGATGACCGCCGTAAAAAGCTACGACAATTCCGCAAATGCCATCGGATACAGCGTCTATTATTATGCAAATGACATGAAAAAAGCCGCTGGACTGAAAATACTGTCCGTCGACGGTGTTACTCCCTCTGATGAAACGATTGCGGACGGAACATATCCGCACCTGAATCCCTATTATACCGCCATTTACGCCGGGCTCCCGGGGGATGATCCCGCGGCAGTGCTCTATTCCTGGCTTACCTCTAAGGCCGGCTGTTCGCTCCTGCAAGAAATGGGATATGTTCCCACAGAGCCAGACAACACGCTGAAATTCAGCGTCCCCTGCAATATCTCCGCCGCGATAAAACCCGAAGCCGGATATTCCCGCCGGAGCAAAGAGCGCGTGGAGGATCTGACCGCGTCTGATGACTACGGATTCCTCCTGCCTTATCATGGAATTGCGCTTACAACCTCCTACGAAGACAATACCTATGTTGCCGGTTATCTGAGCGGGCTGTTTGACAGTAAGGGAGAGATTGTCACAGACCCCGTATATGCCAATGCTTCTCTTCTCTCCTACTGGAACAATTCAACCGGCAACGTGGAATATCTTCCCGTGTGGCTGCTCCGTAAAACGGAGGCCCAGATTCTGGAGGATCACGGAACCTGGCAGGAAATTGACGATCAATCCCACTACGCCTTTGCAGCACTGGACGGCAACTTTGTTTCCGACTGCGTTTACGAGTCCGTCACCGGGCTTGAAAATGCCGTTCTCGCCGTAACGAATGCGGAGAGCAGCGACTTTACTGTGTTCGATCTGAATGGGAATGTTCTTCTCACCGATGAGGATCTGTCTGCGCTGAAGAATCAGTTTCTTCCGCAGATGACCGTCTGGTCCATTCGGAAAAGCGATGACCGGTATATTCTTGAGCTGAGCACCGGGCAGTACCTTCTGGACCTTTCGGGGAATATCCTTGCAGGACCGTTTGAGTACATCGGCGATTTTTCCGAAGGATACGCAGTCATTACTAATTATACCTATAACACATGCAAGCTCATCGACCATGACGGAAAGACCTCGATTCCCTCAGGCAGTTATAAGATCTATCCTTTCCAAAACGGTATTGCCGGAATCGCCGCTGACGGCGTGATCCGCTTCATCGACAAAGACTTCCATACCGTCTGTACGATTCCCGGACAATACGGGTATGTGACCGGTTACGGTTTCTGTGTTGACGGGAAATACTATGACCGGTCCGGTAACGCAATCTTTCCCGATGGTGAAGACGGATGGTATGAGCTTTTACCGGAGGGTATCTTCTGGCACAGCGACGAGTCCGGCGTCACGCTCTTCTCTTTGTCAACAGAAGAAATCCGGCTATTTGAAGGCTTTGAATACGCAAGTCAGCTTTACACGCTGACCTCCTCCGCAGCACTTCCGTATTTCACGCTCAGCAGAACAAACGAAAACGGCGAATGGGAAACCACAGTATTCGGCAGCGACTACACCGAGCGCTGGCACAGCACCTCTTATGTTTATCCCGTAGAGGATCTGGTCCGTGGAGAATGGTATCTTTCCGTTTCGGAAGCCGGGAAATGCACGCTCTATGATGAAAATGAAAAAGCAGCCTGCGAATTTCCTGTTGATCCGATGTTCGCAGAAATTAAGATCTATGACGGAATCGCCGTTGCATCGGATCAGGAAAAGGTCATCGCCGTCCGTCTTTCAGACGGGGAGATCATTTTCAGTTACTCCCTTACCATGTGGTCAGAGTAATTACGAAAGCCTCCCGCTCTCAGGAGGCGGAAAACAGCAGCCGCAATCAGGCCAGTGACAGAACCGGAAATAACGGCAGTTATTAAAAGGAACGGAAGATATCCGAAAGCGAAGCGGGAATACAGGAGCAGAGAAGCTGCAATGATCTGCCCAAGATTGTGCGCTGCTGCACCGAGTATGCTGACTCCGTAAACGGAAAAACAGTGCACTTTCTTTGCAGCCAGCATTACGAGCAGAGAAAGAAGTCCTCCCGACAGTGACATGCAAAGAGACGTAATGCTGCCACTGAAAATGGATGCCAGCATACAACGGATAACAAGGATCGCCAATGCTTCCTTCCAGCCTATAAAATAAATTGCCGTCATCATCACGATATTTGCAAGTCCCAGTTTTACTCCCGGCAAGGGAATAAAGAGCTGCAAAGGGAAAAACTTTTCCATATAGGACAGGACCAGTGCAAGAGACGTAAACAGTGCTGACAAGGTAAGCCGTTTTATTTTCATGAACTCACCTCACCGAAATATCTGTCTCTGTTCCGGACGTAAGCCGGATTTCCATTCGGTTGGGAAGACATACGATGCAGCCTCCGCTCCGACCCAGCGGCCCGGTATGAACACAGTCCTGACCGGGGCAGCTGCTCTCCGAAACGAAGATTTTTCCGTCTTTCACAGTTACTGTGTTGGAATATTCCCCTTCTACTGTAAATTCAGCATCTATCCCCAGAGAAGCTTCACGAACCAGTCGTCCGTTCAGATAAATCTGTGCGATCGGTGTTTCTCCTGCGTTTCCAACATTTGAAAACAGGAATCCAAAAACCACAGCGCAGACAATAATGAATGCTGCTGCAAAAGCATCTCCTTTTTTCAGTTGAAGGTCACTGTTATCCGGCATTTCTATCTCCCTTATACGAACACCTGATAAGAAGAGGACAAAGATTTCCGCAGAAATAAATGTCTGATTTCTATCCGGTATCTGTATTAAAAATTTTGATGATTATATAATATCATACCTGAAAAGACAATGAAAAGGATACGGTCCCGATTATTTTTAAAGAAATGTGTCCTGATTTCATCCGGATCATTTATGATTTTAAGTTTTATTTCAGTTTTACATGGTATCATATTATTATGGTAATGCTCTGTAATATCAGCTGATCAGATTACCCGGGAAAAGCCCGTAAACTGAAAAAGCTGCCGCAGAGGGAAAGCAGGAATCCGCAGAATCACATCATTTCAGGAGGGAATCATATGAAAAAATACTCATTTATTGCACTTCTTATTGTATGCAGTTTTCTGTTCACAGCCTGTATCAGTTTAACAGCCGGAGCCGATGAACAGACAAGCCCTGCCATGATCGTTGAAGACATCGCAACAATTCAGGCATTTACAGAGGAAGCTGTTCCTGAAGCAGCTGTTAACGCAATCGTAAATGCCGGCATCAATGCCCCCAGTTCCATGAACAGTCAGCCCTGGCATTTTTCAGTTGTTACCGATAAAGCGGTACTTGAAAAGATCAACGGAGGAATGGGCGGCGGAATGCCGAAGGGCGACGGAGCAATGCCGGAAGGTATGACTCCTCCGGAGGGCATGAATTTCCCAGGCGGGCCTCAGGCACCGGAAGGAATGACTCCGCCGGAAGGCGGCTCTTTCCCCAAAGGAGGCATCCCATCTTCCGGCGGTGCGAAGGCCGGGATCTCTGACGCACCTTTGGTGATCATCGTTTCCTGCAAACCCGGCTCTGAGCTGGACGCCGGACTTGCGACACAGAATATGTCCGTTGAAGCGCAGCTTCTCGGCTACGGAACGAAAATTATATCCTCTCCTACAATTTCCCTGAACGGTCCCAATCAGGCAGAATATAAAGAGCTTCTCGGGATTCCCGATGACATGGCCGCTGTATGTGTACTGCTTATCGGAAAGACCAATACAGAAGAATTTGACGCAGTATCCGGAGCAACCGAGAGAAATAATATCAACGAAATCGTTACTTATTTAAATTAAATATCAAACAAACAGCAAAAATACGGGGCTGTCTCATAACGAGGCAGCCCTTTCTTTATGCTGAAAATCAGATTTTAATTCCTTAGCCATCTACGGTAACGGTTCCGTCCTCGGCAACCTCGATCATCATTCCATCCTGAACATAGGCAAGGAATTCCTCACCCAGCTCATCAATAACAGGCATGTTTGCGTCCGTCCAGAAGGCTGCAAGTATCGCTCCGGAGGCAGCAAGTGTATCAATTGGCTTGGAGAACAGCATGCATGCAGGCTGCTTTCCTGTTGCGCAGACCGTGTAAAGCGCCATGCCGCCGGTAGTTGAGCCGATGGTCTCGGGAAGGCACAACGCTTTTCCCCGCATGGGCTTTTTATAAAGATCCGGATTGTTCTGATCAGAGCACTTGACCTGCTTATCTCCCAGAAGCATCGGCGTCTGATAACTTGCAAGCGTGTTGAAGCCGCCGTGAGACACCAGCGCCTCCGCCTTTGCGGTTCCGGAAGCTATAACGCGCCCCTTGAATATCTTACTCATTTATTTGCCCTCCTTTTTATCTCCGGTGAGCATTGTCAAAAGCTCCATCTCCGGGTAGAAGCGGGCACTGGAATAGGTGCGCAGCTTGTTGGAAGATGTTATAACCGGCTGTGACTTCACGAGAGGATTGTTCATAAACATCAGCGGGCAGAGGGACGCAGTATGAACACCGACAGCCTTGAGTCTGGCGGCATATTCGGTCTCCTCGAAATGTCTGAGGACAGCGGGTGCCGCGGTAAATACCGTAGGAATCAGTACCTTTTTATTTCCGGCATTCTTCAGGCCTTCTTCCACCCGAATTGTCCAGTCTATCAGCTGCTGATACGTCATATGCGGGCAACCCATAAAACAGAGCTTCGGCTTTGCATCAAGATTTTTCCAGATGCAAGGGTAGCTATTTTTCACACGTTCGATCTCCGCATCATCCACAACGTAGACCGGCGCTCCCTCGCGGATCAGGCTTTCACCAAAGTCTACGGCCTCAGGCGTAAGATTTTCAATATGGTAGAGACCCACGGAACCATTGGAAGCGGTAGCAGCGCCGAAATCCTTCAGATAAGTGCAGGCTGCATCATTGAGCTCCGTGCCGAGATACCTGTCAAGACCTTTAATATACGGAACCTGCTCCAGCACCTTCATACCGACGGCAGAGCCGAAAAGCTGGGCATCGGGAAGCTTTGTTGTTTTGAGTTCCACGATCCAGTCCGCCTTTCTTCCCTCGTCGGTAAGGAAGCCGAACTCCGGGACAAAGCCCGCGATGGAACACATCATCTCAATAATACCGGAATTACGGTTGCATCTCGCGCCGAGGACAGAATTGGCGTATACAACGGCAGAGGATTCCGCCCAGGCCAGAATCTCGCCACGCTTCGGCGTATTTCCCACTTCGGGGAGATAACAGGTACAGGTATACGCATCATCGCTCATGATGCCGAATTTTTTCAGCTGGTCCTCCAGCTTTCCCTGCTGGGAGTACATCACATCGCAGACAAGATTCTGCAGAAAACTCGCTGGAACGTTTTCTTTCTCAGTGGGCCGGGGATCCGCGCTGAATTTCTGGGAGCTGACTTCTCCGGCGGACAGTATTTTGTCATACAGCTCATAAACCGGCTTCATAAGCCCCAGGCCAAAGCTGATGACCGTGTGGCCGTATTCGCTGGTAATGGGAATCATTCTGCTGGCATTAAAGGCATCTCCGAAAGCGACAAGGGTCTTCATGACCTTTGCCATGGTTTCTCCTTTTGACCCCTCAAGAAGAGCCTGCTGTTCGGGTGTAAGGTTCATATCGTCACTTCCTAAAACAACAATCTAAATACAGATATTATAATGATTACATCGTCGGGCCAGAGATCTCGATAACGCAGTCTCCTGCGGGGAAGGAGGAGCAGGGATGGATATAACCGAAGTCGAGGTCGGCCCTGCGTCGTCCGTCTGTCTTCTCAGGGATAAACACCTGACCAGAAAGGAGCTTACTCCGACACCAGCCGCACTCTCCGCTGCGGCAGCGGGACGGAGCAGTAATTCCCGCGCGTTCTATCGCCGTGAGCAGGGACTCGTCAGCAGAGGCAGAGATATTCAATTCCTCGCCGTACTTAATGACTTTCAGATTAAATGTCTTCCCGCGAATCTCTTCGGGGTAACCCGGCTGATTCCAGGGATCCTTTATGGCTCCGAACATCTCCCGGCGCACAAACTTGCGACGGAGCCCCAGCTTTGCGATCTCGCCGTCAAGGAAGTTGTACATTGCCTGCGGGCCGCACATGAAAAGACTGTATTCGCCGTCTCCGCCGTACTTTCTGATCAGGTCAGCAGTGATGAAGCCATGCTCATATCCTTCCTTCTCCTCATCGGACAGGACATGGACAACATGAACATTCCTGCACGCAGCGCAGACCTCATCCAGTTCCTTTTTGTAAACGATCCCGTCTGCTGTGCGGGAACCGAAGAGAATCGTCAGATCAAAGTCTTCATGACCGTCACGGATGGCATAAGCCATACCCATGAACGGAGTAATTCCGGAGCCGCCGGCAAGAGCCACTACCTTCTTTGCGTCGCGGAGACCCTCATAATAGAGATGTCCCTGCGGTCCGGAGATCGTAACCGCCTGACCGACCTTCCAGTTGTCCTGAATGTATGGGGAAACGAAGCCCGCATCATCACGCTTCACGGTAATATTGTACTCCCCGCGCTTAGCCCATTCCGGAGATCCGCAGAGAGAATAAGAACGAGTAGTAACGGTACCGCCGATGGGAACAGAAACAGAGATATACTGACCGGCTCTGTAATATGCCAGCGGGCTTCCGTCTTTCGTCCTTAAAACAATAGTTTTGGCGTCGGCACCATTCTGACGGATTTCAGAGATAACGACCTCCTGCTTTGCAGGATGACGGATCTTCGCTTTTTCATTGGTGGTAAGCGTTTCCGGAAGAGGTGCAGCGGAAGAAGCCTGAATGGCTTTTTCACGGACTTTAGGCATATTCTTGAACTTCAGCATATCCAGCTTGCCGATAAGACCTACTTTATAATTCAGCTCTGACATTTTCTCAGCCCTCCTCTTCTCTCTTCATTTCGCCAAGAGTAATCGTCGCCAGCTTCTCTCCGCTGAAGATTGCGGAATTGTAACCGTCACCACGGATGCTGGATGCGCCTACAAATTTCAGACCCTTTACCGGGAATTCCGTTCCCAGCATCATCATTCTGGGCATCATGTTGTCCCAGTCTCTCAGCTCATAGCCATAGGCCGCGCCCTGCGGCACATTGACGTAATTGCACATTGTCCACGGCGTTGCGATTTCGATCTCTTCAATGTATGGAGAAATAACATAACCGGTGCGCTCTTCGAAAAGACGGATCATCTTTGCCGCCAGCTCCTGCTTGGTCTTTACATAGTCTTCCTGAGAGACATTCGCCCAATCGTCTTCCATAAAGGTACTGGTAAGGGAGATCACGCAGGTGCCCTCCGGGGAAAAGTCCGGATTGACCACGTTGTAGCAGACGGAAACCTGATTGCAGTTGGTGGCGATCTTCTTTCCGTCATTGTATTCTTTCACCGTGTCAGCGGAGGTTGGAAGGAAGATGGTGTAGTCATGAATCCCCAGTTCCTCCGCCGTTTTGTCCAGACCCATATAGACCACAAACATACGGGCAGAATAGGTACGAGCATTGGCCAGCTTTACCATTCTCTCGGGAACGACCTCAGGCGGGCACATGGAGGCATAAACCATCGTAGGATTGGCATTGCAGAGGATGTGCTTTGTCTCAATCGTTCCTCTGTCGGTCTGCACGCCGCAGACGGCTTTGTTCTCATCGAAGAGGATCTTCTCGGCTGTGCAGTTGAACCAGGACTCGCCTCCCATGGCGCGGAAACGCTCGAGCATGCCGGTAGTGAGCTGATGGCTGGTCTTGGCAGGGATCCAAGCGCCGTGATTGACGTACAGCCACAGCATATTCACGTACTGCAGGAAGGAGAGGCGATCCGCGTCAACTCCCAGGTAACCCCAGTAGGTGTTCATGATATCCTGTGCAAGGGGCGGCATCTTCATGGCCTTGAAGACCTTGTTCACCGGGTAGCTGCCCAGACGAAGGAAGTTGGGGAAATGCTCCTGCATGTACTTGGGATCGGTCTTTCCGTTCACGCTGAGCGAGTAGTCCCCCGCCTCATGGAACTCCGTACCCAGGTCAAAGAGATCCTGAATAGACTTCCGGCAGCCGGGAACATATTTTTCCATAGCATCCACGAACGCGCTGACGCTGCAGGGCAGGGTGGCGTCAATATGGGTCTTGCCGTCGCTGGCGGTGGTGATCACGCGGAAGTTATCCGGAACCATGAGCCATTCCCCTTCGGTGCCGAAGGCATTTACAACGGTCTGACGGCAGCCGCCCGGATTTTCTGCGGTTCCCCATTCGCAGATCTCATGCAGAGCTGTCTCAAATTCAAAACGGCCTCTGCGGAAGCTGGAGGCACATCCTCCGGGAAGATTATGACGTTCAATCAGAAGCGTCTTTTTTCCGGCACAGGCCATTCTGCAGGCAGCAGCCAGACCGCCGTTACCTGCACCGATAACAACGGCATCATACTTTGGCATATCAATTCCTCCTTGTTATTCTTATTCAGTAATGCGCATAATATGACCTTTTCAGTCCATAATTAAATTTATTTTAGCACATTGTTATAAAAATGTCAATGCTTCCAAAAGTACCCGGTAAGAACACAAATGACCTCACAGAGTTGATTTCTGAGAGGCCATTTCACGTTTTTGACTGACAATATTTTTGCGCATTAACCGTTATTTTTTCCGGATTCTAATCTTAAGCGCTGTAAGCAGGAGCCCCAGCTTGGTCCAGTACAGACTGCGGTAAACCTTCTTCAGGGCGTCCGAAGACGGGTCACCGGCCAGAGGGTACTTCATAATCAGATACTCAACACCGAAAACACGGGAGACAAAAGGAGCATCCTGCATCTCTGCCCGATGATAAAAAGATATCCTTCGGGAACGGGTTTTCTGTTCATCCTCATCCGCTGTGAAAGCCGGGTCTTCTGCTTCAAGAAGCAAAACGTCATCATGGCTGCATTCTCTCTGAAGAATGCCCAGCGCCTGCGAACCGATCCCCTGCCCGCGGACTTCCCGGCAAACAGCAAAATAATCCAGCAGCAGGGCATTGCTTTTCCGGTCTTTCAGAAGGAAAGCATACGCCTGCAGTTTGTTTTCTTCATAAAAGCCGAAGCACCGGTACAATCCCCGTTCCATCAGACTTTTCATACGGAATAACGGCGTAACTTCGGCCGGAGGAAAATCCTTCACAAGATGGGTATTGTAGATATCCTTCATTTCATCTGCACTGAGTTTTCGTATTTCCATAGCGGTTCCTTATTTTTCTAAATATTGATCCCTAATATATATGCAATTTCCCGGTATTAATACAGTACAAGCTCCTGCCCGGAGGCCAGATAATGCAGCTTATTCCCCATCCGGTCTTTCAGGTACCAGTACTGCTCCGTTCCGGTGCAGTGGCAGGTATAAAATTCTGACGAATATGTGTTCAATATTTCCGCCGCCTGTGAAAGCGTCTCTCTGCCCACGCCGTTCACATTGAGTTTCATGAAATGAAATCCACCGATCAGCACATCCGGATGAAGCCAATTCATGATATTCAGAATGCCCTTATGGGAGCATCCGCTGATAAGCACGCGTCGCGATCCGTCATGGATCATAAGATACAGCTCATGCCGGAAATCCTCCGGGACAAAGTCAGGCCCGCACTGTATCGTCAGTCCGGCACTGTCAATAGGATACGCACACGGGAGCTGACTACCGGAGAATAGCTCCAGCTCATCATCGAGCTGAATATGGTCCGTCACAGGCACCAGACGGGGACTATCGGAAAACGAAGGATCAAGGCCAATGAAACGCTCCGTACCGGAATAATGCGGCTCGAAAGCGTAACGGCTCAGATATACCTTCGCCGAACGGTTGAGTTCCATAAAACAGGAAAGACCGCCGCCATGGTCATAATGCCCGTGAGACAAAACGGCGATATCCACGTCGTTCAGACTGACGGACATCATCTGCGCATTCTGAGCAAACTTCTCGCTCTGCCCCATATCAAACAGGAGCTTATGCTTCTCCGTTTCAATATATAAGCTGAGACCATGCTCCGCCAGTGCATCCGGCCGTGCCTGCGTATTTTCCATTAAAGCCTTAATTCTCAGCATGTTACTGCTCTCCTAAATTCGTTTTAACGCCTCGGCCAAAAATTTCCTGCTCATATGAAATGCCATCAGTACTCCATATCTAAGGACTTCCGAATGTTGCGTTACTCAATATTAAACTGCTCACCGACACTGCTTCCATGTCCTTCATGAGCCGACTCAAGAGAAACTGTCCCTCGCACTAAAAAAACACCCTATATGGGGTGTTTTCAGTGCGGGTAACAGGACTTGAACCTGCACGCCTCTCAGCATGAGAACCTAAATCTCACATGTCTGCCAATTCCATCATACCCGCATATTAAGAATTGCCTGCAAAAAGCAGGCAATCCATTTTGGAGCGGCTTACGAGGCTCGAACTCGCTACCTCCACCTTGGCAAGGTGGCGCTCTACCGGATGAGCTAAAGCCGCAGAACAAGTGTATTATATCACAGAATATACACTTGTCAAGAACAATTTAAAGTTTGTTTCAGCCGATCTGATCCTTCAGATTGGTATTGTACAGATAGTTGGCAATGTAGTCTCTGGTACGGAGATACAGCTTCTCGCGGGCGTATTCGATATCATTGTTGGACTCGCGAAGAGCCTTCTCATAGGTCTGTCTCAGCTCAGTGCCGACGTTGATCTTGGCAATCCCGGAGCCAATCGCATCCAGAACACACTGGTGCTGAATTCCAGAACCGCCGTGAAGCACGAGCGGAACTCCTGCGGAAGCATAAAGGTTGGCAATATGCTCAACGTCCAGCTTTGCTTCGGGCTTTTTCTGGTTGCGGACAGCTTCGGCTACTGCGCCGTGGATATTGCCGACGGCAACGGAAAGCCAGTCGCATTTACTCTCTTCTGCAAATCGCTTTGCCTCATCCAGCTTCGTAAAGCCCATCTTGCTCTTAAAGATCTCCTCATAGGGAGGAAGGACCTTGTTCTCATGGCCCATAACAGCACCGAGTTCCGCTTCGCAGGGAATTCCTGCTACATGTGCGGCAGCTGCAGCTTCTGCAGTCTTAGTGATATTATCTTCCAGAGAAAGGCGGGAAGCGTCGATCATAATCGACTGGAAACCTGCTTTGATAGCTCTGTTGATCAGCGGCATAAACTCAACGCTGAGGTTGTCTTCGTCAATTACCGGAATATGATCCAGATGGAGGAGCGTATGCTCATCATCGCAGTACTTATGATACTCATCCGCGATCCACTCCAGAGATTCCGCACTCATCTTGGTCCACTCAATACGGGCGACCTGAACCATGGCGACGCTGTTTTCATCCTTAATTGCTTCGATGATCGGCTTTACCATAGGAACATGCGGGCAGTTAAAAGCGGGGATACATTTTCCGAGTTCTCTTGCCTTCAGTACAACGGCATCAGTTTTCATAAACAGATTACTCCTTATTTTCATATAATATTTCCGAATAAATAAAACAAGCTGAACAGGAAGTGACCAGCACTCAAATAATACTATAGCAACCGCATAGCATTGTCAATCAGATTTTCTCCATAAACTGTGCGGCGGCACGGAGCATCAGCTTTTTCGTTCCGATCTCATCAAAGCTGATCTCTACAAGGAAATCTCCGCCCATCGGCGTCAGCTTCACGATGCTCCCCACCCCGAAAGCCTTATGCTTTACTCTGTCGCCTTCGCTGAACGAGGGTACCGCTGCGGGAGCTTTCTTCTCCTGAGTCGGCGGAACGATTCCCTTTTTCGCTCCCCTGCCCTCTCCGGAGCTGTATTCTGAGCCATACCCCGAAGAGAATCCCAGCGCATTTCTGCTGAGAGGCTTTTTGTTTCCCGCACTCACAGATGAGCTGTAACCGGTTCCGAATCCACTCTCTGAACGAACGCGGTAGGAAGGATATGCCTGATCGCTGTACCCGTAGCCGCGGGGAATACTGGTTGAATGGATATTTTCCTCCGGGATCTCATCAACAAAGCGGGAAACGCGGTTCGCGCTCGTCTGTCCGAAGATCATTCTCTGCGACGCGCAGACTAGGTTCAGCGTCTTCATCGCACGAGTGATTGCAACGTAGCAGAGTCGTCTCTCCTCCTCCATTTCCGATTCCATGCCGATTGCCTGCATGCTGGGAAAAATTGTTTCCTCCATACCGACAATATAGACATGAGGGAATTCCAGACCTTTGGAGGAATGCATCGTCATCAGGGTAACGCAGTCCGCATCCCTGTCATAATTATCCAGATCCGTATACAGCGCAACGTTGGCAAGATATCCGCTGAGCGTATTGTCGCCCGATTCCTCCATAAACGAAAGAATGCTGGATTTCAGTTCCTGCACGTTTTCTGCTCTGGCCGTCTCTTCCGGCGTGTTCTTTTCCAGCAGTGCGCTGACGTATCCCGTTCTTCTGACGATCTCGTCAAACAGCACATCCGGGGTATTATTCAGTGAGAA
Source organism: Eubacteriales bacterium (assembly GCA_030536255.1). Lineage (GTDB taxonomy): Bacteria > Bacillota > Clostridia > Oscillospirales > Oscillospiraceae > Limivicinus. Next base: position 70,651 of record JAUNQI010000009.1, on the reverse strand, counting down.
TTCCTGAAGTTCCCGAATCATGGACGAAAACTCCCGCATCCGCAAGGAGGCTCTGGCCAGCTCCGGATACATGTCCGCATGAGAGATCACGTCAAAAAGACTGGTTCCCTCTTCCGCAGCAAGCTCGGAAGCCTTTTCGATGCTCTTCGCGCCGATCCCCCGGGGCGGGTTGTTGATGATCCTTTCCAGCCTGAGGTTATCGTTCGGAGCAGAGATCACGCACATATATGAGAGTATATCCTTGATCTCCGCTCGGTCAAAGAACCGGGTGCCGCCGACGATCCGGTAGGGGATCCCGTTTCTTTTCAGCGCATACTCAATGTTGTTCGACTGAGCGTTTTTCCGGTAGAGCACCGCATAATCCCGCCAGTTTTCTCCACTGCTCCGGCCGGTAACGATACCGTTTGCAACGTACTGCGCTTCTTCATGTTCATTTCCGGCCACATATAGCTCGATCTTATCTCCGGCATCCTTATCGGTCCAGAGCTCCTTTCCCTTGCGCTCCGTATTGTTGCGGATCACAGCATTCGCCGCATCCAGAATATTCCCGGTGGAACGGTAGTTCTGTTCCAGCCGAATTGTCCGGCAGTCGGTATATCTGGATTCAAAGGAGAGGATATTTTCTATCGTAGCACCGCGGAATTTATAAATACTCTGATCATCATCACCCACAACGCAGATATTTTTATAGCCCCCGGAGATCAGCTCTGAAAAGCGGTACTGAAGCATGTTAGTATCCTGATACTCGTCGATCAGCACATACCGGAAGCGGTTCTGCCAGTAAGTTCTGACGTCTTCATACCGCTCCAGCAAAGTTACCGTGTAGAGGATCAGATCGTCAAAGTCCATCGAATCGCTGACTTCCAGACGATGCATATACTCTCCGTATATCTCTCCGATCTTGATCTTATGCAGATCCTTCTGCGCTTCGGCGAGCTGCTTATACTCTTCCGGCCACATCATTTTGTCCTTGGAACGGGAGATCTCATTCAGGACCGCCTTGGGAGCAAAGTGTTTATCGTCCAGATTCATGTCCCGGATAATATGCTTCAGAAGCGAAACAGAGTCATTGGTATCATAAATCGTAAAATTCGAGGTAAAACCGAATCGGTCGCAGTCCCTTCGCAGGATCCGCAGACAGGCCGCATGGAAGGTACAGGCCCAGATATCCAGCGCCCTGTCTCCCAGCATATTCTCAAGACGAGCCTTCAGCTCTCCCGCAGCTTTGTTGGTAAACGTAATTGCAAGGATCCGCCAGGGAGCAGCAGGCTCCAGAGCAGCAAGCATATCCGCTTCCTCAGAGGGGCCTGACTCCAGTGCAGCAAGTGCCTCTTCCCCTGCCCATTCCGGAACAGAATAAGAATCCGTCGCTTTTCCGTATTTCAGCAGATTATAGATGCGGTTGATCAGAACCGTTGTCTTTCCACTTCCTGCTCCCGCAAGGATCAGCAACGGACCTTCTGTTGCCATAACCGCCTCACGCTGCATGGAATTCAGATGCATAAACTCTTTTTCAATATATTTTTTCCGTACGTCGGCATATTTCATGAAAAATGCGTCATTGGAGAAATTATTTTCAGAACTGTAATTCAAATCACTCAAAACCTCAGTTATAGATTCGCGTGGAAAATGTCCGATTTCTCTCAGATGTCAAACTCAGAAAACGAACTGCGTCAGGATCATGCAGCAGATGGTTCCTCCTGCAATGGAAAGCATCGTGTTCCCTTTCCACAGATGCAGGATCGCCGTAATCAGGCTCGCTGCCAGCTGTGGTACCCAACTGGCTCCGGCCTCAAACGTAACATTCCTTAAGCAGTAAAAAACAAGCGTGCAGATGATTGCCATCGGCAGGAGCCCGCCGAGATACCGGATTATTTCCGGCACCTCACGTCCCCTGAAAATAAGAAAAGGGAAAGCTCTTTCCAAAAGCGTGCACAGAGCGCAGACAGCAATAACCGTTACAATCCACAGATCCGTCATACCGCATTCCTCCCCTCCGGAGCAGACCTGCCCCTGTTTTTCAGCAGTATCAGAACAGATACCGTAGTTAAAAGAGACGGAAGAATAAAGCCGGACGGTCCCAGGATCAGCAGCCAGACGATGGAGGATACAGCCGCCGTAACCGCCGGAAAGACGGACGGGGACGACTTGATCTGGTCGATCAGAATCACGATAAACAACGCCGTAAGGGCGAAGTCGATCCCGGAAGTATCGAAGTGGATAAACGAACCGGCAACCGCCCCGACAACACTGAGAACGACCCAGTACAGAAGGATCAGAAGAGCGTCAAAAATATACGTCCATTTCTTGTCCTTCTCATTTCCGTCATCAAAGTCATTTGAGCAGTGAAGTGAGAAAGCCTCATCCGGAAGGGCATAGATCAGGAAGAGCCGGGCCGGACCGTATTCTCTCCATTTCTCAATGAAAGGAAGACCGTAAAAAATATGCCTGCTGTTGAGCAGCAAGGACAAGATCACGACAGAAAGAAGCGTAGTTCCGCCGGCAAAAAATTCCACCATCAGGAACTGGAGAGAGCCCGCAAATACAAACAGACTGCAGGCACCCGTACAGAGAATGCTCCTTCCTGTAGACTGCATCAGGATCCCATATGCCAGTCCCACGGGAATAAAGCTGATCAGGATCGGAACACTGTGCTTCAGGGAATAAAGGAAAGCTTTTTTCAACAGATCACTCCCCCGAGTTTTTCTGAAATTATATCACGCATCCTTCAGTTTTCCAATTGAATTTTCAGAAACAAAGACTATAATACGTAGCGATGAAAGCTTTTACTTATTTAAAAAATACATGGACCTTTCGTTTTCGGGAAGGGATGCTTTTTTCCCGGAAGGATATCAACGCTATTCTGTTTCCGGTTATTTTTGAGACGCTTCTCTCCTACCTGATTGGACTGATGGATTCAGTTATGGTCGCCAGCGCAGGTGAGGCAGCTGTTTCAGCGGTCTCCCTGGTCGATTCGATCAGCGTACTGTTCATCAATGTGTTCGCCGCACTGGCAAACGGAGGGGCGGTAGTCTGTGGGCAGTATCTCGGGAGACGGTCTGTCAAAGATGCCGGAAAAGCTGCAGAGCAGATGGTTGTTCTCCTGCTGACAAGCTCCCTGCTCATCTCCGGCGTTCTGCTGGCGTTTCAGGGGCAGATCCTGAATTTTCTGTTTGGTTCTGCTGAAGCGGCAGTAAAAGAAAACTGCGCCATTTATTATCATATTGTGATGATGTCCATCCCGTTTATTGCGCTGTATAACGGCGGGGCAGCCCTCTTCCGGACAACCGGCGACAGCTCAACGCCGCTCCGGGTCTCCATGATCATGAACGCGATAAATATCGGCGGAAATGCCCTGCTGATCTATGGTTTTAGAATGGGCGTAGCCGGCGTGGCGATTCCGACGCTTGTTTCCCGCGGGATCGCTATGGTAATTATCCTGATCCCGTTATTCCGTAAGACTTCTCCGATGAATATTTCCGGCTTAAGGAGCTATAGACTAAACAAAAGACTGCTCGGCTCTATCCTTGCGATAGGAATTCCCAATGGCGTCGAGAACGGGATGTTCCAGTTCGGAAAGCTGATCCTCATGACTCTGATCTCTACGCTTTCCACCGCCTCAATCACGGCGAATGCCATCGGAAATACTACGGGTTCCCTGCACTGCGTGGTTGGAATGGCCGCAAACAGCGCACTGATGGCCGTGGTCAGCCGATGTGCCGGAGCCGGAGACTTTACCCAGGCAAGATGGTATACCCGTTATTTAATCAGAAAAACCTATATTCTACAGGGACTTGTCAATCTTGCTCTGGTTGCCGTGATCCCGCTCATTCTCCGGATGTACGGTGCATCTCCTGAGGTTGCATCGTTTGCAATCCCCATAATGCTCATTCATGGGCTTTCTTCCCTGTTCCTGTGGCCTCCTGCATTTATGCTGAATATTTCCATGCGTTCTGCCGGCGATTCCAGATATGCCATGTGGATCTCCTCCATTTCAATGTGGCTTTGCAGAGTCGGCGGGGCTTATGTTCTGGTAAAGCTCTTCCATATGGATGTTATCGGCGTATGGGTAGCCTGGGATATTGACTGGGTATTCCGGATCCTCTTCTTCGTTCCGAGATACATCGGACACAAGTGGGAAACGAAAACAATTGCCGATACGACCGAATAAATATTCTGAAAAAGGATCTGAGTATACGAAAAAATACACGGACGCTTCGTGCGCTTCGTGTATTTTTTCATATTTTCCCTCTTTATCTGGTAGTTCAGATGACCTTGCCGATAGAGGTATGCTTCAGCTCGTCAGCCACCTTCAGTATTTCCTCCAGAGGTTTCTCCTCCAGAAGCATTTTATAATAGCCGAGGATCAGCTTCATCAGTTCGCTGTCTTTCTCCACCTTTGAAACCTCACTCAGTACCTGAACAGCAGTCTCCTCTCCCTGTTCAAGACCTTCCGCTTCATTTATATAGCGTCTGACAGCAGCCGCCGTTCCGACGGAAATATACACTGGGACGATTCCTTCGCTCAGGGCGAGATTTGAAGAGCCGATCATTCTGTCCGACGGAGAGAGCTTTCTGGCAGGATCTCCGCCGACTCTCTCGCAGGTATCCTTCAGCGCAGCATTGGAGAAACGGTAGAGAAGGTCTGTAATATGAAGCTGGATCTGAGAGAGCTCAACTCCGTAATGCTTTGAAAGGGCCATAGCGCTCTCCAGCATTGCGTTCTGGACAAGAACTCTGACCGTGGGAATATTGATTGATTCGTAGACATAGGTAAATCCCAGAACATTTCCGAGATATGCACAGGTGGCGTGGCCCATGTTATGTATAAACAGCTTGCGCTTTACGTAGAAATCAAAGGGAGAAAACGGAACCATGTTCTCAATTTGAGGAACTTCACCTTTAAAGCCGTCCAGATCGACCGGCAGAAATCCATAACTCTCCACACAGATCCGCAGCGGATCTCCGTCTTTCATTTCGTCCGTCTGAACCGGAACCATTCTGCCGATCGATGCCTCGATCAGACCGACCGTCTCGTCAAATTTCACCTGTTCTTCAACCGTCAGCTGTTCCTTAATCATGCGCTCCACGATCTTATTGGCGTCATTCAGATTCTCGCAGATGATGATATTCAGCGGTTTTCCGTTATTTTCCCATCTTTTCCGAATTCCGGCAACCAGATTCGGAATCACAGCCTCCAGGGCTCTGGCTCCGAGAGAAGTTGACATAATGTCGCATTCAGCAATAGCATCTGCAACTGCCTCCGGGTCATTTCCGTCAATTCCGGTCACGTTCTTCACCGTTACATCCTGATAACCGTCGGAAAGAACATATCTCACCGGATAGCAGCCGTCTTCCTTCAGCTTGTTTACGACGTCCGGTTTTCTGTTGATAAAAGCAACCTCATATCCGGATTCGCTCATCAGGACGCCGATAAAGCCTCTTCCGATATTTCCGCCGCCATATATAACCGCTTTCTTCATATGCATAATTCCTCCATCGAAATAATTCTCCGTTTTTCACCCAGAATCATCTTTTCCGAAACAATCTTCTAACTTCTCATAAGAAAGGCAGAACCTTCAAAAACCACTTATACGAATCTCTGCTTAGATGATTCAGATCACGGGGAAATCTGTCTGATTACCTTCAGATAGCCTTAATCTTTATTATAACACATAAAACAGAAAACAGGAGCGGTAATTTTACCGCTCCTTTCATTATTTTTTGAAACTTTCTGAAAAATTATTCCTTATAATCGCGGATCATCTGCTCCAGCTCCGGAATCGTTTTCAGGCCGGAGATGGTATCATACGCCGTGCAGCAGCAGGCACCTTCCATTGCAGCGATCCTTGCGCTCTCTTCCGCAGACTTTCCCTCAAGCTGGGAATACAGGAACGCAGCAATGCTGGTATCTCCCGCTCCGGTAGCAGAAGCAACGAAGGGAGGCCTGAAGCAGGGCTGAGCACCTTCCGTTTCGGCTGTTTTATAATACATACCGTCTGTTCCGCATTTGATCAGGACCGTTTTCGCCCCAAGACGGAAGCACTCATTCGCAGCGCTCTTCGCATCCGTAAAGTCAGGACCGAGCATAAAGAGGATCTCATCGAGACTCGGTACAAAGTAATCAACATAAGGAAGGACCTCTTTCAGGATCAGCGGCCAGTTCTGTTTTGCCGCTTCTCCCTGCGGATCGACGACCGCCATATCCAGGCTTGTCAGGATCCCTTTGCTTTTCACACGTTTATACAGCTTCAGAAGTTCCTCACCGTTATTTTCATAGATACTTCTCATCAGCGGAGGATATCCGAAGTGGAAAAGCTCCGCACCGTCCAGAGCCTCATCAGAGATATCATCACAACGGAAAGTATTGTTGGCGGCAGGATCATGCAGGAAAATCCGGTCCAGACCCGGAGCCGCAATGACAACTGTATAGGATGTGCTGACCAACGAGTCGACGATCAGTCCGCCCGCACCGTATTCTGCATATTTTCTCTGTACAATTTTTCCGAGATCATCATCACCGATTTTTCCCATCAGGGAAACATCCGCACCCAGCTTTTTCATTGCAAGGCCTGTATTGGAAACAGCTCCCCCAACACTGAACTGGACTTTTCCCACATCCACAAGTATTCCCGGAATCAGGAATTCGCTGACTGAATTATACTTTCTCTCGGGAGGGATCACCGGCGTCAAATCCAGCGCAACATGACCGGCAACGATTACTTTATGTTTCTGGCTCATTTTTATCTCCAATCATTCAGGATCCGCAGTCTGCTACAGATCAAAGCTTAATACGGGTATATCCGAGATATTTGGACAGTGCTTCTTCAACCTCGCGAACATGATCGCCAGCGGTAATAATGGTATGATGGCGGAAGCCTTCTTCCTGCATGGAGAAGAGTTTATCCTGAAGATCATCAACTTTGATCACACCGGGAGTACCGAAATAGGCGCTCTCAATCTCATCATCGGTAACTTCACCCTTCTCAACATAATAGTGAACTTCACCATTTTCCGTACGTGCACCTGCAAAGGTAACAACACCCGGCTTGATATGGCCGACATTAAGGCCCCAGGAGCAGTTTTCTCCCTGCGTCTTCGTAAACATCAGATGCTCTTCAATATGGCCGGGACCAGTCATCAGCTCTACCGGCAGAGGTCCGCAGTGGAAGAGGATTGCCTTGTTCTCATCTTCTCCGTAGTTATTGTTGATATCCAGACAGCCGCAGGGAGTGCCGGATGCCGCGTTCAGAGCCATCATGGCGATGGAGTTGGAGGCATCCGTCTCGCAGGAGGCCGGAATACCCAGAGAATTGAAAATACCGAGGAGAGAGCAGGGGGCAATATGGAGAAGATGCTGCAGCTCACTCCAGCAGCGGACAGAAATCGCATCCAGCTTCTGGTCCTTCACGAACCACATCATCGTTGCGCCGAAGCGGGCAAGATTATCCAAAGCATAGTCGGCAGCATCACAGAAATCTGCACTGGCAAGAAGCTTCTCTTTAAAAAACTTTGCTTCTTCGCAGTCCGCCGTAATCTCATTATACTTTTCCATAACGGTAGTAAAGTCAAAGCTCTCCGTATCGCAGCCGAGGCGCTCCATCGCACCTTCATCAAAACGGACGGATTTGAAAGCGGTAGTACGGGCGCCGAAAACACCAAGACGCATATAACGCATCTTCTTCACGATATTGCAGATTGCAGTGAACTCTGTCAGTTCCTTATGGAAAGCGTCGCTCAGCGGATGCATCACAAACGGCTTGCCGGAGGTAAACTTAAAGCCCATCTGCTTAAAGACAGCGCAGAGACCGAGCTTTCCGCAGAAAGCGTCACGGCGCTGAGCAAAGTCCATTTTTCCGATCTCGTCAGGATATGCCTGAAGCAGAACAGGAACATTCACATCACGAAGGGCGGCCTTGATGCCGTTTTCATCGCCGAAGTTCGGGAGACAGATGATCACGCCGTCATACTCGCCGTGGTGATCTTCCAGAAAGTCATGATAAACCATGCCCTCTTGCGTTGTTTCAACTGCACCATACTTTACCTTATCTTTTTCAATTTCGAGAAGCTCTACGCCGGCCTTCAATGCAGCCTGACGCATCTCATCATATGCGGATTCAATAACAGAGCTTGGGAAAAAGCCGCGGTTTGCTACCAATAATGCCAGTTTCATTTTGAATTCCTCCAACGAATAACACTATTATTTATTTTTTTAATTATTTCTATAAAAATTATTCTTACTTCTGGCCGATCGTATAGGAAAGGATCTTTTCCTGATCCATATCCTTCTTATCCGAAATCTCAGCAACAACTGCGCCGTCCTTCATAACATACAGACGGTCGGACATTCCGATCAGCTCCGGCATATCTGAAGAGATCATGATTACGGCAACACCTTGAGACGCGAGCTGATCAATAATATGATAGATCTCTCGCTTTGCTCCGACGTCGATACCTCTTGTCGGCTCATCGATGATCAACACTCTCGGCTCAGTAATCAGGCACTTGCCGAGAACAACCTTCTGCTGGTTACCGCCGGAAAGCGTTTTTACAGGCTGGTTGGCATTCTTGTACATGATGTTCAGTTCTTTGATCATGTTTTCAGAGGCCTTTGCTTCTGCGGCATCATTCAGAACGCCGGATTTAAACATACGCCAGAGATTTGCCAGCGTTATATTCTCGGGAATTCCCATATCCAGGATCAATCCCTCATCCTTGCGGTCCTCCGTAAGGTAGATCAGGCCGTCACGGACCCACTCCTTTGGATTCAGGGAATGCTTCTTTCCGAAATAGAGGACCTCTCCCCCGAAGCTTTTCCGAACGCCGAAAACAGACTTCGCAAGCTCCGTCCGTCCTGCCCCAACGAGGCCGCCCATGCCGACGATCTCACCGGCATTGACGTGAATACTGATCGGTGCGGTATGTTCTTCAAGTCGGATGTTCTTAACTTCAACCGCAATCTCATTTCCGGGAACATGATGGTTTTCATACATTTCACCGAGGGTTCTGCCGACCATCATCTTGACGATCCGGTTGATCTCAAAATCTTCTCTCTCAAGCGTACCGATATAGGTACCGTCACGGAGAACGCTCAGACGGTCTCCCACCTGCTCGAATTCTTCGGTTCTGTGAGAGATATAAATAATCGAAACACCATCAGCGCGAAGCTTATGGATCAGGCTGAACAGGAAGTCGATCTCCTTCTTCGTAAGAGAAGACGTGGGCTCGTCCATGATAATGATCCGGCAGTTATAGCTGAGGACCTTGACGATCTCGACCACCTGCTGCTGCGCCGTAGAAAGCTTTGCCACCTGAGTGGACGGATCAATATCAATACCAAGTTCCATCAGAAGATTCTTTGCTTTCTGAAGCATACCGCGGTTATCCATAAAGACCTTGCCTTTTTTCTCCTGACCCATAAAAATGTTCTGGGCAACAGTAAGGTTATTGCATAGGTTCAGTTCCTGATGAATAAATCCGATTCCCAGCTCCATCGCTTCTTTTGCATTTTTCGGTGTAATCTTCTTTCCATCAAGGAGCATCTCGCCTTCATCTGCAGGAATGATTCCGCCGAGGACCTTCATCAGCGTGCTTTTTCCGGCGCCATTTTCTCCGACGAGAATATGGACTTCGCCTTCCCGAAGGTCAAACTGAACATTATCCAGAATTTTTACAGTCGCATTGCGGATTGCATTACCGGAAGAGTCAAAAATATATTTGGTAATGCCCTTCATTTCAAGAATTGTTTTATTACTCATATCCGCTTCTCTCCTCTCACAGCTTACGGTTCTTCCAGGCTTCAAGCACAATGGCTATCAGGATCACGATGCCGAGAGCCGGTTTAAAGAGATAGTAGTTTACCTTCAGCATATTGATGGAGACTTCCAGCGTCTTGGTAATCAGCACACCGAAGATGCAGTTCACAACGGAAGAAACACCGCCGTAAAGGCTTGTTCCGGCAACCACAGCCGCCGTAACGATATCAAAGGTATAGTTCAGACCACCGAGGTTTGACTGGCAGCAGCCGGCTCTGATTGACAGAAGCACCGACGCCATAGCCACAAACATCGAGCAGATCGCATACGTTGCCACATGAAGGAATTCGGTATTGATTCCGGAAAGCTTCGCCGTCTTCTTATTGAAGCCGAAGGCGGAAAGGTTTCTTCCGTAAACGGTCTTATGCCGAAGGAAAAACATCAGAAGAACGAGAAGGACAGAGATCCAGACATAACTCGGCAGCCGGAGGAACGTCTTCAGGAGTTGAACATCCTGAAGCTTTTCCGGGAGAGCTTCATAGATAAAATTAAAGGTCTTGGTCGTTCCGAAGGCTTTCAGATCCTCCGGAAGCTGGTTGAACTGCTCACCTTTTCCGATGATCTGAGCAAGGCCGTAAATCACATATCCGGTGCCGGTAGTGGCTATAAAGGCAGGAACCTTCAGATACTGGACTACACAGCCGTTCATGATTCCGACGAGAGCTCCGACCAGTACCGTAACGATGATTGCCAGCCATGCGGGCCAGCCCCTAACGACCGTAAGCGTACCGAGGACTACCGAGCAGAGGCCAACCGTATTCGCCAGTGACAGATCAATTCCGCCGGTCGTAATGACGACCATCATACCCATAACGGCAACGCAGGGAACAGCCGCCTGCTTGATAACCGTAAATATTGCAGAGACAGAGAAGAAATTCGGTACTGCGATACATGCAATCAGAAAGAGAATGGCATACTCAAGAACCACGCCATGATTTTTGGCAAATTTTTTAAATCCGCTGTTGTTCATGATTCACCCTCCTCAATTCTTTTTCATCTCTTCAGCCGGCTTGAACTGAGCTGTTTTCTCCTCACGGCGAGCCTTCATAATCATACTGAAGGCGACAACAGCGATGATGATAACACCGACAATGATATTCTGGAAATAAACGGAAACATGGAGGAGATTGAGAATATTGCGAACAGAACCGATAATCAGCGCGCCGACCATTGTAAAGAGAACCTTGCCTTCTCCGCCGGCCATATTGATTCCTCCAATCACGCAGGCAGCAATAGCGTCCGTCTGATAGTTATCACCCTGTGCGGGATAAGCGGAGTTCAGCTGAGCCGCAAGGAGCACACCGGCAGCGGCAGCGCAGAAGCCGGAGAACATGAAAACAAACAGCTTGATCGTATCCGTACGGATACCGGCGTTTACAAGAACTTGTTCATTTCCGCCGAGACCGTAAATATGCGTTCCGATGGGCAGTTTGGTTGTAATGATCACACCAATCGCAACAAACAGAACCATCAGATAAACTGAAACCGGAACCCCGAGCAGCTTGCCGTTTCCGATAAACTTAAAGCCATCCGGGAAGCTTCCGAATGAATTTCCATTGTTAAAAAGATATGCTGCTCCCTGCATAATCTGCCCAACAACAAGAGTAGAAACGAAAGGAGGCACATTCAGATAGGCTACAAGCGAGCCGGAAAGAAGTCCAAACAGGACACCCGTTAACATGGCGACACCAATTGCGACAGGAATGGAAACTCCGTTCTGAAACAGAATTCCGATCAGCATACCGCAGAAGGAGATAATGCCGCCAACAGAAAGGTCAATACCCTTTATAACGATCACCTGAGAAATACCTACCGCGGCGATGGCTATAGGGGCCGACTGACGAAGAACGTTAAGAAGATTTCCCGGCGTAAGGAAATTATGCACACAGGATCCGCCTGCAAGAAACAGTACAATACCGATCAGCGCAATCAGCAGTGTTTTTTTATTTTTTCTGAAAAATTCCACTTAAATACTTCCCCTTTGAAAAAACTGCCCGAGCAGGAAGTTCATCCCACCCGGGCATAATAGTTCTGAAATGAATCAGAATGCGGTCTCGTATGCTCCTTCAAGATCCTCAGCAGTGTAAACAGTGGTACCTGCATCGGTGAACTTCTCGAAGTCTTCAGCAGTCTTCTCGCCGTTCATAACGGAAACGAGAACGTCAACAGCGGTCTGGCCGATGACAGAGGGGAACTGAGCCATGGAACCGGTCAGCTTGCCGTCAGCAATGAAGTCAACGCCGGACTTTGCTCCGTCGAAGGAGATGAAGCAGAGATCAGAAACGTCGATATCGTTGTTGTCAAGAGCCTGAAGGATACCCGCGATCATGTTGTCAGAGCAGCAGAAGATGCCCTTGATGTCGGGGTCAGCCTGAAGCATATTCTCGGTTGCCTGCATTGCAACGTCAACAGTCCAGTCACCGGGCTGCTCGTTAGCAAGAACGAGGCCGGAGCCTTCCAGACCTGCCTTGAAGCCGTCTGCGCGGTCATCGCCTGCAGCGGAGCCGTTAGCACCGCGGACAATGATAACCTTGTCGCCGTCTTCGAGCTGCTCTTCCATGTAGTCACCTGCAACCTCTGCTGCTGCAAAGTTATCAGTGGAAACGAAGGTGATGTAAAGATCTTCATGGCCTTCAATGCCCTGGTCAACAAGAACCACAGGGATGCCGGCTTCCTTTGCCTTCTCCATAACTGCAATGCATGCGTTTGCATCCATGGGGTTGAGGATCAGAGCATCAACACCGGAGTTGATGAGGTCTTCGATCTGGTTGACCTGAGTGGCAACACCGGTCTGGGTCTCTGCGATTGCATCGACGAATTCATTGCCGGATGCTTCAACAGCTTCCTTAACGGCAGTGTAAAGAGCGAGCTGGAAGTCATCGTTGGTAATGGTCTTCAGGCTGTAGCCGATCTTCTTGCCTTCTGCAGATGCGGATGCACACAGGGCAAAGATCATGACGAGTGCGAGTGCGAGTGCAAAAATGCGCTTCATATTGGAAATCCTCCTATTTTTTATTCCGGTTCATGCCGGAAAATATGTGACTATTTTAACATGTAGATTACTGTTCGTCAAGTTATCTATTCACAAATGTCATAGATAATTGGTATTCTTTTTTCTAATATAAATACTCCTGAATATGTTTTTGATATATGTCCGCTTTGTCTCAATTTATGCGATCTCAGGCAGAATCTGAGCGGATGATATCTGTTCAGATATGGACGAGGATCAGCCCCACGAGCGTTCCAAGTAGCGTAAACGCTCCCGGCGCTTTCGATTTCCACATCAGGAAAGATTCCGGAAGAAGCTCCCCGAAAACAACATAGATCATTGCTCCTCCGGCAAAGCTCATGGACAACGCCAGCCATTCCGGACTGATCAGACCGAGAGAATAGCCGAAAATTGCTCCGAGTACGGTAGGTGCACCGGAAAGCGCCGTAATCAGTACCGCTTTCGTCCGGTTCATTCCTCCGGAAATCAGCGGAACAGAAACGGACATACCTTCTGGAATATTGTGAAGACCGATGACCACCGCAATAATAAAGCCCGCACCTCCAACCAGCTGCTCTCCGTCAGAGGCATAGGAAGCACCGATCACCATTCCCTCAGGGACATTATGGAGGGCAATCGCGCAGGCCATCACGATTCCGGCAATAAAAAGATCTCTCCCCGTACCGAGACCGCTGGCATGCAGCTCGAAATGGTCTGCATGGATCAGCTCATCCAGATCGTCGGCGGTATTCGGATGATCCGAATCGATATGCGCAACCTCCGGATTCGTGTAACGGTCTATCACATAGTTCAGCAAATAAATAACCCCGTATCCGAGAAGAACGCCGGCAATGACAAGCGCCAGCGACATCTCTTTTTCAGCGCCTTCCGGATGAAAAGACTCCGGAATCAGGTCAAAACACACAACAGCCAGCATTACGCCACCCGCAAAGGCAAGCAGCAGACTGACGACTTTTGAGGAATCTCTTTTCAGGACAGCGCCGAGCAAACCGCCGACCCCTGTTCCGCCAATTCCCGCTATCGCCGTTATTAAAATCAGCATCCAGATCTTACTCACATTTTCCTCCGATATTTTATTACTTTTGAAAAGTTATCATTGGCTAACTGTGATGTTACCACAGGCTAACTATGATGTCAACCTGAAATAAATCCTTCAAAAAAGAAAATAAAAAGGACCCCCTGAAAGGGGATCCAATGAATAATAAAAAATAAATTTGAAGGAATCTAACGGATTACCACTCGAGGTTCTTGTCGTCTTCCTTGCTGAAGACATGGGCAACCGCACCGCTGAAAGTGAAGTGAACATTGTCGCCAAGCTTGAAGTTATCTGCTGCCATCTCCGTCGTCGGAACGATAATGATAACATCCTTTCCTTCCGCGGAAACGTGGAGATGTACGGAGGAACCCATCATTTCAGAGACATCAACCTTTGCTGCTACGCCCTTATCGGCAAGGTCGGTATGCTCAGGACGGATACCGAGAGTAACATCCTGGCTCTGAACATCCTTTGCAAGGAGACGAGCTTCCTTCTCTTTGCTGAGCTCAACCTTCTCGCCGCCGAGTTCTGCGAAGTACTTATCGCCCTCACGGGTAAGCTTGCCGTCAAAGAAGTTCATCTGAGGAGTGCCGATAAAGCCGGCGACAAAGAGATTGCGGGGGTTATTGAAAACTTCCTGAGGAGTACCGATCTGCTGAATGTAACCATCGCGCATGATAACGATTCTGTCACCGAGAGTCATAGCTTCGGTCTGGTCATGCGTAACATAGATAAACGTGGTATTGATTCTCTCGCGGAGCTTGATGATCTCAGCACGCATCTGGTTACGGAGCTTTGCATCGAGGTTGGAAAGAGGTTCGTCCATCAGGAAGACGGCAGGATCACGGACGATTGCACGGCCGATAGCAACACGCTGTCTCTGACCACCGGAAAGAGCCTTGGGCTTACGGTCAAGGTACTGCGTAATATCCAGGATCTCAGCAGCCTCACGAACCTTTTTATCGATTACTTCCTTCTTCTCCTTGCGGAGCTTCAGGGAGAATGCCATATTTTCATAAACCGTCATGTGCGGATAAAGAGCATAGTTCTGGAAAACCATAGCGATATCACGATCCTTCGGAGCGACATCATTCATCAGCTTTCCGTCAATATAAAGCTCGCCTTCGCTGATCTCTTCAAGACCGGCTACCATACGAAGAGTAGTGGACTTACCGCAGCCGGAAGGACCGACGAGAACAATGAATTCCTTATCGGCGATGTCAAGATTGAATTCCTGAACCGCTACGACGCCCTGATCAGTGATCTGAAGATTTGCTTTCGGCTTATCAGTATCCTGACCTCTGCTCTTTTTTCTCTGCTTTCTCTGCTCTCCGCTCTCAAACGGATAGATCTTCTTGATGTTTTTCAGTTGAACAGTTGCCATACATTTCCAGCTCCGACTGTGCGGCCTCCGCCATCCACAGCCTCGCAGGGGCAAAAGCCACCCGCATTACGACAGGTCTCCACACTGCCGCACCCCGAGCTAAAGGGAAAGATGTTATTCCTCCTTTTTTATTATGCTATGAGTGGCTTGTTTCTTGCCGTTATAATTTCAGCAGACAGTAAGGAGAGCCAGACATGCATATTAATACATTTGTATTATAAACGAACAGCTATATTTTGACAATAAGTACTATTGTACAAATATTCGTACATAATTTTGTGCAAAATATCAAAAGCGCTTGCATTATCCGATGAAATGATTTATAATTGTCAAAATAAATATTATGTTAATTGAATTACGTGAGGCTGTCCATGAAAAGAACACCTACTATTCTATGCGCCGTGTCCATGGCTTTTCTTCTTTGCGCCTGCGGATCCGACAGCAAGTTTGACTTTTACTCATCCTATCCTTCCGGGAGCATTTCCAATGAAGAGCTTGACTTCTCGCCAACTATAACAGTAATTTCCACCCCGATTCCTTCTCCTTCTGTTCCAACTGTATCCTCTCTGCCATCTGCTGCAGAGTATACACCCGCCGGGAGCACAGATACCTCAGGAAGCGCTTTACCGGAAACAGCTTTTTCCGAAGCATCCTCCATCTCTCCGACTCCAACTGCCAGCCCTGTTTCAGAAGAACCCCAGCAGTCTCAAATTCCGATTCGGACGCCGGCACCAACGATTGCCCCCGCTGCGACCCAGACACCGACTACTGCTTCCGCCCCCGTTCAGACCGCTGCTCCAGTTCAGTCGCCCGCGCCAACGGTTTATCTTGTTAATGAAGTCCGAATAGCCAAGAGCCCCACGTCGGAAACTGTATATGCCGGCGGCAGTGCCCTGTTTATTGCCAGAGCCGAAAATGCCACTTCCACGAACTGGATCACCGTCAGTCCGGATGCCAAGACGTCTTATCGGATCCAGGACGCGCCATCTCACTTCAGCGGTCTGACAGTTGAAGGACAGGGAACTTCCAATCTGAGACTCAGTAATATTCCGACTTCCATGAGTGGATGGAGGATCCAGTGCTACTTTACCGGTGAAGGTGGTCCCAAATACACAAACGGAGCCTATTTAACCGTTTTATCCGGCAGTCCAAGCCAGTCCGGCACCCCCTCTGTTTCTTCCAGCGAAGCTGAATCTCAGGTATCCAGCCTTGCGATAACAACCGGTCAGCAGCTGTATTCCAGCGCAGTCAACACCTATGGCTATACCAGCGTCACTGATATCACAAATTACGCTTATTCCAACAATCAGGCAACCTATTCTATGATCTTTACGAATTCCAGATATAAAGTCATCGGCCAGTTCAAATCATATTACTATTCTTCCTCAAGCTCCGGTTCTGAGCCGATGTATGCCTATATTTACGATGCCGCCGGCACCTCTATTCGGGGAGAAAATCTGTCCGGTCAGTCGTTTGATTATTTCTTCACGATTCTGGAGCAATACAAATAAAGTTTATCCGCGAATAAGCTATCTATACAAAACGATAAGAACTGCATTTCAAAGTCATAGCACCATGTGAACGACCGACCGTACACATGGTGCTTATAATTCAGGATTTTTTAAATGAAAAGTCTCCTGCGTTTCAATCTTCCATTTTACGATTCCCTGTTACCACAATCTGAACTGCAAAAACGAATTTAAACCTTAAAAACTACCGGTGAGGATGGCATCCACTATCGTACCGACCGCTCTGAACTCATTTTCCATTGCCACTTCAAAAATATCTGTAAATCCGTCAAATCCATCAGCAGAAACCAGTAATTTAGAATCATTCCAAGCTGTTTCAGGAGTTTCGCCGTCCAGAAAAACATCCATGTTCACCGATGCTCTGAAAATCAGAAGACGGTCCAGCATCCCGAACTTATGAAGTACCAGAGCAGCAGCAGAATCTTCCATATCTGTAACGGCATACGGATCCAGGCAATGATAATACTCCGTAATCTGCTTTGCAGTATTATGAGCATAGATCCCTTTCCAGTAATTATCTCCTGCAACTGCCGTTCCGCGGTAGACCTTCGGATCTCTTACGGCCCAGGCAGCGTTGTCAAAGTTTCTTGCCATACAGGCCCTTGCACTGTCTGTAGTTTCCGCGGGAATATCCTTTACCAGCTTCCAAGCTTTCTCGACTAAAGATTCGTTCAGCGTAAAACAGGAAATATCTCTGTAATCCTCAATGGGAAACCATACTGTGCAGGATTCACTGCTCATTTCGCGGATATCCGCATGGTGCCCGAGGTCACAATCTACTACTGAGGAAACAAGAAAGACATCCCCGGCAACAGAGGAATCCGCAGAGCTTCCTGCGCAGCCGGAAACGATAAAGTAAGCATCAGAAAAATCAAAGCGCTTATCGGTAAGAAGAGCCGTAAGATTCACCGCCGCACTCACCTTTCCCTGACCCATCAGATAAAGTCCCACGCCGTTTTGCACATAAAGATTCGATCCGTATGGATCAGCAGTTATCGGATAGACGTCAGCTCCAATCATGTATTTCTGATAATAGAGCTGCGCCTCACCAACGAAATCATCATCCATTGTACCAACCTCAAATGCCGGAAGGATCAGAACATTGATTTTTACCGGATCATTCGCAGCACTCGCAGGGACCGCTGACAACCCCAGATCTATAAGAGAAAGCAATGAAAATAATTTCTTTATTTGCATCATATCACCAATTAATACGAATAATACTTTAAAATAAGGAAAATACATCCAGCGCAGGAAACAACGCCAAACAAAGAGAAAAGCACCCGGTGCAGAAATACTGTACCGGGTGTAAAATCAGCAGTAATTTAATTAAGATTTACTCCCGAACCGGTGGCAACTCCCACAAAAAACACAACAAGGAGCGCTATCGCAACAACCGCTACAACGATATCCATTGTTCGCAGAGACAGATTCACGTTATCATACAGTCTCGCTCTGAGCGGATGAAGGTTGGCAAACTTTTCCTGTTCGGCACTCTTTCCGTCTTTACCGGTAGCCACATCCGGGACAATCTGATTATCTGTACCAGACGAGAGATCTTTTTCCTCAGACATTCCAATCACTTCTTGGCAATGTACTTGCGAACGTCGATAGAAACAGCCAGAATGATAATCAGGCCGCGGACAACGTACTGCAGATACGGGTTAATTCCAAGGAAGTTCAGAGAATAGTTGATAGCCTGAAGAAGAACAGCGCCGATCACAACGCCCTGAATCGTTCCAACACCGCCGGAGAAGCTGACGCCGCCGACAACACAAGCGGAAATTGCGTCTGTTTCATAGTTAATACCGGTATTGGCACCGCAGGAAGTAATACGGGCTGCCTCGAGGTAAGCGGATATACCGTAAAGTACACCGGCCATAAGGTAAACGAGCATGATCGTCTTTGCTACATTAACACCGGAGACTCGGGCAGCTTCTTCATTTCCGCCGACTGCGAACATGTTCTTACCGAGTCTGGTCTTATTCCATACGACCCACATAATGAGTGCGATAATAAGGAAGTAAACAACGACCTTAGGGAGAGCGAAGGAACCGATATTGAAGTTACCGGCTGCGAAGTCCAGGAACTTTCTGTCGAACGTGGAGAGTGCCTGAGCAGTTCCGGAAGGCTGGGACTCAATGTAGATGCAGCAGAGACCCTGAGCAATCAGCTGAGTACCGAGGGTGATAATGAAAGCATGCAGATGGAGCTTTGCAACGCCGAAGCCGTTAAACAGCGTAAAGAGAACTGCAACAGCAATGGAAGCAAGGAGAGGAACCCAGACAGGGAGCTGCTCCGTGATCTGCGGGAACATACGGGACGCATAGGTGACAGACTGAACAAGAGAGGCCGTAACTGCCGCGCAGACACCGAGGATACGGCCGATAGAAAGGTCGGTACCGGCAAGAACGATCAGGCCCGCACAGCCGAGAGCCAGAATACCTTTCGTGGAAGACTGCTTGATAATGTTCAGAATATTCGTAATCTCAAGGAAGTTCGGTCTGAGGATACAGACAACCGCGAGAATAACGATTAGGATAATATACAGAGCATAGTTCAGAAGGAAGTCTCCTACCTTCTCAAGCTTCGGGTTGGACTTTTTTGCTCCGCCCTTTTTGCCCTGTCTGGAGTCATCCATCAGACGGATAAAGAAGTAAGCAAATCCGGCAACTGCAAGAACGATACCGATAAAGAGGTACATGATTGCATTCTTAAAGAGAGTTGCCTTTCCCTTGCCTTCGTTCAGGTTGGTGAAGCCCTTCTTTACAAGGCCGATCATATCTTCGTCTGCGATCAGAGATTCGATCTCATCTTCGTCAGCGCCGAGATTCTCAGCAAGAAGATCCTTCAGCATCTGCTCACGGTAAGCAGGAGCCTGTTTTTTGTCCTTACGGATAGAGGTAGCATCTTCCTTGGAAATGCCGTCCTTTTCCATAATGTACTCAATGAACTGATCATTGTCCTGAGACTTTGCATACTCGACGTCATACTTTGCACGGGCGGAAACAATATCCTTAACTTCCGCAGCGTCAAGACCGAGATCTTTTACAAGGAAGTTTGTAATGTCTCCTTCGGACATGTCATGAGCGACTTCGGTAATCGTGTCGGGATCAAGAATGAAGTTAACGGTATCAGCCTTTTTGGTTCCGAGAAGAGCCGAAGCCGTATTGTAAACTTCCTGACCCTTTACTCCCATGAAGACACAGAGAGCACCGGCAACAAGAAGAACAATTGCAAGAATTGTAGCGACTAACTGTTTCGTATTTTTCATTTTTCTATCCTCATTTCATGCATTGAATGCATTAAATGTACTTTGCTGCAAGAGTGAGAATTGTTTCCTGCTCACCCTGAATACCGCCGAAATCTTTTCCGCGTTCCACGATCCCTGCCTGATGCCCATTGGACATAACAAGGATCCTGTCACAGATACCGATCAGCTCCGGCATTTCAGAAGACACCATAATAACGCCTTTTCCCTTGGCGGCAAGATCAATAATCAGCTGATAAATCTCATACTTTGCACCGACATCGATTCCTCGGGTAGGTTCATCCAGAAGAAGCACATCCGGCTGAGTGAGCAGCCAGCGCCCGATAATCACCTTCTGCTGATTACCGCCGGAAAGAGACTTGATATGAGTCCTGGAGCTCGGTGTTTTGACGTTGATGGCATCAATGACCCACTTGGTATCCTCTTCGATCTTCTTGTTATTCAGAAGAGGTTTTCCGTAACTGTCAATATTTGCAATGGTACTGTTAAAGGAAATCGGCATCAGCGGGAAAATACCCGTTGCACGACGTTCCTCTGTAAGAAGGGCAAATCCGTTTTTCTTGGCTTCAGCGGGGCAGGAATTATCCATTACTTTCCCGTTCAGAGAAATTTCTCCGCTTGCCTTGGTATAATAACCAAAAATGGTATTGACCATTTCCGTTCTGCGGGAACCGACCAGACCGGCAATTCCTAGAATTTCTCCGGCATGAAGATCAAAGTTCACATCATGACAGGTGGGCTCATACTTACCGGTAAGGTTACGGATCGTCATCAGAACGTCCCCCATCTCATTCGTCTTCGGCGGGAAACGGTTATCAAACGAGCGGTTGACCATATAACGGATAATTGTATCAGTAGTAAGCTCCGAAGCCGGCTTGGTAACGATCCACTGTCCGTCACGCATTATCGTTACTTCATCGGATATTCTGAGGATCTCATCCATTTTATGAGAAATATAGATAATGCCGACGCCCTGAGCCGTAAGCTTTTTCATAATGCGGAAAAGATGCTCAACTTCATTCTCCGTCAGAGAAGAGGTAGGCTCATCAAGAACAAGGATCTTTGCATTATAGGAAACAGCCTTCGCGATCTCGACCATCTGACGCTGAGAAACAGACAGATCACCGACGATCGTCTTCGGATCTACATCGATTTCAAGTTCATCAAAAACGGCCTGCGTATCCGCAATCATTTTTTTGGTATCGACAAAACCGTTTTTCAAAGGAAGACGTCCAAGCCAGACGTTCTCCATAACATTACGGCGAAGGACCTGATTCAGCTCCTGATGCACCATGGCGACGCCATGATCCAAAGCATGGCGCGGATTCGTAAAAGCCGTTTCCTCGCCGTTGACCTTAATTGTGCCTTCGTCCTTATTATAAATGCCGAACAGGCATTTCATAAGAGTGGATTTACCGGCGCCGTTCTCACCCATCAGAGCATGAACCGTGCCGGGACGGAGCTTCAGCTGCGCATGGTCAAGAGCAACAACGCCGGGGAATTTCTTGACAATGCCGTCCATCTCCAGAAGGTATTCATTTTCAGCAGTTTTGACCGCTGTGGTGTTATCCTGAGACATATAAATCACCATACTTTTATTTAATGTTAAAATACAAAAGCATTTCATCCGCAGCAAAGGCTGCGGAGCTGCAATGAGAAAAGGGAGAGACGCGGGAGCGTCTCTCCCCTCCGATTAAACCTTAAACGTTCAGATAATTATGCAACTGCGTCTGCAGTGATCTTTGCGTAAGGAATACGTACGGAGTAACCGTCCTCTGCGAGAGGATAATCAGTGCCTTCGAGCCACTCGCCGGTGAGGAGGTAGTTCATCATGATCTCGATGTTAGCAAGACCCATTGCATCGCCGTCCTGCTTAACAGTTGCTGCCATGCCGCCGTTCTTGATGGACTCAAGTGCTGCGTCGGTAGCATCAACACCGATAACTACGAGGTTCTTGTCGCCGCCGTTGTTGTAGCCGACATCGTTAAGAGCAGCTATAACGCCAGTGCCCATGTCGTCGTTGTTAACGAAAACAACTTCGATTTCAGGATGTGCCTGGAAGAGAGGAGCGAACTTATCCTGTGCCTGAGCGGTATCCCAGTTTGCAACGATGATGTACTCATCAAGTGCTGCCTCGAGGGGAACGCCATTGAGAACAGCGGTCTCTTCGGAGTACTGGGTACGTGCAATTGCTTCGGGGTTGTTGGGCTCGCCTTCGAACTCTACGAACTGAAGCTTGCCGTCGCCGTTAAGGTCGATGGATTGATCAGCTGCCCACATGTCAGCAAGGATCTCGCCCTGCATGTCACCAGCCTCACGAGGAGTGGTGCCGATGAAGATGGAGCCGGAGTCAACAACAACAGACTGAACGGTCTCTGCGGAAGGCTCTTTGTTGTAGAACAGGAAGGGGATGCCTGCTGCGGAGAACATGTCAACGAGCTGCTGGCCGGAAGCGACCTCAGCGAGGTTGATGATAACGAAGTCGGGCTTCTCACCAACGATCTGGGTTGCCTGCTCGACCTGCTTTGCCATGTCGTCAGCTGCATCGTACATCTGGAGATTGATGGTTACGCCGAGCTCTTCGCCAACGGTCTCAGCTGCTTCCATCATTGCCTTACGAACGGATGAACCGTAAGTGTCGTCGTACTTCCAAATGAGAGCACGAACGTCGTACTCGGTCTTCTCTTCTGCACATGCTGTTGCGCAAAGAGCGAACATCATGACGAGAGCCAGAACAAGTGCCAGTGTCTTTTTCATGGATTTAAATCCTCCTTAAAAAATTGATAACCCTGTCGGGCATATCATTGTTTGGCATTATAGCACAATTTCATTTATTTTGTCTACATCTATCGCACGATTTTTTGTTTAAAATTTATATTGAAAATCATTCAACTTTTGTTTATCTTTCATGAATTCGTCTCGTTGACCGAAAAATATACTTATGTTATAATAATGTCAATTGTATCCCGATATCAGGATCAAATTATTGAACTACAAAATATTTATTCAAAGGAGCACAGTTAATGAAAAAGAAAATGACCTTCGCCCTTGCGTTCTGCAACAGAGGATTTATGCCCGGCGAGCTGATCTATGAAGCCAGAGAGGATATGATCAAAGCCGTAACGGATGCCGGCTACGACTATATTGCCATGGATGCCAGCCTCACGCGCTACGGCGGCATTGAAACCAGAGACGAAGGACTTCTCTACGCCAAGTTTCTGAAGGAGCACGAAGGGGAATTCGACGGAGTCATCTTCTCCATGCCCATTTTTGCCGACGAGAACGGTGCAATCACCGCTCTCCGCGACGCAAACGTTCCTATTCTGATGCAGGCATATCCCGATGAGATCGGCAAGATGGACTTTGCCCACAGACGTGACGCCTACTGCGGCAAATTCTCCGTAACGGATGTCTTCACGCAGTATCAGGTTCCTTTTACCGTGCTGAAGCCGCATGTTGTCCATCCTCTCTCCCCCGCTTTCGCTCAGAACCTCAGTGACTTTGCCGCGATCTGCCGCGTAGTAAACGGCATGAAGCGCTGCAGCATCGGCTGCATCGGTGCCCGCACTACAGCATTCAAAACGGTTCGTTTTGATGAGATCACCCTGGAGAAATACGGCATTACTGTTGAGTCCTTTGACCTCTCCGAGCTCGTATTCAAGGTTGGTCAGCTTGCAGACAACGATGAAAAGGTCACTGCAAAGAAGGCCGCTCTCGAAGCATATTCCGACTTCTCGGCGGTTTCCGAAGATAAGAAGAATACGCTTTCCAAGATCTCTGTTGTCATCGACGAATACATTGAAGCGTATCATCTGGATGCCATTGCTCTGCGCTGCTGGAATGAAATGGAACAGATCATGCGCGTCTGCCCCTGCGTTCTTCTTTCCGAGCTCAACAACAGAGGAATCGCTGCCTCCTGCGAAATCGACATGTGCTCTGCCGTTACGATGCGTGCCATGGCACTTGCCAGCGAAGAGCCGACAACCGTTCTTGACTGGAACAACAACTACGGCGATGACGAAAACAAGGTCGTTCTTTTCCACTGCGGTCCTGTTCCCAATGCTCTCATGACGGACAAGGGACATGTTACCAGCCACAAGATGTTCGACAAGACAGACGCAGGCTCCGGCTGCGGCACCTGCGAAGGCAGAATTGCTCCCAACGATATTACCATAGCAAACTGCCAGACCAAGGACGGCAAGATCATTGTTTACGCTTCCGAAGCGAAGTTTACTGATGATCCCATTGAAGATGGCTACTTCGGATGCGCCGGTGTTGCGGAAATCGACGGCCTGCAGGACAAGCTCATCAAGCTCGCACGCGGCGGCTTCAAGCATCATACCTCTGTTGGTCTCGGCCATATGAAGAGCATTCTTGAAGAAGCTTTCACCACATATCTCGGATATGACTGGGTCGATATCGACAAATAATCCGGTGAAGCATGAAAATAGCAGGACTTGATATCGGAACGACCGGCTGCAAATGCACGGTTTTTGACGAAAACGGAAAATATCTTGGCAAAGCCTACCGCGATTATCCGGTTTCCAGGAAAGCCTCCGGGCATGACATAGACGTCTCCATGATTATGAGCGGGGTTTACGGTGCGATCGGTGAAATGGCTGCACAGTATCCGGATATCGGAGGGATCGGCGTCACGAGCTTCGGCGAGACATTTGTTTTTACGGATGAAGAAGGCACTCCCCTTCACACATCCATGGTATATACGGATCCCCGCGGAGCCGAGGAATGCAGAGAGCTCTCCGAAAAGCTCGGCGAGCGGAATATCGCGCATATTACCGGGCTTCGCCCGCATGAAATGTACAGCATCCCCAAAATGATGTACATCAAAAAGCATCATCCCGAAGTATATGCTCAGGCAAAGCATGCGTTTCTGATGCAGGATTACGTTGTATACCATCTCACAGGCAAAGCCCAGATCGACTATTCTCTTGCAACCAGAACAATGGCCTTTGATATTCGTTCCTATAACTGGTCTAAGGAGGTTTTCGACGCGGCCGGGATCGATATTTCTCTGATGTCCGCCGTTGTCCCGACCGGAACCGAAGCCGGATTTGTTACAGAGAATGCTGCCAAGGAAACCGGACTTTCTCCCGAAACGCGTGTTGTTTCCATCAGCCATGACCAGGTTTCCTCCGCCATCGGCGCAGGAGCCTTCGACGGAAGCGTCGCCGTGGACGGAGCGGGAACCACCGAATGCCTTACCCCCATTTATGACTCCATGCCGGATATTGACGTTATGTTCGACGGATACTACTCTGTTGTTCCTTATGTCGTCCCCGGGACGTATGTCGCTTATGCCTTCACCTATACCGGCGGTGCGCTCGTTGACTGGTGCATTTCCAACTTTGCCAAGCAGGAGAAGGAGCTTGCCAAAGCGGAAGGCATCTCCGTTAACACTTATCTGGAAAAACAGCACACCGGACAGAAGCCGACCGGGCTTCTGGTCCTCCCCCATTTTGCCGGTGCGGCGACTCCGTATATGGACACCGGAGCAAAAGGCGCTATTCTGAATCTTTCCGCTGGTACAGAGCTTCCGGAGCTTTACAGAGGATGTCTGGAAGGCGTTGCCTATGAGATCTATCTGAATTACCGTCATCTCCTCGGCTCCGGCATCTGCTTCAAGAGACTGAACGCCACCGGCGGCGGGGCCTATTCAGCTGAATGGACACAGATGAAGGCTGATATTCTGAATCTGCCGATCACATCACTGAAAACCGTTGATGCCGGAACCGTCGGCAGCGCCATGCTGACCGGTATCGCTATCGGACTTTTTACCGATCTCAGCGACGCGGCAGAAAAGATGGTCGAAGAAACGGTGACCTATACTCCGGATCCTGAAATGCACAAAAAGTATATGGAGATCTACGAAAAGTACGAAAAAGCATACGATGCCGTAAGGCCTCTCGTCTGATTCACCCGCAAAAACGTCTGAAACATTTAAAATTTTTAAAAGAAGGGAATCAATTATGAACGAATATATCGGACATCCCTCTCAGCTTTACGGCATTGAGGAGCACCGTCTGGTCGGCGGCAAAGGCGACGGAATGCGTCTTTACGAAATCAACAACGGCAAGGGTATAGAAATGACCGTTACTCCGGACAGAAACGGAGATATTTCCAGGCTTCGTTTCAAAGGCTTCAACATGAGTTATATGAGCCCCTGCGGCTATGTTGCTCCCGCATATTATGACAGACTCGGCACAAAATGGCTGAAGTCCTTCACAGCCGGTTATCTGACCACCTGCGGCCTTGACGGTGTTGGCGGCCCAGTAGTTGATGAAGGCGAAGAAGTTCCGTTCCACGGCTCGATTGCAAGCATTCCCTGTGAGCACGCATATTTCTGTGAAGAAGGCGATGATCTGGTCGTTCATACGCTGACCAGAGACGAAACGATCTTCGGCCGCAAGATGGTCCTTGAGAGAAAGATTGCTGTTTCCACCAAGGAAAATGTCTTTACTGTCACTGACAAGATCACCAACAATGCCGATACTACCGCTCCTTTTGAGATCCTTTATCATATGAACATGGGTTATCCTCTTCTCGATGAAGACAGCATTATCACCATTCCCTCTTCTGACGTAAAGCCCCGCAACGAGCATGCCGCGGAAGACATCGCGAACTGGATGCATATGGAAAAGCCTCAGGCATTATATGAAGAGCGCTGCTATTATCACAGCTTCGCGGATGGAAAAGGAATGGCAAGAATCTGCCAGCCAAAGCTCAACACCACGCTTACCATCACATTCGACGCAGACAAGCTGGACAGCTTCGTAGAGTGGAAGATGATGGGACAGAGAGACTATGTTCTCGGTCTTGAATGCGGAAACTGCACGCCTGACGGTCGTGATCTTATGAGGAAGAGCGGAAAGCTGAAATTCCTTGCGCCCGGAGAGAGCATTACCTACAAAGTAACAGTAACTCTGGAATAAAAATCAAATAAAATGCCGGATCGGCCTGCCGATAACGCATGCCGTCCGGCTTCATTATGTGTCGGAGCAAAATAATGGGAACAAAAGAATTCATTAACTCTTTAATTCAATATGCACTGGATAAGGAACTGATCTGTCCGGGGGATGAGAACTGGGCGTACAACAGGATCCTTGACGTCCTGCATCTCGATGCTGCGGAAGGCATCGGTGAAGATCTCCGTGGCCTCTCTCTCCCTGAAATACTCGGAGCGCTGACAGAAACCGCAGTTGAGGCAGGAATCTGCGATGACGGATCCACGGCCAGAGATCTTTTTGATACAAAGCTGATGGGCGTCCTAACCCCGGCTCCTCATGAAGTACGGAAGAAGTTTTCTGATCTCTATGAGAAGTCTCCGAAAGATGCGACAGACTGGTTCTACCGTTTCTGTGGAGATACGAATTATATCCGGCGGGACAGGATCGCAAAGGATATGAAGTGGGACTACAACGGGAAGTACGGCACACTGGAAATAACAATCAACCTTTCCAAGCCTGAAAAAGATCCGAAAGCGATCGCCGCAGCGAAGAATGCTCCTCAGACCGGATATCCTCTCTGCCAGCTCTGTGCCGAAAACGAAGGGTATTCCGGACGGATCGATCATCCTGCGAGACAGAATCACCGTCCTATTCCGATCACCATAAACAGCAGTCCCTGGTATTTCCAGTATTCACCGTATGTTTACTACAATGAGCACTGCATTGTTTTCAACAGCGAGCACATTCCCATGAAAATAGACGAAGCAGCATTTAAAAAGCTTTTCAGTTTCGTTGAGCAGTTTCCTCATTATATTCTTGGATCCAATGCCGATCTTCCGATCGTAGGCGGATCGATCCTCTCACACGATCATTTTCAGGGCGGATGCCATGAGTTTCCAATGGCAAAAGCCGGCATTGAGCGTAAGATCAGCTTCAAAGGGTTTGAGGACATCAAAGCCGGAATCGTTCAATGGCCGATGTCCGTGATCCGTCTTTCATCTCCGGATACTGCGCGTATTATTGAGCTGGCAACAAAGATCCTCAGCACCTGGCGCCGCTATACCGACAAAGACGCGTTCATCTTTGCCGAAACAAACGGAGAACCCCACAATACGATTACTCCCATTGCCAGAAAACGCGGCAATTCCTTCGAGCTTGACCTTGTTCTCCGGAACAATATCACAACAGAAGAGCACCCGCTCGGCGTTTACCATCCGCATTCCTCTCTTCACCACATCAAGAAGGAAAACATCGGTCTCATCGAAGTAATGGGACTTGCGATCCTTCCCGGAAGGCTGAAGAAAGAGCTTGAAGGACTAAAAGAGTCTGTTCTTTCCGGAAAAGATATTTCCGAAGACGCAGAACTCGGAAAACATGCCGAATGGCTTGAAGGGCTGAAAGCAAAATACACCTTCAGCAAAGACAATACAGACGACATTCTCCGGACTGAGGTGGGAGCAGTTTTTGAGCAGGTACTTGAGGATGCCGGAGTATACAAATGCACCGTAGCCGGAAGAGCGGCATTCATGCGGTTCATCGAATCCGTCTGAGAAACTTTCCCTTTAAATTTTTCCTTGCCAAAAATAAGAATACCGCTGCCGGATGTTCCAATTGCGCAGAACATCCGGCAGCGATACTTTTTTCTGAAATAAAGATTTTTACCTGTATTAAATTCTGATATTCTCTTTCAACAAGATATCGGGATTTAGGAAATGTCGTTTTATTTCATTATAATGTATGCGGTGGAAGTAGTAACTGACTGGCCGTCATTGGTGCGGAAAGTGCAGTAAGCACCCCAGCCGCCCATATCCGCAGAGACATTTGAAATGCTGAGGGTCGTGGAACTGCCGTCTACCGATGAACCGGGGAACCGATTTGCAAATTCCGAAGCCGAAATACTGCTTCCGTCAGGAGAAACGAAAGACCACTGCAGAGAATCGATTGCATTTGCGCAGGCAACGAACCGGGCGGTATCCCCCGGTTTTCTCAGTTCATTCGTCGGGTTTCTGGTAACCGAAAGGTAAACGGGCTTGGGAGTAGGAGCGGGAGTGGGAATAAAAACTTCTACAGGAGAAGAGGGCTGGTCAATATAGAAGATCTCATTTTCTCCGTTCGAACCATTCTGCGCAGCAGAGGGCTTCGTAAAGTTTTCTGTCTTCCCGGAAGTCCCGGCACCATTATTTCCGTCATAATAGAAGACTTCAACATCCGGTGCGGTATATTCAAAAACTCCTTCCGGATACTCCGAAGCAGGAGCCTGCTCCTCGGGAATCGGCTCTGCCTCTGGCTCACTCACCTCAGGAACACTGTTCTGTGATTCCTGCAGGAGCTCATCATACTCATGAATAACGGAATTATCATCCGGTGCCTTTTCTCCCATGAAAACGGCAAAGCTGTCTGTAAGCGTCTGAAGTCCGGTTGAAGCATCCATCTTAAACCAGCCAAAGCTCGAACTGCTTTTCTTTGCACCGGCCAATGCGCTCTTTTCCGCCGATTCATAGACATCGGGCGTAATCATTTTACCTTCAGCATCAGAGAAGGTAATAACCGTGAGCCCGTTTAAGAACTCACTTGATTCCGTAGCATAAAGCTTATAGATGAAATTACCGCCAAGAAGAGTGATGGAGCACTTATTACGGTTAAACGAACCGGCATTGTTGATCGCATCCGAGAAAACATAGTACCATTTGTCATCATCTTCATAATGATACGTGTCTACACTGTCTGTAAGAATATCCGGATAGGATTCGTCTTTTCCCAGCAGGAACCCGCATTTTTTCAGTCCTGACGCTGCAGCATCAACTTCCCAGGCCAGAACATTCGTTGAATACCCGTCAGCAGATACAGCAACTGCTTCCAGCAAGCCGTTATGGTCAAAATCAGTTATGGCATAATACCAGGGAGAAGCTGTCTCCTGCTGGCTGATACTGTTCAGATTCTCAGACAGAAACTGAAGCTGTTTTTCCGTTGAAGGCGTTTCAGCCGATGCCCATGCCGCGAGAGAAAAAAGGATCGCCGCGGCCATTATCAGAGTCAATAATCTTTTCATATACAGTCTCCTATATTAATATGATTGTATTATAAACGAAAAAAGCAAAAGCACAACATTTTATTTTCGGATTTAATTACAAAAAACAGGATTGAAGAAGAAGCGGAAATCTGTCATAATCATCTCAACAGAAATGAAATGGGGCCTTGATCTATGAAGCACTGCTGTATCGGTGTCCTCGCTCATGTTGACGCCGGAAAAACAACGCTGTCAGAAGCGATGATGTATACCAGCGGAAAACTGAAAAAGCTCGGAAGAGTTGACCACCGCGACTGTTTTCTTGATAACTTTGATCAGGAACGGCAGCGCGGCATCACCATTTTTTCAAAGCAGGCCCTCTTTCAGTACGGAGAGCTGAAGGTTACGCTTCTTGACACCCCCGGACACGCGGATTTCTCCTCGGAGATGGAACGCTGCCTTCAGGTTATGGACTATGCAATACTTGTGATCAGCGGAACTGACGGCGTTCAGGCGCATACGGATACGCTGAAAACACTGCTGGAAAAATACAGGATCCCGACATTTCTCTTTATCACCAAGATGGATGCTTCCAGTCTCAGCAGAAACGATCTGATGGATGATCTTCAGCTTCATTTCAGCGAAGACTGTATTGATTTTTCTTCCGAAATCGACGAAGAGGCCCTCGCCATGCTCGATGAAGAGCTGCTGGACAGCTACATGGAAAGCGGGCAAATCAGCACAGAAGATATTTCAAAGCTGATTGCCAAAAGGAAGCTGTTTCCCTGTTTCTTCGGTTCCGGGCTGAAGCTTGACGGAGTCCCCGAATTTCTTGACCTGCTGGAAAAGTATACTCTGGAGAAAAAATATCCGGATGCCTTTGGAGCAAAGGTTTTTAAAATTTCCCGGGATAACAAAGGGAAACGCCTGACTTATCTGAAAATTACCGGTGGAAGACTCAACGTCCGTACACCGATCCGGTATTTGCCTCTTTCCGGCAGCTCGGCAGCAGAAGAAAAGATCAGCGAGATCCGTCTTTATTCCGGGCAGAAATATGACACTGCGGAAACCGCCGAAGCGGGAACCATCTGTGCCGTTCTCGGCCTGACGGGATCATACCCAGGGCAGGGACTCGGAATCGAGCCGGACTCCGAGTCGCCTCTATTGGAGCCGGTACTGGGTTATCGGGTAATTCTCCCGTCCGGCACCGACCCGAAAACTGTGTTTCCGAAGCTGAAGCAGCTTGAAGAGGAGGATCCTCAGCTCCATATTGTCTGGCTGGAGAGGCTCGGAGAGATCCAGATTCAGCTGATGGGAGCGGTACAGATCGATGTAATCAAAGCCGTAATCAAAGACCGCTTTGATCTGAATATTCAGATCGGTACCGGGCATATTCTGTACAAGGAAACAATAGCAAATACCGTTGAAGGCGTCGGACATTATGAGCCGCTGAAGCACTATGCTGAGGTTCATCTGATCCTTGAGCCCGGAGAAAGAGGAAGCGGACTTGTTTTTGACACCGCCTGCAGTACAGATGAGCTTGACCTGAACTGGCAGAGACTTGTTCTGACGCACCTTGAAGAAAAGCAGCATCTCGGAGTTCTGACGGGTTCTCCAATTACAGATATCAAAATAACGCTCGCTGCCGGAAGAGCGCATCTAAAGCATACAGAAGGCGGAGACTTCCGGCAGGCCACCTACCGTGCGATCCGTCAGGGGCTCATGCAGGCAGAGAGTATCCTTCTTGAGCCGATTTTTCAGTTCCGACTGGAGGTTCCGGCTGACAATATAGGGAGGGCGATCTCCGATATTCACGCTATGGGAGGCGAGCACAGTTCTCCGGAAACGTTCGGTGACAGGATGGCCATTTCCGGAACGGCTCCGGCAGCTGCCATGTCAGATTATCTGACAGAAGTACTGGCTTACACCGGAGGGCGCGGGAAATTCTCCTGCAGACCTGCAGGATACCGCCCCTGTCAAAATTCTCAGGCAGTTATTGAGGAATTCGGATATGACCCCGAATCTGATATGGAAAACTCCCCTGACAGCGTCTTCTGCGCACACGGGGCAGGATTTGTTGTAAAATGGAATCAGGTCGGAGAATATATGCATCTCGGAAATATCCTTGCAGCAAACAGCAATGATTCTTCAGCGTCTTCCGGGAATGAAAGCACTCTGACAGAGAAACATGCTGGAAGTAAAAGACAGGTCTCCATTGATGAGAAAGAACTGGAAGCAATCATGGAGAGAGAATTCGGGCCGATCCGCAGAAAAAGCTACTCGGAAGCAACGATCAACGCCGCTCCCGAACGGAAGCTTTCTTCTCCGAAAAAGGAACGGCTCATTATCGATGGTTATAATCTTCTTTTTGCCTGGGAAGAATATAAACAGCTTGCTGCGGATAATATTGATCTCGCACGTGAGCAGCTCATCAATACGATCATAAATTACAGCGCATTCCGGCAAATCGAAACTGTACTGGTATTCGATGCCTATAAGGTTCCGGGAGGAACCGGCGAACGTTATGACGATGCCACGCTGCACATAGCCTATACCAGAGAAAATGAAAGCGCTGACCTTTATATTGAACGTCTGACCGACGAGATCGGCAAGAATGAAAATGTAAGAGTGGTTACTTCGGACTCACTGATCCGTCTGACAGCTCTGCGCTCCGGCGTACTGAGGACTTCATCCTCCGACTTTATTGA
The DNA here is from genome assembly GCA_030536255.1 of Eubacteriales bacterium. GTDB lineage: Bacteria > Bacillota > Clostridia > Oscillospirales > Oscillospiraceae > Limivicinus. The sequence goes on along the minus strand of JAUNQI010000009.1, from coordinate 37,926 downwards.
AGAAGTAAGAGACACACTCAGACAGATGAGAGAAAAGCTTGATAAACAGTAATATATCCCGGATATCGGTTCTGAACTTCTCTGGAACCGGTACCCGGGATCAATCACCTTATTGAATTATGAATTGCTCAGATGCCCTCTATGAAAATCCTAAATGAAAAAAAGAACAGGATTTCTGTCGAAATATGAAAATACCGCTAAAAGCGGACGGTCATATTACTTCATGAATCAGATTCTGATAATACATAAAGTACGACGTCTGGGTATACGGAGTGACAAAGATTCCTGCAACCGGGAAAATCGCAGAAAGAATCAGCCAGCCGAGGAAGGATAGATCCATCATGAATAATTCCCATTTATGGCCCTTCATCAGCCTTTTACTTTCCCGAAGGCATTCCAGCACTGACATCTCCGGATGATCGATCAGGATGAATAGCGTCATTCTGTGACTATACACATAAATAATTCCAGGAACAAAAAGGAGGCAGAACAGAAGAGCCGTAACAATACCTTCTATCAGGTTGTAAATCACAATTCGGCCGGTAATGCCAAAGCCGTCCAAAATATTTCCGTAAACAGCACCTGTTCCCCGGACGGTATTAATAATGAAAATTGCAAAACCGGCTGCAACGATCCACATCACAACAGAGAGAAGAGCATTGATCAGTGAACCGGCGGGAGTAGGCCGAAGCTTCTCCACGATTTTCATAACCAAATTCAGGTTGCCTTCACTGTACGCATAATACAATCGCTCAAAATCCTGCCGGGAAAGATTACCGCCGAGAACGGCAGATGAGAGCGCACTGATCACGCCGGAAAGAAGAGTATAGATCAGCCCCATTGTTATCAGGCTGGGTTTCGCCGTTTTGCATAATTCTTTTGATTTCTGTTTTATTTCTTTTCTGTCGATCAATTATTTCACCTGTTATTATATTTTTTAATCTATATTAATTGTGATTTTTTATTCAAAAAAACTTTATCGAACGGACAGCTCTCAAAGACTCAGGTGAGAGCGGTATGCTGAGGCTTTGGCTTGTACTTCACGCCTGAAACCAATCCGACAGCCGCATACATTGTTACCATGGATGAGCCTCCATAACTGAAGAACGGAAGCGTAATGCCGATAACCGGCGTGATACCGATGCACATTCCAATATTAATGAACATCTGCGCTGCCATAGCTCCGGCAACGCCCATACATAACAGCATATCAAAAGTTCTGCCGCAGTTCAGGCCGATTTTGGCGATGTGGACTATGATAACGATCAGCAAAATGATAACCACAATGCAGCCGATCATTCCCAGAGTCTCACCAGTTGTGGAGAAAATAAAGTCCGTATGCTTTCCGGTAAAAACAGTTCTCGTATGCTCTTCATCAACGCCCGTCAGACGTCCGGAAGCAAGCGTCAGCTTACTCTGCGTTGTCTGCCAGGAGATTCCCCAGCCGTCCGGGTCAATGCTCGGATCATACGGAGAAAGGAGTCTCTTTTTCTGATAATCCTTCAGGAAATACGTCCACAAAAGAGGAATTACCGCAGCGACTGCCGCGCCGCCGAGAGCAAACCAGTAAAGCTTTACACCCAGGCAAAACAGCATAACAAGGAAAATGACAAGAAGAATACTGGCAGAACCAAGGTCAGAAGAAACGACAACAATGGCACCGAAAACGATGACCATATGCCCTGCCATCTGAACGATGGAAAAAAGGGAATTGATATCCTTGTGCTCCTTCAGGTACGTCATTTGTTTGGCGGCGACAACAATATAAATGATTTTAATAACTTCAGAAGGCTGAATTCCTATTCCGGCGAATCGGATCCAGGATTTGTTTCCGGTGCCGTCATCTGCACCGAATATAACAAGAGCTACGAGCAGAAGGACGTTTATTATACAGAGGATCCTCCACTGATCGGCAAGAAGATCTGAGTCAATCACCGTCATCAGCACGAAAAAGACCAGACCCAGCAGAATGGAAAAGACCTGTACCAAAACATACTTTGTAGGATTGGAAAGCCAATCTCCTGCTGCCATGGCAATTACCGCTTTATTTACCATAAAGACGCCGTATATAGCGCTTATCGTACATACAACGAGTAAAAATATATCAGCTCTTTCAAAAAACTGTTTTACATACTTTTTTATTTTTCCCATAAGTGTTATATTATCACATAATTATTGTTTACGCAACGACTCTTAAAGTGCTATAATGTAAAAGAATTATGAAATTAATGAGGCGAATCATGGCTGAAACACTATATTACAGCAGCTGCGAGGCTGATACTGAGAAAATCGGAGCGGATTTTGCCGCCGGTCTTGCCGGAGGATCCGTGGTAGCCATGTACGGCGATCTCGGGGCCGGGAAAACTGCTTTCGTCCGTGGGATGGCAAAAGGTATGGGAATCGACGCCCATGTTAACAGCCCGACTTTTACCATTGTCAATGAGTATCCGGGAAAACGTGAGCTCATACATTTTGATATGTATCGTCTTTCCTCCTCTGATGAGCTGTTCGATATCGGCTGGGAGGATTACCTCTCCAGAGGTGCTGTCTGCGCAGTGGAATGGAGTGAAAACGTGAGTGACGCGTTTTTCGGGGATGAGTACCGCGTTACTATTGAAAAGACCGGAAGCGACAGCAGAAGGATCTCCATTATATCTCCCGACTGACGCAGCCATTAAGTTAACATAATCTGAGAGGCAACTATGCTTATTCTTTCATTTGAATCTTCAGCAAAATCAGCTTCCGTCGCTCTTACCGATGACGGAGAGCTTGTCGGCGAATATACGCTATGCACTGCACTTACACACAGCCGTACCCTGCTTCCGATGGCAGAAAATCTTCTGAAAAACACAGAAATATCCATGAATGATATTGATCTGTTTGCCTGTGCTTACGGTCCCGGATCTTTTACCGGAATACGGATCGGCGTTGCAACAGTAAAGGGACTCGCCTGGGCACTGAACAAGCCCTGTGTCGGTGTTTCCACCCTTGAAGCGATGTCCTGGCACGGTGTTTCCTCTCAAGAGATTATCTGCCCGGTCATGGATGCGCGGCGTTCTCAGGTATATAACGCGCTGTTCCAAATTAAAAACGGAAAACCGGAAAGGATCCGCGAAGACCGGGCCATCTCGACTGATGAGCTGATCAGTGATATCCGTTCCCTTACCGACAATCCCGTCTTTCTGGTAGGCGACGGAATGAAAGTCGCTCAGAATGCTTTTACAAAAGCCGGCATCCCGTTTACTGCCGCTCCCGGAAATCTGGCTTATCAGACAGCGTGGGGAGTAGCTATGGCTGCCGGAGATAAGGTGCCCGGAACTGCCGATGATCTTCTTCCGGTATATCTCCGCCTTTCTCAGGCCGAGCGCGAGCGAAATGAAAGGCTTGCAAAAGAGCAGGCTGAAGCTGCTGAGGAAACGAAGTAAAAAAAGCTTTATTTATCACCTGCGAAGTGATATTATTTTATATGGAATTAATTATTAAGGAGACTCTGATTATGGGAAAAGTATGCGTCTTTGATCATCCGCTTATTCAGCACAAGCTTTCCATCCTCCGTGATAAGGACACAAGCGTTAAGGAGTTCCGTGAGCTCGTTTCCGAAATCTCCATGCTTATGTGCTATGAGGCCACTCGTGACCTGCCTTTGGAGGATATTGAGGTTGAAACTCCGGTCGGTCTTGCAAAATGCAAACGGATTGCCGGCAAAAAGCTTGCCGTAGTACCTATTCTTCGTGCCGGACTCGGTCTTGTTGACGGTATGGTCAGCATGATGCCGAATGTAAAAGTCGGCCACATTGGTCTTTTCCGTGATCCGGAGACCCTTGAACCCGTTAAGTATTATTACAAAATGCCCCCCGATATTACCGAGCGTGATATTATCGTTGTTGATCCTATGCTTGCGACCGGCGGCTCTGCATCCGCAGCAATCAACTTCCTGAAGGAAGACGGCGTACAGCATATCAAGCTCATGTGCGTCATCGGTGCGCCCGAAGGCGTTTCCAGAATCATGAAAGATCATCCCGATGTTGACATCTATGTTGCTGCCATCGATGAGAAGCTGAACGAACACGGATACATTGTTCCCGGTCTCGGCGATGCAGGCGACAGGATTTTCGGAACAAAGTAATAGCGTTTAATCCGTAAAAGACGATCTGCTGCGGGAGAATCATTCGTGATTCTCCCGCAGTTTCTAAGAAACCTCCGTATCACTATGAAAGGACCCTCTTTATGAACAGACTATTCAGCAGAGCAGACATTCTGATCCCATCTTCTACTGTAAATATGGAAAAATGGAGCGTTATCGCATGCGATCAGCACACCTCCGAACCGGAATACTGGGAAGAACTGAGAAAAAATATCGGTGATGAACCCAGCACACTGAATATGATTCTCCCAGAAGCGTTTCTCGGAAGAGACATTGTCTCTGAATCCGGAAAAATCAGAGAAACAATGCAGGAATATCTGGAGAGCGGAATATTCAGAACCATTGAAAACAGCTTTATCTATGTGGAGCGTTCTCTTTCATCCGGAAAAACGAGAAAAGGGCTTTTGGGCGTCATTGACCTCGATGAATACAATTATGCTCCGGATTCCAAATCCCTTATCCGGGCAACAGAGGGAACGGTTGAGGACAGGCTTCCTCCAAGGGTAGCGATCCGCTCTGCCGCTCCTCTTGAGCTTCCGCATATCATGATCTTCATTAATGATCCGGATGATCTTCTCTTTTCAACCTGCTCTGAGCTTAGTAAAAGCATCGGGCTGTCTGGAGCTCTGTATGATTTTGATCTTTCCGCAGCCGGTGGACACATTACCGGTTACCGGTTCTCCGGACCGGCTGCAGATTCCGTTGATTCTGTCATTGATACCATAACGAATAATTCACTATCTGACTCCCCTTCTGGCGCTCCTGCCGTACTCGCCATCGGCGATGGAAATCACAGCCTTGCCTCCGCCAAAAAATGCGGAGATAAATATGCCCTCGTTGAAATCGTAAATATTCATGACGATGCCATCAGCTTCGAACCGATTCACAGAGTCCTGTTCAGCACAGACTGCTCATCGATTGAGAAGGAAGTATCAGAAGCTGGTTTCCCTGTTGGAAATCTTCAAAGGACAGAAAACGGCGGCGTTATTATTCAGGTGAGCAGCAGCGAGAACTACGCGGCTCTGATTGCTCAGACCGAGAAATTCTGTACCGGCTACATCCGCTCCCATGGCGGAAAGATCGATTATATCCATAACGATGAAACCGCAATTTCTCTAGGATCGAATGCCGGATGTATCGCTCTGCTTCTTCCCGCGCTGAACAAGGCTGAGCTTTTTGACAGCATCGCCAAAAACGGTCCTTATCCAAAAAAGAGTTTTTCTATCGGGCTATCGGACGATAAACGCTATTATCTCGAATGCCGCAGGAGACCATGATTAACGGATAATTCACATACTGTTAATTGACTTCTATATTATATTTATAGTATTATTAAATGTGGACTGCCAAGTATGCGGTCCACATCTACGTTTTTTGAAAGAAGGAATCAGATTTGTCCCATTACAAGCAGCTGGCTAAGTCAATCCGCGAGTATAAAAAGCCGTCTGTTCTCACAATTGTCTTTATTATCGGTGAAGTACTTCTGGAGTGTCTTATTCCGTTTATTACCGCCAATCTTGTAAACGGAATCAAAGCAGGAAGCCCGATGAATGAGGTTATCCGAACAGGAATCATTCTTATCATCATGGCTGTTATTTCTTTGGCATGCGGAGGAATTGCCGGTTTTACCTGTGCGAAAGCGTCTGCCGGTTTTGCCAAGAACCTCAGGCACGATATATTTGAAAAGATCCAGAGCTTTTCATTCTCGAATGTTGACAAATTTTCGGAGTCTTCCCTCGTAACACGTATGACGACGGATGTATCTAACGTACAGATGGCTTTCATGATGATCATCCGAACTGCGATCCGCTGCCCGCTGATGATTAT
>JAUNQI010000009.1:0-31855 GCA_030536255.1 Eubacteriales bacterium | reverse complement strand
GCTTCCACAAACATCTGCCGCGATTTTACCCGCGCTGAACGCATCGTTGCAATCAACACACCGCTCATGCAGTTCTGCATCTATTTCAACATGATCTTCGTGCTTCTTTTCGGAGCAAAGATCATTGTAACAAGTCAGGGCACGGTTATTGACGTCGGGCAGATCTCTGCCATGCTTTCTTACGGAGTTCAGGTGCTGATGTCTCTGATGATGGTTGGCGCCATTTACGTTATTCTTACAATGTCCGCCGAAGGGGCAAACAGAATCTGTGAGGTTCTCAATGAGTCTCCGTCTATCGTTAATTGCGAGGAGCCGGTCACAGAAGTTCCGGACGGCAGCGTTTCTTTTGAAAATGTATCATTCAAATATTCTTCAAAGGCGAAAAAGTATTCGCTTGCAAACGTAAATCTGAACATCCGCTCCGGTATGACGGTCGGAATTCTTGGCGGAACCGGTGCCGGAAAGACCACATTGATCCAGCTCATCCCGCGTCTGTATGATGTAACAGAAGGATGCGTTAAGGTCGGCGGAATCGACGTCAGAAACTATGACCTCGACACGCTGCGCAACGCTGTTTCCGTTGTTCTCCAGAAGAACCTTCTTTTCGCCGGTTCGATCAAGGATAATCTTCGCTGGGGTAATCCGGATGCTTCCGATGAAGAGATCCGGGAAGCCTGCAGACTTGCTCAGGTGGATGATTATATTGAAGCAAAGCCTGAAGGATACGATTCACACATTGAACAGGGCGGCGCAAATGTTTCAGGCGGTCAGAAGCAAAGACTGTGCATCGCAAGAGCTCTGCTGAAAAAGCCAAAGATCCTCATTCTGGACGATTCAACAAGCGCTGTAGACATGAAGACCGATGCGCTGATCCGGGCCGGATTTAAAGCTTATATTCCCGAAACCACCAAGTTCATTATTGCTCAGAGAGTAGCCTCTGTTATGGAAGCTGACCTGATACTGGTAATGGAAAACGGAAAAATTGCCGCGCAGGGAACGCATGAAGAATTGCTCAACAGCTGTGAGATCTACCGCGAAATCTATGAGCAGCAGACCAGCGGAGGTGATGACGATGAATAAAAAAGCTATGAACGCGGGTCAGCCCGGAAGCATGAAGTCTCTCGGACGGGCAATAAAAAACCTTTTTAAATATTATCCCGTTATGGCACCTGTTACGATGGGCTGTATTCTTTTCTCCGCCATTGTTTCCTCCATTCCTTCTCTGTTTATTCAGAATGTTCTTTCCGGAATTGAAAAATGGTATAAGACCGGAGACTGGGCCGCTGCAAAGGCAGATATTCTTCCCTATATTTTCATTCTGCTCGGACTGTATATCCTTTCTATCATCAGCCTCACTACTGAATCTCAGCTGATGGCGGTGATGACGCAGGGATATCTGAACAAATTCCGTCAGGAAATGTTCGACGATATGCAGGATCTCCCGATCAAGTATTTTGACACAAACAAGCACGGAGATATCATGAGCCGGTACACCAATGATATCGATACTCTCCGTCAGCTTATTTCTCAGTCTCTCCCGACATTTATTCGGGCTGGTTCCATCGTAATCGTCTGCATAGCAATCATGCTGTATTTCAGCTTCTGGCTTGCTCTGATTCCATTTGTGGGCGTAATCGTTATGATATTTGTTGCAAAGAAGGTCGGAGGCGGAAGCGCAAAATACTTCCTTCGCTCACAGAAGGCCATCGGCACAACAGAAGGCTTTATTCAGGAAATGATGACCGGTCAGAAGGTCGTAAAAGTCTTCTGCCATGAAGAACAGAGCATCAAGGATTTTGATGAGATCAACAACAATCTCTACGAAGACAGCTACCGGGCTCACGCGTATGCCAACACGATGGGACCGATCTTCGGTAATATCGGAAACATTCTCTATGTCGTTACAGCTCTTATCGGAGGAATTCTGCTGCTCTCCAACGTAAAAAACGTCAGCCTGTCCGGAATGGCGCTGGATATCACCGTCCTGATCCCATTCCTAAATATGACAAAGCAGTTTACCGGAAACTGCAACCAGCTCTCTCAGCAGATCAATTCTATCGTCATGGCATCTGCCGGTGCTACCCGTGTCTTTAACCTTATCGACGAAAAGCCGGAAACGGATGACGGATATGTAACACTCGTCAATGCAGATATCGAACCTGACGGAACCATCACAGAAACCGACCGGCATACCGGGCACTGGGCATGGCGTCATCCGCATCAGGAAGACGGTACTGTTACCTATACCGAGCTGAAAGGCGATGTCCGTCTGCAGGAAGTCGACTTTGCCTATGAAGAGGGAAAGGACGTTCTCCACGATATCAACGTATACGCCGAGCCGGGACAGAAGGTTGCTTTCGTCGGAGCTACCGGAGCCGGAAAAACAACGATCACCAACCTTATCAACCGCTTCTATGACATTGCTGACGGAAAAATCCGCTATGACGGAATCAACGTCAACAAGATCAAAAAAGCCGATCTCCGCCGTTCTCTCGGGCTGGTGCTTCAGGATACGAACCTGTTTACCGGTACGGTAATGGAAAACATCCGTTATGGCCGTCTCGATGCTACCGATGATGAATGCGTAGATGCTGCGGTACTTGCCGGCGCGGATGATTTTATCACCCGCCTCCCTGAAGGTTATGACACCATGCTGACGAACAACGGAGCGAATCTCTCTCAGGGACAGAGACAGCTTATTGCCATAGCCAGAGCCGCTGTCGCCGATCCTCCCGTAATGATCCTCGATGAAGCCACCTCCTCCATAGACACTCGAACCGAGGCTATTGTGCAGAGAGGTATGGATAAGCTCATGGAAGGCAGAACCGTATTTGTCATTGCGCACAGACTTTCCACTGTTAAGAACTCCGACGTTATCATGGTTCTTGATCACGGCCGCATCATTGAACGCGGCAGCCACGAAAAGCTGCTGGAGGAAAAAGGAACCTATTACCAGCTTTATACCGGAGCCTTCGAGCTGGAATAATTCTTTTCAAATTTTAAAAAACGCGGAACAATTCATCTTCGGCACCTGCTTTTGATGAATTGTTCCGCATTCATTTATCAATGGAGTATTTTATTCACTGTCTTCAACTATATTCAGAATGTGACTCCCCATCACCGGTATCTAATCGATGATGGGGAGATTTCTATCCGTTATTATACTTCGACGCTGTATCCGCTGAGTCTCAGTCTTTCGAGCAGCGAATCCGCATGTTCTTTTCCGCCGACCTCACAGGCAACCTGAACGGTTGTTTCATTCGGATTCAGACCGGCAGTCAGCTTATTATGGTCCACCTTCAGAATATTTGCTCCGGCATCCGCAATAATATTCAGCATTCTAGCCAAACTTCCCGGACGATCCAGAAGCTTTACCGTAAAGGTCACGCGTCTGTGTCTGGAGAAAAGACCGAGTTCAATAATACTCTGAATAAAGCTGACATCGATGTTGCCTCCGCTCATCACGCAGACGACCTTCTTATCCTTCACGTCGATCTTTCCGCTGAGAACAGCTGCCAGCGGAGTGGCGCCTGCCGGCTCCACGATCAGTTTTGTGCGCTCCATCAGCTGAAGGATCGCGTCAGAAATCTGGATATCATTCACCGTTACAACATCTTCAACATACTGGTTGATAATATCCACAGTAATATCGCCGGGGCTCTTTACCGCAATACCGTCAGCTATCGTTGAGGCATACTCCGTAGTAACCAGCTTTTTTGCCTTAAAGCTCCTTGCAATTGCATCCGCTCCCTCGGCCTGTACGCCGTAAACCTTGATCCGGGGATTTACCTGCTTTACAGCAGAAGCCACACCTGCGAGCAGTCCGCCTCCGCCGGCAGGCGTAATAATAATATCCACATCCGGAAGATCCCCTAAAATTTCCAGGCCAAGCGTTCCCTGACCGGCAATAACCTCCGGATCATTATACGGATGAAGGAATACCGCTCCCTCCTCTTTACAGATCCTGCAGGCCTCTGCATAAGCATCATCATAGCAGTCTCCGTGAAGGATCACTCTTGCGCCGTAGCCCTGCGTTGCCTGTACCTTTACGATGGGCGCCGCTTTCGGCATAACGATCGTTGCAGGAAGCCCGAACTTCTGTGCTGCGCAGGCAACGCCCTGCGCATGGTTTCCCGCGCTGGAAGCTACAACGGGGTTCAGTTCTCCCTTTTCGACCATACAGGCGATCTTATTTCCGGCACCACGAATTTTAAAAGAACCGGTTTTCTGAGTATTTTCACACTTCAGAAAAATCTCTCCGCCCGTCATTGCGGAAAAGGTAGCACTTGAGCTAAGCTCCGTGTGATGAAGAAAAGGTCTGATACGCTGAGCTGCATTTCTGAATTCATTTAAGGAAATATCCATTATTCAGCCTCCGATTTAGCGATTAATTACTCATTCAACCAGATGTGATTCGGAATCAGGCTTTTTTACCTGTTTTTATCGTTGCCGCGTAAGCGCTGTTGCAAAGACCCAGAATTGCGGAAATGACAAACAGCGTCTCAATTCCGAGTGCCTGCCAGATCCAGCCCCCAAACAGGGCAATAAAGACTGTAATCAGATGATTTACGGATATTCCGGTGGAAATCGTTGCCTTCACTTCTTCACTGTTCTCCGCAATATCCTGAACATATACATTCGATGCCATTGAGGCCAGAGAAATAATAGAATCGAGCACATAATTTACACAGCATACAACAAAAGCCACATTCATCGGGAAAATATGATGGGCAAAACCATAGAAGAAACAGACAACAACAAGAATAATCGTATCCGAAATCATTACAATTTTATAGCCGAGCTTGTCGATGATCCTGCCGACGATCGGCGAGAAAACAAATCCGGCAACAGCCGATACCCCAAACAGAAGACTGATAACAGAAGCGCTGGCTCCGTAAAACAGGATCAGAACATACGGGCCGAAGGTAAAGAAGACCTGCTTACGGGCCCCGTAGAACACTTCCAGCATATAATACTTATAAAATTTCTTTTTAAAGTAGAACCTGCTTTTGGTTTTATCCGTTTCACTTTTTCCGCTTATTTTTATTGAAGCGACCGTACCGATTGCTGTAATTCCCGCAGATATAAGGAAAAAGAACCGATACGGGCTGTCTCCTTTTATAAACAAAAAGGCAATCACGATCACAACGTACCCGATCAGATGGCCGATCTGATTGGAAGAATTCTGATATCCCAGAGCTTCTCCGCTCTGGCCGGGAACAGCATATTCCAGCGTAAGCGTATTCTTCATTCCAAGCTGGATGTGATCGCCGAGAGAATAGATACAGATTGCCAGAGTCACAAGAAGCTTTGAAGGAGGAACAACGCCGAGCATAAACATTCCTCCCAGCATAATAACTGCACCCACCTTATATAAGGTCTCTGCTGAGAGCATATAGAATACTGCAAGGATCAGAATCAGAAGAAGACCGGGGAGTTCGCGGAAGAACTCAGCAACACCGCGGTCAAATTCCGTCATGGAAACGATTTCCGCAAGATAATTGTCGATAACACCCTTGTGAATTCCATAAGCCAGGCCCATCGCAAAAACGGAAATCAGGAAAGGAATAAACTGCGAATCCTTCTTAAAGACTCTGTAAAAACCGAACATTTTTTCTTTTTTCATTTTCAGCCTTCTAAATCATGTGAAAAAATATATATGAAATCAATTATCTTAATGATTTTAGTTAGTTATTCCCGAAGTGTCAAGCATTTTTATACCGGAAAAGTTGATGTTTCTTCTTCATTCCCTTTCCCTCTTTCGTTTGTTTCTTTTTGAAAATATTTTTACTAATTTGTCATTTATTTCTTGCATTTTGTAATAAGTATATGGTATGATATGTATATAAGACTATATCTGTTTTCCGGGAGGAAACAATAATGAGTAATAATTACGTGTCGAAGCATTCCAAAGAGCCACAGGAAGAAACACGTTCCTCAGCCCAGCGCAAGCCAGCAAAGAAGAAAAAGCAGAACAAGAAATCCGGAGCAATCATTTTTCTCCTTCTTGCTATTATTTTTATAGCGCTCGCCGTCCTTGCATATCTTGCTTTCAATGTGTTTGGGTTCACGCTCCCCTCATTCGGGGCTGCAGCTACAGCAACTCCCGAACCTACTGTGGAAGCAACTGCAGAACCAACCCCCGAGCCGACTCCGGAACCTGTTTATGTATACAGTTCAAAATATAATCCCCTGCAGAATGACGGACTGTTTCTATCCCCTGACGCTTTCAGCGGGAAAGCTTTCTTTGCAAAGGCGTCGAAGGTTGCCGATGACGGGTTCACCTATATTCCGGAAATATTCACAGTAGATTTAAACGGCAGTGCCAGCCTTCTTCCCGCCTATAAGGCAATGAGCGGTCTCACGAACAGCGAAAACTGGCAGAATTTCTACTCAGGATCCGAGCTCACGGCTATTACCGCAGACAGTAACGGGAACCCTGTTGCACTGGAATGCGTTTTTGTAAGCGGATCTGACGGAAAGGCGGACCACTACGATAAGCATTATTATGCAAGAACTCTTGATTCTTCCGGAAATGAGACGGCATCTGTCGAGCTGTTTCCGGAAGAGACCCCGATATCCGGTATGTATTTCAAAATCGATGAAAGCGGAAACTATATTCTTCTTTCTGATGTTGGCCTTGCTGTTTTCTCTCCTGACGGCCAGCTTTTGTCCAATGCAAACGGCGGAGGTTACCCCAGCAATGTCGTTAAACTCACGGATGGAAAGATCGGTCTGGTTCAATGGAACGCGGAGGGACAGACACTCAATATTCTGTCAGCGGATTATTCCACCTTTGATGACTCTGTTTCCCTTCCGGATTCCGCAATGCTCTTTGCAGACGGCGGCGGAGAATATCTGTTCTTCTATTCCTCCGGTGTTGACTTTATGGGTGTACGGGCTGATTCCGGCGAAGCAGAGAAGATATTCAACTGGAGCTCCGTGGATATCAGCGGAAGCCGTGTCAGCAGCGTAGGAACAGAAGACGGCGTTTCCTTCTATTGCATTACAAATAAATATAATGAAAACGATAACACTTATTCCAGCGAATTTGCTTCCGTTGCAGCGATCCCGGAGGCACAGGCGATTCAGAAAAAGCAGCTTGTCCTCGCTTCAGTGAACCCCGTTGAGGATCTTCAGGATTCCGTTGCAGAGTATAACCGCAACCAGGCCGATACCCGGATCACGCTGATGACTTTCGATCTTGCAGACACAGATTCCGGCAATATTGAAGCGCTGAAAGCTTTTGCGGATTCCGAGCTGGAAGGAAAAATACCGGATCTTATTGATCTGACCGGTATGCCCTATGCTGAACTGGCTGCTTCCGGCCTTCTTGAAGAGATTGGACAGTATCTTGACAGCGATTCCGAGCTTAGCCGCGATTCCCTTCTTCCTGGAATACGCTCCGCGCTGGAAATCAACGGGAAAATCTACGGCACCTGCTCCGGATTCAACATCTCTACCGTTTTAGGACCGCAGAACGTTCTGGGCAACGCAACAAGTTGGTCATATGACGAATATAATAATATTACGCGCACAATGGGCGAAGGTGTAAGCGCTTTTGGTCCCTATGATATTCAATACTCGCTTCTTTATGACAGTCTTGGAATCAATCTCAGCCGGTTTGTAAACTGGGATGAAAGAACATGTGACTTCGATAATACCGATTTTGTAAAACTTCTTGAGTTCGTAAAGAAATTCCCGGTCGACATTGGGGATGATTCTGATACGACAGCGCTTGAAACCGGCAAACAGTTCCTTAAGCGCCAGACACTTTTCACCTATGATGATGTAATTCTGGCAGGCAATGAATTTAAGAAGAATACGACCTTTATCGGCCTTCCGACATTCACCGGTTCAGGAAACAGCCTCAATCTTTACAAAGACTTTGCCATGACAAAAGATTGTTCAGATAAACAGGCTGCATGGCAGTTCCTCAGAAAATTCTTCACAGAGAATTATCAATCCTCTCTCTGGTATTTCCCCAGCAATGCAAATGCCTTCTCTGCCGGACTTGAGGCTGCAAAACAGATCAAGACTGACCCGAGCGGAGAAAAGATCCCCCGCGCAAGCGTTTTTGCTGACGGAGCAGATCCTGTGTATTATTATCAGCTTTCTGATGCTCAGGCAAATGCACTGCGCAATCTGGCCGATACCTCGTCTGTTAATACCGGCAATGAAGCAATATTCAATATCATTTATGAAAAGGCTGCCGGATATCTGACCGGTAACGACACTGCAGCAGGGGCAGCGAATTACGTTCAGGAAGCCGTTAGCGCACATCTGGCGGCATTAAAGGCCGAAAATTAAGCAAACTTCCTTAAGAAGATAAAAGGTTGCCCGGGACAGCTCGTCCCGGGCATTTTGCTATTCAAAGAATATCGCAGAAAAGAAATGGTCTTTCGATGTTTCTCTTACCGGACCAGCACTTTCACGATTTCTCCAACGTACATATCATGAAAGTCTTTTTCCGGATAGTGTTCCTCAACAATGGACTTATCGATAAAGTATTCTTCTTTAATCGGAGCAGAATACAGTTTGCGGCAAACGAGCACCATCTCAGCGCCTTCAATTGCAGCAGTTCCGTCAAGAAACATCGGTTTAAAGCCAACTGATGCGATCTTATCCTCATCCTTCCCGGAATGAGAACCCAGATAAGCCAGCTGCTTTTTATAGTTCTCCCCCATTACACTAACAGTAAAGTATTCTTCGGAATCAACAAACTGTTTTGTATATCTCTGCGGGCGGATATATACGACCACCGAAGGGAGACCGGAAGAATGGCCCCAAATACTGCCGAGGTGCCCCCATGAGGCCGTCATCGTGTTATATCCGCGTTCTTCGTTTCCGGCGGTAATCAATAGCCACGTATCGCCGATCATAGTCATCGGATTCAGCTGAAGTTCCTTATAGGATATTTCTCTCATGAATATTTCTCCTTACCGTTACCATTTCTCATAATGGACCTGAGACTCCTCCCACTCGGGCTTCTGCCTCGGAGTTCCAAAGCCTTCACTCTCATCCGGATAACCAAAGGCAACAATAGAATGCGGGACTGCTGACTCCGGAAGCTTAAAAAGCTCCGCCTGAGGATCTATATTTTCCCTTCTCGGCCATATGCCAACCCAGCAGCTGCCGATTCCCATGGAATGCGCGGCAAGAATCATATTCTCAATTGCGATAGAGCCATCGATCACCCAGTACTCCGGCGCATTGGGGATGGCTCTTTCCAGATCCCCACAAACAAGAACTGCAAAGGTGGCCTTACGGAGAAGGTCAGAATACTGATTCTTTGCATCCGCCATTTTATTGAGCATTTCTCTGTCTTTCACTACAATAAAAGACCACGGACGGCAATTGCAGGCGGAAGGGCCGCTCATCCCGGCCTTTAGGATCGTGCAAATGTCCTCATCTGAAACAGGTTTATCGGTAAATTTTCTGATGCTTTTACGGGTCATAATCGAATTCAGCGTCTCATTCATAGAAAAAACCTCCGCAATAAGTAGTAAAAACATCTTATCACGGAGGTTCCCAATTGTCCATTGTATTTAAGAGATTTTAATCATACAAAAATTATCATACCGCAAGCAATATCAAGCTAAAAAATTACGCACTTAAGAACGGATTCTTCAAGCCCTTTATATATTAACACCGCCTTAATCTATATGTGCTTTTCTTTTACATGCCCGTTACAGCTCCGCTTTTTTCCTTAACACGTTATTACTTATCGTAATGATATAATAACGGAAGAGTTGAAAGACTTACTTTTATTAATCTGAGGTGAAGGAAAAATGACATTTGTTTATATGGCAGTCATCACAATCGTCTGCGGAGTAATCATCAACGCTATCGTTAACAGTGCAGAGAAAAAGAAAAAATAATAATTCCCCCTTTCATTTGTTTCTCTGAAAAAGCATCCCGGTGTTCATTACTGTAATGAATTCCGGGATGCTTTGATATTCAGTCATTTTCGATCATTCTGTAGCCGACACCCACTTCAGTAAATATATACTTTGGCGCGGCCGGATTTTTTTCAATTTTTCTACGGATATTTGCCATATTCACACGCAGGATCTGGTTATTATTTCCAGTCTGGGGGCCCCACAGTTCTTTCATAATAAAATTATATGTCAGAACCTTTCCGGA
Source organism: Eubacteriales bacterium (assembly GCA_030536255.1). Lineage (GTDB taxonomy): Bacteria > Bacillota > Clostridia > Oscillospirales > Oscillospiraceae > Limivicinus. The sequence continues at coordinate 21,709 of JAUNQI010000009.1, read as the reverse complement.
ATGCCTACTCATCAGGGACAGCATTTTGAACTCATTCTGAGTAAGATGTACCGGTTCTCCGTCCACAAAGACCAAATGCTTATCATATTCTATTACCAGACCGGCAGCCTCGAACCGATCCGCATTCTTCAGAAGTGATCTTGTATGCCGTAAAGCAACGCGCGTCCTTGCGAGCAGTTCTCCGGAAGAAAATGGTTTCGTAATATAATCATCCGCCCCTTTATCCAACGCATTGACTTTGTCACACTCACGCGTCCTGGCAGAAACTACAATGATTGGAAGCTGCGTCCACGACCTGACTTCTTCAATAATCGTCATTCCATCCATGTCTGGTAACCCCAGATCCAGAATGATCAGATCCGGGCAGTGAGAATTAATCATAGAAAGAGCTTCTCCCCCTGTTTCGGAAAGGATAACATCATAACCTTCATCTTCCAGAACAGTTTTCATCAGTTTTAATATACTTCTGTCATCCTCGATCACAAGGATCTTATCTCTGACCGTCATTTCCGTTCTCCCCTTTCGGAATTGTAAAGCTGAATACCGCGCCTCCGTTTTTCCCATTCTCCGCGGATATTTCCCCCCCGTGAGCTTTGACTATCGTTCTGCAGACCGCAAGACCGATCCCCATGAATCGGTTGCTGTCAGTCGTATCTCCTCCCGGTTCGAGACTTCCGTCAAACAAATGCGGCAGGATATTCTGGCGGATCCCTCTTCCGTTATCACTGACAGATATCTTCACGGATTCACCGAGCTCTTTCATTTCAATTTTTATGAAATCAGTTGTTTCTCCGTGCGTAACGGAATTATCCAGAAGATTTCTGATCACCTGCTCGATCAGCATCGCGTCCATCGGTGCGAAGACAGGATTCTCCGGATAACTGACTTCAACATCAACATCCTGATTATTTTTTCTGAAATTTACTACAGCCTCTTCTATTACCTCTTCCACGAGCTCATCGACCTTATGAAGCTGTGCTGAGCCGCTGATTTTGGTAACAGACAAAAGATTTTCGACCATTCGGTACAGCCATTCAGCATCCTGCTGAGCATTCAGAAGAAGCTTCCTTTTCGTCATTTCATCCATATCTTCATTATCCAGAACAGCTGAAATGGAGCCTCCGATAGCCGTCAGCGGTGTTCTCAGATCATGCGACACAGATCTGAGAAGATTCGCTCTCATTTTTTCTGCCTCGCGCTCTCTTTTCAGCTTTTCCGCCTGCTTAGTACCTGTTGCCAGCATAGAAGCCGCAATACTTACGGCAAGCATCGTAACAAACGTAAGAGGATAACCGATCAGAGAAAAGTCCAGCTTCATATAAGGATAAGTAAATGCCCAGTTAACCGCAAAGACACTGGTAAGAGACGCCAGTACTCCGAAAAAATAACCATTTGTAAGAAGTGCGGTAACAAGAACCACCAGGACAAAAATGATTGGGACATGGGTATCCGTTGTCGTAATTCTTTTCAGAAAGATGCAGACTGCCGCTCCAAAGGTCATTGCTGAGAAGTAGATGAGCCAGTCCTTTACCGACATCGGACAATATTGGGTTATATAATCTTTCACTTTTTTCATTTTTTAAATTATAACATATCCCCCGTTAAAATAACGTTAAAATATACCAATCCTTTTTCTTATACGATTCATAAAACGATACGCCTGATTTACAGTTTATAAACAGGATCCAGATATTTTTTAACAATTTCGTTATGGACAGTATCAGCGAGTACATAGCATTATCTTAATGATTATTGATACAGAACCCCGGATCAATACCTCAGGTATTGGTTCGGGGTCGTTTTTTATTCTCTGACATTATTCAGTTGTGGAGAAAAACATCATGTAGCGGGAATTATTATTTTCCCTCTGATCTGCGTTTCAGAAAGAGGACCAATACTGCGCGAATCAACAGAATTTTCTCGGTTGTCCCCCATTACAAATATTCTTCCTTCCTCCAGCGTAAAAGGATAGGAAATTTTCCCATCCTGGGGGGAAGTAATTCCATTGATATATCCGGAATTTTCCTCTTCCCCGTTAATAAATACTTTTCCGTCATGAATATCTACCGAATCTCCGGAAACTGCGATAATACGCTTTATCAGGTACTCTCCGGAGGGCATACGGACAGAAATAATATCTCCCCTATGATAATCGCGGCTCAGACGGTTATATACTACCGGCTGTCCGTTTTCCAGTGTAGGAAACATGGAGTTTCCGCTGACAAGCGAAACCCCGATAACGAACCTGAAAATTATTACAGCCGCCAGTATAAAAACGGCAAATTCTTTTCCTGCCCGAAGCCATTCCAATTTCCTGTCATCATATTTTCTTGATCTTTTCAAAATTACAAAACTCCCTGAATCAGAGTAATGAGAGCTGCTCTTCACCCCTGTCGGCCGAAGTAATCAGTGCTCCGGCTGATGGAATTGTACGGGCACGATATCTGGAGCTGTCCGCTTCAGCAACAACGAATTCCGTGATTTCTCCTCCGCCGACAAGAACACGTCCTTTCTTTGGCTTAACAACATTAACCCCCTGCGTAGCTTTTGTCGTCTTGATCTGAAGAAGAGACGTATTAAATACAATCAGTCTGCCATCATTGGTGCAGCAGGCAGCATCCTTTTCCTCACGGATCAGCATAACAGAAACCAACGGACTTTTATCCGAATAAGCATTGATCAGTTTCCGTCGATTTGTTTTCGTCTCATAAGCATCAAGGGAAACTCTTGCGACCTTTCCATTTTCATAGAAAAGAAGAACACTGCCTCTGTAGTCCCCGGGATCCAGAACAGAAATGACCTTTTCTCCGTCATCCATACTCAGCTTCGTGGGAAGGTACGTTCCGAGGGCCGATGCCTTTGTATCATCGAAGTCAGCTACTTTGCACTTATACACCTGACATTGATCCGAAAATACAAGAAGATCATGGATGTTTGCCGATTCAAAGCTCGACAGCAGTCCGTCATTCTCCTTATATTTCTGTTCCGCACTCATACGGAGAGACTGTGCAGTAATCTTTTTAAAATATCCTTCTCTGGAAACAAACAGCGTCACAGAATAGTCATCAACCTCCGGCTCGACCGGAGTCTCGGGAATATCCGAGGCATACACGATGTCCGTCTTTCTCGGGATAATATATTTCTCATTTACCGCTTTCAGTTCTCCGACGATGATTGCTTTCAGTTTTCTGCGATTGTCGAGCGTGGACTCAAGATTCGCAATATCCTTTTCGAGCTGCTCGGTTTCCGCTGTACGTTTCAGGATATATTCGCGGTTAATATTGCGCAGCCGGATATCCGCAACATAATTTGCCTGAATCTCATCAATTCCAAACCCCATCATCAGGTTCGGAACGACATCGGCATCAAGCTCCGTATTCCGGATTATTGAGATTGCCTTATCGATATCAAGAAGAATACGTTCAAGGCCCTTGAGCAGATGCAGCTTTTCTCTTTTTTTCACAAGGTCATGATATATTCTGCGCCTTGTAGACTCAATCCTCCAGGCTGTCCATTCCTCAAGAATTTCTCTGACGCCCATGACTTTTGGATATCCGCCGACAAGAATATTAAAATTGCACGGGAAGACGTCCTGAAGCGTTGTCATTCTGAAAAGTTTCGTCATCAGTTTTTCGGGATCTGTTCCGCGCTTCAGATCAATTGCTATACGGAGACCGGAAAGATCGGTTTCATCCCGTATATCATTGATCTCTCTTACCTTTCCGCTCTTGCTGAGTTCAACGATCTTATCAATAATCATATCCGTCGTCGTAGTATACGGGATCTGATATACCTCTATTATGTTTTCGCTTTCAACAAAGCGCCATTTTGCCCGAACCTTAAATCCTCCCCGTCCGGTAGCATAGATCTGTTCCATCTCGGAACGGTCATAAACAATTTCTCCCCCTGTCGGGAAGTCCGGCGCAGGCATGGTAGAAAGAAGATCCGCTTCGGGATCATTTATATATCTTATCGCCGTTTCACAAACTTCATTCAGGTTAAAGCCGCAAATCTCACTCGCCATTCCGACAGCAATACCGGAATTGGCGGAAACAAGAACATTCGGGAATGCGGTTGGAAGAAGTACCGGCTCTTTCTGCTTTCCGTCATAACTGTCAACAAAGTCCACCGTATCCTTATCGATATCTTTAAATATCTCTGAACAGATCGGTGAAAGACGCGCTTCCGTATAACGGGAGGCAGCATAGCTCATATCCCGGGAATAGACTTTTCCAAAGTTGCCTTTTGAATCAACAAACGGCGTAAGAAGTGCCTCATGCCCGGCAGAAAGTCTTACCATCGTATCATAAATCGCAGCATCGCCATGCGGATTGAGCTGCATCGTACGCCCGACGATATTGGCACTTTTCTGTCTGGGTCCGTTCAGAAGTCCCATTGTATACATAGTATAGAGAAGCTTCCGGTGCGAGGGCTTAAAGCCGTCAATTTCAGGAATTGCTCTGGAAACGATCACACTCATGGCATAAGGCATATAGTTTGTTTCGAGCGTTTCCGTGATCGGCTGCTCAAGGACTTCTGAATGAAGGCCTATAACATTCGGATTATCAAATTTTTTCTTTTCGGATGTTTGCTTTTTTTTAGCCATTTTCAACCCTCACTGGTTTTCAGGAAACGTCAAGCATATCAAGATATTGATTGCCGCATTCAGCTATATGCTTCTTTCTTCCCTCGAGATTATCCCCGAGAAGGAGCTCAAAGCATTCCGCCATCTTCTCCGCATCATCCGGCATAACCTTTATCAGTCTTCGGGTCTCCGGATTCATCGTTGTCATCCACATCATATCCGGATCATTTTCACCGAGACCTTTGGAACGGTTAATCGTGCACTTTGCTCCCTTCAGACTCTCAACAATATCCGCTTTTTCTCTGTCGGAATAGGCAAAATACGTTTTATCCTTGCTTTCAATCTCATACAAGGGAGATTCTGCAATATACACATAACCTTCTTTGATGAGCGTAGGAACAAGACGATACAGCATCGTCAGAATAAGCGTTCTGATCTGAAAACCGTCAACGTCGGCATCTGTACAGATAATAACCTTACTCCACCTGAGGTTGTCCAGATCAAACGAGCTCATATCCTTGCTGTGTTTATCTTTTACCTCAACGCCGCATCCGAGAACCTTTAAAAGATCCGTTATGATCTCAGACTTGAAAATTCTCACATAGTCCGCCTTCAGGCAGTTCAGGATCTTTCCACGAACCGGCATCACGCCCTGAAATTCAGCATCCCTGGACTGTCTGCATGCACCGGCTGCAGAATCACCTTCCACGATATATATTTCCCGGCGATCTCTGTCTTTTGAACGGCAGTCAATAAATTTCTGAACTCTGTTTGCGAGGTCGATCTTCTGCTGAAGATTATTCTTAATATTCTGGCGAGTTTTCTCCGCATGCTCTCTGGAACGCTTGTTGATCAGGACCTGCTCCAGAATTCTGTCCGCTTCGGGCTTGTTTTCTATAAAATAGATTTCAAGAGAAGATTTAAAGAATTCCGTCATCGCCTGCTGGATAAATTTATTATTAATGGCTTTTTTTGTCTGGTTCTCATAAGAAGTCTGCGTGGAGAAACAGTTTGTCACAAGTACCAGACAATCCTGAACATCCTGCCATTTTACGCCGGTCTCGTTTTTTGTGTATTTCCCCTGCTGTTTTATATATGAATCAATAGAATTCGTAAAAGCCAGTTTTGCCGCTTTTTCAGGAGACCCGCCATTCTCCAGCCAAGAGGAGTTATGATAGTATTCCTGAAGCTGAAAATCCTTTGAAAAACAAAAGCAGGCAGAAATCTTCACCTTATACTCCGGCTGATCTTCTCTGTCCCGGCCTTTTCTTTCCGCTGAAATAAAATGAGGAAGTGTAAGCGGGCTTTTCCCGGTCAGCTCCGCGACGTAATCCTGAATACCGTTTTCATAACGATACTCTTTTTCTGTAAACGACTTTCCGTTCTGTATACGAAGTCGGAATGAGACACCGGCATTCACCACTGCCTGACGATGCAGTGTTTCTTCAAACCACGCTACCGGGATATCCGTATCGGTAAACACGTCCAGATCCGGACGCCAGCGAATCGTAGTTCCTGTTTTTTTCCGGTCGGATTCTTCTACGGTAAGTTCCTTTCCCTTTTTCCCACAGACTTTTCCTTTTTTGAAGTGAAGACTGTATTTATTTCCGTCACGCCAGACGGTAACGTCCATATATTCTGACGCATATTGAGTGGCGCAGGAACCGAGACCGTTTGTTCCCAGAGAATAGTCGTAGTCCCCGCCCTCATTATTTTTATATTTACCACCGGCATAAAGCTCACAAAAAACCAATTCCCAGTTCCAGCGTTTTTCCACCGGATTCCAATCCAGCGGGCAGCCTCTGCCAAAGTCCTCAACTTCAATGGATCTGTCTTCATATACTGTAAGAGTAACAAGGTTCCCATGACCTTCTCTGGCTTCATCGATTGCGTTGGAAAGGATCTCAAATACAGCATGCTCGCAGCCGTCAAGCCCGTCAGACCCGAAAATAACAGCCGGGCGCTGTCTGACTCGCTGCTCATCCTTCAGAAGCTGAATACTTTCATTACCATATTGCGCAGAAGCGTTCGCCATATAAAACTCCTTTATTGGGAATTAAAATCAACATTAAAATACAATTTTTTGCGGTATACGCAGTATAAGAAACACAATAGGCTGTATTATACCATATTATGTAAATTTTTCAAGTGCTGAAGAAAAGCTCTGTCCGCAGAGCTTTCCGCAGGCAGAGCTTTTATACAATTATTGCTCACGCATAAGATAATATTTAACGCCTTCCGGTTCAACAGTTACTTCCAGCTTATCACGTGAAAGGATATTAAACTTATAAATATCCGTCAGTTCTCTGTTTCCGGCCTCATCATAATCCACTCCGACCAGACCGCCGCCGGCAAATGAATAGGAATAATGCTTTTCAAGAGGGAGATCCGTTTTCCAGCTGATATTTCCATTGTCATTTTCAAGGACAAAATAGTGATCTCCGACTTTCTCTTTCCACTCACCTTCTAGAAATGCATATGCTCTGGAATCACAGAAAAAGACATAATCCGTCTCAATATTATCCGGGTCAATTTCCGCATCGATTCTGAAAAACTTGTAATAAAGACCGTTAGCAAAGCATTTCACCATCATCGTATCTTTGTCAATGATGTTGAACCCAAATACCGGTGAGAAATCCTTTTTCCCGACTTCATTCTGCGTCACAGCACACATTTTACCGTCACAGAAATCCATCGTAATATCGGAGGGGTATGAAAGATTCGTGCTGAACTGCAGAGCACCGTTTTCATCAACAGAGAGATTCATGAAATCAATGTGATCTGTCATCCATTCACCCTGAAGATATGTTACTGCGCGGTCAGCCGTCCGGAAAACATAAGAATTATCAAGATTGGCTGTATCGACTATAAAGCTGTCTCTTGTAAATTCCGTCTCATCCCCGCTGATAAAGCTCTTCACCTTAATTGTATCATCATCGAGGATCTCGATACTGAAAATATCCGTTACAACGATCTCGCTCTTCTCATTCAGAGATTTTCCCCTGAACACGCCGTTCTCAAGAACGTAGATATTCTCTGAAGTGTACGGAAGATTCGTCTGCCAGTTGATCAGCGTTCCTTCCCCACGCGAAGCGAAAATATAATCCGTTCTGCCGTTGGTCCAATATCCTTCGAGAAAGTCTATCGCCGTTTCATCCGATTCAAGAACTTTTTCGTAATCCAAATCAGCAAATGCACAGGTTCCCAGCAAACACATCAGTGCCAGGAAAAATGATACCAGTCTTTTCATCATCTTTCCTATTTATCAGCTTTTGGAGGCCGAAACAAATTTTGACAGTCTGTCGGACGAGAAGATGATTACTCCATTCTTTTCTTTGAGATCAAGATTTGTCATAATGCCATCATCTGAAATCTCCATAACAGAAACTGCTTCCTGACAATAGCCGTCAAGCGCATCAGGAGAGAGCGAAATATAAATATTACCGCCTTCCAGATCGGTTATTCTGGTTCCGTTCGACTGAATATACGCATCCACGACGGAAACAACATTGCTGACATATGCAACCGCTTTAAACTGATTCTGCGAAAGTGCGGAAGAAGAGACCGGCTCAAGACCAATCGTAACCGTATCTCCAGAAGCCTGCTTCACCACAGAATTTAACGCATCCGTATCCAGAGAAACAGAACCGGTTGTCATCATAACGGTGAGTTCATCCGGGAAGGATCCGTCGATCTTCTTCAAAACCGATGTTCTGAGCTGAACCGCATCTACGTCCTTTCCTGTCAGAGAAACATCCAGGGTCAGCTTTCCGTCATTGTTCTGACTTGAAAGCATTCTGTTCAGCGAGCCGGAATCCACCCACCATATTCTTGCAACTCCATCAGTAACCTGAGCGCAGAGAGGAATACTCATCTCCGAATTTCTCAGATAAGCGTTCACAACATTATCATTTCCGCATAAGCCCCATCCGCTGCTGATAACAAACGGGTAATCTCCGTTAAAGCTCGGATCCGGGTTGAGGTACTGCCCGCTGCCCCATGCGATATATGAACTGTCAACCGAATGAGCAAAGTAGCCGCCGGATATAAAATGATCAACAAGTCTCTCCGAATGACCATTCGTCATACTTCTGACGTCTGTCTTAACTTTTTTCCCGTTGACCTTTATATACTCTCCTGCAGCATCTTTTGCATACGCATTTCCTTTAAACTTTCCGCCACTCACGGTTACGCTTTCACGAGAAGCTTCTCCGTCAGTATTATCTATATACAAAGCTTCGTCAGATTTTCCGGTGACCGTTCCGTCGGTAATCAGCAGTGATTCACCTTCGAAGTAAATACCTCTGGTACCCTCGACTTTTCCGCCTCTCATGACAAGTGTTCCCTCGTTCTGAATATACACGCCGATATTATTTGCCGCACTTATATCCGCCTTGTCATAGATGTCTACTTCCGCGTCAGCAATATGCGTTTCAACTGCACGACCGGAACCGGTGTTGTAAATATGCCCATAAACATTTAATTCAGAGTCATTATCGGCCACTACAACAGTCGCAGAATCAGCATCAGAAGTTGAAGCCGACACATAGCCTTTGGAATTAATCGTTGCAACAGAACCATCAAGAACATTTAATACTCCGTTCAGAACAGTTTTGCTGTCGTCATCACCGAGATTAAACTTTGCTCCGCCGTTCAGCGTGATGCTCTTGTTCGTGCTGCTGTTCATCGTGCCATTCAGAATGGTAACCGAACCGCCGGATATTGTAACATCATTATTTGCATCTAATTTTTTGCCGTTCAAATCAATTGTTACATTTTTGTTTGAACTAAATGTCAGACTGTCTGTAGCATCCTGAAGGAGGACGATCGTCTGTCCGTCTTTGACTGCTGAGAGCGCATCTGAAACAGACGAGTATTCCGTATTTGTTTCTTTTATTTTCGCAGTATTACCGCCATCACTCACAGATATTTCAACGATATCGCCGCTCTGTAAGGTAATTGTCAGCGTGTAAAAATCATGGAAAGCCGCATATGAATTAAAAACGCCGTCATTCACATTAAATATATAATCCGCACTGCTTTCTGCACTTACGATCTCATCTTCAATGCCGAGAGCTGCGGCAATGAGACCAAGATCCATTTCTTTTCCGCCATCAATGGAAAGAATCTGATCACCGTAATAGAACTCAACCGTATAACCGGAAGTTCCGGTTGTAAAGTCATGAACAAAAACTGTTTCAGCAGGTTCTTCAATCTCTTTGGTTTCCTCAGTTTCCTCAGTTTCTTCAGCAATGTATTCGTCGGTTATTTCGGAGTTATCATTTTCTTCGACGGCTTCAGTTTCTTCTGCATCCTCAACGTCTTCAATCTCTTCGGCTTCTTCAGTGACTGCTTCCGTCTCTTCGGTTTCCTCAGCTTCTTCGGCTTTTTCTACAATGAATTCGTCGGTTAATTCAGAGCCATCAGTTTCTTCGACGTTTTCAGACTCTTCCGTAACCTCAGCCTCTTCGACCTCTTCAGCATCTTCTGCTGGTTCAGCCTCTTCGACTTCTTCGGTTTCCTCAGCTTCTTCGGCTTCTTCAGCAATGTATTCATCGGTTAATTCAGAGTTATCAGAATCTTCGACCTCTTCTGTCTCTGCTGTTTCCTCCGCATCTGCTGCTTCGGCAACTTCTTCAAGCTCTTCCTCGAGTTCCGGAGTAGGAGTCGGGGTAGGAGTAGGAGTGGGAGTTGGGGTCGGATCAGGAGCTTGCTGCACAGCCGCCGGAGCAGACTGAGCGGCTGCCGGTGCAGGTGCCGGTGCCTGAGGAGCAGCGGGAGCTTCCTCCACACAAACTTCTTCTGCCTCAACAGCAGCCTCTTCAGATTCCTCAGCAAACACCGGGGAAACTAAAGACAGGCAAAAGACCAGTACCAGAATAAACGAATAAAACCTCTTGTTTTTCATAGAAGCCTCCAAAAACAGCACATCTTCTACAGATAGCTGTATTTTATATATTTATACATGGTAATAATACATCATCTTGTATTATTTGTCAATTAAACTCATCCCATTATAGTATGCTTATGTCTCACAACAATGGTGCATTATTTATTATTCAAAATTCAAAGCAAAATCTTTGGATTTAATATTCCATCTTTTCATTTTCAATATAATGATTTATAATTTATATAATTCATTTATTGAATGCAAAAATATTAAAAAAAGGAATGATGCAAAAGTGAAACACTTATTGTCCGGCAACGAAGCAATCGCCAGAGGATTATTTGAAGCCGGTGCCCTCGTCTGCTCCGCATATCCCGGAACTCCGAGCACAGAGATTTTTGAAGAGCTGCCAAAATACAGCGATTCTCTTTACTGCGAATGGGCTCCCAATGAAAAAGTTGCCACAGAGGTCGCATACGGTGCCTGTATTGCCGGGGCAAGAAGCGCCTCCGCTATGAAGCATGTCGGCATGAACGTTGCGGCAGATCCGCTGTTCACTGCAGCTTACAACGGGGTAAACGCAGGATTTATTGTCATTACAGCAGATGACCCGAGTATGCACTCCTCTCAGAATGAGCAGGACAACAGATGGTATGCCCTGCATGCAAAGGTTCCGTGCATTGAGCCCTCAGACTCTCAGGAATGCAAGGATTTCATCCGGGAAGCCTATGAGATCTCGGAAAAATACGACATGCCTGTTATCTTCAGGACAACCACGCGGGTAAGCCACTCAAAGAGTCTGGTTGAATTCGGGGAGAGAACAGAAGCGGAACACAGGGAGTACAGGAAAAGCACAAAGTATAACTGTGCCCCGGCTTTTGCGTATCAGAACAGAGCAAAACTTGAAAAGAACTTTTCCGCTCTCGAAGATTACAGCAATATCTGCCCGCTCCAGAAGATGGAGATGAAAGGCAGCAAGATCGGCGTTATCACCGCATCCATTGCATATGAATACGCAAAAGATGTTTTCCCGGAGGACACCTCATTTCTCAAGCTCGGTCTGACGAATCCGATGCCGATGAAGCTCATCAGAGAATTTGCATCCAAAGTGGAAAAACTTTATGTTATTGAAGAGCTGGATCCGTATATGGAAATGCAGATCAAGGCCGCCGGAATCGACTGCATCGGGAAAGACCTCGTCAGCGGAAAATATGAGCTGAATCCTCAATTGCTCCGTGAGCAGCTCTTCGGTGTTAAAGCAGAAACAGCTGACGTTGGGGTCACGCCTGTTTCACGTCCTCCCGCATTGTGTCCCGGATGCCCGCATCGCGGCTTTTTCTACATCATGGGCAAGAAAAAATATACAGTTACCGGTGATATCGGCTGCTACACGCTGGGAGCTTCCGCTCCTCTCAATGGTGCGGATACCTGCATCTGCATGGGCGGAGGATTTACGGTAGGTGCCGGAATGGCCAAGGCCTTTGAAATGCTCGGGGAAAAGAAGAAAGTATTCGGAGTCGTCGGAGATTCCACATTCTTCCACAGCGGAATAACCGGCGCTGTCGAAATCATCTATAACAATGCGGATACGATCCCGGTCGTTCTGGACAATCACATTACCGGAATGACCGGCCATCAGGATAATCCCGGAAGCGGATACAATCTGAAGGGTGAAGTTGCAGAGGCCATCAAAGCCGAAAATATCCTGAGCGCCTGCGGATTCCATAAAATTCTGATCGTTGATCCTTATGATCTGAAAGCAGTTGAGAAAGCCGCTGAAGAAGCGATCGCTTCCGAGGAACGCGCGGCAATCATCTGCAGACGCCCGTGTCTCCTGATTAAACGTGAAAAGATAGAAAAATCTCTTTGCAGCGTTGACAGAGAAAAATGTATCGGCTGCAAAAGCTGCCTGCGCGTCGGTTGCCCTGCTCTGATGATGAAAGACGGGAAGGCATTCATTGATCCAAATCAATGTGCAGGCTGTACCGTATGCGCTCAGGTCTGCCCGAAGAGCGCTATAAGCAGGAAGGAGAACTGAGCATGGAAAACAAAAGCATTTTACTGGTCGGCGTAGGCGGTCAGGGAGCAATCCTAACTGCGAAGATCCTTACAAAGGGTCTGATAGCTTCCGGGTATGACGTGAAGATGAGCGAAGTTCACGGAATGAGCCAGCGAGGCGGAAGCGTCTCCACGCAAGTCCATTTCGGCGAAAAGGTCTGGTCTCCGGTTATCGGAAACGGTGCCGCGGATATTCTCGTTGCCTTTGAAAAAATGGAGGCAGTCCGCTATGCGAAGTTCCTTAAGCCTGACGGAATTGCTGTCATCAATGATTTTGAAATGCCCTCTTCCACAGTAGCTGCAGGACTTGCCGAATATCCGGAGGGATGTCTGGAAGCAATGCAGGGAATCTTCAAAACGTATTCTCTCAAAGCCGGGGAAATCGCAGCAAAGGTCGGCAGCCCGAAATGCATGAATGTTGTACTTTTCGGAGCTCTCGTGAAAGCCTTGAAGCTGGATGATATAGACTGGGAAAACATCATCCGGGATACAGTTCCCCCAAAGTTTATTGACCTGAACGTTGCAGCCTTTCAAGCAGGATATAACGCGATTTAAGAAAGAATTACCGGGATGCGATAAAACGCTTCCCGGTAATTGTACTTTTCGGATCCATAAATATGCTCATTTTCTCTTTGTATCAGATACTGACACCTGGTAAAAAGCGGGCAAAGGTTTCCCGGGAAAAATCATATGATTTCATCCGGTTTTAGTATTACACGCAGAAATTGATTTTCATGCTGTTAATATGCTATAATACGATAAAATAACACAAATATGACTGGAGTAAGTAGTCATGCAAGAAATCAAATGCCCTAAATGCGGAGAAGTCTTTCAGGTCGATGAATCCGGATATGCTGCAATCGTCAGGCAGGTTCATGACAAAGAATTTGAAAAGGAGATCCAGCGCAGAGAGGCCCAGTTCAATGCTGAAAGAGAAAACGCCGTCACTTTAGCCTGCACGAAAGCGGAGGCAGCAAAAGCAGCTGAGATTGAGAAACTCAGAGCAAAAAGCGCAGAGGAAATCTCAGCAAAAGAAAAGGAGATTGCTGCGAAAGACAAGGAGATCATTCGTCTTAAAGCTCAGATTGAGCTGGACAGGTCCAATGCGGAGAAAGAAGTCGTTGAGGCCGTTAAGGAAAAAACAGAAGAGATCATTCAGCTGAAAAACGATCTCCGGCTTTCGGTTCAGCAGGGAAAGCTCAATGAGCAAGCCCTCAACGAAGCACACGCGCTGGAGCTCCGGCAGAAAGATGAGCAGATTGCATTCTATAAAGATTTGAAGGCAAGACAGTCCACAAAAATGGTCGGTGAAACGCTGGAGCAGCACTGCCAGATTGAATTCAACAGTCTGAGAGCTACTGCTTTCCGGAATGCTTTCTTTGAAAAGGATAACGACGCAAGAACCGGCAGTAAAGGAGATTTTATCTACAGGGAATCCGCCACTGACGGAACCGAATTCATCTCGATCATGTTTGAAATGAAAAATGAGATGGATGAGACTGCCACCAAGCACAAGAACGAGGACTTTTTCAGAGAGCTGGACAAAGACCGCCGGGAAAAGGACTGCGAATATGCTGTGCTGGTCACGCTCCTTGAAGCGGATAATGAGTTATATAACCGCGGAATCGTAGATGTTTCCTATAAATATGACAAAATGTATGTCATCCGTCCTCAGTTTTTTATTCCGCTCATTACGATCCTGAGGAATGCGGCTTTAAATTCTCTGACCTACAAGCAGGAGCTGGCACTGGTAAAAAGCCAGAATGTGGATGTTACGAATTTTGAAAACAGTCTTCTCGATTTTCAAAGCAAATTCAGCAACAACTTCCGACTGGCAAGCGAAAAATTCCAGACGGCTATCGATGAAATTGACAAGACGATCGATCATCTGCAAAAAGTAAAAGAGGGACTGCTCGGTTCCGAGCGGCAGCTGCGGCTTGCAAATGACAAGGCGCAGGATCTCAGCGTTAAGAAGCTCACCAGAGACAATCCTACAATGAAGGCCAAATTTGCCGAGCTGACAGCAGGAACGCAGGAAGAATAATCGGATTTTTCTATTATTCAGGAGGTTAATGATGGAAAAAAAAAGCGGAAATACAGCGAAAACTGTTATTATTTCAATTCTTCTTATCGGTGCTATTTTTATCAGTTTTTTCTATCTTGGTGATATTTGCGGAAGCGTGGAAAGCCCATGGAACAGCAGCAACATTGCCACTCTTAACGAGAAAAAAGCCAACCTGCTTGCCTTAACCGCGGGAGTAACCGGCGTATCCGTAGCTCTGACGGTTTTGCCTGATGACACCTGCACTCCAATCGCGGAAGAGCTTTCTGACCTGATCAGCTATTTCGCTCTGATCCTTTCCGCGATCATCTTTGAAGAATACCTCACAACGCTCACCGGGATCCTTGGCTTTAAAATTCTGATCCCTCTCGGGCTTCTTTTGATCCTTCTTTTCGTTTTAAAATTTAAGAACGACACGCTGAGGCGGACGGGAATCCGTCTTGCTCTTTTCGGTCTGGCAATATATCTGGTTATTCCTCTCAGCTGCCAGGTAATAAAAACTGTTGAGCGGACATACGACACTTCCGTGCAGAGCACCATAGACGTCGCGCAGGAAGCGATTAACGATCTAACCGGCTTATCTGAAAATTCTGATGAGAACGAAAAGACCGGTCTTTTCTCAAAATTATCTCTTTCTGTTTCCGGAATCGTTGACTCCGCTCTTGGAAAGGTCAAGGAAACGATCAACAGCTGTGTTGAATCCGTCGCGCTGATGATCATTACCTGCTGTTTCATCCCCATCGGGATCATCCTTCTGCTGATATGGTTGATCAAGATCGTTCTCGGAATAAAGGTTTCCTCTCCTGACATCCGAATGATTGCCGATAGAATACCTGTTCATGAAGAGACGGAGCGCAATTAAATAATCATTGAAATACATTTTTCGAAAGACTCGGAAGCATTGCATCACTGCTCAAAAATTGATATAATCAAAATAAGATATCCTATTAAATATTCTAATAATTTATCCGGAGGAAAAAATGAAAGTACTGTCATTTGGATCTATGAATATTGACTATGTCTACTCCGTCCCGCATATTATTCAGCCCGGAGAGACTCTGTCATCCACGAACCGCAGCATCTTCATCGGCGGCAAAGGCCTCAACCAGTCAATTGCAATGGCAAGAGCAGGGCTGGACGTTTATCATGCTGGTAAAATCGGCAGCGACGGAACGGTTCTTCTCGATGCGCTCAAAGATGCCGGAGTTCATACCGACAATGTAAAAATTGAAGACGCCCTTTCCGGACATACCATTATTCAGGTCAACGATGAAGGCCAGAACAGCATTATTCTTTTCAAGGGAACGAACTACATGATGACTGAGGAGTTTATCGACGAGGTTCTTTCCGGCTTTGAAAAGGGAGATACACTTGTTCTTCAGAATGAGATCAACCTTCTCGACAAAATAATCGATAAGGCTTATGATTCCGGAATGACCATCGTTCTCAATCCTTCTCCGTTTGAGGAGAAGCTGCTGGGATACAATCTGGAAAAAGTCAGCATTTTCATGATCAACGAGATTGAAGGAAATCAGATCAGCGGCATATCCGCTGAAAATCCGGAAGGGATCCTCGACTGGTTCTCTTCTCATTATCCGGAATCCGAAGTGATTCTGACGCTTGGTGCCGAGGGCGCATGGTTCTCCGGAAAGCAGGGCAGATTCTTCCAGCCTGCCTTCAAGGTAAAAGCTGTTGATACCACCTCCGCGGGAGACACCTTCAGCGGATACTTCATTGCCGGAAAAGCGATGGGATACACGGTGGAGGATGCTCTCAGGCTCGCAGCAAAGGCAAGCTCCATTACGGTTTCAAGGCCCGGCGCAGCCCCTTCCATTCCTTTTATCAAAGAAGTGGTATAACGCTCTTCATACATTCGCATAATGAACACACGGCGGTGAGGATTGTTCCTCGCCGCCGTATTCATTTGAAACTATATGCTGAGATTTCCGGTTTTTTACGACCGGCTGTGAACATATCCTTATTGCATATCCTGTCCGGCAGTTCCTCCGCCGTACCAATCGGTTATATCCAGGATTCTTTTTTCAAAATGGTTCCATGACTCGCCGTCATAGCTGCCAAATGTATAATAATCAACAAGATCCGCTTTCCCGTTTTCATACCAGTCAAGTCTGACAGGATAGCACGTCCCATCAGCAGGATAAGTGTCAAATGTGCAAACGAGATTTACCGCTCCTCTGGTAAGAGTAAGCTGGTGTTCTCCGTAATTCTGTTCGGAATAGTATATGAAGTTTTCTACTCCTCCCATGCTCCAGTGACTGTATTCGGCATACCTCTGAACGACACTTTTGTAATCTTCAGCCAGTGTTTTTGCTGCAGCTTCCTGCGAATTCACTTTATTTACAGTGATGATTGCTCCGCTTGTGTATGCAGGTCCACCGTTTCCGGTGAAATAGCACTGGATACGCCATCCATTGATTACATAGGGGATTTCAGTTAATATCAGCTTCTCGGTGCCCTGCCCCTGGACTTTCAGTGGGCTGAACTCCGAAGGGCACCTGTCGATTTCATAATATGTCTTTGCATCCGGACTTACTATGATCCAGGTTATGCTCTGAGCATTGTCTGCTCTGGCTATAAATATCGCTTTCCCTCCTTCGTCTACTATTTCTCCGATCGGGTTCTTGGTTATTTTTATTGTGAGAGCTATGGTAGGAGCAGCTTCCGGCGCAGGTGCTACAGTCGGTATCGGTGCAGCAGGTGCGAGTGTCGGCGTCGATGCCGGCTCAGGCGTTTCTACCGGAGCCGGAACAGCAGTTGAAGTCTGTTCCGGAGAACTGCCAGTTTCCTGATTCTGCACATGTACCGGTACCATGGTTGAAAGTGGCGTACTATAGTCTGTTTTCTTCCGGCACGCAGCGGTAAAAATGCAGATAAACGCTAAGAATAATAGTATTGCTGTTTTTTTCATTATGTCATTTCCTTTATCAAACGAACCATAATCCATTCCCTTCGGTGATGGACAGTAAATTTGTTGCCCATCGCAGAAGAGGCCTACTGAAATTGATTGCTCAAAATTGATGCCCACGGCCCCGTGGTAGAGCCGTGGGCATCTTTTTCGTTTAGATCAGCTGTCCGGGAAGCTTCAACTTTTCTTTGTACGGGAACGTTACTTCATACGCCGCAAAGTCCTCCGGATTTTTGTCACAGACAAAATATCCTTCAGGTGTAGCATACTCCCCGGTAATTCCGTCAAGATAACCGGGAATCAATTCCCTGCAGAGGAAAAAGGATGCATCCTCGCCTTCCGGGAGCCCGTGATACCGAACGCCGTACTCACTCGCATACCTGAATCCGCTTTTTCCGTAAAACAAAATGTTTCCCTCAAAGCAGACGGCACCGCAACCGTGTTCTGCGGCTTTTTCAAGTGAATAGTCCAGCAGGATCTTTCCGTATCCCTGCCGTTTCAGCTCCGGTGCAATGCATATCGGTCCCATTGTCATAATCGGAATATCTCTGCCGTCATCTGCTTTGATAACAGCTCTGACAAAAATATTCTGCCCGATAATCCTGCCGTCCTTTTCCATGACGAAATCAAGCTCCGGTACAAAATCCGGATCGTTTCTCAGACATTTCAGGACATAGTGTTCCAGGCAACCCGGACGGTATACATTCCAAAAGCTTTCTCTGACAAGATTTTCCACTTCACGGTAATCTTCTGATTTTTCTAAACGAATCATAATGTTATTTTTATTCATTGTTTATCCTCCTGAATATTGTTAACGTCAATTGGCAAATGCCGGGAGGTTGTGTTTGATCGTATTCGCAACCTCCCGGTTACGCTACAATCTCCAATGTGTTGCGACGGGCTTTAGCCCTAGTCCCTTTGAGATACTTAATCAAAAAGCACTCTCCTAAAAAGAATTTATTCAAACAGCGTTTGCTGCTTAAACCTTATTCAATCGGCAGCTGAATTTCCGTCAGCCATTCCGCTTCCGATTCCTTGTTCCAGATACCGTCGATATAGCTTTCTCTTGCAAGCCCTGCAACCTCGTATCCATTCTTTTCAGCATATTCCATAATATCGGCATTGATTTTGCGGTTGCTTCGGATGCGATATTCTCTGCTTTCATATAAGAATACAGCTTGTTCGTCTCCTTGCTTTTCATCAAATGATTTTACAGCGATACGAAGATTTTCGTTCCTTTCTTTTTCAACCAGGAATGAAGCACAAGCCACAGAATCAGGAACAATAGAATGTATGCGCAGAGAACAGTCCAGACGGGAGCGAACTTTGCCAGAAAGGAACCTCCGAATCCCACCGCAGCGCATAAACCCCAGCCGCCGAACATACTGATTACGACCGGCATACTTTGTTTGGTAAGAGATGCCACATTTGTCCAGCTGAAATTCGGCATTTTCAGATTCAGGAATAATCCAAAATCGGAAAATGCCCAAATAAAGAACCATACGGCGACACAGATGAGCGCTGTTTCCCACCATTTAAACTGCAACACCGTACCGCAAACCAATACAAAGAAGATGGCCGGGTAAAGATTTAACTGAACGGACATTTTTTCTTTTGCACGAAGGATCTCCCACGGATCAAGCGGAAGTGACTGAAGCTGCCAGATAGTTTTCCCCTCCATAGATACAGCAACGGTTGAAATGGCATTGACGGACAGGATCAGACATACAGCCGCCGGGAATAAAACGGGGAGCAGCGCGTACAGTTTGGGAATTTCAGTGGCAATTTCCGGAAGGAACTCTCTTATAGCTCCTCTTTTTATTAGGAGCACAACTGCGCCGATTGGCAGAAGCATTAGTCCGAAACCACCGTTGAGCATCCACGTGGAAACGGACGTAAAATGTTTGTATTCTCGATTAAGAAGTGCTGTTTTGACCGGTTTTTTCGTATAATCTGCAATTACTTTTTTCTTTCTATTGCTGCTCGCACTAACGACAGACAGCTTCGTGAAGGTTTTTGAAAGCACGAGAAAACAAAGTCCTGCAAGTACAAGCGTGAGTCCTGTAACAAGCAGCATAGAAAGGACATCCCCGTCGGAAGCTTTGCCGAGCAGATAAGAATAATGAAGCCAGGACTTTACGGTATTTCCGAGTTCTGCAATATGGCTCAATATTTCGCTGATTGAGCCGACAATCTTAAAATACACAAAATAATAGAGGGCAATAACCGCAAGGCTTAGAAATAGAGTAACAAAGCTTTTTCCTTTCGCTTTTGATGCGATCAGTGCCACTACCCATCCGAGGATGCAGGATAAGACCGTAACGAAAAGTGCGATGACAAATGTCATCAAAACCGGGAACGCGACATTCAGTACATTCACAGGTACCATAAGCCAATAAGCGATTATGACCGGGATCCAGACCCATGCGCTGTACATCAGGCTTGTAAGATAGACACCGGTGAGCCTTGCGAAAAGAAGCATTTTTCCCGGAATCGGAAGGGACAAAAGCAGCTCGTTGTCCTTCGGCAAATAAACTCCCGCATAGGTGTTAAAAACACTTCCGAAGACACCGAGTGCCATTGACAAAAGTCCCATCAGGGCAAAATACAGCCAGTTGAAGCCGTTTCCGAGTATGGCTCCACCGAGTCCTCCCGCCAAAGAATAAAATGCATAACCAAGTCCGAGAAACAGCACAACGAGAAGAAGGAAAAAGAATACAGTTCCCGTTTTCGTGCGAGCTTTTCCGGTTTTCCTGTCAATAAAGTATCCCTGCCACATCTCAAGCAGCTGCTTTCTGATAAGCGACTTCAGCATGATTTACGCCTCTCTCTCGCCAAGCTCAAGAAATACTTCCTCAAGGCTTTCATCACCCTTCACTTCTTCCATCGTACCGGATCTAATCAGCTTTCCGTTTCTGATGATAGCAACCTTGTCGCAGAGCTTCTCCGCAACATCAAGAACATGGGTAGAGAAGAAGATGGCACCGCCGTTTTCACAGTGCTCGTGCATCATCTCCTTGAGAATATGTGACGCTTTCGGATCAAGTCCGACAAACGGCTCGTCCATGAGGATCAGCTTCGGACTGTGAATCCACGCGGCAATAATGGCAAGCTTCTGCTTCATACCGTGAGAGAAGGCAGAAATCGGCTGTACAAGATCATCCGTCAGTTCAAAGGCTGCCGAGTACTTTTTGATACGTTCCTTACGTACATCGGATGGAATTTCAAAAATATCCGCAATGAAATTCAGATATTTGATGCCGGTCATATAATCGTAAAGATCCGGATTATCGGGAATATAGGCAAGTATCTTCTTGCACTTCAGAGGATTGTCCCTGACAGATTCTCCGTTAATGCTGATAGTACCCTCATCGAACGAAAGGATACCCGTGATGCTTTTCAGTGTGGTAGTTTTACCGGCGCCGTTGTGACCGATAAAACCGTAGATTTCTCCCGGCTGAATATGCAGGCAGAGATCATCTACCGCTTTTTTGTCACCGTATTTTTTTGTTAAATGCTCTATATAAAGCATGATAAATTTTTTCTTTCCTCTCTGTATTATCTCTTTCCGGTCCGAATAAATCGGATCAGCGCCTCTTCCTCTTCGAAGTCATCGTAGTCGCCCATGATTCCCTCTCGGTGATAGACGATTCCGGCCTGTTCGTTACACTCCAGACAATCCAGGAGCTCTTCAATGCCGTATCTTCGAACAAATTCTGCAAAGGTCCGCGCTTTGATTTTATCTGCATACAGCCCCTTGCGGCATTTCATCGGTTCACACTCATAACAGCCGTTCAGATTCTTTTCAATTCCGCATCTGCGAACCTCACACCATTCGGCATCCTTGCACCAGGAAAGCTCCTGAAAGCCATTCCTTCGGCAGCCCTTGCAGATGACGTTTTCCGAGCACAAGCAGCAGGCCAGTCCGCAGTGTGCTATTCCAAGTTCCTTTTTCAAGTTGATATCCTCCTGTCATTTCAGAACGTGCACTCATCATAACAAATTATAATCTGCCAATCCACTTATCCAGAAATCTCATTTGCTCTTCAGTATGGAACCAATGCTCTCCGTTTTCCATTATGGTCAAGTCGGCACCTGTACTTTCTGCGAAAGCTTTCATTGTATCTGCTGACTGGAGATTATCTGCGCTGCCGTATAAAACAAAAGTGGGGACGCTCCATGAAACAGGGT
>JAUNQI010000051.1 GCA_030536255.1 Eubacteriales bacterium | reverse complement strand
GTAATCCTTCTCATTCTCCCCTTCGTAAAGAACACGGTTCTGTGTACCTTTTTCCAGATCCTTGCTCCTGAAATAGACATCGTCGCTGACAATCGCCGCAAACTGCGCCAGGTCGCTGTTGTATCTGGTGTTATCCTCCTCCGTGACCCATTTGGGGTCAAATGTCACCTCGACTGGGATCCTGTCATCCGTGTTTCCACCGAAAATGGCTCCTTGAACGGTAACAGAATATGTCCCAGCTGTGCTTTCCTCTGCGTTTGCTGTGCCGCATCCTACCAGGAGCACACAGCTGAGGACTGCCATCAGAAATATTTTAGCTTTCATGAAACGGTTTTCCTTTCGGTAAATGCATAATCATACTTATTCAAGATTATTTGACTTTCTTCTTTCTACTCTTTATACTTTCAGACAGATGACCCGTAAGTTTTTTTTATACTGATACACAGCGGCGCTTCTGCTGCGCAGCTGGATCCAATGGTGCACAATGAAAAGATTCCGTCTATCGACGACAGGCTTCGATCTATCGACGGCAGAATCCCGGTTGTTCCGATCCCATTGTTCGTCCGTTCCGCCCTCCGGAGCGTTACCCGACTTCTTCGGATAAGGGCCGGAAGAGAAGCTCCGGACGGGAAATAACTTTGCGGAGGAGCTTTACGCTTTTGGCAAAATAAAAGCCGTCCGCGATGCGCTCATCTACGGTTGCACCGATCTCAACGATGTCGCGCATGGCCTTTTCGCCGTTTTCCATAACGATTTCTTCCTTATGGACTTTCCCGAGCGTCACAACGCAGCTCGTCGTGCCGTAATTGTTGAGATGATGATACATAACGGGAAGCTCAATGCTTCCGAGGTTGCTGACAAGTACCGAGCTGTAATTCGGATCGGTTGAGGTGAGCTTCGAAAGATCCGCTCCGAAATAGTCCAGAAGGCGGAGAATGAGGAAAAGGAGAGCCCGAAGTACAAAGGGAATTTTTGCAAGTCGGTTCACAGAGTTATCGGATCCGCTTACCTCGCCGGCGCGCTTTTTCCTGATCTCGGAGGCCATCCTCTCGCCGAGAGTGGCTGCCGTATCCTCCGGAAGAGCCTTAACAACGATCAGAGACTCCGGAGAATCGTCCTCAAATTTCGTCTTACAGATAAAGCTCAGCGTGATTTCCTTTCTTTCATAGAGCCTCTGCCCCTGAATGAAACGGTTGAATCGCGGGCGCAGGGTGAACATTTTCGCAAGCGCCGTGATTATGGCGGAGAACAGCGTCAGATGCGTTTCCGGGTGCTCCTCACAGAACCGGAGAAGCTCCGTGACGTCCATTTTCTCCTGAAAATACACCTCCGCGTCGGTACGCTTCGGCATCAGGTGGATCATAGCCGTTTCCAGACCGCCCACGTTTTTTACAAGCTTACCGTCATATCTGTCCATGGTTATTTCCTCTCCTTACCATTTTCAGGCTTTTTGTTCTCGGGAAATCCGTTGTCCGGAGCGTGATTGCGGAAGCGCGCTCGTGCTTCGGAAGAAGCTCATTGACGGCGGCGAGCCTTGCAAGAAGCTCCTCCGTACACGCTTCCCCGGGTGAATATTTCTCCGGCTCGCGCGGAAAGACCTCGAGATGCAGCATACCGTTCTCTCCCTCGTAGAGCTCGGACTCCGCGACCTCGGAGAGGTCATTGAATTTTGCTTCCACCGGTGCGGGGTAGACGTTCTCCCCATTGGCCGTCAGTAGCATTTCCTTCTTCCTGCCGAGAAGATACAAAAAGCCGTCCTCATCCAGATATCCGATATCCCCGGTGGCGAACCAGCCGTCCGGCGTAAAGCCGCGCTCTCCGCCTCCGGCATAACCGGTCATGAGATTTCTGCCCCGAATCTGCAGTTCTCCGTCCACAAAGCGGATCTCCTGCTCCGGGTACAGAAGCCCCACCGAGCCGGGATGACCCTCCATATCCGGGTTGCCGGACACCAGACAGGCCGTTTCGGTAAGCCCGTACCCCGGGCAGAGCGTGATGCCGAGTGCCCGGCAGTCCGCGGCGAGGTGCTCCGCCACAGGCGCCGCACCCGTAATGATGGTCTGCATGGCATTTCCGAATAGATTTTTACCGTATTTGCGCGACATCGTCACGCCGCGATCCACAAGAAGCGGAACGAGCACAGCGATGGTCGGCGCCTCCGCCACGGCGAAGTCAAACATCTTTCGGGGATCGGGACAGAGAAGCAGCGTACTCCCGGTAGCCAGACAGGTGAGCATGCTCCGGATCAGTCCGAAGACATGGTGCATCGGGAGCACGTGGAGATATTTCTGCCGGAACACGTTCGGATACCCATAGCAGGCGTTCCGCACAGCGACCATAACGCATCGGTGGCTGAGAACAGCGCCCTTCGGCATTCCGGTCGTGCCGCCCGTGAACATGATAACGGCGGGTGCTTCCCGTTCAGGGTAGGAAATTCCGGTATCCGCACCGGAAAGATCTTCACCGTATTCCTCCGGCGTCAGCGCATTCTCCGCGCTTCCTTCAGGGAGCACGGCAACACACAGTCCCAGCGTTGCCGCGGCAAGAAAGGCCTTGACAAAACCGACGGATCGCTGTGAAATGATCTGGATCTCACTGCCGGAACGGTAGCCTTTTTCAAACAGATATCCGCGGAACCGGCAGACCGCCTCATCGAGCTCGCGGTAGGTGCAGGCTTTCCCGGCCACACTTACCGCTGGAAGCTCCGCATACTTCGTTACGGAATTTTCCCACATCCGGGAGATGCCCTCATATTCCTCCACGCTTTTCCATAGCGCTTCATCCTGAAAATCCGTTATTTTCATCGCGTTTCCCTCTTTTGCGCTGTTTTTTCTTATCATACCACGGCCTTTCTACGCTTGCAACCTCCGCCGCCGGGCGAAGTCCGGCCGGATGCGGACAATCCCTGTTTGCAGTAATTCAGATTTCACTGTCCTCCTGAGGCATCTTCGGCGGGCAGATCACGAGGTCAACGGAAATGAAAACATTCGTCAAGCTCTGCGGTTCCATTATCCGCAGAAATAAAGTCTTTACCGCCGGTATTTTCATTATGTCGGTGCTGTCGGTTGCCATCGCTTTTCTGGGAGCAAATTTCGGTGCTTCCAGTAGCGATACGATCATGGGCTTCCTGGAAGAGAGCGGAATGCCGGAGGCCGTTTATGTAACCGACGTTATGCCGGATGAAACATGCGGGCGGATCGGGGACATTCCGGGTGTAAGCAGCGTATATCCCGGCTTCGTTTACGATACGAACATTGAAACCGCGGACGGGAGTTCTTATTCGGTCCGGGCGTTTCGCCTTGACCCCGACACGCCGTTTACCCAAACGGTTCACAAGGAGCTCGCAGTCGGCGGCACAGACCCCGTAACTGCTGTATCCGTCAAATTTGCAGAACATAATAACATCCGTCCGGGCGATATCCTCAGCATTGAAACTCCTCTCGGGAAAAAGAACGTTGCCGTCGGCGCGATCGTATCGAGCCCCGAGACGATGAGCTGCGTCAAGGATGAGATGTCGGCCTTTGAAAGCGATCAGTTTGCATACCTCTATTTCGATGTCGACGATTTCAACTCGCTCATTCCGACGAATGGCCGGAGCAATCGGTGGCTCGTATACTTTGAAGACGGCCTGACTGCCGATGAGCAGAAGGAACGCATGGCCCTGATCCGGGAAGAGCTGGACGGGCATATCGTTTCGGAAATGTTCACCGACGAGTCGGAGGCACTGGAAAGCATCCGCGGCGATCTTCATACCATAAGCGTTCTGTGCAGCTTTATTCCCGGCATCATCTGGCTCATCAGTCTGGGCTTCAACTTCATTTTTCTGAAGATCATCGTGGAAAACCAGCGAAAGACCATCGGCCTGCTGCGTGCACTTGGCTTTTCTATCAGAAAGGTCGTTCTGGTTTTCGTTACCTATACGGTGCTGATCAATCTGCCGGCACTGCTTTGCGGCATTCTGCTCGGAGAAAAGCTTCTCCGGATCTGTCTCGGCCTGATTGCGGCGGCAGAGGGAATCCTCTCCGTGACCGTTACGATCCTTCCGGGGGTCACGGCGCTCATGCTGCTTGCAGTATTCGCCATCGGGATCGTTTCCACCCTGATGAGTGCGGGAACGATCGCCGGGATCGATCCCTCCGAGGCTTACGGCGGGACGGTAAGCTTCTCCGGCGAACCGCCGAAATTCATCCGCACGCTGCGGACGGATCTGTTCGCCAAGGTTTCGATCGTTTCAATCGTCCGGAATTATAAAAGGCAGATTATCGGCGCGCTTTGCATCACGGCCTGTATCATCTCAATGTGCGTGGGCTTTGAGGGTGTACTGACGATCGGACATCCGATCGACGCCGTGTACGGCGGCCGGTACCGCTATGACCTGATGGTGCGCGGAATCGACCGGAACACGGTCACGGCGATCGGTGAGGAGATCGACGGAGTGACGAGCGCGGAGCCGGCGACCTTTTTCTCCGCCGATATGCTCGGGAAAAGCGTCCGGGTTGCAGCTGTGGCCGAAGACGACGAGCTGACGGTGCTGACGGACGCCTCCGGAAATCGGCTTTTCCCGGGAGACGGTGTGATCATCGACGAGATGAGCGCCATACTTAACGATATTTCCGTCGGTGACCTTATCGATCTGGGCGGGTATTCTCTCCCGGTGACCGGGATCGCCAGGGAGATCCTGTATACGGTCATGTACATCAGCCCGCAGACCGCGGAGCGAATGGGCCACGGAGAGCCGAACGGCGTACTGCTGAAGCTGGACGAGGAGGCAAGCATCAGCAACGTCGAGCGGCAGATTACCGGGATCTGTAAGGATGCCTACCTCGTGGAGCTCGCTGCGCAGAAGGAGACGACGCGCAGCGACTTTCAGAGCATGCGAACGATCATGCTGTTTTTCGCGGTCCTGGCATTCAGTATCGGGAGCCTGCTGATATTCAATATCACCATTATCGACTTTAATGAAAACCGTTCCCGGTATGCAACGCTTCGTGCGCTCGGAGCTCCGGTCAGGCGGATCGGTACGATCGCTGCCGTACAGAATCTCGTCCGGGTGGCTTTGGGAATCCTCATTGCCCTCCCGCTGTGCTATGTGTGTGTTAGCGTGCTTTTGCAGCTCCTTTCCGGGGCCTCCCAGCAGTATGTCATGGTGAAGTATACGAGATGTCTGCTTGCAGCGTGCCTCATTCCTCTTTTGTATATTCTGCTCGGAACGGGCATTTCCGTCAACAAGATCAAAAAAATGGACTTTTGCAGCTATCTGAATGAAACGGAGTGATCAGACAATGTTAAAAAGTGTATGGCTTTCAAATATTATCACGGCTTCCATGAATGATGCCGGCTCGCTGCTGTCCTCCTATTATTTGCATCTTCGGGAGCTTACGGGTGCAGGAGACTGCATGATGATGCTCTCTGAGCCTGATGACGGGAGAATGACCTGTTTTCTGATCTCTCCCCGGGCGACCTGTCTTACGCCGGTTCCCGCGCTGAAGACCGATGACCGGCTCATTGAAAAAGTTATGAAGAGCCGGACCTCCGAATACGACGGAGGCATGCTCTATTGCCCCCTGTGCTTTGAAAACGCTGCGTCGTTCGGCGCTCTCGTTTTTGCTTCTGCGGCGAAGAATATAGATAAAAATCCTTTGGCGGACGCACTTACTGCGTTTAGTCTGATCCTGTATTCCGAATCCATGGGTAGTATCGTCAGATCGGTCCATGATACCGTGATGAGTGTGGAGAACCTCTGCGTGGATTATCAGCACGGAAAAATGATCGAGCGAGTCGTCAAAAACGTGAATCTGGAGATCTATGAAAAGGAATTCACCGTCATCGTCGGTGCGAGCGGCAGCGGAAAATCCTCTCTTTTGAATGTGCTCGGCGGAATGCTTACGGCTGCAGAGGGTACTGTCCGGTGGAAGGACACCGACGTAACGGCCATGACCGAGCGGGAGCGAACGGCCTATCGAGGAGGGACTGTCGGATTCATCTTTCAGCGGTATAATCTGATCAGCGATCTGACGGCGGAGGAGAATATCAATATTGCGTCCTCTCTCGTCAAGAACCCGCTCTCCGCCGAAGAGGTGCTCGATATGGTGGGGCTGAAGCATAAAGCAAAATCCTATCCGTCCCAGCTCAGCGGCGGCGAACAGCAGAGAGTTTGTATTGCCCGGGCCCTGGTGAAGCGGGCAAAGCTTCTGCTCTGCGACGAGCCGACGGGTGCACTCGATACCGAAAACACCATGCAAGTGATTCGCATCCTCAAGGGAATTGCCAAGGAACAGGGCATCCCCGTGGTCGTGATCACTCATAACACGAACCTGGTCGTGCTTGCGGATCACTGCATCACGATCCGCAACGGCATGGTCGTGGAAGACCGGATGCAGCCCTTTGCCCTCAGCGCGGAGGATCTGAAGCTGCAATAACAAAATGCGGAACCGGTGAATACAGTTCCGCATGAATAGTTTAAATCCCGGACAGCACAGGAGCTGTATTGACCGGGATTCCTGAATCAACTATACGATTGGCACCGACAAAGGAGGTACCGTAATGAATAAAATTAAAAAAATAAGCTTTGTAAGCCTTTTTGTTTTCCTGTTTATATTTTCCGGCATCTGCTGCGTGTCAGCCGATGAGGGCGGTTATACGATCGACCAATGCATTCTTGTCGATAATGAATCTGTGTCTTTTATCATAAAAGGTGTGGAAATCGATGAGACATGGGGTACAGCGTTCAAAGTATTTCTGGAAAATAAAACGAGTAAGAATCTGATGTTTACGATAGACAGCAGTTCGGTGAACGGCTATAACTGTGACCCGTTCTGGGCAAGCGAAGTGGCAGCCGGGAAAAAAGAAAATACGGATATTACTTTCTATGATCTGGAAGAATCAAATATTTCCGCCATTGATAAGTGGACTTTCGTGTTGGATATTTTCGACTTGGATGACTGGTTGGCGGATTCCTTGATTAAAGAAAGCTTCACGATTTATCCGACAGGGCTGGATGAAGCCTCCGTTGTTGTCCCGGAACGCAGAAAAACAGACACAGAGAAGATCATCTACAGCGATGACAGATTTGATTTCATCATTCTGGATACTTCCGTCGATGAGATCTGGGGATATAATATCAACTGCTATCTTGACAATAAGACCGATAACAACATTATGTTCTCGTGGGAAAATGTTTCGGTGAATGGTTTTATGTGTGATCCTTTCTGGGCAACAGAAATACCGGCACATACGAAGGCCTACAACAGCGTTTCGTTCTATGACAGTCAGCTGAATGAAAATAATCTCACCTATGATGAAATTTCGGATATAGAATTCACGCTTTGCATGAACAATTCGGATGACTGGGATACCGGTGCTGTTGTTGAGAACAATTTAACTTATACTGTCGGTTAAATTATAAATTTCAGCCTCGTCAGGTTATTAAAAAACACTTCGCTGACCTGTGCCGGATCTTTGCGCGTATTAGTGTTTCCGGATGCTTTGAAAAAATGAATAAACTTCCTGTATATCAGTCTTCTGGCGGAGAGCGATGTACAGGAGATTTATTATCAAAGAATATTACCGATTATATAAAGAGGGTCTTATCACTGCAAAACAGTATTTCCCGAACAATGAGTCGATCCATTCATCGGGATCAGCTTCCGTTCCGAGAAGCTTTTCACCGTTCCAGAAATATTCGGAAGCGTTTTTTTGATTTGCATCGTCGCCTACGAGGATCATATCACCGGGCTGAAGATCGTTTCTGCTGATATATGTGCATCGGATCCCGGG
>JAUNQI010000027.1 GCA_030536255.1 Eubacteriales bacterium | reverse complement strand
GCATCCAGCATAGCTTTTCTGGCCTCCACGCGGTCATCCTCCACAAGTTCTCCGGCCAGCCGGAGCCATGTACCATTTTTGAACGCGCAGAGCTCTGCTTTGGGATTAACAGCAAGCTGAGCAGCGACGGGCTTGACCTTTCCGGACTGGATATAGAGCTTCCCGTCAAAAATATTGACTGTTCCGAAAGGACGAACTCGCGGCTGATCACCTTCCACTGTCGCAAGGTAATATGTCTCTGCATCTTTCAGGAATTGATATACCTTTTCCATTTAAAACCTCCGATTAGAATCAATACAGAATCAGAGCAATCAGCTCGATTGCTTCAGAGCCGTTGTTGACAAGGCCATGAAGCTCACCATCATTACAAATCGTAACATCTCCGGGACCTACTGTAACAACCGTACCGTTATCATTGTACTCACCGGATCCTTTCAAGAAGTAAAACACTTCATTATCTCCGGAATGGGTATGCTCTCCAATGCTGTTTCCAGGTGCGAGAATCATATGATTGAACATTCTTCCCTTACCATACATTTCCTCTTCCCCGAGAAGCAGCTTGTGCATCTCTGCTTCACCGTTTCCGCCACGAATGCATTTAAACTCAACAGGAACTTCATTCTTTCTTCTGATCATTGTCGCAATCTCCTTTAAATATTATGTTAACTTAATTCTGTTAATATTTTTATTTGAATTGAATTATGTTTGTTTGTCTGTTTTTTTATTCTTGCAATCTTTAAAAATTATTTAAACAATATTATGTTTACTATTTATCTATAAATTTTCTCAGATACTTTTTTATATCCTCAGTCGTAACTGTTCCAAGCGTATTCTTCACGGATCCGTTATTTTCCCATCTCGGCAAAGCTGCAAGAATCTCATCTTCCGTAAGATGAACGTCCAGTTCAGGCATAACAAGAGAAATCAGACCGAGCAGCTCCTGCTCGCTTATTCCGATTTGAGAGAAGAAATCAGCTGTATATTTCGGATCTGACTCTTTTACATGCGAAATCAATTCAGGAAAAAAGGCCGCACATGCCAGACCATGCGGAACACCAAAATTTTCTGTAAGGAAGTAACCAACATTATGTGGGAAACAGGTGCCGGTAACACTGATGGCAAGCCCTCCCAGGATTGATGCTTCATATAGTTGTTCCCGCTGCTCATATTCCAGATTTTCCCCTCTTGCCGCAGAAAGCAAAGGTGCATAAAGAAGAGAGATTCCCTGAGCAGAATAAGCACGGGAAATACTGTTTGCCTTTTTGCTGAAAAAGCTCTCTGCACAGTGAGCCAGAACATCAACCCCGGTTGAAAGCGTGATACCTGCCGGCAAGGATTCCGTATAGTGAGGATCACCGAAAGATACTGCGGAATACAGGAGCTCATCATGGATGCTGTGCTTTACTTCTTTGGAATCAACAAGAACAGAAACATTCGTTACTTCACTGCCCGTACCGGACGTTGTTCCAACAAGTACGACTGGAAGCGGTCTATTTTTCCAAACCCGGGAATAAAATTCTGATTCATCGAGATCAATATTCGCTGCGAAAACTGATGCCGCTTTCGCGGTATCCATCGCCGATCCGCCGCCGATACCGATAATAAAATCCGCTCCGAATTCAGCTGCCTGCTTTCCCGATTCCATACAACCGGACACAGTGGGATTGCTGCGAACCTTATCAAACTGTAAATAGTCAATTTCCAGCTCAGAAAGAACTGCCGTAACATCTCCAAGCGCCCCGGATCGGACAGCAGAATTGCCGCCCGTTACGATCAGGCATTTTCTGCCAAGCTTTCTAAGTTCCTCTTTATGAGCAGAAATACAGTTTCTTCCGGTATAAAGTCTGACAGGCATATAGTAATTCATAATCGCATCCTCCCTGAAACAAGGTATTGTCCAAAACGGCACAAGTTATTCTCTGAGAGCGTTCATATACTCTATTCCATTTGACAAAGCAGCATTTAACTGCAATGCCTGCAATGCAAAAGCAGAGCAGGCATGCTGATCATAATGATATTACAGAGCCTCTCAAGAAAGATCTGCAATAGCAGCTTTTTCAACGGAGAAGGCCTTCTTATAAGTTGAAAGGAAAGCATTAAATCCGGCTATATCCGCATCAGATGCCATAAGGGTGGATGATTTTGCGTTATTGAACACCTTGTTATCCAGATAATCCTCCAGAGTCTCATCTTCGCCTTTATTCATCATATAGGATGCAAGCAGTGCCATTCCGTACGGGCCGCCCTCTCCGGCAGTCTCCATAACGGAAACCGGAGCACCTATTGCAGCGGAGAGCATCGTCTGCCCGACACCGGGAGTCTTGAAGAATCCGCCATGGCCGTAAATCTTATCCACAGCGACCTTTTCCTCCGTCGTAAGAATGTCAAGACCTATTTTCAGGGTAGACAGAGCAGAAAGGAGATGCGTGCGCATAAAATTCTCCAGAGTAAAGCTGCAGTTCTGTTTTCTTGCAAACACAGGACGACCTTCATCGACACCCGTAACACCTTCACCGGAGAAGTAGTTATAGCTCAGAAGACCGCCGCAGTCCTTGTCCCCTTCCATTGCCTTATTGAAAAGCATCGTATAGAGTTTTCCCTTATCCTGAGGTGCTCCGATAGCATCTGCAAACTCAGCAAACAGACCAACCCAGGCATTAATATCTGAAGTGCAGTTTGAGCAGTGTACCATTGCAACGGGAAGTCCGGAGGGAGTCGTAACCATATTGATTTCCTTATGAACACCAAGAGCGTGGTCCGCAACGATCATAGCAAAGTCAGACGTTCCGGCTGAAACATTTCCGGTTCTCACTCTTACGGAGTTCGTTGCAACCATTCCGGTTCCGGCATCGCCTTCACACGGAGCAACCGGAACACCCGGTTTCAAAGTTCCTGTAGGATCAAGGAACGCTGCTCCGGAAGCTGTAAGATAACCAGCATTCTCACCTGCAGCAAGAACCTTCGGAAGGATCTCTCTGATGTTCCAGGAGTACCCCATCTTCTTTACCAGACCGTCAAATTTCCCGAGCATTCCTTCGTCATAGTCAAATTTATCGCTGTCTATCGGGAACATGCCGGAAGCCTCACCGATTCCCATCAAATGCTCTCCGCTCAGCAGATAATGGATATATCCGGCCAGAGTCGTCAGATGGGCAATATCACCGACATGGTTTTCCCCGTTCAGCATTGCCTGATACAGATGAGCAATACTCCAGCGCTGGGGGATGGCAAAGCCAAACAACTCTGTAAGTTCTGCAGATGCCTGTGCTGTCATCGTATTACGCCATGTACGAAACTCTGCAAGCTGGTTCATATCTTTGTCAAAGGGAAGATATCCATGCATCATTGCAGATACACCAATCGCTCCAAAGGTCTCCGGAGCCGCGCCGAATTTTTCCTGTGTATCGCGCATGAGATCCGCATAGCATTCCTTGATCCCCTTGTCAACCGCTTCCATGGAATATGTCCAAATTCCGTCAACAAGCTGATTCTCCCACTCATGGCTGCCGGAAGCTATCGGCAGATGATTTTCGTCAAGCAGGACCGCTTTGATTCTGGTAGAACCAAGTTCAATGCCAAGAGCCGTATTTTTAAAGTTCATAACAATTCCGCCTTTCTAAAATTACAGTTTATCACTGCTGATATTTTACATGATACGCAGGATGAATACAAGTCAAAATTCAGGGTCATAGGGCTTACAGCAGCTCACTGCCTTCGCTTTCCGGACAGTAAGATTTCTGTACTTAACTTTTGTGCAGTATGCTTCAAAGCCTATCTTCCCGTACTTCATATAGTCCATCGGTTCCGGATCATAGATTTCCAGAGCAAGAACATTGTCAATAGCAATAAAGATATCATTTTTGATATTCCCGACAGTCATATGGTAGATTTTACCGGGAACAAAATCCAGAAGCTTTGTATTGATAAAATAATCGCTTACCGGGGACTTTTCAAAACCTACCATTCCCTGCCACCAGCCTTCAATTCCGGCAACATAAGCGATCCCCCTGGCATTCTTTTCTTCATCCCATTCTCCATGCCAGGTGACATTGATGTCTCGCGTTGCCGGAAGGACAGTTGCCGCATCAAATTCAACCAGAACATCTCCGAAATATTCTCCCTTTGACATCACCATCGCCGCAAAGTTTTCCCGGTTTTCTCCGATCAGCCAGCCCTCTTCATCGGTATACCACTTTCCTCCTTTTATTTCAAAGTCCCTGTCCAGGACCTCGGAACTGAATGCAGGACAGCGGTACATAATCTCCATATCCTCGGGATATAATCTTGATCTGATCAACTGTATCATATGAATCTCCATATTGGAAAAGCCCGGATGATCCGAGCTTTTCCTGTCATAATATTGAATTGTTCTGCAAATATAACAGAAACCCCGTTACGTTTTCTTTTTCTTTGCTCTTGCCTCGCTTCTGTCAGAAGCTGTAACAACGATACGCTGAATGACAATGAACAGAGCGAGAAGACCACCGGTAGCAATTTTTCCCCACCAGGAGAGCAGATTACCGTTAAAGGTGATCAGTGCAGGGATAACGGACTTCAGAAGGACACCGAACATTGTACCGATCATATAACCGACACCGCCGGTCAGCAGCGTTCCGCCGATAACGGCACAGGTGATTGCTTCAAGCTCGCCGCCCTGAAGAGCAAGGTTCCAGCCGCTCTTCACTTCAAGCAGGTAGGCATATCCGGCAAGGACTGAGCAGAAACCGTTAAATCCGTAAACGAAAATCTTTGTCTTTGCAACTGGAAGACCCATCAGCTTTGCTGACTGCTCATTTCCACCGATAGCATAGATATTCCGACCCATTCTCGTTTTCTGAAGAATAATCGTTCCGACAATTATCATGACAATGAAAACGAGAAGATTGATATTGATAAAGGCTATCGGCTTTACTTTAACCCACTCACCTTCGGAAAATTTCTTGAAGTAGATTTTAAAGCCTGCAAGAGAATCGATCATCGGATGCTCTATGGAGATCGATTCACGACTGATCAGAGAAGCAACTCCTCGTGCAAGGAAGTTCCCTGCCAGCGTCGTAATAAACGGAGGAACATTCAGATAATGGATTGCCGCACCCTGAAGAACACCGAGACCTACACCGATTACCATGGCAACCAACATACAGACTGCTGGATGCAGTCCCAGCTTGGTCGTTCCATATGCAACGATCATTCCGGTAAGGCAAGCCACCGAAGCCACCGAAAGGTCAATTCCTCCGGTAATAAGTACCATCGTCATACCTACTGCGGAAATGCCGTAATACGCATTATCCTTAAACATGTTGACAAAGGTACGAAGGGAATTGAATCCAATATCGTTACTTCCCAGCTTACCAAATCTGAAAGACCCATAAAGATAGATCAGCAGGAAAATGCCGACAGTGGCGTAAACCATAATATACTGCGGCTTGAGAAGTCTGCTTGCCAGACTCTGTTTTCTAAGAGTAGTTCCTTCAGGCACTGACAGCACCTCCCTTCGGGACATCCGCTGCTTTCTTTTTCTTTCCCATCTTTGCCATCTTCTGGCGAACCGGTTCAGACTGGAGAACAATAACAACAATGATGATCAGAGCCTTAAATGCCATCGTAGCTTCGGATACGATTCCGAAGTAGTAAACGAAAGTAACGATTGTTCTGATAATGATGGAACCGATCACTGTTCCCGCAAGACTGAATTTTCCACCGCTCATGTTGGTTCCGCCGATAACAACCGCAAGGATAGCGTCCATCTCATAGTTGATTCCGGCATTGTTCGAGTCATTGGACATAATTCTTGAGGAATAGATCAGACCGGAAATAGCGGAAAGAAGACCGGTAAGAGCAAAAACGATCAAAATGATTTTTTTGGAATCAATTCCGCTCAGACGGCTCGCACTCGGATTGATACCAACCGACTCGACCATCGTTCCGAATGCGGTCTTTCGTACAAACAGTGAGACCAAAACTACGATTACTGCCGTAATAATTATCGGCATCGGGAGACAGAAAAGACTTCCCTGACCGATTACTCTAAAGGGGCTGTAAAGAGTCGTAAACTGTTTTCCGTTCGTGCAGATCTGAGCTACTCCGCGTCCGCATACCATGAGGATCAGGGTTGCAATGATTGGCTGCATACCGATATTGGCAATCATGAAGCCGTTAAACAGGCCAAGAAGTGTGCAGACAAGCAGCGGTACAAGAATAACAAGGATATACGGCATTACCGTATAATCACCGGGAGTATTATAAACAAGGACATCCCAGCGCATGAATTTCAGTGCAATTGCTCCGCTGAGAGCAACCATAGCACCGACTGAAAGATCCGTTCCGCCAAGTGCGATGACCAGCGTCATACCCATAGCAATAATCGTAATCTCAGCTGAACGATTTATAATATCTATCAGACTTCCATAAAGCATTCCGGTCGTTGGCTGATAGGATATTTTGAAGAAG
Source organism: Eubacteriales bacterium (assembly GCA_030536255.1). Classification (GTDB taxonomy): domain Bacteria; phylum Bacillota; class Clostridia; order Oscillospirales; family Oscillospiraceae; genus Limivicinus. The sequence goes on along the minus strand of JAUNQI010000027.1, from coordinate 23,543 downwards.
TCCGGCCTGATAATAAAGCAGACGAGAAGGATCAGGATTTCTGCAACAACAGCCCAGGTAATTTTGGACTGCATAATCGAAGAAATATCAAACTTTTTCTTTTTCATGCCGTCTTACCCCCTTCCTGAGTTCCTTCCGCAATGATGTTGAGAATTGTCTGCTGGGTGCAGCCCTCACCGTCAACCTCAGCGACTTTGTTTCCGTCGCGCATGACAATGATCTTATTGGAGCAGCGGATAATCTCGTCAAGCTCAGAGCTGATAAAGATAACCGATACACCGTCGTTGCACATTTCAAGCATCAGACGCTGAATCTCTGCTTTGGCACCGACATCGATACCACGGGTCGGCTCGTCCAAAATCAGGAGATCCGGTTCCGTTGCCATCCATCTTGCCAGAATTACCTTCTGCTGATTACCTCCGGAAAGCTCGCCGATCTTTTTCTCGGCATCCGGGGTTGCAATAGAAAGCATTTTTATATATTTATCGGCAAGCTCATTCTGTTCCTGAAGAGATATCGGATGAAGGAAGCCACGCCTTGCCTGAACAGCCAAAGCGATATTTTCACGAATGGAAAGGTCTCCGATAATACCGTCACGTTTTCTGTCTTCCGGACAGAAAGCCATTTTTGCATTGATCGCATCAAGAGGCTTTTTTATTGCTACTTCTTTTCCGTTTACGGTGAGCTTTCCTTCTGTTGCAGGAACTGCACCGAAAATTACCTCCGCAGTTTCAGTACGGCCTGAGCCGAGAAGGCCTGCAAAGCCGAGGAGCTCTCCTTTCTTCATCGTAATATTGACGTTCTCAATATGACCCGGCGTACCAAGATCATCAGTCTTTAACATCTCAGGAGCGTCCGGAGCAATCTCCGCTCTCTTGAGATTGAAAATCGTATCCATGTCTTTGCCAATCATTTTGGTTACGAGCTCAAGTTTCGTAATCTCGTTAATTCCAAAAGAGCCAACAAGCTGACCATTTCGAAGAACAGTCAGGCGATCCGACACAGCAAAGACCTGGTCGAGAAAGTGCGTAATAAAGATGATTCCCATTCCCTCTGCTTTCAGCTCATTCATAACATCAAACAGAAGCTTGACTTCGTTATCATCAAGAGACGAGGTAGGCTCATCGAGAATAAGAATCTTTGCGTCTATATCCACTGCACGGGCGATAGACACCATTTGCTGAATTGCAGTTGAGTAATAGCTAAGCGGACGAGTGACATCAATGTCCATATGGAATCTGGACATAAGCTCCGCCGCTCTGCGGTTAATTTCTTTCCAGTCAATTGCACCGCGCTTCATCGGCTGGCGGCCGACAAAAATATTTTCCGCAACCGTAAGATTGGGACAGAGGTTGATTTCCTGATAAACAGTGGAAATACCCATGTTAAAAGCATCCTGCGGACTGGTCGGCTTTATTTCTTTTCCGTCATACAGGATCGTTCCGGCATCCATATGATGAACACCGGTAAGGCATTTGATCAGCGTGGATTTGCCGGCGCCGTTTTCCCCGAGTAAAGCGTGAACCTCACCTCTGTTCAGCGTGAAGTCAACCTTATCAAGGGCTTTGACACCGGGGAACTGAATTTCAATGCCCTTCATTTCAAGCAAGCAATGATCCGGCAAATTAATTCCTCCTTACATAAAAGAAACGGGGCTGGCTGAACGCCAGCCCCTTACAGGTTTTGACTAAAGAATATCTGATTCAGATATTAGTATACACGTGCGTCAATGACATCAGCTGCGAGAGTGGAAGTAACTTCAACTTCACCGCCGCATACAATGCCGCCAACACAGTCGTAAACGCCCTCTGCGGGATGCAGAACGTCACGGCCATAGGTTTCGCCAGCTTCGAGACCCTCAATGGTGGGAACAACGAAATCAGCGTAGAGAGGAGTGCACTCGATGGTGGCGTTCATGTCGCCAGCAACGATTGCTTCGAATGCAGCCTTAACGGAGTCGCAGCCGACAATGATGATGTCCTTGCCGGGAACAAGGCCAGCAGCCTTGATAGCATCAACAGCACCGAGACCCATATCGTCGTTCTGAGCAATCAGAACATCGATCTTGTCAACGGACTTGAGCCAGGATTCCATAACAGCCTGGCCTTCAGCTCTGGTGAAGTTACCGCTCTGCTGAGCAACAACCTTCATGTTGGGGTACTTCTCAAGACCTTCGAGGTTACCCTTGGTACGGCCAACCTGTGCGTCAGCACCGGTGGTGCCTTCCATGATTGCTACAGCGATTTCTTCATCGCCACGGCCGAGGCTCTTCAGATACTCGCCAGCCCAAATGGTCTGACGACGGCCTTCTTCGACGAAGTCACCGCCGAATGCTGCTGCATACTCGATCTTGTCAGCGCACTCAGGCATACGGTCGATAAGGATCAGGGGGATCTCAGCTTCGTTAACTTCAGCAAGGACTTCGTCCCAACCGGTATTTACAACGCCGGTGAAGAGGATGTAGTCAACACCCTGGGTGATGAAGTTACGGAGAGCCTTGATCTGGTTTTCCTGCTTCTGCTGAGCATCATCATAGATGAGGGTCCAGCCTTCGTGGCCTTCAATAGCAGCACAAAGGTTGTCAGTATTGGCAGTACGCCAGTCAGATTCCTGGCCGATCTGGGAGAATGCAACCTTGAGGTCTGCAAATGCAGATACACCAAGAGCCATTACCATTGCCAGTGCGAGAACGATTGCGAGGAATTTTTTCATTTTGGTTTTTTCCTTTCTTTTATTTTGTGATTATATTTTTTGCGGTAAACCGCTAATCACCCATAAAGAAGGAAACGCACCCAAAGACATCATGCTTTACTATGTAAAGCATGGAAGGGTACCCTTCCACATATTTAATTAAGTTTAGTTTAAGATTTTCAACGATGAAAGTCAAGAATATCATCGTGAAAAGATGCACAAAATTTCTTTACAATTTTTGTACATTATTACCCATGGACACGCCTCCCTTTATCCGCACAAGAAATGCGGAATCCGTTATCATACGAACTCCGCATCTCCAAAGGACATATTATTTCGTCCAATAATTATTATTTTTAATTGTTATACAGAGAGCTCCATACGCTCAATGATATGATCCTGATAGCACTCATCCAGCTCTACAAAGTAACCGCTCCAGCCCCAGACACGAACGATAAGATTCTTGTAATTTTCCGGATGCAGCTTGGCGTCCTTCAGCTTATCGCGGTTGACCGCATTGATCTGCATCTGATGCCCTCCGAGATCAAAGAAGCTCTTAACAAACATCGCGACCTTTGAAATGCTCTCATCATTACGGAAGATTGAATCATGAAGTTCAATCGTAAGCGGGCCGCCGTTTGAAACTCGGTCAAGATGCGGCTTTGCAAACGACTTCACTATTGACACAGGACCCTTGCAGCGTGCGAACAAGCTCGGAGAGTAGTTACATGCAAGACCTTCTCCTTTGCGGCGTCCGTCAGGTGTCGCATTCTGATCTTTCGCATGCCATACATAGTACATTGCAGATCCGGTTCCGGCACGCCAGATTCCTCCCCTGCAGTTTACCTTTCCTTCCAGAGCATCCGCGAAAGCGTCCAGAAGTTCCGTTGCAAGACCATCAACTGCGTCATCGTCATTTCCCATTTTGGGAGCTTCATAACGGAGGTCATGGAGGGCCTCGTCATATCCCTCAAAGTCTGCCGCAACGATCGTCTTAATCTCTTCAGCAGTATATTTTTTCTTATCGAAAACAAACTCACGGATCGCTGCCAGAGAATCGACTGCAGTGGCAAGGCCGGTTCCGTGCAGACCGAAATTATTATACTTTCCGCCAAAAGAAATATCCTTATGGTTCTCAACACAGCCGCGCATCATCATGCTCATCAAAGGTGCCGGCTCCATATACAGAGCTTTAACCGGAGCAATCAGCTCTTCTGCCTGACGGGTAATATTCTCCTTTACAGCGGAAAGAAGCTCGTCGAAAGAAGAATACTTTTCAAGTTCCGGGACACATTTCTGCATTGCCGCAGAGAAAGACAGCCCGTCTACATTGGGAACATCCATGCCGGTAGCAGGAACAATAAACTCCCAGCATGCGGCACAGGAATAATTATACGCATCCTCCTTATCATATCCCCAATGAAGCAGACAGGGAATAACCACATCATCGTTCGCATACTGCGGGAAACCGAGGCCGAGCTTTGTAAGGCGGGTTCCACGCTCATAAAGACTCAGCGGCGTATTTTTATTCACTCTGAGATTGATCTTCGGGTCAATCAGGCGAAGGTCCTCACAGGCCTTCAGACACATCTCGGAAAGCTCATTAAAGGAATCCGTTCCGTCAGGATTCAGACCGCCGAGCATAACCGTCTGACCGTTATCGCCCTGCTGCATTCCGGTGTAAAGGTCGGAGTCCTTATTGCAGCTGAGGAAGAATTCTTCAAGAAGCTCCTGTTCTGTTTCCATGCTGATGCCGGAAGCAAGATCCTTTTTCAGATACGGGAGCAGGAACTGATCCATGCGGCCAATGGTGTTATGATAGTTAAAGCTGTCCCACAGACAGTAATGGAGAAGACGGAGGAACTGGAGCGCTTCGCCAAAGGTCTCAGCTCCTTTTCGGGGAAGCTTTGAAAGATTCTTTGCGACATATTCATTTCCGACTCTTTTTGCCTCTTCCGCATATCTGTCGGCAAAAGCCGTGATAACGTCCAAAGTACGGATCAGACCTTCAAGGAATTCCTTCTCATCAGAAGTAAGGTTCTCTTTTCCGAGTTCGGCAGAGATGATCTCTTTCTGCGCATCAAACCCACGAGAAATCAAAACGTCGTACTCCGGAGCAATATTAAAGACCTTTCCCTGTTCATGGACAAAGTACTTTTCTCTGATTTGTTCCCATTCAGCCTTTGTGAAGATCTCCTGAACAACAGGAACGGTACGGATGATCGCGATCTTCTCATCTGCCCATACAGCAGGCTTTTCACTTTCCAGCATAAACTGCAGGCGGCGGACGCTGCGCTCATTATCGGAAAGTCCCGCAGCAGAATACTGTTCCGCGAGCTCATAAGGATCATGGCGCTCTCCGCGGAGTACAAAGTGCTCCTTATTTACAATAAATCTGTCATAAAGGTTTTTAATATAGTCTGTCATGATCTCGCCTTTCAAAATATTTCAAAAATAAGAATCATTATTAATATTGGTATTATAACGATAATGCCTGACAATGTCAATACCACTTATCAGCCGGTTGAAAAAGAAATATTCCCGCTCTATCGAAGTTTTAAGCGAAAGAATTCATTGCCCGGTCTGTCACAGTCGGGAACATCTGATCCCAAAGCTTTCAAACAGCTCCGTATCAAGGTTTAGCTGCGCATGGATGTCAAATTCAGGCGCATATTCCATTTCCACCATAGAATATTTGGCTCCGGCCGTTTTATGATATGGAAGAAGCTCGACCTTTTCCAATGTTTCACACCCCTGCAGAAGCTTTGCCGTGGCTGTGAAATTTTCCTCTGAATCGTTTACTCCCGGAATCACGGGAATTCGGATCCGGAACGGTTTTCCGGACGCCTTCAGCAGTTCAAGATTCAGGAGAATCGGAGCATTATCAACACCGGTGTATTTCTTATGCAGAACCGGATCGATCATCTTCAGATCCATCATAATGTAATCCATTGCATCGATTATTCTCCGGAAAGTATCTGCCGAACAGAAACCGCAGGTCTCGATTGCGCAATGCATACCTTTCAGAAGTCCTGTTGTTTCAAGAACAAATTCCGCCTGCATCGTCGGTTCCCCGCCGGAAAAAGTTACCCCTCCGCCCAGCATTTCCAGATAATCTCTGTCTTTGAGAAGTATTCCCGCAAGCTCTTCGGGTGTGTACCGTACACCGCAGATCTTTCTCAGATTATTCGGACAGACCTTTATACATGCTCCGCAGAGGATACAATTATCCGGGCTCGGACAGACCGTCGTACATTTCCCGCAAAGCATACAGTTATTTTTTGAAACCATCAGCTGCGGCTCCGGTGAGAGACCTTCCGGATTATGACACCACATACAATGAAGCGGGCAGCCCTTCAGAAAAACCGTCGTTCTTGCTCCGGGACCATCGAATACGGCAAGCTGCTTGATATCAAAAACCGTTCCTTTATTTGACATAGTAATGCCTCGCCAGCCATGCGGAGAGTCCGTCCAGTCCGGGATAAACGGTTCTTTCGCTGATATTCAGCTGATCCAGCATATCCCTGATCCTCCATGCCAGAGATTTATCCACGACATAACGGACAGTATTCTCCGTATATTGATTCAAAAAAGTTTCTATGCTTTTCATATACAGCGGAACCACGAGGAAATTGCCGAACTGACTGATGATACGCTGATCAAGGGACGGAGGCTCAACAATGACCATCGCACGGTCTCCCATCTCATCGTCATATTCATCAAGGTCATTTACAACCTCCTTCAGCATATCCACCGTGTAAATATCCGCCTTTTCCCGCTCCAGCGGTTTCCTGTAATGTGGAGGGAGAAGCGAATGGATTTCCTTGATATCCAGACGCCAGATAACGAAGTCATGCGTCCCGAGGACTTCAAGGCCCTCTCCGCTCGTTGCAAAATGAAGGGAGATCAGGGGAGAATGCGTACAGTCCAGAAGACGTGTCGGAAGACCGTGATGTCTGCCGACGATCATCTGTCTCCAAACCGAATCCGCAATGTCCGGATCATCGATCACAGCATATTTTGTAAAGCTGCGGAGAAGTGACGGTTCAAGTGTCTTGGCCAGATGCTTGCAGTTTCGCACAATGCTCGTCTGAAGCCGGAAATCCGCATTCGGAAGACCAATATAATAATAGGGACTCCTGAATCTGTTTATGTTTTCGTTCAATTCCTGCTCTTCCAGAAGTGCCATTACATCTTCCAGAGAGTTCAGCTTTACGGAAGTAACCATAGCAAGTGATGCCAGCGGCACCTGATCCTTTCTTTATATCACATTCAAACCGGAAAGATATCTTCTGAGAAGATCAAAAGCATAATTTGCCGCTGATCTTCTGCGAAAGTCCAACGGTCTCGGCATTCCGACTTTAACCGGCCTGACAAATGTTTCGTCCTTTGAGGAAAGAGCAATAAAGAATTTCCCTTCATCGTCCCCTCCTACTGCCAGCGCAATGTCCGCACCGGATGAATTCCGTATATTCACAGCCATCTGCTCCGCAACCTCTTCCGATGTACCGGCATACGGCATAACAAAGCCTGCTCTGAGGGAGGCCGGATCGGGACATACGGACGTAAAACGATCCGACAGAAAGCCTCCGGTAAATCCTTCGGCAATTGCAAGTGTTTTTCCTTTTTCTTTCAGCAGGGAAGCCGCCACTTCCTCAAGATTTTCAACATCCACGCCGTAAACATTATCTCCAAGGCGGCTGATGACACGCTCCATTACCGGAGCGCACATTTTTTCGGCCTCTTCCGCCGTTTCAGCCTTGGCCGTGATCTTCAGGAAACAGTCCGCCTCCTTCGCATAAGGGGCCATTGACGGATTTGTCATGCCGTTCATTTCTTCGGCAAACATGTCATCGATCCCGCTTTCGCAGATTCCGAAAACCTTCACAGAATGGGAAACGATCGCCTCGCTTCCAAGCTTTTTCAGATAAGGAACAACACTTTCCCTCAGCATTATTCTGCATTCTTTCGGAGGCCCGGGAAGCATGATGACGATTTTCCCGTCCTTTTCGATGGCACAGCCGGGAGCCGTTCCGCAGGAGTTATGAAAAACCGTACAGCCTGCAGGAAGCATCGCCTGCTGCGTATTGTTTTCCGTATACCCATGGCGGGCAGTCATATACTCATAAATGCATCGGTATTCCTCCTCATTGCGCTCCAGCTCCACGCCGAAAGCCTTGCAGATGATCTGCTTCGTGAGGTCATCACACGTAGGGCCCAGACCGCCGGTAGTGATTATGATATCCGCACGCTCCGCAGCATTTTTAATACATTTTTCCAGTCTGCCGGGATTATCCCCGACTACGGTATGATACAGAACATTAATGCCGATATCGGAGAGTGCCTGAGATACATCCGATGCATCGGTATTCACAACATGACCGAGAAGAAGTTCGGTACCGACGGAAATGATCTCGGTATTATAGGTTCTCATACATGATGTCCGCCTTATCAGAATAATTAATCCGAGCTGTCATTTTACAGCTCAACCGTAACACGTTCTGTTCCCTTGATTGCTTCTTCGACGAGCGAATCAACATCCAGAACGGATTCCACCTGCTCAACATTTTCAAGCTTTGGCTTCGTACAGGGGTGGCGGGGAGTAAAGACCGTGCAGCAATCTTCATACGGAAGGATCGAGGTTTCAAATGTTCCGATCTTTCTGGCCGTTCTGACAATTTCTTCCTTATCAAAACCAACCAGCGGCTGAATAACGGGAATCGAAGTTACCGCCTGCGTTACCGCCATTGCTTCCATCGTCTGGCTGGCAACCTGACCGAGATTTTCCCCGGTAACGATCCCGCGTGCACCGTTGTAAAGCGCGATCTTCTCCGCGATGCGCATCATGAATCGGCGCATGATCAGCGTAAAATACTCTTCGGGGCATTTATCCCGAATTTCTTCCTGAATATGCGTGAAGGGAACGATCTCAATCGTCATTCTTCCGCAGTATTCCGTAAGGATCTGAGCCAGCTCGATCACCTTTTCCTTTGCCTGCTCAGAGGTATACGGGAAAGAGAAGAAATGAACCGGAATCAGACGTACGCCGCGCCTTGCAATCATATAGGTGGAAACCGGGCTGTCTATTCCACCGGAAAGGAGCGTAACGGCGACTCCGTTGGAGCCTACCGGCATTCCTCCGGCGCCCGGAACCGGCGTTCCGTGAACATAAGCTGCAATATCCCGGACCTCAACGCATACCGTAAGTTCCGGGTCATGCACATCGACCGTGCATTCCGGATAAGCCTCCTGAAGCTCACCGCCCACATACTGGCTCAGTTCAATGCTGGTCATCGGGAAGGTCTTGTCGCTTCTTCGGCTCTCGACCTTAAAGCTTTTTGCACTGAGCATCTCATCTTTCAGATACTCTATGGCGAGCTTTGCTATTGCATCCTTGTCCTTCTCACAAGCAGCGGCGCGAGTCAGCGCGATGATACCGAAGATATGTTTGCAGGCCTCAAATGCGGCATCCATGTCCGCCGATTCGTCCTTTGCTTCAACATAGACGGTACTCTGCATACAGCTGACTCTGAAAGAGCCGATCTTCCCGAGTCTGTATGCGATATTGCTGAGGAGCTTGCGCTCAAAGGTTTTTCTGTTCAGTCCTTTTAAAACAATTTCTCCGAGTTTCAGAAGGATGATATCGTTCATTATTTAATCCTCACTTCCCCAAAGGCAGGCACATTTTACAGCTTTATGCCAGCCTTTTATCAAGTTTTCGCATTTTTCTTCCGTCATAGAAGGTTTAAAAATTCTGTCTGTCCGGCAGTTTGCCAGAATATCCTCCTTATCGGCCCAGTATCCTACGGCAAGTCCTGCCAGGTAGGCCGCACCGAGAGCTGTTGTCTCGATACAAGCAGGTCTCAGAACCTCACATCGGAGAATATCACTCTGAAACTGCATCAGGAAATCATTGGCACAGGCCCCGCCGTCAACCCTGAGACTTCTGACGGCAGTTCCGGAATCTTGCTCCATTGCCTTGCATATATCATATGCCTGATAGGCCATTGACTCCAGAACAGCTCGAACAAGATGTGCCCTGCCAAAGCCGCGCGTCAGGCCCACAATAACACCTCTCGCTCTCTGATTCCAGTAAGGCGCACCAAAACCGGTAAATGCCGGGACAACATACCCTCCGGCACAGTCCGGAACTGACCGGGCGATTGCTTCACTTTCCGGTGCTCCCTGAATGACCTGTAATTCGTCGCGAAGCCACTGGACCGCTGCTCCCGAAACGAAAACGCTCCCTTCAAGCGCATATTCCACATGATCTCCAAATCCGACAGCCACCGTTGTTACCAGACCGCTGCCGCTTTTTACCGGTACTCTGCCGGTATTCATCAGGAGAAAGCAGCCCGTACCGTAAGTATTCTTCATCTCTCCCGGAGAAAAACAGCACTGGCCAAATAGGGCACACTGCTGGTCCCCCGCCGCTCCGGCAACCGGGATCTCTTCTCCGAAAAGTGCCGGATCCGTCAGCCCGTAAACACAGCTCGAAGGCTTTACCTCCGGAAGCATACAGGAAGGGATCTTAAGAATATCCAGAAGCTCTTTATCCCACTCCAGCGTATGAATATTATATAACATTGTCCTGCTCGCGTTGGTCTGGTCCGTCACATGGACTCTGCCTCCGGTAAGCTTCCAGATCAGCCAGGAGTCGATCGTTCCGAAGAGCAGTTCTCCTTTTTCGGCTTTCTCTTCCGCTCCCGGAATATTGTCCAGGATCCACCTGATTTTCGAGCCGGAAAAGTAAGCGTCCGGAACAAGGCCTGTTTTTTCCCTGATCATATCAGAAAATCCGGCTGAGACAAGTCCGTCAATAATATCCGAGGTGCGGCGGCACTGCCAGACAATTGCATTGGCCACCGGAATTCCCGTCTGTTTATCCCAGACTACTGTTGTCTCGCGCTGGTTTGTAATCCCTATTGCCGCAATATCCGAAGCTGAAACACCAAGCTTGTTCATTGCTTCCCCGGAAACAGATAGAATCGTATCCCAGATTTCCATGGCATCGTGCTCCACCCAGCCGGGTTTTGGATAGATCTGTCTGAATTCCTTTTGAGCGGAGGCGCAAATATTCCCTTTTCTGTCAAACAGGATACATCTGGAGCTGGTAGTGCCCTGATCAAGGGACATGATATACTTCATACAGGACCTCTATTCTTTCAGGAATTTCTCATATTCCCTGACATACTCATATAAACCATATAACGATTCGGTGAAGAACCGGAAAAAGTGATTATTTTACCACAGATTTCACCGGATCCCGTGTTTTCACTATAACATTCAGCACAGAGAACACCATCAGAAATACAACAGCAACCGTAATTGCGCTCATTCCTCCCTGGAAACCGAAACGATCCGCCAGGATTCCGATCAACGTGTTCATCATTACGCTGCCCAAAGAACCGATCACGATCAGACAGCTCATCGCCATTGGATAGATATTGGAAAAAACCGCCGCATCGGCGTAAATCATCGGGCACATCCCGGCCAGACAAAGACCTACCCCTGCCACTGACACAGTAACCATCGGTATTGAAGAAGAAGTCAGCATCATCAGGAAAAAGCCCAACACGCCAAAGCTGCATATCAGAAGAAGCTTTTTCTGATGGAACCGAAGCGAAAGAGCCGCGCAGGAAAGCCTTCCGACAAGCATCAGCACCCAGAACAGCGTCGCCATGCTCTGGCTGTACGCAATAACAGCTTCATCTGAATACTCAAACGACGCGAGCAGACCCTCTTTGTTCTGGATATAGGTAACCAGCCAGCCATTGATAGAATACTCGGAACAAAGGTAGAAGAACATCATTGCCAGCAGGATCAGATACGACGGGTTCTTCATAAAAACGATGGATCTGTTGGCTTTATCTTTTCTGTCCGGATACTCATTATCCAGCTTCATACGGCTGAAGTTAAAAACACTGAAAAAGCCAAACAGGACAATCGCAGCCAGAGCTGCTCTCCATGAAAGAATTCTGCTCATTACGAGAAAGATCATCGGCGCAAGAATAGCTCCTACGGCAAAGGTGGCATGTAAACAATTCGACGCGGTCGAGCTTCCTCCAGAGAGCAAATTTACCATACGGTTATCAAAATTGGCCACACTTCCTCTGGTGATTCCGGTCATGATAAATGCGATAAACAGCCATACCGGGTTTCCCCAGACAATCATCATCAGAAACCCGATAAATGCCATCGCAGAAAGTGACATAATGGATTTTCTCTCACCCACATAAAGAGGAAGAACAGAGCCAACAAGACCCGCAACTATATTACCAATTGAATGAGCGGAGAGGAACAGTCCGCTTACGGTATCGCTTATTCCATAAACGGATTTAATGTCTGGAAGCGCCGAGCCGATCATTAGCGCCACAATACCGTTGCAAAAGAAAGAATAATAACATGTGAAAAGGATAAATTGTGAACGTTTATCAAGTTTTTTAATAAAACTGAACACTTCAAATCTCCTTTAGAATCATCGGTTCCGTTTATTTTTCCGGATCGATGATGATCTTACAGATATTTTTTCCGCTGAGCATCATTTCAAAAGCCTTGTCGATCTCACTGAGACCGAGTCTGTCCGTTACCATGCGGTCAAGCCTGAGACGTTTCCAGTTCTTCTCAACGAAGCGGACACCCTGTTCAAAATCTTCCTGAGAATACAGCCTGTTTCCGATCAGCGTAATTTCCTTGAACGAAACCTTACCGATAATAAACTGATATGCATCCCCCGAAAGGCCGAGGCTGAGCATCTTTCCTCCGCAGCGGCACAGGTCAGGCATCTGGAGGACGCAGGACGCCGCGCCGGATGTATCATAAACGATATCAAATCCTCCGCCCCCTGTAACCTCACGCATCAGATCCATTGCATCGGTCTGCATCGGGTTGATCGTTTCGATCCCCATTGATTCTACGAACTGACGTCTCGGCTCATTAATCTCAGAAATGATTACCCGTTCGGCTCCGGCTTCCTTCGCAAAGAGCGCAATATAAAGGCCTACGGTAGCTCCACCGGAAATATAGATCTTATCTCCCGGCTGAACCTTTGAATTGACCATTACGTGCTGACCCACAGCAAACGGCTCACCAAGGATTGCCACTTCATCCGGGAAATCATCCCCGACGGAAACGAGCTTATCCACAGCAACCTTTGTATATTCTGCAAATCCGCCGTCAACATGGATGCCGAGAAGCTTCAGATTTTCGCATACCCATGGAATTCCCCGTCTGCAGGCAGAGCATTCTCCGCAGGAGATGATCGGATTCATAAGCACCCGCTGACCTACGCTGAACGGTCCATCATAGTTTTCCGGCAGACTCTCTATTCTTCCGAGGATTTCATGGGAAAGGACCGTAGGAACTGTCGCTGTCATATGCTTTCCGCGATAGACCGTTATATCAGAACCGCAGACGCCCGCCCGTATCACTTTAATCAGTGCTTCATTTTCTCCGGGTACGGGAACAGGAATATCGCAAAGCTCAAGATCGAGCCAGTTTTTCAGAACAGCAGCTTTCATTTTTCCTCCGATCAAGGCTGTTTGCCTATATAAGCCAGAATTCCGCCGTCAACGTAAAGGACATGGCCGTTAACGAAGTTGGAAGCATCCGATGCCAGGAAAACGGCCGGACCTTTCAGGTCATCAACAATTCCCCAGCGATCCGCCGGGGTTTTTGAAACGATAAACTGATCAAAGGGATGACGGCTTCCATCCGGCTGGCGTTCTCTGAGAGGGGCCGTCTGCGAGGTTGCAATATACCCGGGACCGATTCCGTTGCACTGAATGTTGTTCTTTCCGTATTCAGAACAGATATTCCTCGTAAGCATCTTCAGTCCGCCTTTTGCCGCAGCATATGCAGAAACGGTCTCCCGGCCGAGCTCCGACATCATTGAACAGATATTAATGATCTTTCCGTGACCTTTTTCGATCATTCCCGGAATAACGGCTTTTGAACAGATAAACGGAGCATTCAGGTCAACATCAATGACCTGACGGAATTCCTCCGCTGACATCTCTGTCATCGGAATTCGCTTAATGATTCCGGCATTGTTCACCAGGATATCGATAATGCCAACTTCTTCCCTGATTCTTGAAACAAGGTCATCGACCTGATCCTCATTCGTTACATCACATACATATCCATGCACCTGAATGCCATTTGAATTATACTTTTCAACCGCTCTCTCCATAGACGCCTGATTGCTGCAGTTAAAACAGATCTCCGCACCGGCTGCCGCAAAAGCTTCCGCAATTGCCATGCCGATCCCGTGCGAAGCGCCGGTAACAAGAGCAACTTTCCCCTGAAGGGAAAAAGAATTCATGTCAAATGCCATAACAGCCTCCCACAGCTTCTCTGTGTTATCTCTGAACGCGGCCCGAGCCGTCTCCTCCCATCAGCTTTTCCACATCGGATACGCTGACACGGTTGAAGTCACCGATAATGCTGTGCTTGAGACAGGAAGCCGCAACAGCAAACTCAAGAGCCGTCTGTTTATCATCATAAGTATTGAGCCCGTAGATCAGGCCGCCGGCAAAGCTGTCTCCACCGCCGACACGGTCGACGATATCACTGATCATGTAGCGCTTTGACTCATAGAACTTTTCACCGTCATTCAGGCAGGCCGCCCAGCCGTTGGCGTCTGCAGACTTTGATTCACGGAGAGTAATGGCGATCATCTTCAGGTTGGGATATGCCGCAAGGACCTTGTCACCGAGTGCTTTATATTTGCTCCTGTCAAGCTCACCGGATTCAACATCCACATCCACTGTAATCTCAAGGGTCTTCTGAACATCCTCTTCATTCGCAATTGCCACATCAACATATTTTACGAGCTCACGCATGACCTCGGATGCTTTTTTCCCGTATTTCCAGAGGTTTTTGCGGTAGTTCAGATCGCAGGAAACCATAATTCCACGCTTCTTTGCTTCAATAACGGACTCCATGGCAAGCTCCATTGCCGTTTCGGATATGGCCGGAGTAATCCCGGTAATATGGAACCAGCCGACATCCTCATAAGCCTTGTCCCAGTCAATAAAGCCGGGCTTTGCCACTGCGATGGCGGAGAAGGCACGGTCATAAACGACCTTGCTCGGCATCTGGTTTGCACCGGGTTCCACATAATAGACGCCCATTCTTCCCTCGCCTCTGAGAATACGCTTTGTATCGACTCCGAACTTGCGAAGCTCTTTCACGCACTCATCACCGATAACATTGTCCGGAAGAACCGTAAGATAAGCTGCATCAAGACCATAATTTGCAAGCGAAACGGCAACATTCGCCTCTCCGCCGCCGAAAGTGGCCTCAAACATGGCAGACTGAAGGATCTTCTGGCCGTAAGGGGCCTTGAGACGGAGCATAATTTCTCCGAAGGTTAAGTATTTCATAATAACTCCTTATCGAATTTATATAAGATCTGTGAATCAAACGATATTACTTCTGCAGAAGATGGCAGGCAAAGCCGCCAAACTGCTGTTTCAGATAGATGGCTTTCAGATGACCGTCTTTATACTTTGCGGAATCGGGATCCAGTTCATATCCGTTTTTCTCAAGATAAGCGACAGCCGCCTCGATCTTATTCGTACGGATAGCGATATGACCATTATCTCCGAGGTATTTTGACTTCATAATTTCAATACCCGTGCCGGCAAAATTGGAGCTGTTGCCGGGTTTTGAGGCAAAACCAAAGCACTTCTCAAAAGCGTTCATTACATTGAAGGAATCATCCGGAGTGTCCGTATTGATTCCGATATGTCCGACTTCAAAACCGAGAACAGACTTACGGGATTCGGCACAGAGCGCAGTGATCTTGTCCCAGTTATGCGCAGCAATATCCGCTTTGGGGCAGACCCAGCTTCCGCCTACGGCATGAATATACGGGGAGGAAATAAACTCCGCCAGATTCGCGGCATTGACACCGCCCGTCGGAATAAACTTCACGCCGCCGAACGGACCGGCAAGTGCCTTTACCGCGGAAAGCCCGCCATAAACATTCGCCGGGAAGAATTTGAGAACCTTCAGACCATGCTTCAGTGCTGCCATGATCTCGGTAGGAGTTACACAGCCTGGAGTTACCGGGATCCCGTTTTCACAGCACCAGGATACTACTTCCTCATCATATCCGGGAGCTACAATAAACTTTGCACCGCATTCTACAGCAAGTTTGCACTGTTCAAGCGTGATCACTGTACCTGCACCAACGAGCATTTCCGGAACTTCTCTTGCCACATTGCGGATCGAATCCGCCGCCGCCGCCGTACGGAAAGTAATTTCCATGACATCAATTCCACCGCTGAGCATTGCTTTCGCCGTAGGTACGGCGTCATCAGCATTATCAAGCACCACTACGGGGACAATCCCGCACTCCGCGAGCTTTTTTAAAACATCCATGTTTTTCTCCTATGATGAATTAATTATATATTTTTCCGGATATATTGTCTGTCCGGGAGTACCCGAAAAATCAGGCCCGACAGATGATCGGGCCTGTTATTTCCGAAACAGCGGAATCAGCTCTTTTTCTTCTTAAACAGCTTTGAGAGAAGTTTTTTCAGCTGAGTTCCAAAAAGGCTGATGAGAATCAGTGCGATAAAGAACCAGCAGATACCGGTGGAGAAGAATGTTGCCGGGTTTCCCTTGCTCTTGAGAAGAGCAACGCGGAAATTCTTTTCCGCCATCGGTCCGAGGATCAGACCGAGAATAGCCGGGCTGGTAGGAACCTTGATTTTTGAGAGGAAATATCCGATAACACCTGCAATGAGCATCGTGTAAACATCAAAGAAGTTATTTCTCATCGCATAGGAACCGATCACACAAAGAGCAAAGATAATTGGGGTCAGAATGACCTTTGGAATACTCAGAACCTTTGTAAACAGACGAATCCCGGATAAACCCATCACTACCATGATCGTATTGGCAATAAACATGCCGAGGAAGATCGTATATACAAGCGTTTTATGCTGAATAAAAAGCATCGGTCCGGGAGCAAGCCCCTGAAGGGTCAGCGCGCCGATCATAATAGCGGTAACCGCATCACCGGGAACGCCGAGCGTCAGCATCGGGATCATCGCTCCGCCGGTAACACCGTTGTTGCCGCCTTCGGGACCGATAACACCGTCAATGTTTCCCTCTCCGAGCTTATATCCGTCATCATTCTTGGTCAGATTCTGAGAAACATTATAACCAACAAATGAACCGATATCCGCACCGGCACCGGGGACGATACCGATGAAGGTTCCAATCAGGCCGGTCAGAGGTGCGATTTTCAAGATCCGCTTCATATCTTCCTTTTTGGGAAGAATGCTCTTCACTTCATACTGGGCTTTTTCCTCAGAGAAGATCTCCTCGATATTCTCAAATGCCTGAGACATAGCGAAAAGGCCGATCATGATAGGAATGTAGCTGATTCCGGCAAGAAAATTAACATTCTTTCCGAAGCTGAAACGGGGATAACCGGTAACGGAATCAATCCCAACGCAGGCGACAAGAACACCAAAACAGCCGCAGATCAGGCCTTTTTCAATATTTCCGCCGGAAATATTGCCGATAATGCACAGTCCGAATACAGCCAGGAGGAAAAACTCCGCGGAAGAAAATTTCAGAGCGATCTTGGCGAGCTGGGGGCTGATCAGCCAGAGGCAGATTACGGAGACCACGCCTCCGATATAGCTTGAAAGCGTGGACGCGCCCAGCGCGCGTCCGGCTTCACCCCGCTGCGCCAGCTTATATCCATCGATTGCCGTAGCGGCGGAGGCGGGAGTACCGGGAGTATGGAGAAGAATGGCGGAAATCGAGCCGCCGTAAATCGCTCCGCAGTAAATTCCGAGAAGCATCAGGATTCCCTGAGAAGCATCCATACCGAAGGTAAGAGGCAGGAGAAGTGCCACACCCATTGTGGCAGTAAGGCCGGGAAGCGCACCGATGCATATGCCGCCGGCAACGCCGATGATCATATACAGGATCACTTTCCAGGTCAGGGTTTCAGTAAAAATCTGTTGAAGCATATCTTTAAACCTCCTTTATGGCGCGAAAATGCCAAAGCGGAGCGAAACATTCAGAACGTAACGGAAGACAACGTAGATGACAACTGCCACAACTACAGAGATAAGCAGGCACCAATACCATTTCTTCTTTGAAAACCACTTGATGAAAACGAATTCCATCAGCGTGGTTGCGATGATAAATCCCAGAGGCTCAAGAATAAGAGCATAGATAAAGAGGATCAGCATAGAGAGATATGCTCTGCGTGACCCTTCAGACCAGAGAACAATCTGAGTATCGTCCTCCGGCTTCATTTTCAGAGACTTTGCTACTAAAAGTGCGCTGCAAAGCAGCATAACAACACTGACAACAACAGGCCAGAGCTCAGGACCGGTCGGGCTGCCTCCGGCGTTATAGTGTGCAAGGAAGTCCGTCCTGTATCCCAGGGTGACTCCGATCACCGTAAAGCCCAGAACCGCGCATATCGCGGAAAAAATAAAATTGGCTTTCTTCATGATTTCTCCTTTAAAGGGGATGATTCAAAATCCTCAATATAAGGCGGGCAAGAGAGGAGTCCCCCTCTTGCCCTGATTATTCAGAAAATTACTGTGCGAGACCGAGGCTCTTTCCAAGGTCAGTGAACAGAGCGGTCTGCTCTTCGAGCATCTTTGCAAAGTCATCGCCAACGAGGACATCGATAACGTCACCATTGAGAGCCATGTTTGCCTTGAACTCATCGGATGCGCAGACATCGGAGAAGATTCTCTGGAGCTCTGCAACAACATCATCGGGAGTGGAAGCAGGAACTGCGAGGCCACGCCATGTACCGAGTGCAGCACCTTCATAGCCGAGCTCGATAGCAGTGGGGATCTCGGGGCAAGCTTCCTGACGCTCATTTGCGAGAACTGCAAGGACCTTGAGCTGGCCTGCTTCTACATACTGAGCAACCTCAGCGTAGGAAACAGCAACAGCATCAATGTGCATGCCAAGGAGGTCAGTGATAGCACCGGCTGCTCCCTCGGGGTAAGGAACATGAGTGAACTCTGTGCCGGCGATCTGAGCAAGGCCTGCTGCAGCAAGCTGCCAGATGGAGCCGTTGCCGGAGTTACCGACCATAACATCATTGGACTTGGAGTACTCAATGAAGTCATCGAGGGTCTCGAAACGATCATCAGCTGCATTTACAGTGATTGCAGAGCAAGCAGTATTGGCGAGCATGATGGGCTTGTACATGTCATAGGTGAGGGTGTCGTTCATGCCGAGAGCCTGGTGGATAACGAGCTCAGCGGTAACCATGGTGATGATGGAGCCGTCATCTGCTGCGGTTGCGCCGTAAAGCATACCGACGTCGCCATTTGCGCCTTCACGGTTCTCAACAACGATGTTTTTGAACTCGCTCTTTGCGCCGTCAGCGAGGAAGCGCATAACGCGGTCAGTGCCGCCGCCTGCTGCGAAGGGGCAAACGCAGGTAACACTCAGACCGGAAAGGTCTGCGTCAGCGGATGCGGTGATTGCGCAGAGTGCAAATACCATGCACAGTGCAAGAACAAGTGCCAGGAATTTTTTCATGTTGTTTCTCCTTACATTTTTTTATCATCACGGCAGAGATTGCCAATGACTTCATAATTATTAGCGAATGGCTGCCAGAAGAATCCTTGCAGCTTCCGTGAGAGCACCGAAATCTCCGGCGGCGATCACTTTCTTATTGGCAAGAGAGCCTCCTACGCCAAGACCGACCGCCCCCGCATCAAGAAAGTCCTTTGCATTCTTCTCACTAATCCCGCCCGTAGCAATCAGCTTTACATGGCTGATGGGAGCCCGAATTGCTTTCATGTAGGGAATTCCAAGGTCAGATGCCGGGAAAAGCTTTACAAAATCCGCTCCCGCGTCATGCGCAGCAAGGATCTCGGAAGGTGTCATCGCGCCCGGGATGGAGACGAGCCCCAGCTCTTTGGTTCTGCGGATAACAGTTTCATTCGTATTCGGGGAGATAATATATCTTCCGCCGACTCCCGCCGTAAGCTCAACGAGCTCAGGCTTCGTAACCGTACCTGCGCCGGCAAACATTTTTCCGGCATACTTTTCGGCTATATCACCGATGGCTTTCGCCGTAGCTTCCCAGGAGGAAGGATCACTCTGATTATACGTGATCTCCATCAGGCGAATACCGCCCTCATACAGAGCATCTGCGACCTTCATGCACTGAGAGCTTTCAACGCCGCGGACAATGGCTATCACCTTTTGCTCTTCAATATACTTTATAAGCTGTAAATTATCTGACGGCATAATGAACTGTCCTTTCAAATACTTCAGATCCATTAAACAAGATACCAAAAACCGGAAGATTTCAGACTGCTTTTTCCTGTCAAAAATAAAATCTGCTCTCAGTATCCACCCGAAATAATACATCTTGAGTCTACCTTAAAGGGCTCAAAGTGTCAAGATGAATTTGGATAAATCCCGTTCATATTTGTTAAGACTCTGACAAGATACAACTCTGCTCAGGCTTCTGGCTGAAAGAAAACATTACCGAATATTTGTGAAAACTATTTGTTGAGGACTCAGCAGCAATCCGCATAAACGCGCTGTGTATTCCTTCTGTATTTGTTGCGTATTCGTATCGGTAATGATATAATTAGAATGTAAAAGTGTGGACATGCCGACATTCAGCAGGCTGTGCTGCAGTGGGCTGTTTTTACTTCATCTTTATTAGAGAAAGCAGGCAATAATGGCTGATTTTTCAGACAAAAAGCGAATAAATAAACAGATTGCGGTCATCATGCCCGCATATAATGCCGAAAGATATCTCGTCAGCGCAGCTGAGAGCATACTTTCCCAGACGTACAGGGATCTCACGCTTCTGATTGTAAATGACGGATCCTCTGATTCAACAGAGGAGATCATCCGGGAGCTGGCTGAAAAAGACGCCCGGGTCAGAGCGCTCACGCTGCCCAACGGAGGCCCGGCAAAAGCCAGAAATGCCGGCCTGGACTATTTTCTGTCTGATTCCCGGGACGAAGCACACTGTTCTTCAGAAGGATCGGCTTCTCCGGATTATATCATGTTCTGCGATGCGGATGACGAATACCTTCCGGATGCTTTTGAAAAAGCGGTAACCGCAGCGGATGACGGCAGTACACAGGGCGCTGACATTGTGTTTCTCGGATTTACGATTATTAATCCGGACAAAACCACGAATAACTATTCCGAGCCTGATGCGGAGTATACTCCGGAAACGATCGGCACTGCGTTTACTTCATTATATAAGGCAAATCTTTTGAATCAGGTCTGGGGAAAGCTTTTTCGCGCAGATTTGATCCGGGACAACGGGTTCCGCTTCCCGGATTACCGGTGGGGAGAAGACAGGCTTTTCATTTATGACTGCCTCGAAGCTTCAAAAAAGATCTCTGTAAGCTCATATTGCTGTTATCTTTATAAAATGTACAACAGTGCCAGCCTCATCTCCGGTTATTATGACAGGAAGCCGGAGGTCTGCAGGATCTCTGATGGAAGAGTCCGGGAGCTCTGTAAGAAATTCGGAGTAACGGATGACAAAGACTGCAGATACATGTATCTGAAAAGCGTTTTTTCCTGCCTTACCAATCTCTATTCCCCTACCTGCAAGCTCAGCGATCAGGAAAAAAGAGCGTATGCAGGGCGGATCCTGAAGGATGAATACGTCAGAGAACGCGTAAAAGGAACCGGAGGAGGAACCGCCGCAAAGGCAATCAGCGCGCTTCTCCGGACAGGCAGCATCAGCCTGAATCTTTCCGCCGCAAAGGTTCTTTCGGCGGTCAGCGGCAGTACGCCTTTGCTCATGCAGAAAATAAAGCACAAAAAATAAACCGGAAAAGGACCTCGGAAATATGAATTTAGTTGTAGTGGACTTTGAATGGAATCAGGCACTTCGCTCAGACTCTCCGGTATTCAACCGCCTCCCCATTCATCTCCGCGGAGAAATAATACAGATTGGTGCTGTTCGCCTGAATGATGACTATACCCCGGGTGAGGAATTCACGATCGATGTACGCCCGGTATATTTCAGGCAGATCCATTATCAGGTGAAAAAGATTACCGGATTTGATAAAGAGCGTCTGGACGGTGCCGTCGGCTTCCCTGAAGCTTTCGAAGCATTCCGGCAATTCTGCGGAGATGACGTTGTCTTCCTTACCTGGGGATGCGATGACAAGGGGATCATGGAGCAGAACATCATTATCCATGATCTGGACTGGGACTGGATTGATGAATGGATCAACCTCCAGCTTATCTACAATGTTCAGACAGGCGGAGACAAAAATCAGAAGTCACTGGCAGATGCAATGGAACACTTCGGAATCGAACAGACGAGAGTGGCTCATGATGCTCTCGGAGACGCCTTCAACACGGCTGCTGTAGCTTCCCGGCTGAACATGAGAGAAGGACTCCGGAATTACGATGACGCCCCCCGGATCCTTGCTTCCCGCATGCCGAACTTTACGCTCCCCAGCGAAACCGAACAGGGGCCGGAGCCGATCATCTTCGATGCCTTTGACGGCTATGAAACAAAAGCCGCCGCCTTTGCGGATGCGGAGATCAGCGATCTGAAATGCCCGGTATGCGGAAAGCCGATGGAATCCCTCAAATGGGTCAATCAGGGAGAAGGCCGTTATATGAATATCTATACCTGCCGTGATCACGGAAAATATCTGATGCGGATCCGGTTCAAGACGAATCCTGAGGACGGTTCGATCCTTGCAGGCAGAAGAGTATATGAAGCCGATGACGATATGCTCACTCTTTACAAAACCAAGTCCGCACAGGCAAGAAGACGCGGCAGGGGCAGACGGGGCAGACGGTAAGTGTTCATAATTTTTTCACTGTTTAAAAAAGAATTGTTTAAATATTCTTTTTCGTATTTGTTAAAATAAAATTCTTAAATGGCGCTCTGATAACTTCGCTAAGAGCAATGCCAAATCAGCGTAAAAAAGATTCGCGATTTGGAAATGAATTTACCGGCAGTTTTCAGAACAGACAGGGAATTACAAACTAAAATACACCTTAAAGGAGGAACTTACATGAAAAAGACACGACAACTGCTCAGCCTGCTTCTGGCGGGAATGATGCTTCTTTCTGTTGTATCCGCCGGTGCGTTTGCCGACGGAGAAAGCGGCATCATTCTGATGGGAACAGATCTGACCGCAGGAGTATATTACTATATGGGCGGAGCCGGCCCCGAGGCTTATGCTCCCGACTGGCAGCCCGGTGAAGGAGACAGCTATGCTGTTCTTTCCTCTGACGGGACGCTCGTCCTTCACAACTTCAAAGGGACCTGTTATGTTTCGGGAGAAGATCCGGCCGCGGCCGGAATTACGCTCTCCTCATCCGTAAGCAGTCTGACGATCCGTCTTGAGGGAGACAATGAGATCCTTTCCCAAGGATATTCAAGTGAATACTCCGGAGAAGAGGTCACTTGCCGCAGCTATGGTATTTATGCTCCCGGGAAAGATATTACTTTTTCCGGAGAAGGTTCATTAAAGATCTCTGCAGCTTCTCTTGACGGGGTTTCCGCAACTCACACGGAAAGCACTGCGATCCTGGCAGAGGACATCACGGCAGCTGATAACGCTTCCGTAAGCACGATTGCCGGTAATGCGGAAAACAGCTTCGGCTTTTACGCTTCTTCTGTGACTCTTTCCGGAACAGGAGCTTCTCTTTCTGCCGATGCGGTCACTGCATCGTTCAGCGTTTTTCCCGTCAGCGAAGTCAGCGGATACGATGTTGCTGTTAGTTCCGACTATAACCAGTCTCTTACAGGTGCCGGTCCTGCAACCGTAACGCTCGCTGAGCCCTATGTTGAGCAGGAACCTGTATACGAACAGGAGCCAGCATACGAGCAG
>JAUNQI010000075.1 GCA_030536255.1 Eubacteriales bacterium | reverse complement strand
TATTTAGGGGTTGAAGTATCAATAATACTTTGTACAATAGACCTATCGAGCGCTCGATGAGATTATTTTAGGAGGTTCAAATATGAACGATATTAAAGTATTTCCCATCGGAAGAATTGAAAACAATGAAGAAACGATACGCATCGTTCTTGATCAGAAGTATCGGGAAGGATTGAAAGGGCTTAACGGATACAGCCATGTGCAGATTCTTTGGTGGGCGGACGGCTGCGACAACGAGAAATCCCGCTCCATTCTGACAGAGGAAAAGCCGTATACAAAGGGTCCCGAGGAACTCGGCATATTTGCTACGCGCTCTCTGGAGCGTCCTAACCCCATTGCGGTGTCCAACGCGGATATTGCCTATGTAGATGTAGAAAAAGGCATTGTCGGTCTTTATTACGTGGATGCCTTTGACGGCACGCAGGTGCTGGATCTGAAACCGTATACCCCAAGTATCGACCGTGTCGAAAATCCGAGAACTCCCGACTGGTGCTGTCATTGGCCAAAGTCTTATGAAGAAAGCGGAAGCTTCAGCTGGGAAGCGGAATTCAACTTTTAGGAGTACACCATGGCACTTGCAGATTACATCAACGATAAGCCGGTAATTGAGACCGAAAGATTGACGATTCGTCCTATGTGTGCTGGAGATGTTCCCGCACTCAAAGAATGGCTGCCCGATCCGTCGATCTACACCTATTGGGGCAAGGGACCAAGCAAGGCGGAAAAGAATCCGGAACTGCTGTTTGAAAAAAATGAAAAGCCAACGAAAAGCTTTCATCTCGGAATTGAAGAAAAAGCATCTGGTAAGGTCATCGGCGATATTTATGTGTACCTTATCGAAAACGATCGCATGGCATCGGTGGCGATTCGCCTTGCTCCCGTCTGCCAGGGAAAGGGGTACGGCACGGAAGCACTCTCGGCAATGACAAGCTTTTGTTTTGAACACACCGAACTGCAAAGATTATGGACTGAGGTTGATATGCAAAACATTTCTTCTCAGAAAATGCTAGAAAAATGTGGTTATACCAGAGAAGGATTGATCAGACAGGGGAAGATGGTTAATACCTGGTGTGATTATTATATCTACGGAAAGCTTGTTTCAGACAAGTAAATTTGAATTTGTAAAAATGTCCATATTCTTCGGAGAAAGGAGAGCAGAATGCTTGATAGAACGATTCCGTTTTATAATACGATTTTGAGATGTGATTATTATGTTCGGAAAGAAGTATCACTTCCCGACGGGTTTGAAATCGTATCTTATCAGGAAAGTTACGAAGAAGATTGGGCACGGTTGGAATTTGCTATCGGTGACTTTGATAGTACAGAAGAAGCAAAAAGTTATTTTGTTTCTGCTTATCTGCCGGACAGTAAAAAACAGAAAGACATCCTGTTTCTTTTAAATCCGGAAAGGCAAGTGATTGACTCCTGTATCGCGTGGCAGGATCGCCGGGGGGATGCTGAGGTTTCCTCCCTGCATTGGCTTGTTGTTGATGAGCTATATCAAGGGAAAAAACTTGGGAAAGCATTTGCTTTGCTGTAATGAATCTGTTCGCTGAGCAAGGCGGGACTCCTGTTTATATTCATACTCAACCATGGAGCTGGAAAGCGATTCTTCTGTATCTCTCTGTTGGTTTCCGCATTCAGAAAACGGATGCGTTTTCGCACTATGAAAACCAATATGAACAGGCGATGGAAACATTACGCGATATTGTATCTGAAAAGCAGTATGATTATATAGCAGCACGATCAGATGAATAGCAATAAATTTCAGTTTAACTGCTCAACAAGAGATAGTTTTCGGTCAAAACAAGCACTGCACCCATGCACCCTCATTTGCACCCACGGGTATCAATTTGCACCCATGACCTTTGATTTGCACCCATAGACTGAAATTCTATCAATATATGATTTCCTTTCCA
>JAUNQI010000026.1:26711-30196 GCA_030536255.1 Eubacteriales bacterium | reverse complement strand
ACATTGAGCTTCTGTACGGGATCGCCGTGGAAGCGAACAGCCTTTATGAAGACAAGGTCCGGGTGTTTACGCCGAAGAATATCATTCCATGAGATAAATAACGCTTCGGAAAAGCAGACCGCTCAGGAAGAAAAATACCATTAAATTGATAGCAAATTTCTCTTAAAAGCAATCAAAATAATGGTATAATCTGTATAAAGGAGGCGATGCTCCATGAAAAATATAAAATTTTCGGTGCCGGAATACGTAACAGCAGAAGATATATCAGTTGATAATTTTTGAAAAGAAATCGCTTAATTCCTGCTCATTGTGCAAAACGATCTCCGGGGCTCCATAGAGCATCACATTGTCAAATCCGTCAATAAAAGATCTGGCATCCGTCTTGTATCCGATACACCTCTTCCCTTTTGCATAGCAATAGCCAAGTTCAAAGCACGCTCCCTCATCGGGTACACGCCCATCATATAAGAAAAGGACAACTTCGCACCAGTCCATATGATCACAGTCCAGTTTGAAGATGAATTTACGTTTCGGCTGACCTTCAATTATTTCCGGTAAATCGGCAATACAGCCTCCGTCTCTCTGAGGCAGATACGTTTCATGTCCGTATTTGCGGATAACTGCATCGATTTTTTCATTAAAGTCTCTTTCTCCTTCTGAGAAAAGAGGAGCTGCGATATATACTTTCATAATGTACCTCCTTTTATATATTCTACTAAGTTACATACTACCACTAATTTCTATATATTCCCCTTATAATATATTGTATTTATAAATAATAATTATTTAATAATATATTCGTAGTTATTGTATATATTTTACAATAAGTGTATTCGGTACTTTTTTAATCACAACATAGTACTCTACAGACACGACATGCACTGGTATACTAAACGTGGACAATAAGTATATATTTTGCTTACAGACAAGCTGTAATAAAAATGTCGGCAAAGGATCTTAGGTAAGTGCTGCTTCCTCGTCTACCGGAAGGTGATCTGCCGCAAGGTAATCGGGCATAAATCCGCTTTTCAGCATTGGCATTTTTTCAAAGGTCGATTGCAGCCGGTAAGTTTCGTCTGTCTTGCTGCTGATTGCTATTCCATGAAGGACTTCCAGCGCATGATAGGCCATTTCCTTATTTGCCCGGTTCGTCCGTCCGTCAAGCATCGACCAGGCCATTTCCGCAACGCCGAGACCTCTTGAATTTCCGGAATAACCGAAGGTTGAAGGGAGCTCGATCTTTTCGCTGTTTCCTTTTGCGCGATAATATACCTTACCGCCAAAGCAGTTCGGATCCGAAAGGTAAAGGACACCTTCTGTTCCGGAAATCATAACGACCGGCTGCTCAGGGAAGATGGATTCCGAATTGAACTGCAGAGAACCGACCGCACCATTTTTAAACTTCAGGGTTCCGGCAAGAATCGTTTCCGACTCGATTTGATAGCTTTCTCCAAAGCCTGGATCACCGGGAAGCTCAAAGCGTCCATCGGTTTCTGAGTACTTCAGAAACCCGTTTACTTTTTCAACCGGGCCAAGGATGGAAAGCAAAGCTGTTACATAGTATATTCCGACATCAAAGCCCATTCCGCCGCCTTCCTTCGGAATGAACTTTACGATCTGACCCATCATGCGATAGTCTCGGTTATCCTGAGCAAAGCAGGACGTAACTTTACCGATAAGACCTCTTTCAACTGCCTGCCGGGCAGTCTGGACCGCTGAGCCGAGGAAAGTATCCGGAGCAGCACCTAAGTAAAGATGTTTCTCATTGGCAAGCTCCACAAGCTCACGAGCCTCTTCGAGCTTAATGGAAAGAACTTTTTCCGTGTAAACATTTTTTCCTGCTTCAAGCAGCTGCTTTATTACCGCATAATGGGCTTTCGGCTAGGTCAGGTTGACTACCAGCTCAATTGAATCATCCTCAAGAATCTCTTCAAGCGTCAATGCTCTGATTCCATGCTTGTCAGCAGCTGCTCTGCATTTTGCTTCCCCGTGATCATAGCATCCGACCAGATCAATAACGGAGAACATGTTTTTAAGATTCTCAAGATATATACCGCTGATTGCTCCGCATCCGATTACGGCAGTTTTTACTTTTCTCATAATTTTCTCCACTTTATACCGGTATTTTGTCCGGTTTTAATTAAAAATCCGCTTGTAAGCATCATACCATAAGGAAAGATATTGTAAAAGACTTTATTAACATCTTCGTATTGAAAGTCATCTGGTTAGTTTTTTGCACCAATTCCCATAATTCACTGTAATAAATGCGGGTACACATTTAAAGATCTGATCCATGTTCAAACAGCATACCACAATTAAAGGTGAAGCATGTAAAACGAAAGCCGCAACAAAGGAAACAGGAATTACAATTCCCCAAATACTGATCAGATCCAGTATCAGGCAGTATTTTGTACTTCCCCCGCCCTTAATTATACCCGCATTAACAGGCATCTGATAGCTCATTCCAACCATAACAAAGCAGAGAATATGAAGGAATGAACGAGCCAGCAATCTGCTCTCATCAGAAAAACTATACAGCGCAAGAACAGGCTCGGTCAGAGCAAAAAGGATCAACCCGCAAATAACACCCATGAGAACAAAAATGATCTGAAGTGTTTTTGCATAAAAGCGGATCTTTTCTTTATTTCCTTCTCCTATGAGTTTTCCTATAGTAACATTCGTAGCAGACGCAGCGCCTATAGCAACGGTTTTAACGATCAGATACAAATTGGACGCCATACTGTTCGCTGCAATTGAAGAGGAAGAAAGATGTCCAAGTATAGCCGTTTGCACTGCATTGTTTATTCCCCACAGGCTTTGTGCAACAATTATCGGCGTACAGACTTTATAATAATCATGTGAGATTTCTTTATCTATGTAAAGGAAATCTT
The DNA here is from genome assembly GCA_030536255.1 of Eubacteriales bacterium. Classification (GTDB taxonomy): domain Bacteria; phylum Bacillota; class Clostridia; order Oscillospirales; family Oscillospiraceae; genus Limivicinus. The sequence continues at coordinate 27,305 of JAUNQI010000026.1, read as the reverse complement.
TTATTTTTAAATTGAGCTTATGTTCTTTATTCCGAAGGAAGATAAAAAGAATAATTATTTCAACTATTCGGGCAATAACAGTAGCGATTGCAGCTCCTTCCACGCCCATTGCCGGAAAGCCGCAATTCCCGTATATCAAGAACCAATTAATCACAATGTTGATACCGAGAGTGCTCAGAGAAAGCCAGAAAGCTATTTTTACAACTTCCGTACATCTGAGAAGGGCAAGAAGGATCGTAGTCACGCAGAACAAAGGATATGTAAAACGAACAACCCTAAGGTATTTGACTCCCTCATCTACAATCGCTGTATCATTTGTAAATAACCGGACAACCCAAACAGGGAAAACAGAAACAACAACGAAAAGGATCGCCATAAATACAAGAGCCGTTCGCATTGCAACGGCGGCGACCTGTTTAATGGGTTCAATGCGTCTGGCCCCCCAGTATTGTGACGCAATAATTACCAGACCATCACTGATCCCGATCAATATATTCTGATAAACAAACTGAATCTGATTTACTGCCGTAACGCCGGATAGTGAAGCTTCGGCGTATCTGCCAAGCATCAGATTATCCGCAAGGTTTACTCCCA
>JAUNQI010000026.1:0-26611 GCA_030536255.1 Eubacteriales bacterium | reverse complement strand
AGTGCAACAGGAGCGTAATACAGCAGTAAAATTTTTCTAACAAAAATCAAGTAAAAAACTTATAAACACAAGTTACCAAAGGAAATTCTCTTTAAAAATTATCTTCAATCAAACCCACAGCGGCGCATATGCGCCGCTGTGAAAACATATAAAAAGAAAAATATAATTAAAAAATATGCGAGAATTTTTTTAGGTATTCATCTATTCTGCTGAAGTTGATAATGAACATCATAAGCCTTTTCTTCGTCAGTAAACTTTCTAAGCGTATCGATAACTTCTCCGTTGTTCCATTTCCGATCTTCCTGCAAATCTTCTGCTGTTCCCATCACTGTGACGTTCAATTGACGATGTCTTGCACGGACATGATCCCAGTCAACAAAATAAATATGAGCAAATTCCCCACCATCTAAAGTGCCGTCCTTAATCGTCATAGTCTCGCTCCTACCGAAGAAGCAGGATCTGAGATGACCATCAGTATTCATACTAGTAAAATCACCAGGTTCCCCGACATAACGGCCAAATTGCGCATGAATAGGTCCAGGATGACGATATTGGTGCTCTTCAGCATAATCTGGAATCATTTTTCTCATAATATCAAGCAAATCATGCTGCAGATACTCAAGATCAAACGAATCTATATCATGAGAACATTCCTGAATAATTACAGAACATGTCGTATGATGTGATGCAATACAAACCGTACCATTAACAACTCCAGAAGCCTTATGATATTCACCATCGTTCGGCGTCGGCCAAAGATAATCATACTGAAGACAGTAGATTACTCTCGTTTTACCGCCAACAACAACTTCTTTCCCTGTACCGCCAGACACATTTTGTATTGTAAATGTTTCACCGGAATTGAGTGAAACAGGAATACGCATATTTTCACTTGTCACAGTGAAAAGGCCCTGATCCTGTCTATATCCGGTGCATTCCGCTTTCCATTTATATTCTCCAGGAGATAGCTGATACATTTTCTCCACAGGAGTTCCGACCGTAGTTCCATTAAGGCTAACCGTGATTACAGTTTCTGTTGGGGAACAATCAAAAGTCACTGTATAATTCTCCGGAGGATTACCAAGGGGGTTCATGCTTTTCATCATAAGTCTGGGCAGCTTATTCAAGGTTACAGGAATACTCTGATCCTCACTGACAACGGCGAAGCTCCCTTGCGCAGGCAGATATTCCTCGCATTCCGCTTTGCAGACATATTCTCCTGGGGCAAGATCATAGGTATTCGGTACAACGGTTCCCTCTTCACCGGTTCGGGGCTCGATGATCTCCTCAGGGTTTTCAGCGCAGGCAACCGTTATTTTTGCGTCTGCCGGTGTGCATTCAAAGGTCACCGTATATGTTTCAGCCGTTTCTCTGTCCTCCTCAGATTTGGGCTCTGCATCCTTTTTCTCTTCTTCCCCGGAGTCGGGCGTCACTTTCTCATCGGTCTCCTCATCTTTCTCCGGATCAGGATCATTATTCCCGTCATCCTCTTCCTCAGAACCAGGGATCACTTCCTCGTCCTCGTCCTTCTCTTCCTCAGAACCGGGGATCACGTCATCCTCACCCTCATCGTCATCTTCAGAATCAGAGGCGCCTTCTCCATCTTCCTGATTGTCTTCTTCAGGAATAAAGCTAACTTCCCCTTCGTTTTCCTCAGGCTCACGATCAACTTCGGCATACAAATTTTCCTCTTCGTCAGTTTCGAGGTTAGGAGCCCCTTCGGCGTCAGGGTTATTCCTTTCTTCAGGACCGGGAATCACTTCATCGACGCCGCCTTCATCTTCGTCAAAACCGCTGAGAAGAACGTTGTCCAGACTGTTCATCATAACCGGATCCGCCTCTTCCAGAGAAGCGATCTCAATTATAATCTCTTTTTCCGCAGGCTCAACGGTAAAGCGTTCCTGAGAAGAAAGATATCCATCGAGCTCCGCATTCCAGTAATATTCTCCGGGAGCAAGGATATACCTGTTCGCTACAGGGTTCCCCGCTTCATCGGTACGGGGTTCAATGACCTCTTCTTCTCCGGATTCTCCGATGTAGGTAACCGTTATCTGAGCGCCCTCCTGTACACTGGAAAACCGCACTGCAAAAGCCTCTTCTTTCCCGCATATCTGCGTATGCTCAAAGCAATCGGCAGAATGCTCGTGTTCTTCGCTGCAGATCAGATCTCCGATTTCATAGCAAGTCTCCGTATGAACGTGCTCTTCCGGCGCACGCGGGGCACCGAAAACAGATACGGGAAATACAGAAAACAGTAAAATGACCGCCAGAAATGAGGCTAAATATCCTTTACTTCTTTTCATGGTCTTTCTCCAGTCTGAAAAAGGAAATGTACAAAGAGATCTAATTCACGATTTACATCCGGTTATTTCACTAAAATGTTGTTTCCGAAGGTAATTCGCTTCGTTTTCGACATGTTCCTCTTCTATCTTAGCAATAATAATATAATTTACATAATATCACAAAAAAAAAAGAAATAACAACTGCTATTTCTTGTCATTCTTTCAATTTATCTAATTCTCTTTTCTTTTCCCCGGAACAGTGATAAAATCAGCCGCAATCAGCTCCAGCTGGTTTTCAAATGCTCCGCTGCGGGAAAGACATGAAGATTGATAATAATTGAAAAATTTTTTGAAAAATTATTTTTTTCGCTGCGATAAAACCGCCTGTACGCGCGTTAATAGGATGAAAGGAAGGATATGTTATGATTGTATTGACGTCAGCAATCAGCAACATATCTGAGATGGAAAAGATCGAGCACTACATCTCCGATATCGCTCAGAACAATGGGCACGCTGCGATGGAACAACTTTATCTCTGCACGAAGGATGCCGTTTACGGCTACGCTCTTTCTATTCTGAAGAGCACGCATGACGCTGAGGACGTTCTCCATGACTGCTATCTGTCCGTATTTCATTCCGCACCGGGCTATACCGCAAGCGGAAAGCCCATGGCGTGGATCTTTACGATCGTGAGGAATCTGTGTCTAAGCAGACTCCGCTCCCGAAGCCGCTTCTCCGATCTTCCGGAGGAGGACTGGGAGCCGTATCTGGAAACGAACCAACAGCTTTCCCCGGAGGACAGGATCGTTCTGGAGCACTGCCTGCGCGACCTGGCGGAAGACGAGCGGGAGATCCTGCTGCTGCACGCGCTTTCCGGCATGAAGCACCGGGAGATCGCGGCGCTGATGAACCGGCCTTTATCCACCGTACTTTCCAGATATCACCGCGCTCTCCGGAAAATGAGAGAACTGCTGAAAGAGGAGGACAGAGAAAATGAATAACCGTGAACTCGAAAAAAGGATCACCGCCGCTTACGGTCATATTGCTCCAGACAATGCGTATCCTGTTCTCCCGGATCGTATTATAAAGAAAGGACAGGTTATCGTTATGCAGGAAAAAAAGAAAAACAATCATTTCATAAAATATATTGCGGAGCTGGCCGCAGCTCTGATGCTGATCTTCGGCGGCGTGAGCTTTTACCAGGGAAAAATTGCCATCGCTTCCACCATCATGCTGGACGTCAACCCCAGCATTGAGATCCGGCTGAACAGGAGTGAGCAGGTTCTGAGCGTGCTCCCCCTCAATGAAGACGCGAAGGTCGTTGTCGGAGACATGGACTTCTCCGGAAGCAGCCTGGATGTAACGGTCAACGCGCTGATCGGCTCCATGCTCCGCAACGGCTATATCAGCGACATTGCAAACTCCATTCTCGTTTCCGTTGACAGCGACGATCCCGCCGACGGGCAGGCGATCCAGACAAAGCTGATGACAAAGATCGATGCCATTCTGGAAAGCGGAAACGTTTCCGGCGCCGTGCTCGGCCAGACGGTCACGAACGATGAAGAGATCCTCCGGCTCGCAGAGCAGTACGGGATCACCTCCGGCAAGGCAAAGCTGATCTGGCAGATCACGCAGCAGAACACCCTGTATTCCTTTGCGGATCTGGTTTCACTATCGATCAACGAGCTGAACCTTATTTCCGAGTCCGGCGGAACGAAGCTGGAAAACATCGACTCCATCGGCACTGCCAGCTCCTCCGGATATATCGGAGAGCAGGCGGCGAAGGATGTCGCTTTTTCCCATTCCGGTGTTTCCGAAGGAGACGCCGCAAGAATCAAATGCGAGCTTGACTGGGAAAAGGGAATGATGGTATATGAGGTGGATTTTGACGCCGACGGCTTTGAATACGAATATGATATCAACGCGAAAACCGGCGACATCCTCAAGCACGGGAAGGAAAAGGACGACGATCTCCTCGAACTGAGCAGGCAGCAGGAGAAAAAGTCCTCCGGGAAAAACGCCTCCGCTCCCGCGCAGGGATACATCGAAGAGGACGAAGCCCTGTCAGCCGCGCTTGCGCATGCGGACATTAAGGAAAGCGACGTGTATTTTTTCTTCTGTGAGCCCGACCGCGACCATGGGATCCTTGTTTATGAGGTAGAATTCAAGGCAAACGGCTTTGAGTACGATTACGATATCAACGCTGAAACCGGCGAGGTCGTCAAATACAGCAGAGAAAAGGACGATGATTTCTCTGAAAAGAAGGCCGCGAAAGCCTCAAAGGCAGAAAAGAAACAAGCTGGTGCAAAGACCGCGGGAGCAGCCGCTGAAGATATCGGAGAAGTCGCGGCGAAGGAAGCCGCTCTGAACCATGCGGACGTGAGCGAAATCAGAGGCTACGAGTGCGAGCGGGATCTTGAACGAGGGAAAACCGTATACGAGATCAGCTTCAAGGCGGACGGCTTTGAATATGAGTATGAGATTGACGCCTCTGATGGGTCGATCCTGAAAAGCGAAAAGGAAAGAGACTGAAGCCGCGGAGGAGTCTCAGCAGTTTCCGAAAGTCTGTAAAAAGTGAAAAGAGGATTCCGGATCATTTCAGATATGCTCCGGAGTCTTTTTTATTCGAAAAAGATGGATTGCAAATGTATTATTTGAAAGATATAATAAAATAAAAGATTATCTTTGAAACGAAACGCATAATTCCCGAAACGCAAGCGATAAGCGGACTTTCCGAAAAACCGTCCGAAAGGGGCATTTCAATTATGATTATCATCATATCCGGTTCTCCGAGAGGGGAAAAGTCCGTCAGTACGGAATCGGCAAAGCAAATCGCAGAGCTTTCCGGTCAGCCGTATCAGCTTTATGACGCTTCCAGCTGGCATATTGACTACTGCAATGCGTGCAACAACTGCGTCAGGGACGGAAGATGCACACTGGAAAGCGGAGATGATTTTGATTCCATTCTCCGGGATCTTCACAATGCTGACGGACTGATCCTTGCCTCTCCTGTTTATTGCGGCAATTATACCGCCCAGCTCAAGACGCTAATTGACCGCTTAGCTCCGGATCTGCATACCATGACGCTGCTCGGTAAACCGGCCGTCGTTCTGGCTGTTTCAGACAGCAGCTATGAGGAAAGGACAGCGGAAAGTCTCTCAGAACTGCTGGAATATGCCGGTGCTGAAATCGTGGATACCGTTCTGATCAATGGAAAAACAAAGAAAGACGAAAAAAAGGAAAGACTCAACGCTGCCGCAGCTCTCCTTCAGGAAGCTCTTTCAGATGCCCACTCTCCTGCTCTTTCGGACCGTACCATGACCTGGTTCAAAAAGCAGACTGTACAATACAGAGTTCTGCTGAAGCTTGCTGACTGTTTTCCGGAAATTATGGGAGAAGCTAAAATGTGGCAAAGTCTTGGCTATTCCGGCTGCAGCGATGCCCGTGAGGCCGCGGTAATGAGACGCCGCCTGAACGGAAGTAATTCTTCATTAAAAACAGATTGATCCTGAAAGGAACCGCAAATGACTGCTGAATTAAAAGAAAAAGCAGAACGTTCTTCCAATGTATATGCTGACAGAAGCAAGGATGCCGCTCCCGAAGAGACCGTAAATCGGATCCTTGCCTGTCTGGATCAGGCGGGGCTGAAGACCGTATATGAAGAGTGTTACAGTGATGTGGAGGGATGCTGCAGTTCACGCGTAAGACTGGATTCTCCTGCAGGGGATTTTTTCGGGACGAACGGAAAAGGACTCACTCCTGCATTTACAAAGGCCAGCGCCTACGGGGAACTGATGGAACGTCTTCAGAATATCATGTTCTCGGTGCATCTGAACTGGAATGATCCGGAATCAGAACAGATGATTCTGAATGGAACCGACACTGTAGATCTGACCTCGGATGCGCTGACCGGCCCCGGGAAAAGGATCATAGAAAAAATAGAGAGCGGCTTGCCTGCATTTCTTCCCGTATTCCAGAAAAGCGCGATTATGCGTGATCTCCTCTCTGCATTTTGTCCTGGAAAAAACAGCACGCAGGCTCAGCAGATCCCATTCTATTCTCTTCGGGAAGACCGGATCATGATGATCCCGGAATATCTGCTCTATACCTTTATCAAGAGCAACGGGCTTGCCGCCGGAAATACTCTCGAAGAGGCAACCGTACAGGCCATATCCGAAATATTTGAGCGGAAAGCTGCGGAATATTTTCTTTCCGGCAGAGGTACTCCTCCCGAGATCCCTTCCTGCTGCGTAGAACGTTATCCGGAGATTCAGAAAATAATTACCGGAATAGAAGCGTCCGGCCGCTACGCTGTCAGGCTCTTTGACTGTTCGATGGGCATCGGGCTTCCGGTTGTGGCCGGAGCGGTATTTGATAAGGAAAACACGAAAATCGGGATAAAATTCGGTGCTCACCCGCATATGCGTATCGCCCTGGAAAGGATCTTTACCGAGTCCATGCAGGGATGCACACTGGAAAAGTTCTGCAGAAGAGGCTGGATCTCTTTCTCTGAAACCGAAGACAATATCTCGCTGAATACATGGAACCATATAAAGATCGGATACGGATTTGTCCATGACCGGATTTTCTCTCAGAATCCGGATTACCCCTTCACGGAGTGGCCGGAAACAGAGTCCCTCTCAAACAAAGACCTCGCGAGGGAGATGCTCCGGAAGCTGGACAGCATGTGTGACGGCGTATATATCCGTGATGCTTCCTTTATGGGATTTCCCTCGGTTGCCGTATACGCGGAAAATTACTCCGAAGTATTCCCTGCAAGCCTTACAGAAGCGAAAGTAAGCAGACTTGCCCGGGATGTCGCAGATATTTTTTCAAGAGGAATTGATCAAGCGACCGATAAAGATGTTGAAATGATCGAGCGGTATATCCGGGTCAAGAATGCAAGTCTGATGGAAAACACCTTCTGCGGAATCACCGGGCTTTATCCCGCACTTCCCCTCCCCGGCGGAACAAAGGCTGAAGTGTTTTTATTGAGAGCTGCGTGTCTATATCGGCTGGGACGTTTTCAGGAAGCCGCCTCGATTCTTTCCAGAGTTTCGGATGCCGGACTCTCAGCAGACGAAGATGCCCGTTTCCTTTCTGCCGCAGCTCTGTATGTAAACGGAATTGCCGCAGGTCGTGCGAAGGAACATGTTGAACGAATTATCCGTTTATCCGTACCGGAACACACAGCTGAGAAGGTCATTTCCGCGTTTTCGGACAGAGAACGGATTCTTTCCGCCCTGTATCCGACATGCACTTCTAACTGTGAAAGCTGCCGGGCTGCTTGTCTGTACCCTGAAATTAAGCGAATTTTTCGTCTTTTATATGACATGAGAAAGAAATATCCCGTTGATCAGCAGAACATAGCAGGACTGTTTCGCGGGACTCTCGATTCTAAATAAAGGAGTTTTTCCATGAGCAAGAAGAACGATACCCAGCTCAAAATAATCACCGCAAAGCACTGGCTGATCCTGGCTGCGCTTCTGATCATCTGCGCCGCTGCAGCTCTCTGGATGTTTTTCGGAACTGTACGTGTTACCTACGAACGGCCTGGGGTGATCCTCACAGACTATTCGGAATATCACAATCAGGTGTTTTTCCTGCTGCCCATGGATCTGTGGTCGGAGGTCAGCATGAATACCCCGTCTGAAATCGAGTCACTGACTTTCTCAAAAAGCTGGTACGGAATCCTGACCGGAAAGCCATCGTATTTTGGGAAAGAATCGCTGAGCAGCGAAGATCTCCATAAAATAGCGGATAATAATGTTGTCGAATCATTTCTGATGGATTCCGATCAGCCGATGGTTATCGGCGTAATTGATCTTGACTGCAGTGAGACCGATGAGCTGATCTGGACCGGCGGTACCGCTCAGAATCGTCCTAATCCAAATCTTGATCTGTGCAAAGTCCGACTGATCATCCGGGAACAGCGTCCCGTGGATTCTCTGTTTTGAGTGGGAGAAATAAAACATGAAAATTACGAACAAGCGGGTTCCCGTTCTGTTCCAGTCCGAAAGGGCTGAATGCGGGGCAACCTGCCTTGGAATGATCCTTGCATATTATCAAAAATACGTCAGTCCTGCCGAGCTTCGGATCAGATGCTGTGTTTCGCGGGACGGGAGCATGCTGAAAAATATGATCTCTGCTGCACGCGGCTATAGCATGAACGTGCAGTCATTTCTGGCCCCTCCTGAGCTTCCGGATATTCAGTTACCCTGCATCGTCTTATGGCAGAGAAGACACTTTGTCGTAGTAGAACGGATCGGTAAGAAGGACATTGTGATCTGCGACCCCGCTTCCGGCCGAAAGCTTATAACAAAAGAAGAATTTAAGGCGTACTATTCCGGCATAGCAGTTCAGGCTGTTCCCGGAGAAGATTTTCTTCCGGAAGGAAAACCGATGCGTATTCTTCCGGAGCTGTTTGCTTTAACCGGCCGCAATACGCGTGTTTTCGTATATCTTTCCATTCTCTCGGTTCTCCTCAGCCTGACCGGGATCGTGATATCAATGATCTCCGGACAAGTGGTTAATGAATACCTGCCTTCCAAGGGCACCATCAGTACAGCCGGCCTGTTTGCAGGGCTCGGTGCTCTTGCTCTTCTGCAGCTGATCATCTATGTGACGGAAGACAGCATTCTGCTTCGGTTCGAGCGTCTTTTGTCAGGCAGCTCGATGGAAAAGATCATGAATAAAGCCCTCTCCCTTCCGCTCACCTATTTTTCCCGGCGTTCCCGCTCCTCGCTTGTTATGAATATCGGCGCGGCAGATTCCTGCAGTACATTTCTCAGCACACAGCTGGTACCGATCCTGGTCAATTGCCTTTTTGTTATCGTCTGCGGAGTTATTCTGTTTCTGTACAGTCCTGTTATCGCTGTTATTGTGATTGCCGTCACAGCTCTGACCGGCCTTGCTTCTCAGCTTCTGGTAAAACGCTCCAAAGCCATAGCTGCTGTCAGCAAACAGGAAGAAAACATTCTGTACGGAGCACAGGTTCAGACCGTCCGGTTATTTGATTCGGTAAAAGCGTCCTCTCTGGAAGACAGGATGTTTGAAAACATAGCTGTAAGCTATAATGAATATGAAAATTCCGTTCAGAAAAGCCGGAATTACACGGCTCTCATGCAGGTTTTCTCTCTTACTGCCCCTCTCGTGCTTCAGCTTGTCATCGTCATCATCGGAGGGATCCTTGTCATACAGAACGGCTCCCGCTTTGAGGTTGGAAATCTGCTGACACTTCAGGCAATTTCCATGTCTTTCTTCTCACCGATGATCCGGCTGATCGGACAGTTTTCTGCTTTGCAGCAGCTAGATCAGAACGTCCGGAACATCAAAGACATTATGGAAGAGCCTGCTGAAGAGAGACCTCAGCCGGAAGAAGCCTTCTCCCGGCCTGCGGATGGCAGTCTCGAGGTCCGGAACGTCAGATACGGATACAATCCTTCCCTCGCCCCGGTTATCTCTGATATCAGCTTCACGGTACCTGACGGAAGCTCTCTGGCTATTGTCGGCAGATCAGGTTCCGGGAAAACAACACTTTTACGGTTACTTAAGAATGTCATATCCCCATGGTCCGGCAGCATTTGCTTCGGAGGCGTGCCCGTTCAGGACATCCGCCGGACTGATCTTGCTTCTCTGATTGGGGTCGTTGATCAGACTCCTTCGCTGTTTGAGGGAACCGTACGTGACAACATCACCATGTTTGACGCAAAGATTCCGGAGGAAGAGATCGTAAGTGCCGCCAAAGCCGCCTGTATCCACGAGGATATTCTGGCAATGCCTGATGGGTATGATACCCTTATTTCCCAGGATGGCTCCAATATCAGCGGCGGGCAGCGGCAGCGGATGATGATTGCACGGGCTTTGCTCCGCAAGCCTTCGATTCTGATTCTGGATGAGGCGACAAGCGCTCTGGATACGCTGATTGAAGAAGAGATCATGCACAATATCTCTTCCATGAAAGTAACAACCGTCATCGCCGCGCACAGGCTGTCGACGATCCGTGACTGCAATGAGATCATTCTTCTGGAAAAAGGACAGATCATTGAACGCGGCGCTCATGAAGAACTGATAGCCGCAGAAGATTCCCTGTACAGAAAGCTTGTTTTATCGGAGGAGCTGCAATGAAAAATGAAAACAGCTACAACTCTGCCGTAAAAGATATTCTGTACGGTAACATCAGCGGAGAAAGAGAGGAAATCATTCTTTCCAGCGAAGATGAGACCGCACGGGCATTTCTGTGCCTTGAACACCTGATGGGCATTCCCGTTCTTCCGGTTAACGATCATGTTCTGGCTCAAAGCAAAGATAAATTTTCCTATCTTTCCCGCACACAGCAGGTACGCTGCCTCAGAGGGACTCCCGATGCTGACTGGATACAATGGGATCTCGGTCCTTTTCTCGGCCTTGATGCCTCCGGGAAGCCCTATGTTTTTATCTTCAAAGAGAATCGCTATTATCAGGCGGATCCTTTTTCCGGAGAACTCGCCCCTATTGACAGGGAAACTGCCGGAAGCATCGTTGAATCGGTAACGATCTACTCGCATTTGCCATCTCAGGAGGCGTCGCTCCCTGCTTTTTTCAGAGATTCCCTGAAGAATTTCGGGAAAGATCTGTTATTCTATTTTGCCGTTGTAATCGCAGCTGCCATAACTGCAGCATTCATTCCGGTATGTATCCGGTATTCTGTTGCGGAACTGATTCCGGCGGGCATTGTCCGTTCATTAGCTGTATTCGGTATTGCGGCTTTGCTCACGATCGCTGCCGGAGCTCTTCTGAACATCGCAGCCGGACAAATAAAGATACGAATCAAAACCAAATGGCTGAGTCAGACGTATCTGAAGCTGTGGGACCGCATTCTTCGCGCTTTCCCGGCCGCTGTCAGCGCAAATCGCGCAAGTCTGGCAGGAGATATGTTCTCTCTGCTGGGCAGTCTGGATAACCTTGCGGAAAACGTCATGACAGGAGTCCTTTACGGGATTCAGTCTCTGGGCGCTTTGATTATCATGATTGTTATTGATCCTGCTCTGTTTGGCTTTATCGCTGTTCCGATCATGCTGTATCTGGCTGCCGGGATCCTGCTCATTGCCCGCAGGCGCAAAGCTTCCGAACAGTTTACCGATTCCCGAAGCAGGCTGATTCGCGCAAGACAGGAAATGTTTTCCCACATAGAAACGCTCAAGAACATGGCAAAGGAAGATCAGTTTCTGTATCTTTATGCCATCAAATACGACAAACATCATTCGGCAAAGATCGAATTCCAGAGAAAAAAGAACCGTTCCGAAAAGATTACGGCGCTGCTTCCGCTGCTGCTCCAGATCCTTATTTACGTCCGTCTTCTCCTTCTTCCCGGAAGCTTCTCTGCATCTTCCGTTACGGCATTTATTTCCGCTGTGTCGCTTTGGTCGCTCTACTCCGGGATGTTCTTAATGTCTGCAGACGGTTTTATATTCGAACTTCCTGCACTCCGGTATGTACTGCGTGTGCTTCAGTATGACACCGAAGAGTATTCTCCCGAAAAGGGAGAGGCAGGAAAGGTCGGAGAGATCGAGGTCAACGATGTTTCTTTCCGTTATGACCCGAAAGCGCCTTATGCTGTCCGTCATATATCCCTGAAAATAAATCCCGGCGAGCATATAGGTATCGTCGGTTCCTCCGGAAGCGGGAAAAGCACACTGCTGCGCCTCATGATCGGATTAAATTTTCCCGATCAGGGAGAAATTGTCTATGACGGCAGGACTCTCAGTGCAGACAGTCTTTCGTCATTCCGCAGCAGGACCGGAGTCATCCTGCAGGATGCTCAGCTGCTTGAAGGACCGATCTGGTACAATATCTCGCTCGAGGAAGAGCCCGATATGCATAAGGTTAAGCAGGCTGCGGAAAAGGTAGGACTGCTTGAAGAGATTGAAGCAATGCCCATGAAATTCAATACGCTGGTATCCCATGAGTCCGAGCTGGTCTCCGGTGGACAGCGACAGCGAATCCTGCTGGCACAGGCCCTTTATAAAAATCCATCCGTTCTGTTCCTTGACGAAGCAACCAGTGCCCTGGATAACGAGTCTCAGAAAAAGGTGCAAAACACCCTGGATGCGCTCCACATTACCACAGTAGTCGTTGCGCACAGGCTCTCCACAATTCAGAACTGCGACCGGATCTTCGTCATCGATCACGGCATGCTTTGCGAAGAAGGAACCTATAACGAGCTGATGGAGAATAACGGTATCTTTGCAAAGATGGCAAAAAGAAATCTCTGATTCTCACGAAAGATTATCTGAGAAGCTATTGCTTTTTATATTTATTTCCGTTATACTTACTATATAATTTATTAAAGGAGTATTCTTATGAACTTTATAGATTTTGCCAAGCTCTTAAAAGATGACGAAGAATTGCTTAAGAAATTCCAGACCTGCACGAAGCTTGAGGATGCATATGCAGTAGCAACCGAAGCCGGACTTTCCATTTCTTTCGAACAGTTCAGCGAGTATATGAATAAGATTGCCAATGTCTCTGTAGAACTCAGCGATGAAGATGTAGAAGCCATCGCAGCCGGCTGCGGCGGTAATGAGACTGCCGTTCTCGTTACTTTCAAGGTCTTAGAGGGAATCACCAGTCTCACCTGCGTCTGATATTTCAGGCATAATTAAACAGTTTTATCATGAGGAAACGCTTATAACATAGTGTTTCCTCAATAGTTTATTTATGGAAGAATTATTTTCAAAAAGCGAATATGAGCAGCTGCTGAAAAGTGCTTTATGGTCTGATGAAGAAACCGTCAGCTGCGAGCCTGCATGGATGGAAGAGCTGAAAAAGCTCTCCCGCTATTTCCGTCTCCAGCCGTTCCGGTCTACAATGTCTGCGAGAGTGCAGAATATGGAAGCAAGCCGTGTATTCTTTGATGTTTTTCGGCTGTATATCGAAGAGGCCGCAGAAAAGCGCTGTGCTGAACGCAGTGTCAACATAAACAAGTTGCTTGCCCCGGGCGCTCTTCTTGCATATGAAGACGGGATTGCCGATTATTGCACCGGTCACTGGTCTTCCGTATGCAATACGGTTCTTAAGGAAGCCGGTTACAATCCTTTTCAGGTATGTTCAGATCCGAAGGCCTTAGAATATATACTCTGCGGAAAATGTTTTCATGACTGCTGTCTTGCTTATCCCATGTTTGCCAGGCTCTTTGCGGAATATCTTCTCTCTTCCGTTGACGAGTTATCTGCGCTGATTTGTATTTTGTCCGAGCAGAGAAAGCCTGTTTATCTCCACCTGTGTGATCCGAATGCGAGCGAGGAATCCGTTCCGAAAGTTTTATCCATCGGCGAATCTGTTTCCGACCGGCACAGCGGAGGACGTTCCGTTCATATCATAACCTTCAGCAATGGGAAAAAGGTTGTGTTCAAGCCGCATTCCTCACAGATCGATATCGCTTTTTCCGGCTGGCTCGATTTTCTGGCAAATGCTGCCGGAGAAGAAGCTTTTGAAGCAGCAGACACCATTGATTATGGATCATATAGCTTTTACCGTTTTGTTTCTCCCTATTCGTTTCAATCAGAGGAAGAAATAGCCCGATTCTTTTATCGGGAAGGATTTCTTCTCGGTGCTGTTTACAGTCTGGGCGGACGGGATCTGCACTGCGAGAACATCATTGCCATGAGTGATCCCGTTGTTGTGGACGGAGAAGCACTGATTGAAGTCCCGGAGAATAGTGATGACAACATTTTTTACGTCATGTCAGCCACTCTTCTGCCGCTCTGTTCCTCTCAGCCGGGTTATCATAAAGAATTATGCGGTGCGTGCGATACCTGCAAAGGATCCGCAAACCTGCCTGTTCTGAACGGGCGGACGTTCAGCGCTTATGATTTTCCTTGCGAAATGATCTCGGGATTTACAGCCGCAATGGAAGCAGTTCTGAAAAACATGCCTGCCGCAGCTGATACGGTAAGGCGCTTATTTACCGGAGTTCCTACAAGAAAGATCATTCTCCCCTCATACTCCTATGAATACACGCTTCTTGCACTCAACACTCCCCGCCGTCTGCGCAATTCTACCGAAGCGGAGCATGTGATGAACATTCTTCTGGAACGGAAAGCGGAAAAGGACGGCGAAATATCAAAGAGGGAAACAAGAATAGGAATCGAGCGAACGGCATTACGACATCTGGACATTCCCATGCTGTATGTTACTCTCGATTCCGACTCTATTGAAAAAGTCATTTCCCATATGGAAAAGATTGACAGAAGGGATTTGGAACAGCAGCAAAAGTATATGAGATTCCTCATTGACAAGAACTGTTCTCTTCGTTTGGCACGCGCAGGCACAGCCCCGGATCCTTCCGATAACGACGTTTTGCGTGCTTTGGCCAAGGATACGCTTGCCGGATTCAGCGGAGTATATCACATTGCTGTACCCAGAGAGGATTACGAGCCCTGTTTCACACTGGGCGGAGCCGCTTTTATGGAAGGAAAGCTCGGCGCTGCCGTCGCGCTAACGGGATACCTTACCTGTTTTGAAGCGACAGGCGAACCTCTTTGCAAAACGATCCGCCGGAAGCTTGACAAATACATCAGCGGCCTTTCCGTGCACAAAGACGACCGAAAAGCTTTTTCTATTCTGGAGCCCGGACTTGCTGAAGGCATGGGCGGTATGCTCTCCGGCGCATATCTTCTGTTCAAAGCCGGAATGATCGGCGAGGAACCTTTCCGTGCTGTTGCTGAAGGAATCCTGCATTCTACAGAGCAGGCGCTCGACAGGGGCAGAGTCTTTTCATTTTCTCATTCTTTTTTATACGGCTTCAACGGGCTGAAATTTGCTCTTGACAGGGTACGCTTCCTCGGCGGTCTGCCTGACGAGTTATCTGAGCGGACACGAACCGCAGCCGCAAGGCTTGGCAGGGAAATCTCCTACCCGGATGCTTCGGCAAAAGCAATGCTGCGCGCCGAGCTTGACGAAGCATATCTGCGCTTTGACAGCTCAGTACTTGTCCGGGAGCTCTCCATACCATTCCCTGGTCTGTTTTACGGCACCTCCGGCAAATTGCTTCGATTGTGCGCCGAACGGTACCGTCAGGATTCCCCGGAAAAAGAACTTCCGCTGTTTGAATTTTTTAAGGTTTAGGCTCTGTCAGATTCTTTGCTGACTGCTCATGACAAGCTTCCAAATTTCATTAATTCTTTGTGCCGCTGTGAAGAGGCGGAAGGGAGAATCCCTATGAATAATAGTGAATGGTCAACTTATCTGCAGAATCCGGATTTCCTGGAAAGCAGCCGACTGATGATCATGAACAGCGAACTGACCGGGTATGTTGCCGGAAAGCTCGCGCTGAAGCCCGGCATGCGCGTGCTGGACGTAGGCTGCGGAACAGGCGCTTTCGGATACTATCTTTCCGGTGCAACCGAAAACATTGAGTTTTCCGGAATTGATACGGATTCCGAATACATTGAAGCCGCCCGCGGAAAAGCAGCGGAGGACGATCGTGGAAATCGCTTTCTTTTTTTTGAGGGAGATGCCGCAAAGCTGCCATTCCCTGACGCTTCTTTTGATGCCGTTGTTTCTCATACCTTTCTTACCGCCGCAGCCTGTTATGAAGCCGCATTCCGTGAAATGCAGCGCGTCTGCAAACCGGACGGACTGATCGGTACAATCAACATTGCCGATTTCTCAAAAACCGTTCATCACAGCGCTGCCTCCCAAGACGAAAAAGATAAACGTTTTGACTTTCTCCTCGAAAAATTTCAGCGGGCCTGTGAACGACTGTATCCTTTATCCCGGGCCAGCGAAGGGATCAGCCCGAACAGGATCCCCGCATTCTTTACGAACAGCGGACTTACCGACGTCTGCGTCAGCCCGATCGGTTCTTTCTTTTCTCTCAGCAACAGCATCCAAAATCTGCCGAAAGAGACAAAAGGGCTTTATCTCAACGGAATGCGTTCCTCTCTGGAGAAAAGGATCTCTGCTTATGCGGCTGTCCCGGGTTTTGACCGGATCATGCCGGAAAGCGAGCTGGAAGAGCTCCGGAAACTGGCTTCCGAAAGGTATAGCACGCTGCTTTCAGAAAACTTTGACAACAGGGACTGGAACTACGACGGTTATCTGTATCTGCTGGTAACCGGAAGAAACAGCTATGATAATGATAAAGAAGAGAGCCTCAAAGCACTTTTTCCCAGCAGCGATACCGGAAAATATAAGGACGCGCACCCGGAGGAGACGCTGCGCCGGATCCAGTCTGTTCTAAGCGGACTTGGGATACAGACAGAGGAACGATTTACCGGAAGCGGCATGGAGGGACTTTATTCTTGCCGCGTAACGGTCAAGTGTACCGATATCGGACAAAACGGGAAAGGGACAACGCCGGAATATGCTTTAGCCTCCGGATACGCAGAGTTTATGGAACGGCTCGGCACGGGTTTTCTGGTTCCGTTCGATGCCCCTGACAGAGAGATCCTGCCGATAAAAAACTGCATTGAAGAAGGCGGAGAGCTGCTCAGGACTGCGCTTTCCCGCGTCTATGATATCCCATTATTCCTGACAGACACGGATCATATTCTGCAGCAGTGGAGAGTGGCGGAAGAAGTCACTGACGCCGGCTCAGGGTTCCCGGGATACCGGTTCACAAGATTCACTGACAACAAGAGTTTCTTCCTTCCGGAATTTCTGTACCGAGGGTTTGCATATACAAACGGCTCCTGCGCCGGCAATACGCGCGAAGAAGCGATGGTTCAGGGACTGTGCGAAATTACAGAGCGCTATGCAGCATTAAAAATACTCGGTAACAGACTCTCTCCCCCGGTAATCCCGGAGGATGAACTGAAAAAGCATCCTGACGTATACAGACTTGTCAACACCATAAAACAGGAAACCGGCTTCCAGCTCTTTGTTTTTGACGCCTCGTTGGGACTGGGGCTTCCCGTTGTCTGCACGCTTCTCCTTGATCCGGAAGAAAAGAAGGCATGTGTCCGGTTTGGTTCCCACCCCATTTTTGAAGTGGCTCTTGAACGTGCCCTGACAGAGCTTCTTCAGGGCAGGCATACAGGACGGATCAGCGGAATGTGTGCCATCGGCGCGGAATATGAGAAGGACATCTCATTGCCGGAAAATCTGTTCAATCTTCTGAAGATCGGCCTTGGAACCGTCAGCTTGAAATTATTGGACGGGATCAGCAAAAAACCGAGCTGGGACTTCCATCCCTGGGAAGCGATCAGCGGTGGAAATTCTGCGTTTCTTGAACAGATGCTTTCTCTTTGCGATAACCTTGGCTGGGATGTATATTACCGGGACTGCAGCTTTTTCTCTTTCCCTGTATTTCATCTGTTTGTCCCTCAGTGTTCCATGATCATGAGCCATGGGAAAGCTGACATTGCCCGTGTGCTGATGCGGACAAGCCATCTGAAGAGTCTGAGAAACTTCCCCGAAGCTGATGAAACAGGG
Organism: Eubacteriales bacterium; assembly: GCA_030536255.1. Taxonomy (GTDB): domain Bacteria; phylum Bacillota; class Clostridia; order Oscillospirales; family Oscillospiraceae; genus Limivicinus. Next base: position 8,912 of record JAUNQI010000026.1, on the reverse strand, counting down.
AAGCAAAAGGCGCTGCTGACTGCAAAGCTGTATTCCGGAATGGCGCTGCATGAAGACCTCGACCAGCTCGCCGGCGTCAGCTTTCATGCGCAGATCGATAATATAAAAATCGACTATACACTTCTGTCTGCTCTGTATGATATTGAAAGAAAAGATTTTGGTCAGGCTGCGGAAAAGCTGAAAAACCACAGCGCCCTGAATGAGACGCTGTGGTGTCTTAGGCAACTATGTCTTGCTGAAGACGGCCCGGTCGATATTTCTTCCCTTCTTGCTTCAGCAGTAAAGGATCCCTCTGCCCTTGAGGCTGCCCGGTCGATCTTTTCTGCTCCGTATTCGGTTCTTCCGCGTTGCACTTTCCCGGCATGCGGAGACTGCGAGCGCCGGGAGATCTGTGACTCCTACCGTATCAGAAAGGATGCCGGACTGAAATAAGGATCTCAGGCCAAAGGAGAAAGATTTTCCCAATCAGGAAATAATTCTTCTATGCGCTCATAATACCCATTATTGAAGAACAGACATTTCAACGGATCACAGGAAAGAAACGAACCGTTATAATTTATAGACAACGCCGGACAACCGCCGCCGCAATATTGAAACCAGCGGCAGTTTCGGCATGTTTCGTTTGCTTCCGCCTTCATTCCGACGGTAGAGCAGACCGTATCAACAAAGGTACCGCTCCTGAGCAGCGGAATGAGCCCGCTTTCCTTTACATTACCCATACGGATTCCTATTGCCGAAAGCTTGCCGGACATCTGCATGCAGGGGTATAACTCCCCTTCTGCAGTAACGGCAGGCATTTTTCTTGTTGAGGGGCAGACCGGACAGGACTCTTTCAGTTGTCCCTTCGGGAAAAGTACCGGACTGATCTTAAACTGTTTTTTTTCAGGGTTCAGCTTCAGGAACTGCCAGATATCCACATAAATTGTATGCGGCTTCTCTCTGAACTTTTCAGCAAGCACAAGCATGCTTTCAAAATACTCCTCAAAGTTCAGCGTTTCTCCCGGCGCATTGGCATCCCAGCGCGGTACCTCCGTAGTGCGTATGAAGCGGATTCTTTCCGCTCCCAGTTTTTCCATCAGATCGACCGTATCCTGCAGCGACGAAACATTGGAACGGAAAACATTCGTCTGAATCATTACCCGGAAGCCGTTTCTGGCACAGCAGCGGATCGCATCCAGCGTGATCTGCTCCGCTCCCGGAAAGTTTCTCAGCCAGTCATGATGACCGATCCCGTCAAAGGAAATCTTGATCAGAGGACGGCATCCGATTTCGCTGAGTGCCTTCAGAGACTCATCATTGATAAAATAACCGTTGGTATTGAGCTCCGCCACATACATCCCACGGTCATAAATCCCGCGGATGAAATCGTTAAAATGGCTGTGAAGCATCGGTTCCCCGCCGGTAATCGTAAAGGAGTTGATGCCCGCGCGCTGTACCTCATCCAGAAAATGCATTCCCTCTTCCAGCGTAAACTCGCTCATCAGAGGTGCATTGTCCCGTGCGTTAAAGCAATGCCGGCAGTTATAATTGCACTTGCCTGTAATCATCCAGTTCAGGGACGGATAATGCTTATTGTCACATGTCATTCTCTGCCACGCGGAAAAATTTCCCTCCCCTTTCTGGCAGGGAGAGACATGTCCGGAAAACGTAAAAAGGGCGAGCTCCGGAGAATCCGGGAGATCATGCAGAGAATCACACTTCGATAAAAGCGCAAAGGTTTCCTGCGTTAAAGGATGAATATCCGGATTATTGCGGATGTAATATCCATAGGGATAATCCGACCAGGAACGCAGGGCAATATCCGGATTCAGTTTATAATACACAGCAAGCTCCTTTCACGGTCTCAGGAAGTCGTTCTTTCGTTTGCAGGTGTTATTCGAATACCTGACAGGAATCAGACAGCGGATCCCATGGTTCCCGATCACTCAGTTAGGGTTGGTATCATTTCTGTCAGGAAAACCGAAAACTGTAGTTATTTTACAACATTCAAATATTCAATGCAATGCAGAAAAAGTGAAGCGGATCATAGCCCCATTTTATCCGATTGCTCTCTTTCGTTATCAATGATATAATCAGATATAGTATAGAAAAATCTGCAGAAGAAGTAACTGTTATTTACAGGAGGAGCGTTTATTGGATAAAAAGATCAAATGGTATATGCTGGCTTTCATGGCCTTTACCACCGTCTGGGGCTTTGGAAATGTAATCAACGGATTCGTCTATTTCAACGGCAAGCAGGTCATCATCAGCTGGATCATCATGTTTGCCCTTTATTTCATTCCATATGTTCTTATGGTAGGAGAGCTTGGTTCGGCTTTCAAAAATGAGAGTGGCGGCGTGAGCTCATGGATCTATCGTACCAAAGGAGCAAAGACCGCTTATTTTGCCGGTTTTACCTATTGGGCTTGCCATATTGCTTACATTGCGAGCAAGGGCAGCGGATTTTTAAAAGCCGTCAGCTGGGCTGTCTTCCGCAACTCCGAAACGTATGATTCCTTCCCGACTCTTCCCGTTCAGCTCGCGACTCTGGCGGTTCTTCTCATCGCCTGCTTTATGGCGGCAAAAGGAATCAACCCGCTCAAAAAGCTTCTTACAACGGCGGGCACCTGTGCATTTGTCATGTCGATCTTATACATCGTCATGATGTTTGCGGCCCCGTACATCAATCCGGATGCGGAATATGTCAATACGCCAGTCACGCTGAAAAATCTGATCCCTGATTTTAATCTGTCTTACTTCACAACACTGTCCATTCTCGTGTTTGCGGTAGGCGGATGCGAAAAAGTGTCCCCCTACGTCAACAAGGTGGAAAATCCGAGTAAAGGCTTTCCGAAAGGGATGATTGCACTGGCCGGCATGGTTTCAATCTGCGCAATATTCGGAAGCATCGCCATGGGAAAAATGTTCGATCCCGCTGTCATCAACGCCTCGCAGGAAAGCTTTGATTCCTATGTTGCCAACGGGCAGTATCTCGCTTTCCAGAATTTGGGGCAATATTACGGCATGGGCGATTTCTTCATGATCGTATTTGCCATCTGCTCTGCGGTCAGCACTTTCGCAGTCCTGGTACTCAGTATCGACGCCCCGCTCCGTATGCTTCTCGATAATGAGAATACCAAGCAGTTTATTCCGTCCCGCCTACAAAAGGTCAATTCTCAAGGCGCCTATGTCAACGGTATCAAGCTGGTAGCGATCCTTTCCAGTATCATTATTATCGTGCAGTCCTTTGGATCCGGAGCCGCAACTGTTCTTCGTCAGCTGACAAAGCTGAACTCTGTATGTATGCCGCTGAGATACCTTTGGGTATTCGTTGCATATATTGCTCTCCGCAAATCACATGAAGATATTTCCCCTGAATACCGCTTCGTAAAAAAACAAGGTCCCGCTATCTTCTTCGGAGTATGGTGCTTTGTTATTACAGCGGCATGCTGCCTGCTGGGTATGGTTGACAAGGATCCTCTTACACTTGCGCTGAATCTGCTTACTCCGTGCGTTCTTCTGGCGCTTGGCCTAATCATGCCGAAAATTGCCGCACGCGAACACCGCAATAAAGAGAATTAAGCGATCCGGTTTTCACTTCCGCTATCACAAAGCGTTCCGTAAGCAGTTATTTTAAGGAGAAAAATCATGCATATTCTTGTTATTAACGGAAGCCCGAAGGGTGACAGCAGCATTACGCTTCAGACCGTTCGCTATCTGGAGATTCTTCATCCGGAGCTCAGCTTTGAAATACTGAATGTCGGAGCAAAGATTTCACTGTATGAAAAAGATTTCTCTGATCCGACAGCCGCCTTCCAGCGCGCTGATCTTCTTCTCTTCTCCTATCCGGTATATACGTTTCTGGTTCCGAGTCAGCTCCACCGCTTCATTGAGCTGATGAAACGCAATTCTGCTTCTGTAGAAGGGAAATACTGTGCACAGCTCTCCACCTCCAAGCATTTCTATGATATCACGGCAAACCGGTTTATCAAAGATAACTGTCAGGATCTGGGAATGAAGTATCTCGGTGCGCTTTCTGCCGACATGGATGATCTGACAACTCCTTCCGGTCAAAAGAATGCCGAAGATTTTCTTGCGTTTATTCTCTGGAATATGAAGAAGGAATTCTTTGAACCCATTCCTCAGAAACTTCCAAAACCGGAGTTGCATCGCGCCTCTGTTCCCGAACCGCGCGCAGAGAAATCGGGAGACGTCGTCATCGTAGCGGATCTTGCCTCGGAAGATGAAGAACTTCAGGCAATGATTGACCGCTTTCAGGCAGTTTCCCCAAATCAGACACGGCTGGTCAACATCCATGATTTTCCGTTCAAGGGAGGCTGTATCAGCTGTTTCAACTGTGCCTCAGACGGAACATGTATCTATAAAGACGGCTTTTCACAGCTTCTGAGAGAAAACATACAGACCGCCGATGCTATCGTAATAGCATTCACAATCTGTGATCATTCCATGGGCTCTGTATTCAAAACATACGACGACCGCCAGTTCTGCAACGGGCACAGAACCGTCACCATGGGCAAGCCTTTCGGATATCTGGTAAGCGGAGCTCTGAGCCGGGAGGAAAACCTGCGAACGGTTATCGAAGCAAGGGCACAAGTAGGAGGAAACTATCTTGCCGGCATTGGCAGCAATGAGGCCGATACCGATCACAGCATTGACGCCATGGCGGAACGGCTTGCCTACGCAGTTGAACATTCCTACGTTCAGCCGTCCAATTTCTACGGTGTGGGAGGAATGAAGATCTTCCGCGATCTGATCTGGCTGATGCAGGGACTGATGCGCGCAGATCACCGTTTCTATAAATCTCACGGACAATATGACTTCCCGCAGAAGAAAACCGGGAAAATGGCTGCAATGTATCTGGTCGGTGCGTTAATGAACAACCAGAAACTGAAGCAGAAGGCCGGAAGCAAAGTAACGGAGGGAATGCTCGCCCCCTATACGAAGGTTCTGAATCAGGCAAAAAAAGAGAAGGGAATATCCTAAAAGATTCAAACACAAACGAAAGGCCGTACGGAAGAATAAAATCTTTCGTATGGCCTTGCTGCTGTTTAAACAAATACAGATGGAAACTCTTCCCGTTATTCAAACCGGGCATTTACCAAATGGCAATATTGATATTGGTCCTCCATATATGTCCGGAACTCACCGATCACCGTTATATCCGCTCCAAGTTCAGGATAATCTTCGGGATATTTTTCGTTTCCCCCGAGGATAAATTCAAGCCCCTGCTGGCAGCACGCTGTTGCATCAGCAATTACGCAGGCGAAGTAGCTCTGGTCCGGCACGGGCTGACCATCGGAATCCGTTGCCTGATACAACGCGAACTGTCCGTTCATTCTGACCGTTTTGCCGAGATAATCTTCCGGAGCAGACATCATGTTATATACCTCCGAGTAAACCATGGTACTGCTGAGCTTTGTCAAATCCACATCAGCAGCCGGTTCCTTTTGCTGCTGCATTACCGAAGATACGGAATTCGCTGAAGCATTCTGAGCCTTTGAGACGTCATTGTCCCCGCATCCGGCAAGAGCCATTATCATTAAAAGCTCAAAAAGCGCACATATCACCTTTTTCATTTGCTTATACCTCCAGATACTTTACCGATTAAGGAAAAGATCGCGAATGCTGTAATATCCACGGCAACGATGGTGGAGCCAACCGGCGTTCCGGCAAGAATCGAAATCAAAATTCCAAGCGAAGAACAGAATACCGAAAGTGCCGCCGAACAAATCGTGACCGATTTGAAGCTTTTGAAACCCCGCATTGCTGACAGTGCCGGAAATATTACCAGCGCGGAAATCAGCAGCGATCCGACAAGATTCATTGCCAGCACGATAATCACTGCAATGATTACGGCAATCAGCAGATTATAAAGATCCGTTTTCGTTCCCGTCGCTTTCGCAAAGGTTTCGTCAAAAGTAACGCAGAAGATCTTATTATAAAAGAACACAAAGGCGATCACCACGATGACTGACAGTACGATACACAGGATCACTTCGCTCTTTGTCAGCGTCAGGATGGACGTTGACCCGAACAGCGTAGAGCAGACGTCTCCAGAGAGATTGGACGATGTGGAGAAAAGGTTCATCAGCAGATAACCGATGGCAAGTGCCCCTACCGAAATCATTGCTATGGCAGCATCTCCCTTGATTCTGGCATTCTGCCCGGTACGAAGCAAGAGTACCGCACTAATAATCGTAATCGGCAGAACGAGCAGCATATCATTCGTTACTCCGACCACCGCCGCGATTGCCATTGCGCCGAAGGCAACGTGAGAAAGCCCGTCACCGATAAAGGAGAAACGTTTCAGTACCAGCGTAACGCCAAGCAACGAAGAACAGAGAGAAATCAGCACTCCAACGATGAGCGCATAGCGTACAAATGGATATTCAAAATAAAGCGACAGCTTTTCAAAGAGTTCCATTACCGCTCACCGCCTTTCACGGCGAAGCCTTTTTGCACATCACTTGCGAGATATTCTGCTTTCGTTCCATAGAATACCGTATCACCTATGTGCAGGATGTGACTTGCATAGGAAAGCGAGGCAGCAATATCGTGGGAAATCATAATTATGGTTATGCCGTCGTTGTTGAGCTTTTCAATGAGCTCATACATTTCCGCCGTAACCTTTGGGTCAAGACCGGAAACCGGTTCGTCCAGCAACAGCATTTTCTTCGTTGCACAGAGCGCCCGGGCGAGCAGAACGCGCTGCTGCTGTCCTCCGGAAAGCTCTCGGTAACACCGCTTCGTCAGATGGGTAATTCCCATCTTTTCAATCGCATCAGCAGCAAGCTGTTTTTCCTCTTTTGAATAGAACGGACGAAGTCCGCACCGTCCCTGACATCCGGATAGTACGATTTCCCATACGGTAGCCGGGAAATCCTTCTGCACAACGGTCTGCTGCGGCAGATAACCGATTTCATTCTGTGAAAGCCCGTCACCTGTCAGGACTTTGCCGGAGATCGGCTGCTGCAGGCCGAGAATGGTTTTCATCAGCGTGGATTTGCCGGAACCGTTTTCTCCAACGATGCAGAGGTATTCACCGGCGTTTATTTCAAAATTGAGATTATGCAGGATCTCCCTGCCGTCATACCCGAGGCAGAGATCCTGACAGGTGAGCAGAGCCATCGTTTTCCCCCCTTATTTCAGTGCGTCCGTCAGAACGTCAAGATTCTTTTCCATGATAGAAAGATAGGTAGCACCGTTTTTCACGTCTTCTGATGTGCTGGACTGCATGGAATCCATCGACAGAATCTGTGCAGATTTGCTTTGTGAGGTGGAAACGATGGTTTCCGCAATTTTGTGCTCTGTCCCTTCCAGTGTCAAAACCGTGGAAAGGCCGAGTTCATCCACTTTTTTCGCAAGAAAAGCGATAGTTTCAAAGCTGGCTTCACTCTCCGCCGAACATCCGACAAAGGCGGCAAAATAGTCCAGGCCGTAATCGTCCACGAGATAACGGAACGGGAAGCGGTCACCGAACAGAACTGTCTTGACGGTTGACGAGTCAACGGCTGCCTGATAGTCTGCATCCAGTGTGTTCAGTTTCAGGGTGTAGGCAGCGGCGTTTGCTGAATAAACCTCGGCATTGTCGTCATCCAGCTTTCCTAACGCATCAGCGATCGCGTTTACGAGGATAGCGGCGTTTTTCAGGGACAGCCAGACATGTTCGTCATATTCGATTTCTTCCTCTGGAACGTGATCGTCTTTCTGCCCTTCCTCGTGTTCGTGGTCTTCCGTTTCCATTCCTTCTTTAACTTCTTCCTCTTTCACGGCATCACCGAGTACATCAAGCAGGTCGATCACGATCATATTCTTGTTGGTCGCTTCCTTCAGCGCATCCTCCACCCATTTGTCGGATTCCCCGCCGACATAAATAAAGAGATCACAGCGGGAAATTTTAATTATATCATCGGCGGTCGGCTGGAAGCTGTGCAGATCAACACCTTTGTCAAGAAGCATTGTCAGTTCGGCATCTTCTGCCTTGTCTCCGAGGATATTCATTACCCAGTCGTATTCCGGGAAAATCGTTGTTACGACAGAGAGCTTTTCGTTTTTGACGTCAGTCTGACTCCCGCATCCGGTGAGAACACCTGCAAGCATCAGAACAGCAAGCAAAGAAGACATGATCTTTTTCATAAAAATCAACCATTCGGCCGCATTGCGTCCGCACAAATAGGAATGAAAGTGTGCAGACAAACGACCGCCTTTCTTGTAAAATATTCTTGAGGAGGATGCACACTACAGCGCACGGGAAGGTGAGTCGTAGACTGCATCCATGCTTTAAACAGTATAAAAATCAGTGCCGGAACTGCCTTTTCAAGCACAAATAAGTGGCGTCTCGAACCCGCACACTAAGGATTGTATTAACACCTGTTAATTGCTTGGCGGTTCAGTCCCTGCATTCTCCTCACCATTTTTATGAGGAGGTTTTATCGTGAAAATCGTATTCCCAACCTGTTGCGGTGTCGATGTTCACAAAACATTTGTGGTTGCCACCATCATCACAACTTCCGCAGACAGCTTGCAGCCCCATTACCAAAAGAAACGATTTAACACCTTTAACTCAGACCTAAATCGCTTCGCGGACTGGCTTCTGGAACACAACTGCCTGGATGTCTGTATGGAATCCACCGGAAAGTACTGGGTTCCTGTATTCAACATCCTTGAAAAACGCGGCATCCGAGTTGTCGTTGCCAATCCAAAATGGGTAAAAGCTGTAAAGGGAAACAAGGATGACACGAAAGATTCCAAGTGGATTGGGGATCTATTTCGTATTGGACTTGTGAAAAGCAGCTTCATTCCAGATTTGGATATCCGCATTCTTCGCGAATTCACTCGCTATCGCTATAAGTTGGTTTCCATGAGGAACAGCGAGAAGAACCGTTTCCAAAATGCGTTTACCGTCTGCAATG
>JAUNQI010000025.1:15747-30327 GCA_030536255.1 Eubacteriales bacterium | reverse complement strand
ATCAAACCGGTGGGAGATACATCTCTCTTTACGTTTGTAAAGTCAGCATGGCTGCCGTCATTGGCAACACGGATCTGATTTGCCGTGGCATTTTTCGTTCCGGTGGCCGGAATTGCGAGATTTTCGTCGTAATTTCCTTCCAGGGTAATATCCTTTGTGGTTACTTCCGTTCCGTCACCGTACGATACACTCGGCTTGTAATTCTTCTGACCGGACTCCAGAACGTCATACGTGCATCCTTCCGGAAGAACAAACTTCGCGCAGTAGCCGTCATCCAGATTGAAGGTTAAAGCTTCCCCAAACTTTGCGGTACCGCTCAGATCGCTCAGAAGATTTCCGTCTTTGTCAAAAATACTGTAGCTGAAGCTCTCCTCCGGCCAGAGGTCGGGCTTATTCACGGTCATGGTGTAGGCAAAGGCCTTGTTGGGAATCGCCCCTCCTGCGCTGTCCTGAACATGATTTCTAATGGTCAGGCGGTCCGCGGCGGGCTTTAAATACGTGTTATTAAAGGTCATATTCTCGACCTTTTCTTCGCCGTCTTCGCTGTAGAAGGTGTAATTATAAGAGCCTATCCCCCCATTCTGTACACTTACAGACAATACGAGAAGATATCTAGTCGGGTCATAGGTCATTCCTTCCGTCGTGCCCTTTTCTTCGCTCACAACCCATTCAAAATGTAAGATTTTTCCTTCAAATTCATCCAGAGAAGTAACTGCCATAGCATGCATCAAATCAGGAGCAGAAACATACGCCCCACTAAATGTTTTTTTCGCGACATAGTCTTTTGACTCGCTAATGTAGTCGTATGTCTCACTTCCCTCGAAATTAATCGTTTGATCTGAAATTTCCAAAGGTGCATTAATCGGGTACCCGGTGGGAGTTTCACCGTAAGTTACCGGCGTGAAGATAAATTTGAACATCTCAACCGCGGAGGTTGCGGACTGATCCGGCTTATGAACATTCTTTACGATGTCTATGGTGGCGCTTCCGCCGTCACCGGCGAAGGCGAAGACGCCCATGCTCATGACCATCGCCAGAACAAGAACGACACTGAGGAGCTTTGCTGTAAATTTCATTTTTTTCCTTCCTTTCGAAAATATAAACCTTATATTCCTCTGCGGCGGATCAGGGACATCACTTTTCCCTTTGTTTCCTCTGCAGGTATCGGACCAAAAATGCGGCTGTCAACGGAATTGTACCGGTTGTCGCCCAGAGCGAATACCGATCCGCGCGGAACGGTCAGAGGGAACCGCACACCCTCTTCATAGCTGTCTGTCGCTGAATAAATTCCGGATTCCGTCTGCATGGCTCCGTTGATATACAGCTCTCCGTCCCGAATATCCACCTCGTCCCCGGCAACCGCGATCACCCGGAGGGCGATCGTTTTGCCGTTATAATCCGCTGCCAGAACATCGGACGCGGCATATTTCTTATCCAGGCGGTAATAAACCACCAGGTCTCCGTCCTTAATAGCGGGGTTCATGGACGGATCCTCATTGCGGTAAACGCCGAACATAAACGTAAACAGCAGGATTACGGCCGTAATGATAAACGCGACCTTTACCAGTAGCCAGAGTAGATCGCTGAGCAGGAGCTCGGCCTGTGTCTTCTTCGCCTTTGGCGGCGGGCTGCTCTCATAATATCTGTCCATACGCTATTCCCTCTTTCTTCGCCGTTTCCGGCTCAGCAGCAGGCAGCCGCCAAGAACAGCCAGAGAGATTCCCGCCATCCATACAAACGGCCGTAGCTGACCGGTATCCAGCCCGGTACCCGGGATCCGTACCCATTTTGCATACAGCGTAATGTCTTCCGTCACCGGAGTATTGAAGTTATACGCGTTGCTGAAGGAACCGTTGTCTAAATACCAGCCCTGAAAATAACAGTTTCTCTTCTCCGGCTCCTTCGGCTCAAAGGCCTTGTCATCCTTGTTCATCAGCTGCGAATCGACATGCGTTCCGCCGTTGGAATCAAAGGTTACCGTTACCTCCGGCGTCAGCTCAACCGTAATATCTCCGATGACAAGAGGATAGGAGAGGCTCAGGAACTGATCGGTCTCCAGAACCACCGGAATGATCTCCGTCTCGATCTTCTCCCCTTCGATCTCTTTTTTCAGCGTCATCTTTTCCAGCTTTGGAACCGGATGACCGTCCTTTGGCTGGATAATGATCTCCAGCGGAGAGTACTCCGGCAGCTTGATCGGCATCAGGCTCGTCAGGAGCGAAACACCGGGAAGCTCCGGGATCAGATCGGGGAATTCCAGCTTCGGGTACGTTTTCCCGTTCCTCTTGTAAGAAATGGAATACTTTTTATCATCCGGTTTTTCGGTAGGAGTCGGTGTCGGTGACGTGGTCGGTTTAGGATCTTTCGACGGAATCGGAACCGTCGGGACCGGAGGAAACGTCGGAACCGGAACCGGCGGAACCGGGATTGGAATCGGTATCGGGATCGGCGGCGCATCCCCCTCTGTTGTCAGAATTCCCTCATAAAGATTATTCCGCTCCGTGATATCCACGTGATAATCATCGTCATCCGACACAAAGAACTTATTCGCGTTGATTACTTTGCTACCGTCGGTATTATATTTTTCATATCCGGAAGTAATGAATTTCCAGTCACTGTCATCATCCTCCGGGATATGGATCACATCGATACGGGTCTTATCCTTCGACAGAGGGCCTAAAATGACGATCACCGCATCGTTTTCTTTATTGTTCTCAACGTTATTGTCTGTTTTCTTATCGCTGTCCGCGTAGTTTCCGTTCACCTGAACGCTTCCCTGCGCGGAGATCCGCCGGGCGTTGTAGACACCGCCGCCGTGCGGAGCGATATTATCCTGTATATATGTACCGCTGCCGAAATTGACGTCAGCGTCCCCGGAAACAGCCGCGTAAATGCCGCCGCCGGAATTCTCTGCGGTGTTGCCGGAGATATATCCGGTCTGGACCGATACGTTCCCTACCGTGAATATTCCTCCGCCGGAGTTCCCTGCTGAATTGGAATGGATCCAGCTTCCGGAGGAAACCGTAAGGGTCCCGGACTGGGACACATAAACGCCGCCGCCGTTGGCAGCTTTATTGGAGGACACCTGCGCTCCGGAAAGAATGCATTTTCCGCCGTCAGCAAAGATCCCTCCGCCGTTTCCGTAAGAAGCATCATTACAACAGACCGCGCTGTTTCCTTCTGCCTGCAGAACAGCATCACCGGAAAGGGTAATACCGCCGCCGGAGAGGTTTCCGCAGTTCTGGCTTACCTGCGCCTTGCCGTCCAAATTCAGGGTGCCGCCCAGCATATAGATGCCGCCGCCGGAATCCGCGGAATTCCCGGCAACTGCCGCATCATCCGTGAGGGTGACGGATGCGTGATCCGCATAGATGCCGCCGCCGTTGATTCCCCGGCAGTTGATGATCATCGCTGTGCCATGAATTTTCGCGGAGCCGCCCGTAAGGAACAGGCCCTGAATATGCAATGATCCATTTATCACGGTGTTTTTCAGACCGATGGATGCGTTATTCGCGGTAATGATCCCGTGACCCTTGACGTCCTCCGTCTCTCCGGTCTGCAGCGTCAGCGTTCCGGTATTCCATTCGTCGAATTCCTCTTTTCCGACCTCTCCGAAACGAACGCTGACGCCGTCCGTAATATTCAGATACGCGCCGGAAGGCAGGGTGTCCGTATGATCCTCATAGGAACAGATGTAAAGATCCTTGCTGATCGTGATCGGAGATCCGGTTTCCTTCACATCTCCAAGGAAAACCAGCGTATCTCCTGCGGAAGCAGCAAGAACCGCCGTCCTCAGATCCCCATAGTAAAAGCCTTTATTTGCATTGTAAACCGGATTCGGTTCATCGGAAGCGTAAACCTCAATAACCGGCCCGTTGGTCACCGTATCTATCGGGGTAAAGACAAGCTTTGCGCTTTTCGTTCCCTCGCCGGTTTCCAGATTGACCGGGTTCAGCCAGATAAATCCGCTGAGGTCTTCGTCGATGACATTTTTTTCATCTCCGCTTTCACTCTCATAGACGTTTCTGCCGAGCTCCGAATTCTCCAGCACCACCGGAACCGTCGTGTTCAGCAGACCGTTTTTCTGAATGCTTACCCCCTCAGAGAGGCAGACATTCTGCATCTCCGCACTGTCCGGAGAGCTGTCATCCGAGTCGTCGGAGGATCCGTTCGGTGCTGACTTCAGAGGAGAATTATTTTCCGGTTCGTCATCATCCGGCTCGTCGCTATCCGGTTCTTTTTCCGGAGTTCCGCCGAATACCGGATCACCGGAGATTTCCAGCGCTGCGCCGGAGCACGCGTATACCGCATTGCCATACATGGTACCCGCAGAGTTGCCCGTAAAGGTACCGCCGGTAATGCTGCAGGCTGTCGCAGAATCGTCCGGATCCTTTCCTTCCGCCAGATACAGGCCGCCGCAGAGACGTTTTGATGTATTTTCTTCTATTGTTCCGCCGGTCATCTCAACCGTACTGTCCTGAACAAAGCCCGCGCCGCCGTATAACCGGGCGGAATTTCCGATCAGGCTGCCGCCGGAGAACTCAAACTTCCCATCGTTGACCACGCAGATACCGCCGCCGTAATAATATGCATAATTTTCCTCAATGACGCCGTCCGTCATGGTAAATGTGGCAGAGCCATTGACCAGGACGCCGCCTCCGGCCAGATTCGCCACGTTTCCGGTAATTTTACCGCCGCTGAGGGTCGCGGAACCTCCAGTAACGGTAATGCCGCCGCCATACAGGGTCTGATTCCCGGAATTGCCGGAATCCGGCTGATCCTCGGAAGCGCAGCCCGTGACCAGAGATCCGGTATTCATCGTCAGCGTTCCGTCGGTTACGATTCCCCCGTCACCCGCCTTGTCTCCACCGTCCAGGACGAAATCGCCAAGCGTCAGTTCTCCGTGGTTCGTAATCATCGGTTCGCTGAGCTCACCCATCGGGACCATCGTAAGTGTACCGCCGTAGGTATCTTTAAACGCGTCAGCCGGCTGACCGAAGGTTACCGAAACACCGGAAGAAATCACGGTTCCCTCCTTCGCTGTCCACACCTGGTCATACTGAGAGCAGATATACAGATCCTTGTCGACCGTAAGCGGCTCCTTCTCCGTAACATCGCCCATAAAGACAAGGGTATCGCCGGAGGCGGCCTCGTCAACTGCGGTTGAGAGCTGATTGTACAGCTCATTTTTATTTGCATTCAGGATAAGACCGCCTATCGTGACCTCCACGCAGGGGGTCCCGTCCGGTCCGCCGGTTTCGCTGAAATCAAGGACATATCCCGCAGGAATATTGTCCCAGACAAACCAGTTCTGCATTCCGTTGGTCACTGCTCCGCCGGCCTGGATCAGCACGTCTCTCCCCTCTATCGGATCTTCGAGCGTGATCGGAATCACCGGATCATCCGCGATCCGCAGGTCGGAGGTCCGGATCAGCACAGCCCCGGAGGACAGATCGACCGTCTGCACCGGATCACTGTCCCGATGAAATACCGGGCTGCCGATGATCTCGAAAGAAGCATCCGCTCCGACATAGATCGCGTTTCCTGCTTCTTCTGCTGCATTCCCGCTAAAGGAGATCTCAGACAGCGCCGTGCCGAAGATCTGACATGAGCCCCCGATGAGATAAATGCCGGCGCCTTTGTCCGCGGTATTGTCTTTGAACTGTCCGCTGGAGACCCGCAGTTCACCGCCGGCCGCGGTAATGCCGCCGCCCTGAGACTCGCCTTTACAATTACGGATCTCTGCGCCGTCAATGGAACATTTTCCTTTACTCAGCAGAATTCCCGTAACATTCTGACTGCTGCCGTCGATCTCAACGGTTTCCGGGACGGAGAACCACTCGTCTCCGTTGTAGTTAACTGTCAGTAGCCCGCCCCCGAAGCCGCTTCCTGCCTTCAGGATCAGGTGCTCCTCAGATTCGGAGCCCAGCCTGATATTTTCATTTCCGATAACCAGGCTTCCGTTAAGCGTGCAGGTATGAGATCCCTGCGTATCGATAGAAAGCTCTGCAGAGACAGCAATATCTCCGGCGGTTTCCACGGTATCTCCAAGGAAGAGCAGAGCATCACCTGTTTCAGCAGCATCCACAGCATCCCGCAGCGTAGAATAGCCGGTATTCTTCGTGGTATTCAGAACATTGGGGCTGGAAACCTCAATGACCGGAATATTTCTGGAAGGATCCGCCTCATTATAAGCAAGGCACAGGGTATCCATCTGCACATATCCGACCCATTTCAGGTGATTCACATCTTCCTGAATAACGTCACAGTTTTCCGAGCTGATCAGCACATCCCTTCCGTTCGGAATTCTGTCATAAAGATAAACCGGGATTACAACGTCATTCGTGAAGCTACCGACCTTCGTGATTACATTATCTTCTCCGAGAAAAACATACTGACAGTCTGTTTCGCTGTGCGCAAAGATCGGGCTGCCGGACATTTCCAGCGTGCCAGCCGTCATTCGGATGGCCAGACCGGACTCGTCAGAAAATTCTCCGCCGCTGATCCGGCAGATACCAGAATTATAAATCGCACCGTCATAATAAGCGGCATTGCCTTTTACGATGCCTCCGGTTATTTCAAGAGTACCTGAGTTGTATATTCCGCTTCCTTCTTCTCCCGCAGTATTACCGGAGATTTCCGCAGATGTACAGACAAGCGTACTCCCGGGGCAGATATCGATTCCTCCCCCCAAATAATTCGCATGATTCCCCGAAATCAGCGTATTTTCAAGGAGGGTCATAGTTCCCTTGTAAACCTCTGCCGCGCCTCCTGCGTTGCTGCCGTCGTTCATGCACAGCCGGGAGTTGCTAATGATGGTTTCACCGCCGTAGGTGTAAATACCGCCGCCGCTATAAGAATTATTGGAGCAAATATCACAATTTTCAATACCAACGGTTCCGCCCTTCACGTATATTGCACCACCATTATACCTGGAGCTGTTCCCCGTAAAGGTAACTTCCGACAGAAGCGCTGTTCCTCCGCATACATAAAGACCTGCACCGCAGGAGACAGACCCGGTCATAGAAAAGTTTTCAACTGTTCCCTTTTTCATGGAAAAGCTGCAGGACGATGAGAGATAGATTCCGCGAAGATTTTTATTATTTCCGTTCAGCGAAAGCTGCTGAGCATTCACAGTACATCCGGAACTGACGGTCAGAACGGAAGACGCATCCGGAATCTGACTGTCGCTATCCGTTGAGACCTCAAACGTCAGCATTCCCGGGGTGCAGTCGGAAAAGTCCGACGAGACAATGCCGAACCGCACCAAAGCTCCGTCAGTAACCGCCAGACTTGATTTCAATTGAACGGTATGACCCGTAAGGAAAGAAATAATATTCAGATTTTTGTTTATGGTGAGCGTATCCCCGGCCGGCTCCGTGAAATCCGAAAGGACAGCCAGCGTATCCCCTTCCGATGCCGTTTCCACTGCCCTTCTCAGGGTATCGTAGGTGATTCCGGTATTCAGATTTTTCACTGCGGCATCATCCAGATAAACAAAGATCTCGCCGTCCGCTTTTTCGCTGAACTGAACCGTAACCGTATTCTTTGTACGCTCTTCTGTTATCTTGCAGAATTTTCCGTCCATAGAGACAGGATTGTCGTTCATCTTAATCTGCTTCACTGCAGGGAAACCGGTACCTGCCTCAGCAACAATTTTTGCGGAAAAGGCAGTTCCGTGCACATACGAGGTTGGAAGACTGCTGGCGGAAAGGTCAATTCCCGGGAGCTCGGACTTCCGATCCGCAGAGTAGATTACACCGCCCCGGACATAGCTGACGCTGAACTGGTTCTGATCCGTCAGCTCGATAACGTCCGCAGGGCTGCTGCCGTCATCGCGTCCGTCCGGGCTGTAGATCGGTCGAAGCTCTCCGGAATTCTTCAGCAGTATTTTATTCTCATCTTCAAAGACAACCTGCGATGCGCTGCTGATAAGAATATCCCGCCCTGACCGGGTATTCTCTAACAAGACCGGAAGGATCACATTGCCTGCCAGATCTCCGGCCTTTTCAATAACGGAATAATCCCCGGACATATAGATTGTCTGCTTTGGCTGAAGAGTCTGGTCAAAAACAGGAGAACCGGAAACACGAAGCTTACAGTCACCGAGGAAAATTGCTTCTCCTTTTTTAGATTCATTTCTCCGGAACTCACCGCCATTTAAAGTCAGCGTACCGCCGTTAACAACAGCGATACCTCCACCACTGTTCCTTCCACCAGTAGAATTCTTCTCATCAACTTTGTTGTTTTCAATTATGATTTTGCCGTTCGAACTATCAGCAAGCTCAAGCGTACCTCTGCATTCGATTCCTCCGCCCGAGAACGTAGCGGAACATCTCCTGATCGTCAGCCCTTCCGCCTTCAGAGAAGAACCCTGACCCAGAAAGATTCCTCCTCCATAGAAGTAAGATGAACAGTCTTCTATGACAGCGCTGTACATCTCCACGGAAGAATTCCCCAGGATACAAATACCGCCTCCGCCATTTACCGAATCGCCACAATAGCAATCCGAAATATGCAGATTCCAAATATTTCCGGTGCATCCGGAACAGCAGAATCCTGATCCGTTTAATGAGGTACTACAATGGGAAATATCTACATCTGTCAAACTAAATGTCGAATTACGAACAGATATCGCTCTGGAAAAACCGTTCATCTGAACATTCTCCAGATACAGACTTCTGCCGTTCTGGCTGATCCCATCGGTATATGTCATATCGTATGGTGCATAACCCTTGAAGTTAACATTCCGAATACTCAGTTCACCGGTGCTTGATATTAGAGTCTGCCCGTATGCTTCGGATTGAATTGTCAGCGTACCGATATCATAATCAGCAAATTTCTCCGATGCATAACCGATATGGAGTGAAACATCTCTGCCCACTACTATATGAAAATCTGACGGAAGCGTATACGTACTATCCCCTGCTGAA
The DNA here is from genome assembly GCA_030536255.1 of Eubacteriales bacterium. Taxonomy (GTDB): domain Bacteria; phylum Bacillota; class Clostridia; order Oscillospirales; family Oscillospiraceae; genus Limivicinus. The sequence continues at coordinate 21,394 of JAUNQI010000025.1, read as the reverse complement.
CAGATATACAGATTCTTTTCGATTCTTATGTCCTCATAATAATATTCAGCTTCTGTGACATTCCCGCGGAAAACCAGCGTGTCATTCGGTCGGGCTTCTTCTATAGCGGGAGTGAGCGAGGTATATGTTTGAACTGTATCCGCATTCAGGATCACATTCGTTACTGCAGGGTCAAAACGGATAACAAGATCCCCGGTGGTTTTGGAATAAACGGTGATGATCAGTTCCCCGTTGATCTCTTTCTGAGACCAGAGGGTATTATCCGCCTTGATGCTCTTTCCGTTAAGCAGGACGTCGGTTATCTTCGGCATCACGCTGAGATCTTCTCTGCGGACAGTGATCGTTGCTCCCTCTCCCGTCCGGTAAGCCACCGGGAGAATACTGCCGTTTTCATCATACGGCATCTTGATTCCATCCAGCCGGACGTCTTTCTGACCGGTATACATCACACCGCCCCGGCTGTAGGAGATCGTATTCAGATCTTTATCTCGGATGAGGACAGAGACGGGGCGGTTGTTTATGGATACGGAAGCGCTGCCGTCAACCGAGCCAGCGGGCCGTCCCGCGGCTTTGCTTCCCTTCGCCTCAATCGTATAGCTCCCGTTCGGAAGATAGAGCTTCGCATGACCGTCCGAAGAAGTATTTGCCGATGCCTTCGAACGGATCAGACTGTTCAGGCTGTTCAGCTGACTCTGCGTGGGAACAATCGATACGCCGGCTTCATGCACTCTGTTGATATTGAGAAATTCCGCGTCTACCTGATAGCCGTAATGAGAGCATTCCTTACTGGTATTCGAGATCTCGTTAAACGCCGCGGAATAATAACCGTATTTCCAGCCGTCCTCGGTAGTAAATGTTTTCGGGGAGCCTAATTTAACTTTTTTAATTATTAAATTAAGCGTTATGCCAAAGTCAAGACGGGCTTTCCGCGCCGCGTAATGCCGGAAAGTCGTGCAGCCGCCATTCAGCCCACAGTAATGGATCTTGCCCTGAGATATTGATTTTCCGTCCTTATCCACGGCATCGGAATATGTACTATTATTTTTGGTTGCTACCAGATAATCTCCTATGATCAGCTCCACACCCACTCGTATAAACGCATCTTTTGAGAAACCGACCCCGAAGCCGACATAGGCACGTGTTTCCCCGCTATTATACGGATCAACACGGGTATACGTAACTGTTGAATCGGACTCAAACGGTTTATCTCCGCCTTGTCCGAAAACAAGCCTGGTCGTCAGCTCCTGTTTGATGGTTCCGCTCAGGCTGATCCGTCCGCCGGCAGCCACATAAAGACTAACGTCGGCATCAAACGATGCGATCCCCAGATTCAGGCCAACCGTACCCAGCTTTACTCTGTGCAAATAATCATAATTCAGTGAGGATGCCCCACTCGGTGTCCGGGAGAGCGACAGATCAAAATTGAAGGAAATTGACAGATTGAAGTCAACCTGAAAATATATCCAACCAGAGCTTGTGTCGATATCCCCGCTTATACTCGGATGGTAGACCGTGCCATTGGCATAAGAATCAGAAAAAGAGTAAGTAGAAGCACCGGAAGCACCGGAATAAGACGGATCCCCGGAATATTCAACCGGATCGGGTTCGGAAGATTCGAAGGATAATTTAAATTTGAGACTGGAATAAATCTGAGACAGCTCGACCTCTTCCGGATTAGTATTCGTAAACGTCATCTGCCCCGTTTCAACGTCAACCGTCAGCGTCTTCGGAACAATAATCTCATCATCTTCCGCATCATCAAACAGGAAAACGATCGCCGTGATCTCGTCCAGCTCCTCCTGAGTCATTCCCAGCATTCCGCTCGGAGCTAGCATCGAATAGGAACCGTCCGAATTCTTGAGATAGCCTTCCCTCAGGATCATCTCTGATTCCTCAACGGAAACAACATAGGCAGTATCCGTATAGGTAAGATGATTTCTTTCTTCGCTCCCGGATTCACCGCCGCCCCACAGGCTCTCGGCCAGAGACGGATCCTCCAGCGGTCGGTAATGATTTCCCTGCGGAATTACTCCGGAAGGCAGAGCTGTCAACGTCATCATTGGAACCGAAGCCATCACTGCAGTCTTCGGTGCGGACAGATCCTCCGTCCATGAGTAGTTCCAGTATTCATACGGCTCTGCCGAAAGCGGGTCATTGGCATCCAGCAAGGAAATTGAAGCATAAAGACGGAAATAGTCCGGGAGCTCCTGTCCATACTCCGGAACGACCCGGATCTCAGCAACCAGGTTTTCCGGAAGATAGCTGTCCTCCGAATAATCGATTGAACCGTTTGCTACAGTTTCGCCGGAGGCAAAAATGAGCGTGGAATTCGGGTCATCGTCTTCGAAAAGCCTGACGCGGATCAGCGCCTGAGAAGGCGCGTGATAGCACACGGTCACCGTATAATACGGCTCCTCCCCTTCTTCCGATCTTTTCACATCAACGCCAAGAATGGAAAGCCGGCTCTCCTGCGCCTGCATAGCTTTGTCGAATTCCTTCTGAAGGGTATCACTCAGAATATTTCCCTGAAAGATCTCTGTAGTTCCATCGGTGGACTCAATTGTCTTTTCGGTCTCTACAGTTTTATCCGTCTGATCGGTGCTTCCGGCGCTGCCGGACTCACCTTCTGCAGGTTTTGCTCCTTCATTTCCGGTTTCGCTACTGCTGGAATCGCTGCCTGTGGTGCTGCTGTTTCCGGTCTCTGTGCTGCCGTATTCGCCGCCGGTGCCGTCATTGCCGGTCTCCGTAGTGCCTGTTTCGGTGCCCGTGGTGCCGGTGCTTCCGCTTTCCGTACTGCCTGTTTCGGTGCCCGTGGTGCCGATGAGTCCGGTCTCTGTGCTGCCGGATTCGCTGCCGGTAGTTCCGGTGTTTCCGGTCTCTGTATTTCCCCGAGAAAGATTCTGTGGCATTGAAGATCCTTCAGGAATCACATCATATTCCGCTCCCTGTCCGAGGGCAGAATTATCCCCAAACGCGCCGAACGGAAACAGTCCGAGGAGCATCGTCAGTATTAACAATATTGAGATTCGTCTTTTAATTACCATGAATACCCTGTCTATAAATATGTCTGCTGACAATCATTGTTGAGTTTTCCATTGATTGAAAAATAGTGGCAAATCGCCTTTATATCATTTTATGATGATACTCCTCTCCCCCAACAATTGTCAATATATTAATTACGAAATAATGATAATATTCTTTATCGATATACCGTTTTAAATGAGTAGCTTCGGATGAATCAATTCTGATGAAATCCAAGAAAATAATTGAAAGAAAAGCCGTACAGTGATAGAATAGATAAAATTTTATAATAATTCATTATCGGGAGTTTTTTTGTGAGTAAGAAAAAGAATCTGAATGATCCTGAGGATCAGTTATATCCGATCGACTGCTATGCAAACCGGGAGATTTCCTGGCTGAAATTCAATGAACGCGTTCTGGAAGAAGCGCAGGATCCGAACAATCCTCTTTGCGAGCAGCTGAATTTTCTCAACATTTTCCAGAGCAATCTGGACGAGTTTTTCATGGTACGTACCGGCACGCTGTACGACCAGAGAAAATCCGACGTTCGGGACAACAAGACCTATATGACCAGCCGCGAGCAGCTGGATGCCGTCCTTTTGCAGGTCCGGAAAATGCTGAAGGCAAAGGACAAGTGCTACCATGCCCTGATCGGTCATCTGAAGCAGAACAATGTGGACGTTTTAAGCTATGACGAGCTCTCCGGCAAGGAGAAGCGTCAGGTCGGCCGGTATTTCCTGACGCAGGTTCTGCCGCTGCTATCCCCGCAGATTGTCTCCGCAAAGCAGCCTTTCCCGTTCCTTACCAGCGGAGAGATCTACACTGTTGCGCTTCTGGAAAGAAAAACGACGCGGGAAAAGAAGAAGGAAAAAGAGAAAGATAAGGACAAAAGCCGTGTGCTCGGCATTATTCCCAGCTCCGGCAATATGCTCAAGCGTCTCGTATCGGTCACTTCGGGAACCAGCCGGTATATTCTGGTCGAGGATCTGATCAAAGCGTTTGTTCCGATTATTTTTGATCAATACCGTATTGTCGGCAGCTCGCTGATCCGTCTGGTAAGAAATGCGGATATTTCCATTGATGACGATCAGCAGGATGATCTTGATCTGAAGAGCAAGGACTACCGCAAAGCCGTGGAGAAAATGATCGCTACGAGAAAGCGCATGGGCGCCATCAAGCTGGAATATACAGGAAAGATCGACGCAAACCTGATTTCCATCATCTGCGACTATCTGAAGCTCCCGAAGAAGCATGCCTTTTACTCCGACGCGCCTCTGGATCTGAGCTTCCTTTACACCATATCCGATACGCTCTCCGGAAACAAAGAGCTCTTCTATCCCCCGCGCGTGCCTCAGCCTTCCCCGAATGTTTCGGAAAACGAGAGCATGATCGACCAGATCCGGAGAAAGGATATTCTTCTGTCCTATCCGTACGAGAGCATGCGTCCGTTCCTCCGGCTCCTGAACGAAGCCGCCAATGATCCCGATGTTGTTTCCATCCGTATCACGCTTTACCGCGTGGCAAAGACCAGTCAGGTCGTTGCGGCGCTGGCTCAGGCTGCGGAAAACGGGAAGGACGTGCTGGTGCTTGTCGAGCTGCGCGCCCGTTTCGATGAAGCCAACAACGTGGACCAGAGCCATGAGCTGGAAAACTCCGGCTGCCGCATCATTTACGGTCTGGACAAATTAAAGGTTCACTCCAAGCTCTGCCTCATTACGCGCAGGAACGCGGACGGTGTGGAATATGTCACGCAGATCGGCACCGGCAACTATAACGAAAAAACGGCACGTCTTTACACGGACTACAGCCTTATGACCGCGGATCCCGCGATCGGAGAATCCGCCGCAAATGTATTCAACGCGCTGGCGCTCGGAGAAACCGTTGAGCATATCGATACGCTTCTCGTTGCGCCGCACTGCCTCCAGAAGGAAGTTGTGGAAAAGCTGGACCGTCAGATTGCTCTTGCAAAAGCCGGGAAACCGGCCTACGTCGGCTTCAAGCTCAACTCCCTCACCGATAAGGTCATTATTGACAAGCTGATTGAAGCATCTGCCGCCGGCGTAAAGATCCAGATGCTTGTACGAGGCATCTGCTGTCTCGTTACCGGCGTACCGGGGCTTACGGATAATATTGAGATCTACAGCATCGTCGGCAGATACCTTGAGCACGGCAGAATCTATATTTTCGGCTGTGACGGAGAGGAAGAGGTATACATCGCCTCCGCCGACCTGATGACCAGAAATACAACGCGCCGCGTTGAGGTCGGTGTTCCGATCCTTGATCCGGATCTGCGCTCCCGTCTACTGGAAAGCTTCCGTCTGATGCTGAGCGATACCTGCAAGCTTCGCGTCCAGCTGGATGACGGCACCTACGTCCGCATAAAGTCTGAAGACCGGTGCTTCAATTCACAGGAGTATTTTGCAGAAAACAGCTACCGCAGAGCAGGCATGAAACTTCCGGAGGAAGTATCTGCCCCGGTCTCCGAGATCACTGCCGCGGCATACAGGGTTGCGGAAGCGGTTCATGAAATCAACACGGTTTCAGAAGAGGCCGCCGCAGCTACTGATGAGAGTGCTGTGATTTCCGAAGAAGCAGACGCTATTTTCGACGAGGTCGCTGCTATAAC
>JAUNQI010000025.1:0-15647 GCA_030536255.1 Eubacteriales bacterium | reverse complement strand
GTGCTGTGATTTCCGAAGAAGCAGACGCTATTTTCGACGAGGTCGCTGCTATAACTGAGGCCGCAGCAGCCGCGCAGGAAGCAGAAGCAGTTCTCGAAGAAGCTGCTGAAACACCCGAACCTGCTGATGCGGCTCTGGAAGCAGCTGAAGACACAGAACTCCCCTCTTCGGATATCTCCGACACAGTTGATTCAGTTCCGGAAGTCGAAGTTGTCGTCGAAGAAGCTGCTGAAATACCCGAACCCGCTGACGCAGTTCCGGAAGCCGAAGCGGTCCTCGAAGAAGCTTTTGATTCCGTTCAGAAAGCAGAATCTTTCGTTGAAGAAGCTGCTGAAATACCCGAACCCGCTGACGCAGCTCCGGAAGCCGAAGAGGTCCTCGAAGAAGCTGTTGATTCCCTTCAGGAGTCGGAAGCTACTATAGATAATGCTCCTGAACCCACCAACATCAAATCAGGAATCGGTTTTATCCGGAAGCTGATCGGCATCTTTAAAAAGTAATCTTTCATTAGGAATATCAATTCAAGATTACATCATCAGAATAAAAGGAGAACAGAAAATGGCCGGAAAATATAATGTTTGCCTGGATATCGGCGGCACAAAAGTGCTTGGCGTAATCTTCAACGAGAAGGACGAGATCATTTATCGTCTGAAAAAGCGTACAAAAGAAAATGGCGACGATGTCGCCAATATTGAAGAGATTATTATCAATACCGTTAAAGAAATGCTGGATGAAGCAGGGCTGAAGAAGAGCGACATCAACGCGATCTCCGCCGGTGCTCCCGGCGTCAGCGATTCCGCTACCGGCGTTGTGCTGTTCACCCCGAATCTCCCCTGGCGCAACTACGATCTCCGCACTCCGATTGAAGAGAAATTCGGAGCCAAGTTCTACATCGGCAATGACGTTAACTGCGGTGTGCTCGGCGAGTATAAATACGGCGTCGCGCAGGGCTATAAGAACGTAGTCGGAATCTTTCCCGGAACCGGCATGGGCGGCGGCATCATTATGAACGGCGAGCTCTACACGGGCACCGGCTTCAAGGCCGGCGAGATCGGCCACATGGTTCTGGATCCGGAAGGCCCGCTCTGCGGCTGCGGTCAGCGCGGCTGCTTTGAGTCCTTCTCCAGCAAGAAGGGTATGTCCGCCTATATCACGCAGCAGGTCAGCCGCGGCAGAGAATCCTATCTGAGCGATAAGATCGAAAACGGCGTATTCCGCAGCAAGTACCTCAAGAAAGCGCTGAAGATGGAAGACAAGGTTGCCATGCAAGCGGTTGACCGCGCTTGCCACTATATGGCAGTTGCCACCGGCAGCCTGATCAATATTTTCAGCCCCGATCTGATCGTATACGGCGGCGGCATTATGGAGGCCTGCGGTGAGCTCTTCCTGGAGAAGGTCCTGGACGAGGTGGACAAGTACTGCATGCCGTCTATCCGTCCGACGGTAGAACTGAAATGCGCCACGCTCGGCGATGATTCCGTTATTTACGGTGCGCTCGCCCTGATCAACGAGCTGAAGTAAATCCATTCCCCCATATATTTAAAAAGTCGGCTGCCAGAACGGCCGGCTTTGTCTTCCCGCTGAAAAAGGAGATTTTGTATGAAAAAATTCATAGGAATTATTCTGGCAATTTCAATGTTACTCTCTTTCCCGATTTTCGCATCTGCGGAGGATGCCTCTTCCGGGTTGCAGAAGGATCTGGTCATTCTGTTTACCAGCGATATCCACTGCGGCGTGGATCAGGGCTTCGGCGTCGTCGGTCTGAAGGGAATCAAAAATCAGCTGGAAAAAGAAAACTATGTCCTTCTCGTTGATAACGGCGACTCCACGCAGGGCAGTCCGATCGGATCCCTGACCAGAGGCGAATCCATTATTACACTCATGAACGCAGTCGGATATGATATTGCGACTCTGGGAAATCACGAATTTGACTACGGCATGGACAGGTTTTTTGAGCTGACAGAGGATGCGGAATTTCCGTTTATCAGCGCAAACTTTACTCACAACGGCGAGCTGGTTTTCAAGCCCTATGAGATCCGGGAATTTGACGGCGTAAAAGTTGCCTTTATCGGCGTCACTACTCCGAAAACCCTTATCAGTTCGGATCCGGAGCATTTCACCGATGAAAACAGAAATTATGTATATGGATTCTGTGAGGATGACTCCGGAGAAAAGCTGTACGCGGCGGTTCAGTCTGCGGTCGATTCCGCCCGTGCGGATGGCGCGCAGTACGTTGTCGCGATGGCACATCTCGGCATCGAAACCGCCTGCTCTCCCTGGATGTCTACCGAACTGATCACCAACACTACCGGTATTGACGTCCTGCTTGACGGGCACAGCCACAGCATCACCGGGCAGGAAAAGGTCCTGAACAAAGACGGAAAAGAAGTCCTTCATTCTGCCTGCGGAACCAGGCTGGAAGCGATTGGCTGCTGCCGGATCACTCCCGACGGGAATATTTCAACAGAACTCTATCAATGGAATCAAGACGTATCCGCACCGGATTTCTTCGGCTTTGAAAATGAGCTCACGCCTGTTCTGCTTGCGGAAACTGAAGCCCTCAACAAAAAGCTTACAGAAGTGGTTGCAGTCTCGCAGGTCGATCTGATCGTCAACGATCCGGAGACGGGTGAACGCGTGATCCGCAATAACGAGACCAACCTCGGTGATCTTGTTGCCGATGCCTACCGCGATCAGACCGGTGCCGACGTCGCAATCATAAACGGCGGCGGTATCCGCCTACCGATTAAAACCGGCATGGTTACCTTGAATGATATTATTTCCTGCCATCCGTTTGATAATTACCTCTGCATGGTCCGGGCAAACGGGCAGCAGATCCTGGATGCTCTGGAATGGTGTAACCACTCGGTTCCCGGGGAATTCGGCGGATATCTCCATGTTTCCGGTCTAACTTATGAGCTTCATACGGATATTGAGTCTTCCTGTACATCGGATGAAAAAGGGATGTTTACCGGTGTTTCGGGCGAATACCGTGTTCAGAACGTCATGATCAACGGCGAGCCTCTGGATGTGAATAAGGAATATACCGTTGCAAGCCAGAACTACATGCTGAAATCCGGCGGTGACGGAACCAATATGTTTATCAATGATGAAGTCCTTCTGGATGAAATCAAGATCTCTTATCAGACGCTTCTGGACTATATCGTGGATACGCTCGGCGGTGAAATCGGTGAAGAGTATGCGGATATCTGGGGGCAGGGACGCGTTACCGTTATAACCGGAGAGTAATATCCCTGGTAATATCATAGGACTCCTTTCGCCCGCCAGTGTGTAACTTTTTTCCGGGCAGTGCGTATTATATGACGTAAGCGTTTTACAAATAAAAAATACATCATGAACAGGAGATGAGCATTATGAAAAACGCTAAACTGCTTACAGAGGACGAACTGAGACAAGTAAATGGCGGAGGCGCCTTATCTTCACAGAGAGGCAGGGCCTACGAAAAGCTCATCAAAGCTATTCTTGGTTTCTTCGGTCTGAAATAACGTCCTTATTTCCAGCCTCTGTACCTTCGGGTACAGAGGCTTCTTTTAGGATTTTATATTGACAGACCGTCTTTACGAGGCCCTGATCCGAGACTATAATAATGTCAGTATGATGAAAGCGAGGCACTGCAGTGACGGAAAGAAAAGCATATTTCCATCTTCCCGGTTTGTTTGAGTTCTGTGAGCTGTATCGCGTCTTTCTGCCTCTCTGGCGGGAACACCGGGAATACTTCTATGACTGGTGCGAGATTGGCTCCATTTACGGTGCGCCGGCCGACTGTATCTGGGGCGGCGGCCGCGTCGGTTTTGGGGATAACGATCCGCAGGCGGTTCTGGCGCTGATGGGCGAATACAGCGTCTCAGCCCGTCTGACGTTCAGCAATTCTCTGCTGCGGGAGGAGCACCTTTCCGACAAGTTGTGCAACGCCCTCTGCGCCGAGTTTGAAAAAACCGGAGGAAACGGCGTGATCCTCCATTCCGAGCTCCTTCTGGACTATCTGCAAAAGAACTATCCCGGCCTCTACTTCGTTTCCTCCACCACCAAGGTGCTGACCGATTTCCGGGATTTAGAAAACGAACTGAACCGGGATGTTTTCCGTTATGTGGTGCCAGACTTCCGGCTAAACAAAGCCTTTGACAGACTGAGCACCTTAACAGATGCGCAGAAGGCTAAGGCAGAATTTCTCTGCAACGAATGCTGTTGGTTTGCGTGCTATGACCGGAAGTCCTGCTATGAAAACGTCAGCCGCAAGTGCCTCGGAGAAGCTTGCCCGGATCATATCTGCATCGCCCCGGACAGCAGTGACGGATATCGTTTTTCCAAAGCCATGACGAATCCAGGCTTCATCGGCATCGACGACATTCAAAGCACTTACCTGCCTATGGGCTTCTCCCATTTCAAGATTGAAGGACGCAGCCTCGGCAGCGCACTAATCCTGGAATTTCTGCTCTACTACATGACGAAACCGGAGTATCAGATCCACGTCCGAGAAGCGATCTATCTGGACAGCATGCTGGATCTGTTCTGAACTTATCAGCAGATATCATGGATCCTGATAATAACGGGCGTCCCGGTTCAGGAAATGAATCGATCTCATGCCGAGCTTCTCCGGTGAGATAAAGTCTCTCTTCAGGTTATCACCGATATATACCATGCTTTCATACGGAACATTCATTCGCTCTCGCATAATTTGAAATGCAAGTTGGTTCGGTTTCCGGAATTCAATGCCGCCCAGCTCATCGGTAACAATGATATGGTCTGCCATCGCGTCGAGTCCCAGCGCTTTGATTTTATTACGCTGACCTGCCGGCCTGCCGTCGGTAATAATACCAATTTTACGGTTTTCCCTGATTCGTTCAATCATCTCTCTGACTCCGGGATAGAAATGAATCACCGGAAAATGGAAACGATAGATTTGCCATGCTTCTTCTTTTCTGCCGATCACTTCTTTCGATTCCAAAACTTCATCCAGGGTTTTTCTTCCCTGCTGAGAAAAATTCCAAAGCTTCTCTTCCAAAGAGGTATCGTTAAATGCTTCGGCAATGGCATGGTACCCGCTTTTCACATATTCCTTTTCGGAATACAAGGTATCATCCAGGTCAAATATCACAGCCTGAATTCCATCAAGGTATTTTTCAGCATCCAGAATATTTTCTATTTCAATCATCATAAATTAACAACACAGCTTTCGTTCAATGCTACAGCTATTCGTCCAATTATAGATTCAGATCATCCAAATTGGAACGATAAAGTTACCTTTGTCAATCGCACCAAGCTCCGGCTTCATACAGAGAATTGCACCGTTGCCGCGCTTGGCAGATGCACGATCCAAAACAGCAAATACCTTTGTGAGCTCCGAACCGGGATTGGATGTTTTCTTAATTTCAATGGGATTCAGAATGCCGTCATGTTCCAGCACAATGTCGATTTCCTTTGCATCCTTATCACGGTAATAGTACATGTAGGGCTCAATGCCACAATTCAGGTAGGACTTTGCAACTTCAGATACTACGTAATTCTCCAGAATTGCGCCGTTCATAGCCCCGCTTTCCAGCACCTCTGCGCTGCTCCACTTTGTCAGGTAACACACCAGACCAGTATCATAGAAATACAGCTTCGGGGTCTTGACCAAACGCTTCAGGAGATTATTGGAATAAGGATGCAGATAGAAAATAATACCGAGCGTTTCAAGAAGCTGGAGCCATGATTTCACTTGCGCCTGTGAAATGTCGGCATCCTGCGCAATATCTGAAACATTCTGCATCCCGGAGCATCTTGCGGCTACCGCAGTCATGAACCGAAGAAATTTCAAAGAATCAATAGAATCAGAAAGCTCCCGAACATCACGTTCAATGTAGGTGCTCAAATAGCTGTTATAAAAAATCTGACGATTGGATGTCTGACCGCAGGCAAGCGCCGGCATGGAGCCATTGAAGATTCTCTCAAATATTGCGGGAGAATCTAGCGGAGCGCGGCCAACTTTTCGCTCGGAGAGCTGATCAAGCTCAATAGAAAACGGGGAAGCTTCTACACCGTCCAATTCTGCCTGCGACATAGACGTCATGGAAAGTACCGCGACACGTCCGGCGAGAGATTCCTGCACGCCCTTCATCAATTTGAAAATCTGAGAACCCGTCAGCCAAAAGTCGCCCGGCGTGTGAGATTTGTCCACGTGGATCTTAATATAGGTAAACAGCTCCGGCGCATACTGTACTTCGTCGATCAGTACAGGCGGCTTGTGAAGCTGCAAAAACATTTCGGGGTCTGTCTTTGCAAGTTCTCGCTCATTCAGATCATCCAGGGTCACATAGCTGCGGCTTGTTCCTTCCATCATCTTTTGGAGCATCGTAGTTTTTCCCACCTGACGGGGGCCGGTCACCAGAACGACCGGATACTCTTTTGTGACCTGCGAAACGACTTTCTCCAAGCTGCGGGGAATATATCTCATGAAGGTATCCTCCTTCTCCAATTGATCTTCTAATGATATTATATCCAAAAAAAAAACAAAACGCAATATTATTATCGGCTAATTTTTCTTTTCAAATAAAATTAGCCGATAATGCGTTCTGTAACCCATATTGTGAATGGTTAAACCGGGAGAACATAAAAGATCCCGGTTGAAGTTGAGTAATTGATTGTCCCTTTCCAGAGTGTGGATTGAAATATTCCCTTTGGGCAATTCCTTCAATCCCCTCTTTGCCCAGCTGTAATTGTTTCCTTTAAAATATAGATCAATAGCTTATAAAATATATTTTCACCTATATACTTGCGGTCGCCGGCATACAGAATTACCGTCTTGATAACAGCCCATATAAACTGTTCAAAGGTCATGCCGTTATAAGAGAAAAAGCCCGCCATTGCCGCAGGAGAAGCCAGCACGATACACAGCCAGCTTGCGGTTTCCTTTCCAATGGTCGGGCCAAGCAGCATATAGACACCTACGGCGATAGCAACGGCAAAGATCGCGCAAAAGAATTGCCGGGCAGACAGGCCAAAGAAAATAGTTTCCTTGTACTGCCGGATTTCTTTCGGAATTTTTACTTCTATGAAGAGCACCTCATTTCATTTGAAAATTTGACGTGTTTTTGCACTTGAGGGATAATAATAGTAGAAAAAGTTTTGAAAGGAGCTTGACATTATGAGCATGATACAACAGCTTTTGACTGTGGCCGGGATACTGGTCGCCCTGCCCTTTGCGGTAAAACTTCTATGGAAGCTTTATTTGCTCCCATTGGGATTTTGGCTTGCGGCGACGCACCTGTTTTGGCCTGAATGGGCAGCTTCACACGAAACACTGAGCTTCGCTCTGCTGGGCGGATGCGTTCTCTTTTTCCTCGGCGCGTGGGGGATACGCTATGCAGGCAAGAAACGTAGGGAAAAGGAATGGCTGCGCCATGTACTCACAACAGCACCGGTTTTAGAGTACCGTCCAAAAAATGCGTTTCACGGTGAAACGGAATAAGATTAAGCGGTGGGATCACCTTCGATCTCACCGCTGTTCTTTTCCAATACTATATCACTGACGACCTCATTGCCCCACACATCCCAGCCGGGCGGAGATTGTCGCGCAAATAGCTCTATGCGGGGGACGTCACCCATAAGAGCTTCAATACGCCGCCGCGCCTCAGCGGGCTTTTTCCTGTGTTCCTCAACATGGGAGACAATCACCTGATGAACATTTCTTGCTTTTCGGTGCGGGTGGCCTTTCGTGGCAAGCATACAGATCTCCACATTGGAACGTGTCCAGTAGCCCATGCCCCAAAAGATACCGTCGCTGTGCCGATTGAGCTTTACCCATACAAAGGCGGTGGTCTTATACTCAAAGCCCCATGCGCGGATCACCTGCAGAGCCTCCGAAATCATAGGCAATGTAGCCCACATAAAAAGAATGCAATCTTTGGCTGCCAACTCCTGCACAGGTAGAGCCTTAATTTCATCGAGTTCCATTGTCGGATAATGCTTTTCAATATCCCCGTGGCCTTTCCACATTTTATAACGCCAGGGCGGGTCTGCATAAATCACAGAGTATTTCTTCATAGGCTGAACATCTCCCGCACGATCCGATCCGCGCCTTTCACAAGTCCGGTCAGAACAAGCATATTAAAGACAAGCTCCCCGATGTATTCCCATGCCATCGTTACGGCAGGCAGACTGCTGTCTACAACGGGAGAGCCGCTGGACAAAAAGGCCGAGTAGATCAGACAGGCCAGCACGATCACGGCACCCTCCAGACATACGCCAATGTAAGACTTTACAAAGGCTTTTCCCATCCCCGCCGTGTTTTCTCCCGCAAAGGAGGCAAAGGGCAGCGGAGATATAGCCGTATAGATATATAGCTTGAAAAAGCGTCCGTACACAGTAAGTATCAGAATAAAGGACAGGACGGTGATGAACAGGCTGCCGAGGAAGGAAACCAGCCAAAGCGGGATGCTCTGTAAAAAGCCAACGTCCTCAATGGCACTGACGATCTCGGCAGGTAGCTCCGCCGTTGTAGTGACACTGCCTCCGATACTGCTCATAGATGCAGACACAACGCTTCCGCAGATAGAGAAAATAGCAGTCATCAATTCCATGCCGCGGCCGACCGCCACCTTTGCCAGCACGAAGCGAATAAAATGCCGCAGGGCAAATTCCGGTCTTTGCAGTTCCTTAAAGGATGCTGCCGAGGAAAAGATGCCGACAGCAAAAAACAGTACCAACAGACCGTAGCCGATACCCACAAGGGCAGAATTGATGTTGGTTATCACGCTCCATATCTGTCCGCCCTTAAAGGTTTCCGGCGTTTGTGTAATCAGCGTCCATAGCTCGGCCAGCTTATCGTTCCATGTGGCAATGGCGCTTTCCAGATTTCTTATAACCCAGTTATCACTTATGATATACACCTCGCATTTACAATAATTTCAAAGAAAAATTCGTACGATTCTATTGATTAAATCGTACGAATAGCATATAATACTTATGAACCCAATCTTGATAAAGAAGGAGGAGTCCACTATGTCTATTACCGCAACTGAATTGAAGCAGAACCTTAGCAAGTATCTCTTGATGGCAGAACAGGAAGATGTGTATATTACCCGGAATGGGAAAGTTGTTGCCAAGCTCACAAATCCCTATCAGGATAGAGTTGACATGGCAAAATCTCTGTTCGGTATTCTCCCCAAGAATATGACCATAGACGAGGCACATAGGGAGCGGTTAGAACGTATATGAATGCTCTGATTGATACCTGTATTATTATTGACGCGCTTCAAAGCAGAGAACCGTTCAGCAAAGATGCCGAGGCTGTCTTTATGTCTGTAGCAAACAGGCGGTGTGTTGGGTTCCTCGCCGCAAACTCAATTACAGATATTCATTATCTAATGCACAAGGCGCTGCATAGCAGTGAAGAGACGAAGAAAGTTCTCGGCATTCTGTTCTCCCTGTTTGAGATCCTTGACACCTGCGGAATTGACTGTCGGAAAGCCTTAACAAGCAGCATCGCAGATTACGAGGATGCCGTAATGGTCGAGACAGCCGCCCGTGCGGGCATAGATTGCATCGTTACGCGAAATATGAAGGATTATGCCGGTGCTCCCATGCCGGTTTACTCGCCCGCGCAGTTTATTGAGTTGTTATACTCCGAGGAAGAATAACCTGTTTTTTAGCAGAGGTAATGCGTTTCACCGTGAAACGCATTACCTCTTTTCTTATACTGCGCCGATGGCGGCGAGGATTTCCTTTGCAAAGGCAATCACAAGCCCGCCGAACAGACACAGGAAACCCTGAGAACGCTGGCTTGCGTCATGGCTCTGGATGGACATACCGACCTGCACGATGCCCCAGCCGAGGATAATAACTCCGATGGCCTTGATTGCGCTGAAAATGAAGTCGGACAGATTGTTGACCACGGCAATGGGATCACCGTCGGCAGCAAAGGCGCTGGTGGTTAAAAATGCCACGCAGAGTATGAGTACACTCCATACGGACATAAATATTTTTGCGCGTTTCGTAGTAGGTTTCTTCATTCGTTTTCCTCCAAAATAGAAAATAAATACCGCATATCGTAGAGACAATGCGGGCTGTGGACGTAAGGGGCAGCCCCGCCGTCCTCTGTAAACTGAATATTGGGGTGCTTCATCAGATCGTATTTCTCGTCAATGACCGGCCTTTCCCCGCGGATAAACACAATGGCATTTTTGTTATCCAAAAGGCGGACTTCATCCGGAGTCATAAGGTCTCGGCCTGCCTGTTGGATGCTTTGACTGTACGATCCGTTTCGCCCCTTGCTTTGACTGCTGGATTTGGTTGAGATTGTCTCCTTGCCCAGAAGTTCGGAAACATATTTGTGCGTGCTCTGCTCGTTTCCACCGAGATAGACGAAAGTATCCGCATTGCCGATAATGCCCTCCCATTCATCCTTGAATAGAGCTTTGAGCTGGGATATGTTTTGCAGAATGATCGTAGCCATGATGTTGCGGGAACGCATGGTTGCCTGCAACCGATCGTAGCCGTCCGGGAGAGCGACGTTGGCAAACTCGTCGAACATGAGGCGCACCGGCACGGGCAAGCCACCCATGTGTACTTTGTCCGCCTGATAGTACAGCTCTTGAAATGCCTGCGTATAGAGAAGCCCCACAAGATAATTGAGACTGTTATCGTTGCTGTCCGGTATCACGCAAAAGATAGCCTGCTTGCGCTCTCCCAGCTTGGACAGCTCCAAATTGTCCTCATCGGTAATGTCCTGTATCTCCCGCAGAGTGAACGACGCGAGACGGACGGCGGCTGAAACAAGAATGCTCTTAGCTGTCTTGCCCGCAGCCTGCTTGAAAATGTGATACTGCCGAACAGCGATGTGATCCGGCTGTTCTTCCTCCAACGCCTCGAAAAGCAGATCCAGCGCCGATTGATAATCGTCGTCATCCTCTTTTGCTCCGCCGTACTCGATCATAGTGAGCATCATTTCCAAAGTCTGTTCGTAAAGCGGGGACTCATGGAGAAGATACAGCATAAGGGCAGAGTCGAGGGCAATTTCGGATTTCTCCCAAAAGGGATCGTTCTGACCGACATTCTTCGGTGTGGTATTCTGAATAAAGTTGCTGATGAGCCGGAACACGTCGGAGTCCTTGCGGATATAGCGAAAGGGATTGTAGCTGTCGCTGTGGCTCGGCTCGATGAGGTCAAACACCTTGACAACATACCCCTGCTGTAAGAGAAACGGGGCAACCGCGCGGACAAGCTCTCCCTTCGGGTCGGTACATATAAAGCTGGCATTTGCCAAAAGAAGATTCGGCTTCACAACAAATCTCGTCTTGCCTGCGCCGCTGCCGCCCACAACGATCTGAAGGAGATTTCTCATGTGCTGCCGTCCGTTGGCGCGGGCGTGTTCTCATGGCACCATCCTTTTGTGTTATATTGCGTTTCACCATGAAACGCATTTTCGTGGGGTATTAGGGGGCAGCCCCCTAACAAGCGGCGTTTGTACTACCAAATGCCATACTTGCCGGGACAACGCCGCAAAGCGGCGCGTCCTGCTCATAATGTATTAGGATTCAAATATATTATCTGGTTTCACCACAATGCGTTTCATGGTGAAACGCATTGGCTTCATCCTTTTCCGGGACTTTGATCTGTGTGCGTGCAATCGCGGGGCAGGCGGCTCCAAGAGCGTCGATCATTTCGGCAGCGGTTTTGCTGATACAGTCCAGCGAGGCTTTCAGCTCCGGCAGCTCCTTGTCGCGGCTCCAGCCGGTAACGTAGGCAAAGGAATAATCCGATGTGTCGATTCCGAAGTGCTGGCAGACCACATAGGCAATGCTCTCTGCCTCGACTTCACGTGTCGGGCTGTCTTTTTCCGGCTTTCCCATTATGACACCGTTTTCCACGGGCAGAGCGTGTAGCTTGGCATGGGCTGTCTCATGGATCAGCGTCTTTAGGGTCTGCACCTGACTCATGCCCTCATTGACATAGATACATTGCTCCAAATGGTTGTAGCAGCCTTTGGATCGCTGCGGCTCCCGGTAATATATCGGCACGGGGCTGAGGACTTCAACAGCATGAAAGATACTGTCAAAGTCCTTCACATCGCCGGTCAACTCATTCACGCCCAGTGAGGGAAGCTCTTTTCCCTCGGTCTGGCTCAGATCGAAAACATAGGCGATCTTGAACCGTTGCCGATTGATAACGGCACTTTCCTTCTCCGGCTGCCCGTCCGGGCCTATTATGGTGTTTCCCTGCGCATCGAGCTTGTCCTTCTCCACAAGAAGCTTTTGCGGACAGGGTGCAAGAATCTGGATGCCTTTTTCTCCTTTCTTCACTGTGCGCCCCAGCTTCTTCCATGTGGTATAACCGGCCACCGTGCTTGCTTCGGGGCATTGGAAGAAAATCAAAAGACAGT
The DNA here is from genome assembly GCA_030536255.1 of Eubacteriales bacterium. Classification (GTDB taxonomy): domain Bacteria; phylum Bacillota; class Clostridia; order Oscillospirales; family Oscillospiraceae; genus Limivicinus. The sequence goes on along the minus strand of JAUNQI010000025.1, from coordinate 3,268 downwards.
TTCCAAAGCTGTAATGGTGGAACTTGGACATAGCCTCCAGATATTTCGCGTAGTCCTCGCTCTCAAACACGGCTTTAACACCGCTTTCCAACTTTTCCGTCAGAGCCCTTATCTGCTCCTGCCGCTCTGCCAGTGCGTCAGCGTTCCGGGCCGCTGTGGTTCTTCTCATGGGGAGGAGTCTCCGTTTGTTTTCGTCGGGATGGCACCTTCAGTGTAATTGGTTCGTTCCCTTTTATTCCGATAAGGATTTCAGAGCATTCATACTCTTTTTTGAAGCAGAGAGTGTCCATCAGGCGCTTTCGTCTCGGTAAGGCGGTAGAGAATGGAGCTATCCGCCCGTAGGCCGCTGAAGGTGACATAGCCGCTTTCGCCGGTGGTGAGCTGCCCGTCCGTAAGTCCGAGGCTGGTGCAGCCGCCGGGCTGAACATTGTCACCTCCGCGGGAGAATACCGCTGTCCAGCTTGCGCCGTTATCCGTGGAATACTCCAAGAGGAAGCTCGCACCGGCGAGCGGTGTGCCGTTATGATCCTGTTTCTTTACCTCCAGCGTTCCCGGCCTGCGGAGGTTATCCCGTTCCTGCGTGACCGTAACGCCATGCTCGGTGATTGAAAACGGATACACCGTGTCGTCCAGCTCATAGCCCTTGCGAAGGCGGATATGTATGGGGAATAATTGATACCGATAGTGAGTTTTATAAAGCGGAGTTCTTTTGTTGGAATGAGGGTTCATGGAGTATTGAGAGCAAACTTGAAGGTACAGATGAGAGGGGAACTTTTTATTTTCCTACGAAAAAGTTTTGTCATAGATCGGATATTGTTGCTGTAGATATTAAACTTTATGATGGACATATTTCGAAACCCCAAATTGACAACTCAATTGGCTGTGAAAACTATTACTCTATTTATAGTAATATTACTTATCCGGCTGATTGGGATCAGCAGGAAAAAGAAATTGAAAAGCTAGCACTAGAAATCAAACGATTAGTTGCAGAAAATAAAGTTGTTCATCTTTATCCGTTGGCTCCTATCCCAACGCTGATTCGTCTGGGTTTTGAACTACAAAGCAATTCTAAAATTCTCATACATCAGTATGATAGGATGAAAAATCGGTGGGTTTATGATTCAGCTGACGAGACGATAAGTGTCCGTGTGACGGAAAAAGCAAGAGGAAGCTCAGGGCTGGTTGTTAAGGTATCCACATCCGTACAGATCGATGATGCCTCAATTCTTAAAACATTTCCTTTGGAGCAATTTGACACTGTAGAATTTGTTACAGATCCTATTTCTATTGGCTGCCCCTTGTACAATAATGGAGTCAATACCATTGTAAATAGTGTAATTAATTATCTAAATAAAAACCAATCTAAGTATAACAGCATTTTTTTGTTTGCTGCTATTCCCGCAGGTCTATCAGTTGAGTTGGGACGAAAAATGCTGAAGTCAATATATAGTAATGTTCATTTGTATAACTATTCGTCTGGAATATACGAAGAAGCATTCATATTAAATCCAATAGAAAAAAACATAGAAAGCCATATTGAAAATGTGGTTTTTGCTCCAGAATATAGCAAAAACATCATATATTTGCCTATCGCCGGGGATGTCGCATGCGGGAATATTTCTGAAGCTATTGAGAGTTCAATTGAACTTTTTCCAGTATCTAGATCTATTCTATCGTCGGGCGATTATTATTATTTAAGAGCCAAAGGCGATTCCATGGTTAACGCAGGTATAGAAGAAGGAGATTTGGTTCTGATCAAGTACCAAAACACAGCAAATGACGGTGAAATAGTTGTTGCTAGAGTTGAAAGTGAAACAACGCTAAAACGTATGTTTCATGATTCCAGTAGGAAAAGAATAATCCTGCGGGCTGAGAATGATTCATATAGAGATCAGGAATACTCGGATGTAGACATACAAGGCGTTGCGGTTAAGGTAATAAAATCGCTAAATCCCAGTCGTTCTTAATATGGCCTCATAAATCATTTTCAAGCACGAATCCGTTTCACCGTGAAACGCATTTGGGCAACAAAAAAGGGCCGTTTTCACGAAATGGAAAACGACCCTGATAGGGGAGATGCTTGGATGGCTTTGCAACGTGCCAACATCATCCCGATATGTAGTTTTATAAAAGGTAAAGGCTTGTTTCTGTTTGAAACAAGCCTTTCATCGTACCCTTTGGTGGAGATAAGCGGGATCGAACCGCTGACCTCTTGAATGCCATTCAAGCGCTCTCCCAGCTGAGCTATACCCCCGGATAACCGGGTACGAAGTATGCAATTTTAAGGGTTTTTGCCGATTTGATATGCTCTCAACATGGGGGGTGCGTGTTTAATGGGTAGTGCTCCCAGCTGAGCTATACCCCCATGAGCGTGTATACTATAGCAGATAGAACAGCTAATGTCAACTGATTTTTTAAGAGGGCTGCGTATTTAATTACGCAGCCCGTTTCGGTTCAATCGATTAACTTAGAGGTGATCAGCCCTGAACCTCGAGGAGAAGCTCATTCCAGTGATCCAGAATGTCAGCCTTGTGCTCGGTGAGGTAAGGAACATCACGGGTGACCCACTTGATATCCTCGGTTGCGGGGAGAAGGCTCTCGCCGTAAACGGTATCCTTGTTGGTCATACGGAGGGTCTTAAGGTACTGAGCGATGTAGGAGCAGCCGTCTGCGGAGCATACCCAGTTAACAAGTGCCTTTGCTGCTTCGGGGTGCTGGCAGTTCTTGATAACAGCCATACCGAATGCGGAAGCGGAAGCACCGTCTGCAGGATAACGCATATCAAAGTGATCGCCTGCGCCCTGCTCAATGAGCTTGATTGCGCCGTCTTCATAGGTAAGACCAACAACATATTCGCCCTGCTCAACAAGCTTGAAGCAGTTAGAGGAGGAGTCGGTGATTACAAGGTTCTTCATGAGCTTTGCAATGTAGTCCCATGCTTCGTCAGTGTCGTTTCCGAAGACAGACATGATGTTGCAGAGGTTATTCCATGCAGCGGAAGAAGAGTTGGGGTTGGAAAGGATGATCTTGCCTTCGAGTGCGGGATCAAGAAGATCTGCATAGGAGGTAATGTTCAGGCCAAGCTCTGCTTCGAGTTCCGTGTTGATGGCAAAAACGATGGTGGAAAGGTGGTCCATGGAGTAGATGCCGTTGGGCGTGCTGTAGCCGTCAATTGCGTTTGCGGATTCTTCAGAAACCCACTCTTCGAAGAGCTCAGCATACTGCATGCCGTCGGAATCAGCGAGGCCGCCCCAGGTAACGTCGCCCT
>JAUNQI010000024.1 GCA_030536255.1 Eubacteriales bacterium | reverse complement strand
TCAGCATACTGCATGCCGTCGGAATCAGCGAGGCCGCCCCAGGTAACGTCGCCCTGCGGGTTGTCTGCTTCTGCTGCGATACGGGAAGTGGTCTCACCGATCGTGCCGGAAACAACTTCGATCTCACAGTCAGGATAGACCTCAGCGAAGCCGCTGATCAGAGCATCAAGGTCTTTTTCTGTCATGGTGGAATAGAGCACGAGGGTGTCGCCGATGTCTTCTGCGAATGCAGCAGCGCCAAGGCTCAGTACCATAACGAGTGCGAGGATGATTGCCAGAGTCTTTTTCATTTTGTTTTCTCCTTTTGGAAAAATTATATATTCCCAGGCGCGGATGCGCCTTACGGACAATTGAGTTCCGCTTCTGCGGAAGGGCCGTCAGAACGGCGGAGCATCAGAGGGAGATATTATCTTCGCTCTTGGATATTTTAATATAAATCAGGAGAGAGATGATCGTAACCACCTGCAGGATCGCCGCGAAAGCGCAGGCGATGCCGTAGTTTCCTCTGTTGATATTTACATAGGTGCTCATCGTGAGCGTTATGGTCTTGTTGTTATACAGAATAATGGAGCCGGAAAGCTCGGTAACGATCGCAACCCAGCTGAGGATCGCGCCGGAAATAATGCCGCTGGACATCATGGGCACCGTGATCCATGCAAAGGTCTTGGCCTTGGACGCGCCCAGGCTGATCGCCGCCTCCTCAATGCTCGGGGAGATCTGCATCAGGCACGCCGAAGCGGAGCGTATCGTATACGGCATTCTTCGGACGACAAAGTTCAGGATCATAATGGCAACTGTTCCCGTCAGAGCGAAGGGCTTCGCTCCGAACGCCATAACCAGCGCAATACCGACAACCGCGCCGGGCATAATGTACGGGAGCATAGACATCGTATCGATCGCATGGTTGACCGGATTGGACCTGCGTACAATCAGATAGGCGACAATCACAGAAACCAGAATGATGATGGCAAGGGAGATCACGCCGTACCAGACGGTATTGGTGATTGATCTGGCCAGAAGCTTTTTGGCTGCCAGCTTGTAGTTGTTGAAGGAGAAGCCGGTCTTGAAGACCGCACCGTCACTGTTGACGAAGGAAAGATAAATGATATACAGATTCGGAGCAAAGCCAAGGAAGATCAGGAGATACGCATAAAGATGCATAAAGAATCCGCCGGCTCCTTTGGCCTTTTTCTTTTCCACAGGATGGAGCGCACTGATGGAGAACCGGAATTTATTGGTGGCGAACTGCTGAATGAAGAAGACAACTGCCGTGATCAGGATCGCAATGACAGAGATCGCCGCGGCAAAGCCGTAGTCTCTTCCGTTTTCACCAAGATACTGGGAGTAGATCTCCACAGGGAAGGTGCGGTAGCCTTCTCCGATGATCATCGGTGTACCGAAGTCCGCGAAGGCCTGCATAAACACCATGAGCGCGGCTGCCAGAAGCGTCGGCATGGAAAGCTGAAGAATGATCTTAAAGAATCTCTTTACGCCCGTGCAGCCCATGTTTGCAGAGGCTTCGAGAAGCGTATTGTCCACGTTGCGGAAGGCTCCGTTCATATAGATAAATACGAGCGGATAATACTTCAGGCACTGGACGAGAAGGATCCCCTTAAAACCGTAGATGCTTCCGAGCTTTATCCCGAAAACGGTCTTGAAGAACTTGGTTACTACCCCGTTTCTTCCCAGAAGCATGATCCAGGACAAGGCTCCGAGGAACGGAGCGGACATACAGCACAGGATACTGACGACAAAGATCAGCTTGGCGCCCTTCAGCGCGTAAAAGCTGTAGAAATACGACAGAACGGTACCGATAATCAGAGAGATCACGGTAACGCAGATCGTCGACTTAAAGCTGTTCAGGATGGTATTCGTATAATACTTTTTTGCAAAGAATTTGGAGAAGTTGCCTAAGGTCAGGTTTCCGTCCGCATCATATACCGCCTGCCTGAGTATTCCGAACATCGGATAAACAAGGACGAGAATAAACAGCAGGAGCAAAACGATGGAAATGACGGTCCAGAGCTCAAATTTATTTCTCTTTCCCATGCTCTCCCTCCTCAGACTTCCAGATCATTTTTTACGCCCGTGAGGATATTCTTTGAGCCGTCAGCCAGAAATACATTCACTTTATCCGTATTCACCGTGAGGGAGATTCTGGCGCCCTGAGAGAGCGTATCTTCAATGGAGGACTCCTGAATGATCTCCACATCCTCTCCGGAATCGAGCTTCACGAAGTAGTGCGTATTCAGGCCAAGGAATACCGCATCCTGAACCGTTCCCTTCATGCCGTAAGCATTCTCATCTCGGTTCAGCAGCAGCTCTTCCGGACGGACAGAGATCTGAACCTCCTGATCCGCCTTATATTCATCAGCAACCGTAAGGAGCTCCGCGGAATAGCCGTTGATATTCAGCATTGTCTTCCCATTTTCCATGCAAAGCTTTCCGTTCAGCATATTCGTGCGGCCGATAAACGTCGCAACGAACACATTCGCCGGGCGCTGATAAATATTCTTCGGGTTGCCGACATGCTGGATCACACCCGCGTTCATAACGGCGATCCTGTCGGAAACTGCCATAGCCTCTTCCTGGTCATGGGTAACATAGACACAGGTAATGCCGACATCGTGCTGGATATTCTTAATTACCGTGCGCATTTCAACGCGGAGCTTGGCGTCCAGGTTGGAAAGCGGCTCATCCATCAGAAGAACGTCCGGGCTGATGCAAAGGGCACGGGCAAGCGCAACTCTCTGCTGCTGTCCTCCGGAAAGACGATCCGGCATTCTGTCGGCCAGCTGGTCGATCTGCATGAGCTTCAGGAACTCATCCGTCTTCTTCGCGATCTCTTCCTTCGGAAGATGCCTGTTTTTCAGACCGAATTCAACGTTCTTTCGGACCGTATAGTGCGGGAAGATCGCATAGTTCTGGAAGACCATGCCGATATTTCTTTTCGAGGGATCCAGATCGTTGATCCGCTTCTCGCCGAAATAAAAATCTCCGCCCTCAATGCTGTTAAAACCGGCGATCATTCGCAGAAGCGTTGTTTTTCCGCAGCCGGAAGGACCGAGAAGTGTGAAGAATTCACCCGGCCGGATATCCAGACTCAGATCCGGAATGATCGTATTCTCTCCGTATTTTTTCAAAGCATGCTGAATTTTAATCTCTACGCTCACGGTATTTCTCCTCTTTCTGTAATCATTATTGTATGTAGAATTTAAAATAACATTCTTACAAAAGATCCTTCAGCGCATCGGCAAGGCGCGTATAGTCATCAACACAAATAAAACGGAAGTCCGAGCGGTAAACAGCTTCGTCATTCCCGCCCACGCCGTAATCATCTCCGGCATAAACAACATTCTCATGGGAAAGGCCGGAATCTCTGCAGAACCGATCAAGCGCATAATACTTGTTGAAGGGCTTCGGCGCAAAATCAAAAGAGGAGCTGCCGCCGACAAAGGCGGTATACTCCGGAAACAGCGCTTTGACTTCCTCGAAGATCGCCCTGCGTTTTGAGCGATCCGGGTCAAAGGCGAGCTTGTCACGAATATCCGCCTCCGTTCCGAGGAACGGGAAGGTCACGCAGCCGGAATCATGAAATTCAATGCTTTTTCCGGCATATTCCGTATATCCGTACTTCACACGGAGATCTTCGAGACGTTGGGTAACGCTTTCCCTGTCACAGGGCGCGTGCTCATCATAAACGATATCAAGACTGTGCGTTTCATTATTATAGCGGCAGAACTGCATGCCGTAATTACCGATGATATCGATCGGGTATCCGTTCATCTGATTAAAAATGCGGCCGGATTTTCCGGCGCCGACCATCAGGAGATGATACTTTTTCCTCAGCTGATCCAGCAAGGAGATATTGGGCTCGGCAAGGGGGGTGCGGTGCTGGGTAAGCGTGCCGTCAAGATCAAATGCGATCACTTTAATTTCAGAGATATTCATACCAGAAACCTAAACAAATAAATAAATAATACTTTTTTATAATATCAAAAAATATCGGACTTTTCAAGTAGATAGTATAAGTCATCGGAAACAGAAAATAAAAAACGGCAGACCCCGAAACCGGAGTCTGCCGGGAATGAAAGCTGTTCGAATTACTCTTCAGCGGGCTCTTCGGAAGCCTCTTCAGCTTCCTCTGCCTCTGCTTCGGGCTGGAGAAGAGCACGGATGGAAAGGGATACCTTCTGCTTCTCTTCGTCGATCGCCGTAATCTTCACATCAACAACGTCGCCAACCTTAACGGCGTCATCTGCCTTCTCAACACGGTGATCCGCAAGCTGAGAAATATGAATCAGGCCGTCAACACCCGGAACGAGCTCTGCAAATGCGCCGAACGGCATGAGCTTTACGATCTTAACGGATGCGACATCACCGACAGCATACTGAGAGGTGAAGACGGACCAGGGCTGAGCCTCAGGATCCTTGTATCCGAGAGAGATGCGTCTGTTTTCCTTATCGAAGCCGATAACGTAAACATTCAGTTCATCACCGACACTGACGACTTCGGAAGGATGACGAATGCGGCCCCAGGTAAGCTCGGTTACATGAACCATACCGTCAATTCCGCCGATGTCAACAAATGCGCCGTAGTTCGTGAGGGACTTGACAGTGCCGACATACTTCTTGCCGACCTCGATCTCATTCCAGATCTTTTCTCTGAGAGCGGAACGCTCTGCGGAAGCAGCTCTGCGAATGGAGCCGACAACTCTCTTGCGAGCCTTGTTGACTTCGGAGATCTTCAGCTTGACATTCTTCTTCAGGAGCTGAGCGAGATCAGCTTCACGGGGAAGATCCGTCTGGGATGCGGGAACAAATACGCGAACGCCCTTAACATTAACAACAACGCCGCCCTTGTTCTCTTCAACGACAGTGCCTTCAACAACTTCGCCGCTCTCGGAAGCGTTTTCAATGGCTTCCCAGAATTTCACGGAGTCCAGGCGCTTCTTGGAAAGCATTGCTGTGCCTTCCACATCATTCACGCGAACAACGATCGCTTCGACTTCGTCGCCGAACTTAACAACGTCTTCAATTTTTTCACCTGAAAGGGTGAAGTCCTCAGTGGGGATGAATCCGGTGTACTTTGTACCAAGGTCAACTGTAACCTCAGTGCCGCTGATTGCCGTGACGATACCGGTCACTTTATCCCCGTTATATATAGGCTTGAGAGATTCCTCAAGCATCATATCGAAAGATGGTTCTCCGGCGGGAACTGCCTCGACCTGCTCGGCAACTTCCTCTACTTTAACTTCTGCTGTTTCAACAGCCTCCTGAATCTCAGTTTCTGCAACTTTGATTTCGTCCATAATGTTTCTTACCTCCTTAATTATCCACGATGGCGTTGATGCTCCGGCTGTAATGCCTACGGTTTCACATCCGCTGAAGAAAGCCCTGTCCAGCTCATCGGATCTTTCAATAAAAAGAACCTTATCGCAGGACGCAGAGCAGATCTCCGCAAGATGAACGCTGTTTGCACTGTGCTTTCCGCCAATTACCACCATTGCATCGCAATTTTGGGAAAGGTCAGCCGCTTCATTCTGCCTCGTGAACGTAGCGAGACATATTGTATCAAATAATTCTGTGTTTGTACACAACTTTTTTATTAAATTAATACAATTGTTAAAATTTGTATGCGTCTGGGTCGTCTGAACAACAACGGTTATCGGTTTCTCCGCAAGATTCGGATGAGCAGACAGATAAGCCTGCGTTTCTTCTTCATTCTCAAGGACTGCGGATTCCGCGCACCAGCCTCTTATCGCCTCAACCTCCGGATGATTCCTCATTCCGATAATGATAACAAATCTTCCGGCTGCGGAAGCATTGCTGACGATCTTATGGATTGCCTTTACTCTCGGGCAGGTTGCGTCATGAACCACCGCGCCGGCGTTTTCCAGCTCCGCGCACAGTGCCTTTGATATGCCGTGGGCACGGATCAGCACAGGATCCCCCGGACAGACTTCACTGACGGATGAAATCACCTTCAGACCTTTTTTTTCAAGATCTGAGACGACATCTTCATTATGGATCAGCTCTCCGAAGCTGAGGGCACGCCCGTTTTCCCGGAGAAGGTCTGCCGCCATCTCCACGCTTCTCGAAACACCGAAGCAAAACCCCGCACTTTCCGCTACAAGGATCTTCATATCTCAGTTTTCCTTATGATTTGAAATAATGCTGCAGAGAGCACGGAAGGATTCTTCAAAGTCCAGCTCGCTCGTATCCAGCTCGACGGCATCATCAGCCTTTTTCAACGGTGCGATTGCCCGGTGCGTATCCTGATAATCACGCTGAATGATATCCTCCAGCACGCTCTCAAAGCTGGTTTCGATGCCTTTTTCCTGTAATTCCAGGAATCTGCGCTTTGCTCTTGACTCTGGAGCTGCCGTAAGATAAATCTTCAGAGATGCATCGGGAAGCACCACGGTGCCGATATCCCGGCCGTCCATGATCACGCTGTATTTCCGGGCAAAGCCACGCTGCATGTCAAGCAGGAAAGCGCGGACTGTGGGAAGAGAAGATACTTTGGACGCGCACATAGAAATTTCCGGGGTACGGATCTGGTCGGATACATCTTCCTCATTGAGGATCATCCGCTGAAGGCCGGTACTGTCATACCGGATATCTATCTTCAGCTCAGAAAGAACGGCAGCAACCTCCTCTTCATTCAGGAGATCAACTCCTTTTCTGCTGCAGGCAAGGCCTACCGTTCTGTAAATTGCGCCGGTATCGACATAAACAAAGCCAAATTCTGCAGCGGCTCTTTTGGAGAGGGTACTCTTCCCTGCTCCGGAAGGACCGTCGATTGCTACGGAAAATAAATCAGACATCATATTCTTTCTCCTGTATCATTGATCTTATGAATTGTTCAAAACACTCATTCCGGCAAGGTATCCCGTTGACCAAGCGATCTGAAGATTGAAGCCTCCCGTATAAGCATCAAGATCAAGAACCTCTCCGGCAAAATATAATCCCGGAACAAACTTTGACTCCATTGTCCGGGGATTCACTTCCTTTGTGCTCACCCCGCCGGAGGTAACAATAGCCTCATCCACTGGTCTCGGGCCGGAAACTGAGATTGGGAACGCCTTCAGCAACGTACGAATCCTCGTTCTTTCCTCATGAGTTACGGAATTCACCGGAGTATCCCCGTCTGCCCCGCTCATCGAAAGGATAACGGGCGCCAAAGACCGGCCGATAATCTCCGGCATGACATTTTTCAGGGTCTTATTGGAATTATCCGAAAAGATTCGAAGAAGCTTCGCATCCAGCTTTTCCTCATCAAGGGCTGTCTTCAGATCAATTTCGAGGCGGTATGTTTTGTTTTCAAAATCCCGCATATGCGCGCTTGCTGAAAGGACCAGCGGACCGGATACGCCAAAATGGGTAAAGAGCATTTCCCCCAATTCCCGGTAGATCAGCTTTCCGTCCTCATAAGCTCTGAGCAGGACATTTTTCAGAGAAAAGCCCTGCAGCTCTGCGCAGAAGGGATCGTCACTCTCAAGCGGCACAAGGGACGGATGCAGCGGGACGATCGTATGGCCTAAATGAGCAGCTATCGTATAGCCGGAGCCGTCCGATCCCGTCAGCGGATAAGACAAGCCTCCGGTACATAATACCGCCGCTCTGCAGCGGATTCTTCCAAGCTCCGTATGGACCGCGCAGACGCCCTCGGAATCAGTATCGATCCGGTCCGCTCTTGCTTTGATGACCTCTGCACCGTTTTCCCTGCATAGGCGGGCCAGAAGATCCGCGACATCGTTTGCATTATCCGACACGGGAAAAACCCGGTTTCCCCTCTCAACCTTCGTCGGAAGGCCGCTGTTTTCGAAAAATGCCACGGTATCCGCAGGAGAGAGCCTGTTCAAAGCGCTGTAGAGAAAGCGGCCGTCTCCGGGGATATTGTTCATAAATTCACGGATATCACAGGAATTGGATAAATTGCAGCGTCCTTTTCCGGTGATCCGGACTTTTCTGCCAAGCTGACGGTTCGTATCCAGAATCGCTGTCTTCAGTCCTCTCCCGGAAGCATGAACCGCACACATCAGGCCGGCGGCTCCCCCGCCGATCACAACAACGTCATATGTGGTTGAATAATAATCGTTCTGCATGTTTTCCTATCTGACTGCCTTCAGCAAATCAATTTCTTCTGATGTAAGAAATCTGAATTTTCCCGGCAAAAGCTTCCCCAAACGGACCGGGCCTTCCGCAATTCTCGTAAGTCTGATTACAGTGAGGCCGGCATTTTCACACAGCCTGCGAATCTGCCGGTTTCTGCCTTCATTGATAGAAACCAGCATAACTGCCTTTTCTCCGCTGATCTCAATGTCACTGATCTTTGCCGGAGCGGTCATCCTTCCGTCGATTTCTATCGGATCAGAAAGCTTCCTGATCGCAGCCTCGTCGTTTCCGTCCCCTGACAGCTTCACGGTAAGCCGGTATACCTTTTGAATTCCTCCTGACGGATGCATCAGAGTGTTCGCCAGAGCACCGTCATTCGTCATCAGCAGCAAGCCGTCCGAATTCAGGTCCAGTCTTCCCACCGGATATAGGCGCGTCCCCACAGAGGAAACGAGATCCGCCACAGTCTTCCTGCCCTTTTCATCGGAAAGCGTTGTGACATATCCGGCTGGCTTATTCAGCATAATATAGATCAGATCCGTATTCCGGGGCAGCTTTTTCCCGTTTACAAGGATGGTATCCGTATCCGGATCTGCCTTTTCTCCGAGCTCCGCTCTCTTCCCGTTTACGGAAACCTTTCCCGCCGCAATCATCTCTTCCGCGGAACGCCTTGACATCAGCCCTGAGGCTGAAATAATTTTTTGAAGTCTTTCTTCCATTATTCACAAAATAACCGCCGGACTTCCGGCATTTCACTCAAAACAGGCACCGCTGTGTCCGGTGCCTGATCTTTCTTCGCGTCAGTTTTCCTCGGTTCCGTTCTGTTTATTGATAAAGGCGTCTACTCTGTCAATCACCTGCGGAACCAGATCAATAATGCGGTCAACCGTATTGCTTGCGGGAGGAGTAACATTGACCATCCGGATCACGCCGTCCTTAATCACCAGAAAGCCGATAGGATCGATCTTGACTCCGGTTGCATTTCCCCCGCCGTAAGGCTGCGTTCCGTCTTTTCGGGCGGAGCCGAATTCAACGCCACCGCCTCCGAAGCCGACACTGATTTTTGAGATCGGAACAAGTGTGATTCCGTCCGGAGTCACGATCGGATCTCCAACGACCGTTTCGGTCTTAAGGATTTTCTTTACGTTTTCCATGGTAGACTCCATGAGGCTGCCGATAGGGTTCTTATTATTCTCCATCTGAAGCGTTCCTTTCTTCATTTTCTTCGTTATTATCTGCTGGACCCGTCCGGACAGTATCCATCTGGACAGAATCCGTTCCGGCATCCGAAGGTTCATTTGCCGGTTGTGCCTTCCGCTCTTTTTCTTCTCTGATGATCCGCCGGAAAAATGCCACGGGGCCTTCCTGCTGGTTCATCCGGAAATCATATTCCTCTTTGTCAAACAGCTTCAGGCGAAGGAATCGGAATATTATTTTGATAAAGACCCAGAGGACGCCGAACAGGATGGAAAACACCATCCCGACCGCCGCTCCGATTCTCAGAGAAATGCAAAAGGCGAGATCAAGCTTCGGCCAGGGTTCGTTAAAATCGATCTGCGTCCTGACGAAGCAGTCCCTGCATCGGTTATTTTCCTCAAACAGCGGGGCAAAAACGGAAAGGAAGGCGTTCACATAGGAAAACATCCTCGCCGTAATATAGGGATCCCAGCTGGAAGCGGTAAAGTCGATTCGAAGACGGTCACAGTTCAGACCTCTGCGGAATTTCCGGATCCCCCGGATGACCTTTGAGAGCATTTCCTTTATATCATAGATATCGATCCGGAAAAAAGGATCTTTCTTTTTTCTGCCGCTGCTCCCGACGGATTTCTGTTTTTTCCCTTCTGTCTGTTTTGTTTCGGCTTTGCGTTCCTTCTTCGCTTTCTCCTTCTTTTTCTTTGAAGGAATCAGCTGAAGCCGGGCGCCGAATACTTTTACAGAAAGGGACATCCGGCCATCCATGACCTGAAAATCCAGGCCGATCCGGATCCGTCCGATCAGAAAACATATCAGGATCACAGCGCCAATAATCTTAAGCGCAAGCAAGGCTGATCTTCACCCCTTATTCATTGCTTTCGGAGCTGCTGATATCATCAAAAGTAAGCTGAATCCCCTGCTCATTCTGCAGAGCGTCAATCGTTTCCTGAAGCTTCGCGATCCCTTCTGAGGAAGCCATATCCGGAAGCGGCGGGAGCTCCTCCAGCTTCTGAATGCCCATTGTCCGGAGGAAAAGATCCGTTGTACCGTAAAGAGTCGGGCGGCCGGGAGCCTCCAGCCTTCCTTTCGGCTCGATCAGGCCTTTTTCTGACAGCGAGCTGACCGTATAGGAGCTGTCTACCCCTCTGACGCGGCTGATATACGCCATCGTCGCCGGCTGATAGTACGCAACGATGGCCAGCGTCTCCAGCGCGCTCTGCGAAAGAGAGGGAGGCTTGCGCTGTTCCAGAATCTTCGTTACGATCTGATTGTATTCCGGGGCAGTACAGATCTGAAGCTTATCATTTATTTTCAAAACACGCAGCGCGTGATCGTTTCTGAGATACATCGCCGCCAGCTCATCCGCTGCGGAAAGCACTTCGTCCTCGCTGATCTTCAGGACCAGCGAGATCCTGGCGACAGGAACCGGCTCACCGGCGGCGAATAGAATCGCTTCAAGGGATGAAAAGATATCTACCATTGGAAATCAGTCCTCAATATTATCAAGAATTTCGTCAATATTGCCTCCGGCGGAGGTAAGGTCGTATCCGTCACCGGATCTGGAGACAGAAACATAAACACTTCCCATGCTGACCAGCTCCAGAACTGCAATAAATACCGCGACAAGCTCGGATCTGGAAGCGCATTCCTGATACAGCTCGTTGACGGATATCGGCCGAAGCTTCAGTTTCTCTAGGATCTGTCGGCTTTTATTCCGGACACTGTAGACGATCCTGGCCGGCATGGCGGATCTGATCGCTTCCACATCCATCGGTTTCTCGCCGGTCGCCGAAAAAACATGCAGCATTGCGGAAAGAAGATCCTGCGGCGAATGGTGATAAGGATACTCCGACGCCGAAGCGGGAAGCGGTTCCGGGCCCTTGGAGCAGAACAGCGCTCCTTTCTGATAAGCCTCCAGCAGCATCGGTGCGACCTCTTTCACAGCCACATAGGCATCCTTGGCTTTCAGCTGCTCCAGAGACTCGATCAGGGCCTCCAGCTCGGAAACCTCCTCGTCATCCGAGGCGATCAGCGTTTTTGTCTTGATATACAGCAGATACGATGCCATCTCAACAAACTCGCTGGCAATTTCCAGATCCATCTGCTGCAGCGCATCAAGATATTCCAGATACTGTTCCAGGATCTCCGAGATCTTAATATCCCTGATCTCAATTTTATTCTTTTTCAGAAGCAGAAGGATCAGACTCAGCGGGCCTTCGAAGTCCCTGAGCTCGTCATGCTCCTTTACGACTCCTTCAAGATGAAACTGCGGATTTTCCATTTCTCACCCAAGTACAACTCATGTTTTATCGTTTTATAATAACAGAAATCATAATTTGATTCAACTCTTACTTGAAAATATCCTATACAAGGATTAGAATTATGAAAAATCTTTCCGGAGCGTCATTGATGAGCAATTACTGTTTAATCGCATTGGACATGGACGGCACCCTTCTCAATTCCAGAAAGCAGATTTCCGGAAAAAACCTTCAGGCAATTTCCAGCGCCGTAAAGGCCGGGAAAACAGTGTGCCTTTGTACGGGAAGAAACATCCCGGAGATTGAGGAATATTTCCCCGTTCTCCCGGATGTCCGTTATATTATCGGGGACAGCGGCGTTTTCGTATTTGACATTTTTGAGAACAGATATGTTTACAGCAGCCCCATGGATACGGATATTGCGGTGGAGATCTTTCAGCGTACAAAACAAAGCGGAGAAGACGTCATGCTGCAGATCCATTCCGACCGAGCGATCGTTCAGGCAAACCAGATCCCGCTCATGGAGCTGTACAACATGCGCGTTTACCAGCCGCTGTATGAACGGATCTCCTTTACCGTTGATGATCTCTTTTCCTATTTCCTTTCCGCTCCGTTTTCCCCGAATAAGATCAACTTTTACTGCAAGGATCCGGCGCAGCGGGAACGGATCCGGCAGATTCTGGACGGGATCGATGTTGAATTCAAGCACGTGGAAGGACAGTCTCTCGAGTGCATCCCCAGAGGGCGGACGAAAGGGACGGGGCTGAATAAGCTCTGTGAGCTTCTCTCCATTCCGCGCGACGCTGCGATCGCAGTCGGCGACGCAGATAACGACGCGGAGATGCTGGAGGCTGCCGGCCTTGCCATCGCCGTCGGAAACGCCAATGACACCATACGAAGGATGGCGGACGTGATCGTTGCGGACAATGACCATGACGGATGCGCAGAGGCAATCGAAAAATATCTTCTCTGATCCCCGAAAGATCGGAAGCAATAAGAACCAATAAACTACAGGAGGAAACAAACATGACACGAGGAGAACTGGCAGTATCCTATCACCCGAGCGGCAACAACTGCGCTCAGTGCGTTCTGAAATCCTGCGCCGAATATACCGGTCTGGATGAGATCACCGCGGAAGCTGTTGCGAACGGCTTCGGAGGCGGTCTGCGTTCCGGAGAGATCTGCGGAGCAATTTCCGGCGGCGTAATGGCGATCGGGCTGGCTGCCCGCAAAAAAGGACTGACGAAGATCAATCCGATCATTACCGAATATGTAAACGAATTCCGGGAAAAATACGGGCACGTAAGATGCGTCGAGCTGAAGCAGGAAAAGATCCCGTGCGACGGTCTGATCGAATTCGGTGCCGATATGGCTGAAAAATACATAAACGAAAAGCTCTGAGGATCAAACCCCGGAGCTTTTCATTCATTTCATCAATTATGCGGATCTCTGAGCAGAATCAGATATCCGTATATTTTTTTATTAAGCATTCAAAGCAGCGATAATATCCGGAAGCTGAGCATCTACTGTTTCGTTTTCGAGCTGGCAGGTACCTGCATTGGCATGTCCGCCTCCGCCGTATTTCAGGCAGAGATCACCGATATTGACCTGAGACGCTTTATTGATAATGCTCTTTCCGATCATTACCGCCGTATTCTGCTTGCGGAAGCCCCAGGCGACATGAACGGAGATCTCGGTATCCGGATACATGGCATAAACCATAAAACGGTTTCCGGCATAGATCACATCTTCATTTCTGAGATCAATGACAGCAACCTTCCCCTCAACGCTGACGATTCTCTCCAGCTGCTCCCGGAACAGCTTTTCCTGACTGAAGTAAAGGTCTACTCTTTCTTTTACATCGGGCAGCTCAAGGATCTCATCAATGCTGTGATCCAGACATTCGTCAATGAGCTCCATCATCAGATCATAATTGGATATTCTGAAATCACGGAACCTTCCGAGGCCGGTACGGGCATCCATAATGAAATGAAGGAGCGTCCACCCCGTCGGATTCAGGATCTCATCCACGCAGAAGTCCGCGCTGTCTCCCTTGTCGACCGCACTCATCAGCTCTTCGGAAATACGCGGGAAGGTTTCCTTTCCACCGTAATAATTGTATACCACTCTGGCAGCGGATCTTGCATGAGGATCAATAATCAGCTTACCGCCGGTCTCAACCGCCTTTAATCGGTCAACTTCACTCTCATGATGGTCAAAAGCAATCCCTACTCTCGGATCGTACGGAAGATTGGTCGTAATATCATCCGAAAACAGTTCCACTTTTCCGTCCTGAACATCCTTCGGATGAACAAATTTTATTTCGTCAATTTTCCCCAATTCTTTCAGCATCATGGCACAGGCAAGGCCGTCAAAATCGCTTCTGGTAACAAGTCTGCTCATTTTTACTCTCCTGGTAATAATAAGAAATATATTCAGCTGCAGCTCATGATCCGGTACAACTGAACCGATGCATTTTTCAACAAATTGATTATAACAGATAAGGGATATGATTACCAGCATATTCGGATGGAATCCTGAACAATATTTTCCCCGGAACTTTTTAATAAAAAGTCATTGCCTCCGCAAGGAGCTTGTCATCTGTCCGGACAACCGAGATTCTCATGTTTCTTGTCTCTATGACATGATCCGAACGTCCTCTGGTATCCGTATCATAGGAGATCTCGACCACATACCTGTTATCCCCTGTTTTCGAGCAGGATTCCGTACGGAATTCTACCACTTCGGATTCCTTTGCACAGACAAAGCCAAAGCTGCCGAAGGCCTGATACAGCCTTGCCTGCAGTTCTCCGTCCGGAACAACCAGATCCCGGATGCTGTGATAGTTGATCGTACTCATAAAATTGACATCCGCAGAAAACGCAACAAATCTCCGGATATATTCTTCCGCAAAGCTGACGAGCTCTTTTCTTTCTGTTCCTTTGCAGTTGTCCGGAAGCGACGCATCCTGTCCGCTGGTCCATTGATGCTCTGCGGAAGGCTGCAGCTCCTGCGTATCAAACCGTTCCAGGAACGCATCCGTATGCTTCTTTCCTTCCTTCAGCACCAGGAAGCTTGACGGCATATTGCGGACGCCGATCACATCCGCCTTATTATTGAGATACTCTCCGTCGTACCACATCAGAGAGGAGGAGCCCCCGTCAAGATTATTGGCGGTGACCGCACCGAAATCAAGCATCAGCTCCGCTTCATCAAGAAAAGAGCCACCCAGGCTGTTCGGCTGTCTGCCATCGATCACCAGCAGGAGCAATGCCCCGTCAGCGCGCTGACCGATCGCCGTTCTCGGATTCAGGTTGCTCGCCGCAAGCTTTTCCGCGTTGACGATCTCTCCGTCCTTCACCAGAACAGGACCGAAGCCGGCCCCTTCAATGATATTCCGCTCCTTCAGATCATCCACTTTTTCAAAATCGACCTGAAGGATCCCGTCCGCATCGAGACCGACGAAACCGTTCCCCACGCCAAAATAACCGCAGAGGATCTCTCCCTCATGAACAATCACGGAATCGGGCGTGCTCCCGTTTCCCTGTCCGTTATAATCCTCGAAGCCGCCGGCATTGATTCCGGCAACCGCGTCAAACTGAGCGGCAAAATCATCGAGCACATAGCCCTTTGCCCCGATACGGTCAGGTCGGCAGCCGAGAACGACTCTCGTAGGATCGAGCACGATCAGCATATACGCCGTATAGGTCTCCCCCGGCACAGTGACCAGGATCAGTCCGTCTCCGTCTTCGTCGGTATATCCCCAAAGATCAGGATCTCCTTCTGTCGAATTATCTTCTGCCGAGCTGACAGGGATCAGGGAAAGGAAAAGGCAAAGGACAAGAAGCAATGTGGTCAAAATTTTATTTTTTATCATATACAACATCTCGCTTCGATATAATTCCGGCAGGAGATCAGGGGCTCTCCCGGTCAAAGCCATGGACCCAGTCTGCCTTAAAATAATAGATGATCAGAAGAACAGTCGTGACAAACCATGTCAGCGGATAAACCATATTTACCGTGACGATACTGTTATATACAGGAACAATGAAGGAGAGGTACAGTACTCTCCCGACACCCCATATCAGAAGATAGCACAGCATCGGGAAAAGAGACTTCCCCGCCCCGCGAAGGACACCCGCCAGGGTATGCGTAGCGGAAAGGAAACAGAAAAACAGTGCGACATTTCGGGCCTTCTGAATTCCGAAAGCAATCGCCTCCGGCTCTGACGTAAAAGCCTTGATAAGAACCGGCATCAGGAAAAACGTCAGTACCCCGATAATTTCCGCACCGATCACCCCGCACCAGATTCCGAATCTGGCGCCTTTTTTTGCCCGATCATGCTGACCCGCTCCCAGATTCTGACCAATAAAGGTCGTCAGCGCCATCACGAAACTCGTAATGGGAAGGAAAACGAATCCCTCAATCTTCGAATAAGCACCGCAGCCAGCTACGGCCATTGTTCCGAAAGCATTGATATTGGACTGTACAAGGACATTCGCGATCCCAATAGCAGAATTCTGAAAACCGGAAGGAAGGCCGTAAGACACGATCTTTTTCAGCATAGGGCCGTTGAAAGAAATGTCCCTGATCCGGACCCTGTCAGCATCATTCGTACGAACCAGCCGAATCATGCACAGGACAGCGCTTACTGACTGAGAAATTACAGTTGCCAGAGCTGCGCTTCCGACCTTTCCTTTGAAGCAAGCGATAAAAACGATATCCAGGACAATGTTGATTACAGACGAAGTAATAAGATAAATCAGCGGATGAAAGCTGTCCCCTACCGCCTGCATAATCCCCCGGCAGCAATTATACAGCATCGTTGCCATGACACCGCAGAAATAGATCCGGAGATAGGATTCCGCCTGAACCATGATCTCTTCCGGAGTCCCCATAACCCGAAGAATATTCCCAGAGAAAAGGACGCCCAGCGCCGTAAGGATCGCTCCGGCTGCCAGGCAGAAAGCAAGATCCGTATGGATGGCTTTTTTCAGTTTTTCCTTATCCCTTGCGCCGTAATATCTCGATACGGCAACTCCTGCTCCGACAAAAATTCCCTCCACAAAGCCGATCAGCATGTAAATAAGGGAAGACGTTGCGCTTACCGCCGCAAGCGCCGAGTTCCCAAGCATGTTCCCGACGATCAACGCATCCGCTGTACTGTACAGCTGCTGAAAGAGGTTGCCGATAAAAAGCGGGAAAGCAAACCGAATGATTCGGGAACCGATCGGCCCTTCATACATTTTCGAGGAAGTATTCTTTTCGGATAAGACCGCACACATGATATTTCTATATTACCTCAGGTAAAAGCGAATAAAAATGTTTCTATTTTGACAGGAAAGCGTGCAGCGTCTGTAAAAGCTTCGGTATTTCCAGAGGCTTTGCCAGATGCGCATCCATTCCGGCATTCAGGCAATTCTGAACGTCCTCGGAAAAGGCATTTGCCGTCATTGCGATCACAGGAACATGGATATTCAGGGACTCGTCAATTTTTCTGATCTCCTTCGTCGCGGTAAAGCCATCCATCACCGGCATCTGAACATCCATCAGAATGAAGTCGTATCTGCCGCCGTCCAAAGATGCGATGCTCGAACGATATTTATCCACCGCAACGCTCCCGTTTTCGGCCTCGTCGATCTGCAGCCCGTACTCGGAAAGGATCTCGCAGGCAATTTCACGGTTCAGCTCGTTATCTTCCACCAGAAGGACATGCTTCCCCCGAAGATCTTCCGATCCGATGCTAAGCTGACTGTCTCTGACTTTTGAATCATCCTTTTCCGCCAGCCTGTAATTAAAAGTCAATACGACAGTCGTACCTACATCCTTTTCACTGTCGATATGAATCGTTCCTCCCATCAGCTCAACCAGCTGCTTGGTAATGGCCATCCCGAGGCCGGTTCCCTGAACGCCGCTGACCGTTGAACTGTTCTCCCTGGAAAACGCCTCAAAGACATGCTCCAGGAATTCTTTGGACATTCCATATCCCGTATCCCGTATCGTAGACTCTATTACAACATGCTCCGGGTCCTCAGAGGGGAGCAGACGGGCGGTGTAGAATATAGAAGCGCCCTCCGGAGAATACTTCACCGCGTTCGAGAAAATATTCATAAAGATCCGGTTCATCCGCATTTCATCCGCATAGACAATCAGATCTTCAATGTCCCCGTCTTCTACTGAAACACTGATATTCTTCAGCTTGGCAAGCTCTTCAACCATCACCATGAGATCCTCGCCGCACTTTCTCATGCTGACCGGTTTTTCCTCCAGCCGGATCTTTCCGCTTTCGATCCTGCTCATATCGAGAACATCATTCAGGATAGAAAGCAGGTGCTGGCTGGAAACAGACACTTTATTGAGACAATCCTCAACACGCTCTTTATCATCAATATGCTTTTTTGCAAGATCCGTAAAGCCGATAATAGCGTTCATCGGTGTACGGATGTCATGGCTCATATTAAAGAGGAAGGATGACTTTGCATTATTGGCCGCCTCTGCCGCCAGCTTCGCCACCTCCAGCTCTTCGGCATACTTTGCGGTAGCTTCCGCCAGTCTTCTGTCTGCTTCCGCCTCGGCAAGCTCCGTGGCAAAGCGTTCTCTCTGCGCCGTAATGTTATACGAATAGATCGCCACAACAGAAACCGTAAAGCCCAGCGTATAAAACGGACCGTCCGGGAAGGCAAGAAGCACCAGACCGAAGATCAGCGGGATCAGAGAAAACAGCACCGCTGACCGAAAACGGGTATGCTTTTCCGTTTTTCCGGCGTACTTCGCAGCGGCAAAAAACAGGACCGAAAGGTAGTATACAAACTGAAGAATAAAGATAAATGTTCTCAGTTTCCCCGTCTGATATTCTCCCGATTCATTCAGAGAGAAATTCTGTTCGATCCAGATATTCGACGCGAGAATGATGCACTGAGCAACGAGAAGGATCAGCCTCAGAGAATCAAAGAACTTCTTTTCTTTGCCTTCCAGCTGCATGTAATGCGTCATATACCCCGTCCAGATATACGCAGAAATAAAGGACATGACGAAGAAAACATAGGTTGTAAAGGTCAGGCCGGGATCATAGACCAGAAGCAGCCTGGATTCAAACAGTCCCCATACCGTATCGATCCCACAGAAAACAAGGAAAAACCAGCAAAGGGTGACAAGCTTTTTGTCAACGATCTCCTTGTACTCCGTAGATGTCATTCTGTTCAGGATGATCCCGACAATAATGAAGCATACAAAAGATACCAGCGCATAAAACAGGCCAAGGTCCAGCTTAACAGGCGTGAAGAAACTCATAATAATCCCTCCTATACTGTTTTCCAGAACATCTCATTTTCTATAAATTCAAATGTTATTTCTCCATGATCAACCATTGAGGAAAGATAGGATCTGACCGTGCTGCCGATCAGCACGAACTGCTGCGCAGTCATCTGAAGTCCGTACGCATCAAAAACCATTTTCAGGAGCCGGTCAAAGGTCACCGGATGCACACACCAGTCCTTCAGCCTTTCTTTGACCGTCTGTATTGCCTGAATATTCAGCTCCGCCAGAGGAACGATATTCTCCGTAACCGGCGCATGCGACGGAACAAAACGCTTTGCCTCCAGCGTTTTCACAACCTCCAGGGTATTCAGAGAAGCCTCCGGATCCCACAGATAACCGATCCCGTATTTCTCAAGTGTTTCCTCCGAAGAAACACAATCAGCAATATACGCAGTACCATCTGCAGTCAAAAAGCCTGTCATGCTGAAGCAATGTCCGGGAAGAGGGATCAGCCTCATGCCCTGCGGGAGCACTTCTTCCGTCAGAGGCAACACCTTACTCTCCTGCGCCATCAGGAACTTATTCCGGAGGGATTTAAACGGAAGACCGCCGTAAAGCCCGACCGGTTCCAGAACCGGATTACCGGCATAAACAGATTCCAGGTCGGAAGCATAAATATCGCACCCGGTCTTCTCCTGAAGGAAACGGTTTCCACCCGTATGATCCGCATGGGAATGCGTATTCAGGACTGCCTTCACTGTCCAGCCTTTTTCCTGAATGATGCGCATGACTTTTTTCCCGGCATCCTTATCGTTTCCGCTGTCAATCAAGACCGCCTCTCCGCTCCCGGAAACCACGAGACCGATCTTTGCCGGACAATCGATATAGTAATCATGCTCTGTCAGCTGAATTAATTCATACATAACAGATTTCCTCCGAAACTAAAACAAATATTAACGCTCCGCCCTTGAAATGGCTTTTTCCGGACACATCTCCTGGCAGCAATAGCAGCGAATGCACTTATTATAATCGTATTCCGCCTTTTTTCCGTTTCCTGAATGAACCGCTTTTCCATCAACCGGGCACGCCTTCTGGCAGATCCCGCAGCCTATGCATTTACTCAAATCCACTACCGGCCTGTCCCGTTTCCGTTTTCTGAATGGGAGAAGGATCTCCGCTCTCCAGAATTTCGGATTTTTTCTCTTTACATCAAATTTCTGATTTCCGAACTTACGGACAGCCTCCTCAAAGGAGATTTCCCCGTCCGGCGTAAGCAGAACGATCTGCTTTTCGTCCATCGTACCGAGGCCTGCGTTCATTCCGCTGACGCACGTCGGCACATTGGCCGGATCCAGATAAACCAATCTTGCGAACACCGTATCCAGTGCAACCGGATCCTTTGAAAGAAGGATCACGCTCATCGGAACCGGATCACCGGAAGCGGGTCCGTTTCCTTCCATCGCAATAATACCGTCCATCACAAAAAGCTTCGGCTTCAGAAACAGATTCAGATCAACGATCATCTCCGCAAAGCTTTTACTGTTCGGATACTTTGTATGCCCAAGCGCTTTGTTTGCCTGAAAAACAGTTCCGTACTGATTTTTTATCGCGCCGGTAATATTTTCCAGCGCATGCGTTTTCATTTTGCAGACGCTGATTATAGAATCCGCTTCCGCTACCGCCTTGCAGAGCATAAACTCTCTGCATTTTTTCCCTTGCGGATATTTACAGCTGACCGCTTCCGAAAAGTTTCCGAGCGGAACGCCGTACTTTTCCGCTTCATCCGCAAGGCCGGAAACTGCAGCAGCCTTCTCTGTTCCGCAGACGGGACTTCCCGGGCTGTCTCCGTAACAGACATTACTATACCCGTTTTCCTTCAGGATCCTGAGTACCGCCCCGAAGACCGCAGGGTGCGTTGTTATCGCTTTATCCGGCGAAGCCGCACTCAGGAGATTCGGCTTCACCAGTATATTTTCATCTTTTCCGATCAGCGAGGGAAGGCCGCCCAGGAGCTCAATACCGGCCTTCATTTTTTCATAGATCCCGTCTTCATAACTGGAACAATGAAGAAGAACAACTTCCGATTTTTTCATAAGTGTCACTCCTGTTTCTGCATTCATTATATCACCTGAAAGAGATAGAACTTCAGGTAGTCCGTCTCCGGGACATTCCACAGGATCGGATGATCCGGGGCCTGCTGCCGCATCTCAATCTGCTTCAGCTCAACGCAGGCATCCTTTGCCGCCGATCTGAGCATTTTCTCAAACTGCTCATGCGGCATAAAATGGCTGCAGGAGGCGGTTGCCAGATAGCCGCCCCGGGGCAGAAGCTTCAGCGCCCGATAATTGATCTCCTTGTAACCGCGTTCCGCATTCCCTGCTGTTTTTCTGGATTTGGTAAAAGCCGGAGGATCGAGAATAATGAAATCGTAGGGATGTCCGCCGTTTTCAATCAGCTCCGGAAGAAGATTAAAAACATCTGCAACGAGAAAATCCATCTTTTCCGAAAGACCGTTTCTTGCAGCATTCTTTTTGGCCATTTCTATCGCCGAAGCAGAAACATCCACGGCAGTAACATGCTCCGCTCCGCCCATCGCGGCATTCAGGGCAAAAGAGCCGGTATGCGTAAAGCAATCCAGGACTCTCTTTCCTTTCGCGAGCCCTGCCACCGCCAGTCGATTAAACTTCTGGTCGAGGAAGAAGCCCGTTTTCTGTCCGTTTTCCACATCGACTTCATATCGGATTCCGTTTTCCTCTATTTCAGTAACAGCTGATGCGGGAGGCGTGCAGCCCGGGAGATCAAACCACCCCTTATACTGCTCCAGCCCTTCCAGTTTTCGGATTGCGACGTCGTTCCGCTCAAACAGCCCGGAAACGGGAAATCCTCTTTTCTTCAGCTCATCGGCTATGATTTTGAAAAGCATGCCCTTGATTTTTTCTGCACCGACGGACAGGACCTGTGCGACAAGAATATCATGAAACTTATCAACGGTAAGCCCCGGAAATCCGTCTGCTTCTCCAAAGATCACCCGAAAAGCGTCGGTATTCTCCCCCATAACCGTCATGCGGTAATCGATTGCATAAGAGACACGGCGAGCCCAGAATTTTTCGTCAAAAGTATCATTGGCATTTCCGGAAATAAGGCGGATCCTGATCTTACTGTATCTGCTGTAGAAACCGGAGCCAAGGTATTTTCCGTTTTCGGAAACAGCATCAACAACAGAGCCGTTTTCCAGTTCCGTTTCATTCAATTCTTCCGGACAAATAACCTCTTCGCTGTAGATCCACGGATGGCCCGTTTCCAGCCAGCGCTCGCCCTTTTTGGTAATTATAAACTTTGGAAAAGATCTTTCAGTTTTCATTTCATTCTCTCACGCAGGTTCACTCAGATCAAACCGAATGATAATGTCGTTTGTGTTAAATGTATTCAAATAGGTGATTTCCGACGCCAGCTTACTTACAATTCGGATCCCGATATTATGCGTCGGATCGCTGTCATTTTCATTCGCAGCCGCAATCTGACTGGTAACATCAAACTGCCGGCAGTTATCCCGAAGCCGTATCACAAAGCTGTTCCCGGAGATAACGACTCGCAGGTCGATGATCGGATGAGAAGATTTATTGCTCGGAAAACCGTGCTCAACAATGTTTGAAGCCAGTTCCTCAAAAGACAGGGCTGCATAGTAAGCAGTCTTATTGTCCAGCTTGTGTCCTCTGCAGAATAATATGATCTGTTCCGAAGCAAGAGAAACATCCTCAAGGTTGCGTAAATCGAATGAAATCACATCTCCCGGGTGCAGGTAGAAGTACTCCGGCAGATTTTGAAAATCCTTTTTCGTCGGAAAAACGCGTCGGGTTTTTACTGCATAATATACATATATTGCAAGGAGTGAAAGCGCATCACTGACGGTATAGCTGGCGAGAATGCCATAGATTCCAAAAATTTTTCCAAGAACAACCGCAGAAAGGATCACAAAAACCGCCTTGGTTGCAACGATCAGCAAATTCATATTCAGTTTCCTGTGAATTGCCTGCAGGTATTTAATCCTGCTTGAAATCAGCGCCTGAAGCGGATTCTGAAGTGCAAGTACCCGAATCACAAATACCGTCATATTCAGGATCTCGCCATCCTCGGTGATATATAACCGTGCAATCGGTCGGGCAAAGATCAGCATCAGAACACAGAGAGAACCGGAGAACAGCAGGATCATTTTATGTTCAAAGGAACTTACTTCTCTGATAGCTTCTTCGTTGATCTCTCCGTAATAGACGCCGATCAAAAGCGAAACGGCGGATGCGATACCCGCTCCGAATATTTCAACAAAGTCAGAAAAATTATTACGGATGGAAAGCACGGACATTGCGACCGCCCCGCCGTAAGAAATGATAATCGAATTGAGGACGATCGGCCGGATCGTATTTGACAGACGCTTAATCGCCTTTTCTCCGCCGTTTACAAGCATTTGAATGAAATCTTTCAGCGGAACATCCGGCTTAACAAAATGAAGGATCCGGTCCTTTCGCAGGAAGAACGTGCACTGATACAAAAGATTCAGATAAGTGGCAACAGAAGTAGAAATTCCGATACCGAAGATTCCCCAGTTCAATTTCACAGCTATGAGATCCAGAAAAACATTTGAGACAGCGCCGATCAGGGCTCCCGTCTGAACCGTTTTACTTCCGGAATCGATCTGAAGAGCCGGCGCAAGAATTGCAACCATGATCAGCGCAGGAACGCCAATACCGATACCGGAAAGATATTGTGCGGCAGGATCGGTCAGGTTTTCCGCGTTACCGGACGCGCCAAGCAGTATGGCAAGCGGTCTGGAAAACGAAAGAACAAGTATCGCAGCAATAAAAGAAAGAACCGCTCCGACATAGACAGTTACGCTGACAAATTTGGAGAATTCTTTTCTGTTGCCACGACCAATTGCCTGAGTACAGCGCACTTCCATTCCAACAGACAGAAGACCGCTGACAATACCAAGAATACTGAATATCGGGTGAGCAATCCCTTCCGCAGCCATTGCCTCCGGACCGAGGAATCGGCTGATGATCAGCCCGTCAATGAATCCCGCTCCAACCTGTGAAAATTCGATAATTGACCCTGTCAGAAGCAGAGAAAAGAAGATCTTGTCTGTAATTTCCCAACGGTTATATCTTTTTGCAAGAATCGATTTTATCTTCACGCCTTCGGCTCTCCTAAATTTCAAGAAATTATCAAACATAAAACGAACAAACTGATATTCTGAAGCCGGTTAATACGAGAAAAATATCCGACCACATTTTTAACAATCCGATTAGACAGAGCAATCTAATTTCCAGAAATCAGAAGATTCCGGAAACATTTCAAGCATTTTTTCTTTTTCA
This sequence comes from Eubacteriales bacterium, assembly GCA_030536255.1. Taxonomy (GTDB): domain Bacteria; phylum Bacillota; class Clostridia; order Oscillospirales; family Oscillospiraceae; genus Limivicinus. Next base: position 6,229 of record JAUNQI010000024.1, on the reverse strand, counting down.
ATCAGTTCAAACCCATCGTAAGAAAATCTAGGCACAGTTATACAAGTAATAAAAGAACCATCCGGACTTTCCTCAGGAAGGCGGGATGCAAATATTTCTCCTTTTCTGAAAAAGACAAGCGGTTCGGCATTTTCAGACGTACCGAGAATGTATTTCCTTAGAAAACCTTCGGGTGTAAAAGACCATATTTCAATATCCGATCCGGCATTATGACACCAGTATTCGTCACAGTCTATGCGGTGAAACTGTGTGATTTCTCCAGGAGCTATATAATAATAAATACTGCCGGAATCCGCACGGCCGGTTTTGTCAGAAAGGTAATGCCTCTCAACAAATAATCCGTTTTCAACATGGTAATCCATTTTATATTTTTTTATCAGGTCATTAGCTTTCATACGCCACTTCCCCATGATAGAGTATTTTAAATCATATTTTTTTATTATAATTCAGAAATCTTCCATTTTCAAGTTTTAGTATTTTTCATTTCTCATTCCGATCCTTATCTGTATAAAAAATCCGCCTGAACTGAATCAAGCGGATTAATTAACACTGACGAATTCCGTTATTTTTGATTTCATCAGCGGTTTGTTTTTTTACTGATCAGAAACTTTCTTCTCCTGAGCCTTTTTAAACCAGTCTTTCCCGTCAACGACACGGGCAATGATCATTGCCAGACCGGTATCTCCCGTAACATTGATTGCTGTTGAAACTGCATCGGTAATGGTTCCCAGAAGGACCATAATCGGAATGGTAACCGTCGGGAAGTCAAACGCTGAAAGGATGAACAGCTCACCGACATATCCGCCGGCCGGGATACCACCCATAACGATTGCTGCAATAACTGCTACAACAACAGACATAAAGATATTTCTGGGTGTTGTATACTGCATTCCGCAAAGTCCGCAAAGAAGGGAGATCTTTACGATCTGGATCATGCAGGAGCCATCCTTGTGAAGATTTGCGCCGAGAGGGATCGCGACATCCGCGATATCCTCCGGAATGCCGATCTCACGGGCATGCTGCATGTTGACCGGAAGCGTTGCTGCAGATGAGCAGGTTCCGAGTGCGGTAAGCGTAGGAGCAATGCAGCCTTTCCACCACGTCTTGACACCGTCTTTTCCGGCTCCGATATATGCCATAATCGTCTGAGAAAGCACAAAATAGATAATGGAAACGACCAGATAAATGACAATGGAACGGCCCAGAGGTCCGACAACTTCCTTGCCATACTGCCCGATCAGCATTGCGAAATAGCATCCGAGACCGATCGGAGCGATCTTCATAACGATATTTATGAGATTAACGATCACAGTCGTCAGTCTGTCGAGAGCCTCCACGACGGGGCGTCCCTTTTCACCGGACTTAATAATCGCAAAAGCAAAGAGGATCGTAAATACGATCAAAGCCATCAGATTGGACTTGGAGAACAGGTTCGGGAAATCGCCGACGGTAAACATGCCTAAGATATTCAGGCTTCCTGTTGCATCGGTAACATCCTCTGTCATGCTGATTGCGGCACCCTTCGCCGGATCCCAGATGACCACGGAAAGTGCCTGGAACAGTGCACTGATAATACCGGTGATAAACGTAAGAATAATGAAGGTAACAAGGATCTTCCTCAATTTCTTCATATCCTGCATTTTGGCAATTGAAGATGAAAGAGAGCAGAAGATCAGCGGAACCACGCAGCAATAGAGCAGATGCAGGAAGACGTCAGCTACCGGCTCGAGTACGGTTGCTCCTTCTCCCCAGATTGCACCGACAATGCCTCCGATAAGCATCGACGCAATCAGGATCACAGAAGATTTGTAATTTTTCCAAAATGTTTTCATGGTTAAATTTTTCCTTTCATTTACCACTTATTATGTTTATCAAATGCTTCCTTCAGCTGAGTAAAGCACTGTTTTACTGTTACAAGGGGGCAGGCAGCATTAAACCGCTCAAACTGCGCCGTCTCCGGCCCGAAGATCTTTCCGGAATCCAGCCAGAGCTTTGCTTCCTCCAGCATCAGATGTTCCAGCTCATCATCGGTAAAACCATAGCCGGAAAAGTCAATCCATACCAGGTAGGTCCCTTCAGGCTTGACAAATACCGCCTTCGGGAAATTCTCTCTGACGAATTCTTCGATCCACGCAATATTCTTCTCGATATACGCCACCAGCTGTCTGACCCATTCGTCACCCAGCGTGTAGCAGACCTTTGTTGCCAGCATGCCGAAAATCGGCGCATTGCTGTAACCGGCCTGATCATTCGCTCTGCGATACTTTTTGCGCAGCTCTTCATTCGGGATAATAATATTGGAAGGCTGAAGACCGGCAACATTGAAGGTCTTTCCGGGAGATACAAAGTAACATACGTTCTGCAGATACTTCTCCGGAAGCGTCATATAGCTCGTCAGCTGATGCCCGGTATATACAAAGTCCGCATGAATTTCATCGCACATTACAATGACACCGTGCTTCAGGCAAATATCCGCGACCTTTGTTATCTCATCCTTCGTCCAGACACGTCCGACGGGATTGTGCGGATTGCAGAGAATATAGACCTTTACGTCATTGTCTATGATCTTCTGCTCAAAATCCTCAAAATCAAATGAATACTTCCCGTCTTCAAAATGGAGCTGATTATTTACCAGCTTACGGTCATTGGTGACGATGGAATCACAGAAAGGATAATATACCGGCTGTGAGATCATTACCGCATCTCCCGGCTGCGTATAGGCATGGATTGCAGTAAATATTCCATAGACGATACCAGCTCCAAGCGTAACCCATTCCGGCTTTACCGTATATCCGAAATGACCGGAAAACCAGCGGTTAAGCGCAGCATAATAATCATCCAGAGGATCCGAGTATCCGAAAATGCCATGATCGATCCTCTTATGGAATTCAGCAAGAATTTCATCCGGGAGCCGGAAATCCATATCCGCTACCCACAGAGGAAGAAGATCATCTCTTCCCTTTCTCTTCATGCCGAAATCATACTTCAGGCAATCCGTACCGCGTCTGTCTATGACTGTGTCAAAATCATATGTCACACTCATTCTAAGCCTTCCACCTTCTTCTCAAGCTTTAATTTCAGATGATGACATCTGCTTTCCTTTATTAACATACTATGAATTGAATGTCAAGTATCTAACACTGTTCCGCAGCCTCAAATCGGAATAAACTTTTCCTGTCATCCGCACAGCAGATTAACAGCATAATCCCAAAAGCCGCTCATCTCATAAATGATCTCTGCCTGACCATAGAGCGCCTGCTGCTCTGGAGGAAGCTTCTCATATTCATCCGCAGAGATGCTGACTGTCCGGCCGAAGGTATCCGAAAGACGGTCCGAATCTACCGTAACATATCCGACGGCGGATCTTTTCACTGCATCAGGGCACAGAAAAGCATATGCGGTCATCGGATCCCAGTACGGATACGGCTGAATATATTCCTTGTAATGCTCCGACCACCTGGCGGAAACTCCTCCTTTACCTCCGCGCACAATAATCTCTCCGGCAACACCTTCATCAATGTTTACACGGCAGCAACCGGGAAACAAATACTTCTTCGGGAAAGGAGCCGTAATCATTGTTTCAAATGCTGACGGATCATAAAGAACATTATATTCCGTGATCGGAGTTACATTTGCCCCGATAATTCCTTCAGCCTGCCGGGAATCAGCCGTTTCCATCATACAATGCTCTCCGATGGCACCGCCCATACAGTAAACAGCTTTTACATTCGGGGCAAAGTCCGGATCCTGCTTTACGGCTTTTGCAATGTTCATCGTGGGACCGATGGCAAAGATAACTACTTCCCCCGGATTTTCATGAACAGACCTGATCAGGAAATCCGCAGCCGCATTGCTGTCACAGAGCAGATCAGGATCCACTGAGCCAAAAAAGTGAATGGCTCCGTAACCGTCATTGAATTTCGCATAGTTCAGATTATGGTAGAAGGTGTCCAGCGTCCGGAGCTCCTGTCTGCCGATATCGGTGGGATAATCCGTTCCGCGAAAAACCGGAATATCCGCACGGTTGACTGCCGCGAGAAATTCCTCCGTGTTTTTTGCGCTTCCAAACTGCGTTTCCCCATAGTTGACATACGAGGCATTAATAAAATGATTCCCGCCTGTCAGCGTAATTCCGAGTATTTCAACAAGCCCCTTCTCCTCTGCTTTGAGAAGCATGCTGAGACAAAGCACATCATCATTCATATATCCCATGTCACAGTCAAGAATCACTTTGACCGGGGCCGAGAATTCAGCGGAGGCTTTCGGGCAGGAGCAGCCGAAAGAAAGAAGGACAGCACCAGCCAGAAACAATCCTTTGGAAAAGATCATATTATTCATCACTATTTCCCTGTTTTATACACATAATCTATAGAATACAATGCGGTTACTATGATTACGCAGCATAGCGCTCCGTCAGCTTATCCACGGTTTCAAGATATCTGCCGACTATGCACTGCGTATTATTCTGATTCTCATTCAGGTCATTCGCATATGCTGCTCCACAGGAAACAGCAGAGAAAATAATCGCAACAAGTAACACAATTGCTGCGGTTCTTTTTTTCACAATTCTTCACCATTCTATTATATAATTTCAGCTCAAGGAAATCCTTTATGCCATCTATATGCTGCAGCATACTCAACCCAAGAATGTGGTTTCGCCATAACTGACGCAGGTCGTTTCCACAGTCATGCTTTCCAAAGTTGTTTTCGATAAAGACTTCCTCGGCAACTCCGCCGAAGTCAAAGCATCCGCTTTCACGGGTGACCTGATAATAGGTACTGCTCTTATCGTGGATCTTTAGTTCTTCTCCTTTTCCAATATGATAACCTTGTTCGGTGTATTTCACTTCAATACCAATACCGCACTTTGCTCCAGTTGAGTCCTTATAGTCCACGTAAGTATCAAATGACGTGAGGTCATCAAGATATTCTTCCTTTGGTGAAGGTGCGTATTCAATTATGATGTTCTCGATCTCCGCAACATCTTTCCCAGTCAAAGTCCGGAAAAGTAGCGCCGCCTTTTGCAGGTCATGCCGCATCGGAAAAAATACATTGTATGGGATGTGTTCGCTGCGGAGAACATTCGTCAGTATGGCCCCTGTTTTTCCGTTCAGATCATCTTTGATTTCATCCCTAAATGGCTGATAAAAGTTTACACCTCTCGCGCCGTCTTCCGCAGAAATCACATTCCCATAGCATCCGCTCCGGCTTGTATTGGGAACGGCGGGAACTTTCATTTCTAATTCCCGAAAATCCGATTGGTGTTTCCGTGCTTTTGCCTGCCAGCTTGTGTCATATTTATATTCTTCAATATTGAAAACTTGTTCTGGCAACATTTAAGACACTCCGTTCTATAGTTTTTACTTGTCGGCTTTTGACATCAATACAACCGTCTCGACATGGATTGGGACAATCGCATTGATGTCGTTAGTGTTCGGGAACATATCTACGAAAACGGAAGTATGCGGAAAATTATCTACCGCTTTCGATGTATGCGGAAACATATCTGCTGTTTCAAGGTGTGTAGGAGTATATCTACTAAGTTTTATCCGCCCGTTTTAAGCGAATAAGCTGGACTTTAACTGCCAATATGCAATATATTCAGCAAGCGCTTTCACTTCGCAGCCCTTGCTTTCATAATACTTAAGCATTTCGTCTATTTTCTTCAAATCATAACTCGTAACGCAATCAGAAATTACATGAACGGAATAGCCCGCTTTCGTCATATTGAAACAGGTGGATTTGACGCAGGCGGTAGCGTCAGCACCGCAAACGTAAAATTCGTTGATCTGATTTGCAGAAATAAACGCGGTAAATTCCTCACTTGTCAATGCGTTGCTTTTTGTTTTAACAAAAATATTGTCAGATACCACGCTCAGCTCCGGCACAAGTTCCGCTCCCTTGGAGTCCGGCTTGAATGTGCGGGTCCCCGCGGAAGTATTGTTGTGCTTGATATACACAATGTACATCCCGTTTTCCTTTGCCCAATCAATGGCTTTGTTGATTTCCTCAACAATATCTTTGTAGTGTTTTGTGATATCGTTTTGAATATCAATAACAACGAGTGCTTTGCTCATTTTCTTTCTCCTCAGATTACTCCGCAACGGTCATAAATACATTACAGAATTTCTGAACGCCGTCTGCTCCAAGTACATATATGTTTGGCAAATATAGCATTCTTGCTCTGCTGTATGCGATCCTCTCAATACCGGCATCAAATGCTGTATGG
>JAUNQI010000023.1 GCA_030536255.1 Eubacteriales bacterium | reverse complement strand
TTCGAAGGCGGCTGCTATGCAAAGGTCATCAATCTTGATAAGGACTCCGAGCCCGACATCTACAACGCAATCAAGAGAAATGCTCTTCTCGAGAACGTCACTGTCGATGCAGAAGGCAAGATCGATTTCGCTGACAAGTCTGTCACCGAGAATACCCGTGTTTCCTATCCTATTGATCATATCAACAACATTGTAAAGCCCGTTTCCGCAGCTCCCGCAGCAAAGAATGTTATCTTCCTTTCCGCTGATGCATTCGGCGTACTGCCTCCCGTATCTGTTCTTACTCCTGAGCAGACCAAGTACTACTTCCTCTCCGGCTTTACTGCAAAGCTCGCAGGCACTGAGCGCGGAATCACCGAGCCTACCCCGACCTTCTCCTCCTGCTTCGGCCAGGCATTCCTCGAGCTGCATCCGACCAAGTATGCAGAAGAGCTCGTTAAGAGAATGGAAGCTTCCGGCGCAAAGGCATACCTCGTAAATACCGGCTGGAACGGAACCGGCAAGCGTATCTCCATTAAGGATACCCGCGGCATCATCGATGCAATCCTTGACGGCGACATCAACAATGCTGAGACCAAGACCATTCCTTACTTCAACCTCGAAGTTCCCACCAAGCTCAACGGCGTAGATACCGGTATCCTCGATCCTCGCGACACCTACAAGGATCCTACCGAGTGGGAAAACAAGGCAAAGGATCTTGCCGGTCGCTTCGTCAAGAACTTCGCAAAGTATGAGTACAATGAAGCTGGCAAGGCTCTCGTAGCTGCTGGTCCGCAGCTCTGATTCATTCCCGACCGGAATAATCTGACTCAGTAAGATTTAGTTTTGACAGGGAACCGCTTTTCTGCGGTTCTCTGTTTGTTTTTTTCGCATTTTATGTTATTATAATAAACGAAAGGACTGATGCGTATTGCCTGACTATCAGCTTCTATGTGAGCAGCTGAAAGCGCTGATTTCAGATGTCCCTGAGATGATATCGAATTATGCGAATGCGTCTGCGCTGCTGTTTTATTCTCTCTCAGATCTGAACTGGGCAGGGTTTTATTTCCTGAAGGATAATAAACTGATCCTCGGACCTTTTCAGGGCAGAACAGCCTGCACTGAGATCGAGGTAGGAAAAGGTGTCTGCGGTACAGCCGTTAAGGAGGACTGTACGCAGCTGGTGCCTGATGTGCATCAGTTCCCGGGACATATAGCCTGCGATTCCCGGTCAAATTCCGAGATCGTTGTTCCGGTACGGGCAGGTGGGAGAATCGTCGCGGTTCTGGACATTGACAGCCCTCTTACGGGAAGATTTTCTGAAGACGATAAGAAAGGTCTGGAAAATTTTGTTTCTGTGCTGGAAGAGAAACTGGAAACGGTATTTCTTTCGGAGGAGGGATATACTGAGTCATGAATACGCGGAAACTGAACAGACTGTTTTTTAAAAAGAAGAGTTTTATCGAGAAAAGACTGAAAAATGATTTCGTGGATAACGGGATCGCATCGATTCCATGTAAAGTATCTCAATATGAGGATATTATCAGCAGCTACAGCGTCAGAGGTTATGAAACGCTGAATCCTGAGTTCGAGTCGTATGTTAAAGATACCGTTGATGTGATACCGGCGAAATATCCGATCGTTCTGAATATTATCGGAGGCAATTTTTCATCGGAACAGGAGGAGACGATCCGGGATACGATCGTTGAGGATTTTGCATACGATCTCGGAATGAAGGAGAATGAGCTGAAGCATCATATCGGTATATTCTTTTTTATGATGTTCGGAATCGTCATTTCTGCATTGTTCCTGTATATGTTTGACTGGCTTCCGGATTTCCCGAAAGAACTGTTTTTTGTCATTTTCTGGTATATGGCGGATACGGTTGTCGATTATCTTTTCATCGGCGGCCATGACCTTCGGAAAGAACGGATCCTTGCCGGTCGGCTTGCGTGCATTAAGGTAGTATTCTCGGATGTATATAACGAAGAGGATTATACACAGAGCGAGGTTGGGGAAATCTTCCGGGAAATTGAAGAAGATGTAATTGAAGAAAGGCGTTAAAAATGAAAAAACTGATTTCAATAGATGGTATATTTGTAGCTTTCGCTTCGGCAATAGGTTACGGATTCGGTTATTTCCTTCCGGAAATGTTTGGGCTTGGTGTAATCCCATCTCTGATCATATGCCTTACCCTTGGCTCTCTTCCGGGAATGATTGCGGGCAAGGCTGTGTTCAGCAAATACGTTCAGGAGAAAACTTCACGCAGAGTAATCGCTTTCGCTGTTATTGTCGGAATTTTTCTTGCAATGTATTTGATCGGGAAAAAGTGCTTTGACTATGATCTGATTTCAGAGCTGACGGCGGAACTCGGGTATGAGGTCGTCTATCCGCTTCTGGGCTTTGCTTTGTCCATCGCTGTCAGGATGCTGAAAATTAAGAAGATTAAAAGCAAGTACGGAGAGGGGAAGGACGGCTTTTATCTGAGCGAGGAAGAAGAGAAGTATATGGCTTCTCTGAACGGTGAAAATAAAGAGATAAGCGGAGCGTATGACGAGAAATTTGCTGTAAAAACAGAAAACGGGATCTTTGTCTGCGATAAGACAAGAAAAGTCAGAAGCTATCTTGGGATTCCCTTTGCGAAGCCCCCAATCGGTGAGCTCCGCTGGAAAGCACCGCAGGAGCCGGAGAAATCCGATAAGATATTTGAGGCAAAATACTTCGGTCCGTCAGCAATTCAGGCTTCAGAGGAACATATCTCTCTGCATGCTCATGCACAGAGCGAGGACTGCCTGTATCTGAATGTATGGGGAGTTCAGCCGTCTGAAAAAGATAAAGAGAAGAAAAAAGTAGTCGTCTATTTTCACGGCGGAGATTATACATACGGAGGATCGGCAGATCCGATGTGGAACGGTGAGAATTTTGTGGAAAAACATCCGGAATTCCTTTTTGTTTCGTTTAATTACCGTCTCGGACTTTTCGGTTTTATTGATTTTTCTGCAATTTCAGGCGGGGAAGAATACCCGGATACGCTGAATCTCGGCCTTCTTGACCAGATAGCTGCTCTGAAGTGGGTAAAGAGAAATATCAGTGCTTTTGGCGGTGATCCGGACAATATCATCGTAATGGGAGACAGCTCCGGTGCGGCTTCTATAGAATTTCTTTCCGTATCGAAGGAAGCCGAGGGACTTTTCACGAAGGCTGTTGTGCTCGGAGCAAGCCTTGAGAACTCTTACAGATCCTCAGGCAGATCCGAAAAACTTGCGCTTAAACTTGCGGAGGCTTTCTCCGCAAAATCCATGAAAGATCTTGTGGCTGTTCCCGCGGAAGAACTGAAGAAATTCTCTGCAGAGAATTATCTGCTGCTGTCTCAGCCTGTTCTGGATGGAAAGCTGCTTCCGGAGGATCCGTATAAAGCATATGCGGAAGGAAAATCCGGTAAAATTGAATTTATGATCGGTCTTTCCAAAGATGAGATGAATACATATGAGGCGATCATCGGAGAAGAGGCAACTTCTGCAATGGTAAAAGAATATCTTGCAGCGCTGTATGCTTATAAGGGCAGCGAGGTTAAAGCGGCTATAGAGACCTTAATTTCCGAAAAAGAAGAGACACTCGGAAGAGCGGGTGCGGAGAAGTGGTTTGTGAATCATTGGTATGATCTTATTGCCAGCCTTTCCATGGCAGAGAATATGAAATCTGCAGGAAACAGCCCGTACTGTTTTATCTGGAATGCGGAAACAATCGTTGAAAAGCTGGGTTCCGGCACTGCTCAGATGGTTCCGACAATCCTCGGGAATAATAAAACAGCGGAATCACTGGGGTCTGTCGTAAACAGCAATATCCAGCTGATCCTTACGGCTCTTCTTGTTAAATTTATTTCCGGAGAAAATCCTGAACTTACGAACAATGAAATCAAGGGCGTCAGTGCTGTCACTTGGAAGCCGTATCCGGAGGTGCTGACGGTTTCGGATAAGCTCATTGCTTCCTCAGAGGAGTTCTTCCCGGAGGAGATGGAGAGTATCAGAAAGCTTCTGTCCATCGCTCAGATGTGATCTCCTGAATTTTTTCTGCAAAATCAATTAGAATATATTTTGCAGCCAGAATTTCGGGATCTGTCATAATTGTGATAACATCAACCAAGTTAATAGTATTGAAAAACACAGAATCGGACAAAACCGACTCTGTGTTTTTTATGCGAACTGTGTTGTTCCGAACGGTATTCTGTGCGGAACGATACCATCAGCTTATTATGATATACGGCTGCGGATCTGTGAGATCCGGATTATTGAAAAACGCAGGGGTTTCGGAGGATTCCTGATTACCGATATACGGCAGTGGTTCATACAATTCCTGATCATTGATATACGGCAGAGGCTCAGAGAACTCCTGATTATCTGTATACGCCGGGGGTTCATCGGGCTCCGGAATATCCACATACGAGGGAATCCCGTTTGCTTCCTGAGTGTCGATATATGACGGAAGCTCCGTGAAATCCTGTTCAACGATATACGCCGGCGGTTCCGCGGACTCCTGACTTCCAATATACATCGGAGGCATGCCGCCGTAATTATTAAACGAATAGTTTTCTATTCCGTGAGGAATATCTACTCCGGCAAATTCCGGAAGCGTATAGTTGTTTTCAACCGGACCGGCAAAGCCTGTTGCATTGCATGCAGGGAGATAGACGGAATATTCTGTACGGGTATGTGTTTCGGAGAATTCCGCATCAGTCCTGTTAAAGTAAGCATAGGATATGGTATCTTTTGCATCCCACGTGAGGTCAACGTTATAATAACCGTCATCAAGACGAACGATGTTCCATGCGTGATCTCCGCTGGAATAGCCGGTGCAATAGTAGGTCGGAACATTGAGACGGGTCATCAGATACTGGAATGCCTTCGAGTATCCGGCACAGACTGTTTTTCCGGTTACCAGCGCACTGTAAGCACTCTGAGCGGAAATAACGTCTGCAGCGTCATAGCGGGCATGCTCCAGAATATGATCGTGAACGTATTTTTCGCGTTCATAGAATGATGTCAGCTGGCCTGCAGTGCCGATAATTGCTTCCGCGGTTGTGTCAAACTTATTTTTTGCTTCTGCGATCTGTTCAACGGGCATATTGAATTCAACAGAGATTTCTATGGCCTTCCCGTTTGACAAATAGGATACTTTGTAGTCGGAACCCAGCCAGAACAGCTCAGGATGATCATTCGATAAAGCGGAAACTACGGCTGCTGCTTCGTCTGTGGTGATTGAGGCTGCCGGAATAACGGAGGTTTTATACTCGGAAACGGCGGAATAAAGCTGCTGATAAACTTTTTTCAGCTCTTCTCTGAGCATTCCGTAATATGGATAATACAGCTCGTCAAAGCTGATATTATTGACTCCGATTGCAAAGGAGACCGTATCAGACAGTTCATCGCATGTATCCAGGACATCGTTTACCGAGGAACATCCGAAAAAAATAAAAAAGGAAACGGCAAGCAGAAGGATCGCAATAATAAAAAGAACGTGTTTCATTCAGTGAAGTGGATGTGATTGTTGATATGCTCCTGACAGAAGCAATGATATCCGGCGCACTTGGAGCAGAACCGGAATTCCAGCCCGGGATTGTCCGTATCCGTTTTTCCGCATACGCTGCATTTATGATTGTAAAGACTGGAAGCCTGTTCCCGGCGGATCCGCTCGGCTTCCTTTTTGAAAATAATGGTTCTGGCGCCGGATCTGCCTCCTCCAAAACCGTTTCTGTTCTTCCGGATGCCAAGAGAATAAAGCAGATCATCATAGCAGAAAATTGCAAAATTCAGGACAGCGATTACCGGAACGAGGTTCGTGGGGAAAGGAAGGGATATGATACCCATTACAAAATAGACAGCGTCTACGATTGCAAGCCATTTCATTTTGATCGGGATGATGAAAAACAGCAAAACCTGCATATCGGGGAAAAGCGCTGCAAAAGAGAAGAAAAGGGAAAGATAAATATAATGCGCATTCAGGGAAATGTTGATCCGGAACAAATAAAGGATAAACCCGCAGATGATTGAAAGAACGACACCGGTAAAGAAGTAGAGGTTGAATTTGGCAGTTCCCCAGTTCGCTTCCAGGGTATTGCCGATCAGATAGTAAAAATAGAAGGAAATGATGGCAAGCATTCCGGAAGAGGGCGGGATGAAAATAAAGGAGATGAGCCGCCATACCTGCCCGTGAAGGATCATATAGGGATTGAATGACATATAGCTGAGGACGCGGTAGTTGATCATGTTGACGACCCACATGATCACGTTTGCGATGGTCAGATATTTCATCAAGTGAGGAATACCGAAATTCGGGTGTTTTCTGCAGAATTTGTCAATAAAATTGGTCATAGGATACTCCTGAAATGTTTTTTATTATGATACTATCTTTGAGAAAATAAATCTATAAAATTTTGTGAATTAAGAAAAAATAATGCTTTTAATTTACATAATTCTATGATAGTATTTAGAAAATACTCATTTGAAAAGAGCCTTTTTTATGGAAGAAAACAGAGAAGAACTGAAAAATGAAATTATAGAGGGCAGGAATGCCGTCATTGAAGCCCTGCGTGCCAGCCGCTCAATTGATAAGATCTATATCAATAAAGGGGATGTCGATAAAACTCTCGGCCATATCGCTTCCACTGCGAGAGATAAGGGAATCGTTGTCGTTGAATGCGACAGACGCAAGCTGGATTTCATGAGCGTTACAAAGGCTCACCAGGGCGTGATCGCTCTGTGTGCAGTTCGTGATTATTGTTCGGTCGATGATATATTCGCTCTTGCCGAAGAACGCGGGGAAGCTCCGTTTATTATTGTCTGTGATGAAATCAGTGATCCGCACAATCTCGGCGCAATTATTCGTACCGCGGAGTGTGTCGGTGCGCATGGCATTATTATTCCGAAGAGAAGAAGCGCGGGGCTTACTGCGATCGTCGATAAGGCCTCTGCAGGTGCCGCGGAGCATTCTCTGGTTGCTCGTGTCCCCAACATTCCCGCTGCGCTGCAAAGCTTAAAGGACAGAGGCGTATGGGTCTTCGGTACTGCTGCTGACGGCGCGAGTGACCTGTGGCATACGGACTTTTCAGGCGCAGTAGCGCTTGTGATCGGTTCCGAGGGAGATGGCATGGGCAGGCTCGTAAAGGAAAGCTGTGATGTTATCGTCAGCCTTCCGATGAAAGGTAAGATCAGCTCGCTGAATGCGTCTGCGGCTGCCGCCATTACGATGTATGAAGTGCTTCGGCAAAGAACTTTAAGTACCTGAACGGAGAATCGTTAATGAACGGAAATAATGACTTTAATTTTGATGATGTTTTTTCCGATATTTTTGATTCTGTGTACGGAGAGCAGCCGAAGCAGGAAACGGTAGGAGATCCCTCCGCTGATACAGCTCCGGAAGCCGTTGACTCGGGATCATATCCGGAAACGGAAGAACTTCAGACGGAGCCGCCGGTTGAATCCGATCCGGAATCGGAAATGGAATTTGACCCTCGCTTCAGGCTGGACCGCGGAAAGAACGGAAAGAAGAGCCGTGAATATTCGTATGGCGGACATAGAGTCAGCTCTACACAGGAGCTTGATTATTCCCCGAACGCTGCCCCTGAATATGAAGAATTAAAATCATCCTACGGGGAAAATGAAGATTATGAGATGGATAAGAAGTTCGGTCTGGTTGAGGAAGAGGAACCGACCGGACTGAAGTCTAAATTAACGGGGATCCTTCATAAAAAACAGAAAGAGACAAGAGAAGATGCCCCTGCTGAAGCTGCGGACGGAAAACAGAAACGGTTAAAAAGAAAAAAGAACAAAGATATTGAGGCTGATGAAGACAGCTCCTTTAAAGAGGAATATTCTGGAGCATTTAACAAGGAAGATGAATATCTTCCGTCGCCTTCTTTTAAGGAATATATTTCCTCCAAATTAGCTTCTGTTCTTTTGAATCTCCGGGGAGGTATTCCCGCGGATGGGACTACCGGCTCTGCAAACGCTGAGGAAGAGTTTCTCGGAGAGGAGCTTGACGCACTGTCTGCCTCCAAGTATTACGGTTCACATGTTCATTCTTTGAGACTTCGAGCCAGGCTTGCCCTGATCCTTACCGCAATCTCCATCTATCTTTCCCTCGGTGCTCCGGCTCCCGGTATGTTATCTACGTTAAAAGTTGCAACTGCCGCTTGTCTGGCGATAGAGTTCACGGTAATGATCCTTTCTCTGGATGTAATTACGAATGCTGTGCTGAATTGCTTCCGTAAGAAATTCGGAGCAGATATGCTGGCTGTTTTATCGGCTGTAATTTCCATTATTGATGCCTTAACGGTTCTGAACGGTACGGGAGTTATGGCTCATATGCCGCTGTGCTCTCTGACGACGCTGACGCTTACCGGCATGCTTTTCTCTTCTCTCCTCAGTGCGAGGGGAATGCGCAAGGCGCTTCGTGTTCCTGCTATTGCCAAAAAGAAGTATTCGGTTACCTCAGAGATGAATGTCACCGGAAAAGAGATTACGATCCTGAAGTCTAACAGACCGATTACAGGCTTTGTCCGCAGGCTCGAAGAGGCTCCGGCAGATGAGATCGTCTACGGGAAAGTTTCCATTTTTATTGCTGCGCTTTCCTTGTTCCTGTCAATTCTTGCTGCATTGTTCAAAAAAAGCCTGTCCAGAATCATTTATATCTATTCAGTTTCTCTTTGTGCTGCTGTACCGTTTACTGCGCTCCTATGTTTCGCTCTCCCGTATTTTATGGGATCCCTGAAGATCTTCGGCAACGGAGCCGCAATGGCAGGCTGGTCCGGAATCTGGGATCTCGGCCACAGCAAGAACCTGATCGTAACGGATACCGATGTATTCCCGGAAGAATGTATAGAGATTGAAAACGTCCGAATATTTGCCGATTATGACGCTGAAAAGGTGATCTCCTATGCCGGTTCGCTGATCCTTCAGTCCGGCTGCGGATTAGTTCCGGTATTTAACGCTCTGATGTCCGAAAACAACTGTCTGCCCGTTGAGGTGGATAATCTGGAGTATCTTTCCGGCGGCGGTATTAAAGGAATGGCCGAGGGTAACACGATCATCGTCGGCGGAACGGATCTGATGCGTCTGATGAATATCCGTGTCCCGTACCGCCTTGTTACGCAGACCAGTGTTCTTTTATCGATCAACGGGATCCTGTACGGGATCTTCAATATCAAATATAAAGCGGATCCCAAGGTACGGAAAGCGCTTGTCAGCCTGATGCGTTCAAGCAGGCATCCCGTATTTGCGCTCAGAGATTTTAACGTAACGCCCGAGATGCTCAGAGAACATTTTGATGTCGCAACGGATGGCTATGATTTCCCGCCGTATGCGGACAGATTCCGGATCTCTGAAGCAAAGCCGTCGCTGGACAGCCAGATCTCGGCAGTCGTGTGCAGGGAGGGTCTCGGTCCTCTTACCGATGTTGCGGATACTGCGAGAAAAATCTATCTGGTGTCGATGATCAACACGGGAATATCTGTCTTATCTTCGTTAGTGGGCATGCTGTTTGTGTTTATTTCCATTCTTTCTTCCGGTGCCGTTCCGGTGGGCAGTATGTTCATATTCAACCTAGTGGTTAATCTCCCGGTTCTTGTTCTCGGATTCCTGACCAATACTTTTGAATAACCCAGAAACAGACAAAAATATTTTGTTCCGCGCTTTTACAGTCGAACACCTGAAAAGAAGAGGACAAAGTTTTTCAGGAAAATAGTGCGGCGAGGCATAGACTCAGAGCATATCCGTATTAGAGTAATAAATCCTGCAGAGTATAAAAAACACAGGTAGCATAACCTTTTCAGGTATGTTATCTGTGTTTTTTCGCATATAGGCGTATAATTATGATGAATAGTGCCTGAGTTCTACCCGAGATTCGTATATACTTTAAGCCTTTACGTCAGCCTTGTTCCCTTTACCGAAATGCAGTTCTCTCATGCCTTCAACTTCATCGCAGATCGGTTTCAACTGGCAGGAACCACAGTCGGTAGGCATACCGTCAAGGATTTTGCTAAGGCTCATCGTAATATCATGAACCTGTCCGGCCATTTTTTGCAGTGCGGCATAATCGGCGTTCGGAGCAGTGATAAAGACTATTTTCACTGCCAGAATATTGATATCCTGTTTGTATCTGGAAATGAACGTGTTGCCGATCCGTTCGAAGGAAATACCGCTCTTTATGGCATCTTTGCTGATACGTACCTGTTCGCGGTGACTTTCGCTGCTGGTGCGGATCATAAAACCCTTAGGGAAGACGTGGTACTTAACAAAATCCATGTCCTGAATGGCACGGAATGCATGCTCAGTATCGTCATCGTCACTCTCTATATCGCCGACACGCAAAAACACGAGGCGGGAATAGGGAGAATCTTCTCTCAGTTCACTAAGATCCTGGCCATAGATCAGAACCTCGTCCTTTTCCACAAGCTTAGGTGAACTGGTAACACAAGTGAAATTGACGGTAGGATACCCGTTGCCGCCAAGCTCGCAGGCCGCGTCTCTGCCCATGACCAATTCAAAGCTGGGAGTTTCTTCCCAGACTCGGTTGGGATTAAAGTCATACTGACGCGGTGCTGAGGAGCTCAGCAGATCGTCAACACTTCTGATGATCGGATTATACAGTTCCATCAGAACTTAATATCCGCTTTCTTACGGTCAAAGATGCGGTTAACCTGAGTGTATGCCCAGCCAAGCAGCTTCTGGTCCAGATTCCAGAAATAAATGATAAACAGTACGCCGATTATTGAGGAAAGAATGGCGAGAATTTTGAATAATATCTTAAATAATTTACGCATATTGAACTCCTTTTCTAACGGGAGACTCTAAGTTACTCTTTTGCCAGTCCCTTCTGGCGGGCATATTCTGCAGCACCAAGGGCGCCCATCAGCTGAGGATCGGTTTTCAGTTCAATGACCTTCAGCTTAAGCACATGCTCTATAGCCTGTTTCAGACCTGCGTTCTTTGCACAGCCGCCGGTCAGCGTTATTGAATCGGTAGCACCGGCTTTTTTGCTCATAACGAAGCAGCGCTTTGCAACTGCCATTTGAATTCCCGCAGCAATCTCATCCATGGGTTTGCCTTCACCGACGAGGGTGATAACTTCAGACTCGGCGAAAACGGTGCACTGAGCAGTAATGGGGATAACATTCTTTGCTGTCAGACTCAGGTTAGAGAATTCCGGAAGACTCATCTCGAATGAGCGGGCCATTGCCTCGTAGAAACGACCGGTACCGGCAGCGCACTTGTCATTCATAGCAAAGTTTTTAACTGTGCCGTCTGTATCTACGCTGATACCTTTCACGTCCTGACCACCGATATCGATGATGGCTTTGACAGTCGGATCTGTGACATGGACACCCATGGCGTGGCAGGAGATTTCAGAGATATTCTCATCTGCAAAGGGAACCTTGTTGCGGCCATAACCGGTTCCAATCAGATAACACAGTTCCTCAGAGGATTTCAGTCCTACCTTGGTCAGTACTTCCTCCATGGCTATTTTAGCGCTGGCTTCAGAGTTGATCTTACTTTTGATGGTGGTATCGGCACAAATCTTGCCGGTCTCATCGAGAATAACCGCTTTTGTGTAGGTGGAGCCTACGTCACAGCCTCCAAAATATTTCATATCATTTTCTCCTTTATTCTAACTCTTTTCAGATTATAAATTACATACAAAGCTCATCGTCAAAGTCGCACAGCGAAGGATCTACAGGTTCAGCGTGCATTACCGTGCGCATATACTCGTTAACTTTTTCTCTCATAGATTTTCTGGATACTGTGCGGGGATCCATCAGATCATGCTCGATCCAGATCATGTGGTAGCCTTTATCGCGGGCCTGCTCGTCCAGAATGCCCTGAAGCGTCGCCATGTTCTTACAGGCCACATTCTGATACATGATGATAATGTCCACATTCCAGGCCTCACACTGCCGCCAAAGCTCATCGACAACGTTATGATATCCGCCGTTTGTGTGACGGCGCATGACCATGCGTTCGTACAGACGGGCCAGATCCTGAAGAGCCAGTTCCTTGTCCTCAGTTTCCATAGGCTTTGTGAAGTTGAGGGACTCCATTTCAACCAGAATATCCACGCCCCAGCAGTTGGCTAACCAGTTGGAGAAGTTTGCGTAATAGTGAGCAGGGCAGGACCAGACAATGCCGCGGTATTTCATCTTTCCGCGCCAGGCTTCCTCGCGCCTCTCGTAAGCTTCATACATCAGTTTATTTACTTTTTCACAGGTCCTGATAACTCTGGGATCAGCGCCGCCGTCCATCTCATAGTTCCACTTGCGGAACAGCTCATAGCAGGGGCCGAGGATCTGAGGATATGCGGTCTTGTTGACTTCCCATTTCTCTAACTCAAATTTAGTTTCGGTATTAAACCGCTTCATGGCGGTGAAATAGGAATCCCAGTTCCATTTGGAGCCTGTCTGTTTTTCGATAAATCGGATGCACGCCTTGATGTCTTCTGCGGCATCCTCAACGGTTTCCTCATATTCATAACGGACGGGGAAGGTCAGATGGAAAACAGGAAGATCAGGAAAACGACGGGACATATAGCTGGAGGCCATAACTGAACCATCACACGGCATGGAGGAGGAAATAAAACAGCTGCCCATATGAGGGAGAGCATCCATTACCAGAGCACCGCACTCGGAGGAAGGAACAGGACAGGTATCGGCAGGGAGACCGAAGGACTCTATTGCATCGATATATGGTACACAGGTGAGCTGGTCAATCTCAGAGACCAGGAACACAGGCATCAGCTGATAGGGGATCCCGATGAGATCCGGGAAGCCTGCCATGATCTGAGCCATGGTCATTTCATCCACCAGAACTATTTTTTTGTTCAGTTCTTCGCTGTTGCCGTTTTTACGGTCGGCCTTTGCCATCAGTACCAGATTTTCTGCTACGTAGCGGAAAATATCGTAAATCATCAGATGGCTCATCTGCAGAGCCTTTCCGCGCTGTCCCAGTGTGTTCTTATCCATAAAGCCCACACAGCACATATAGGAGATCATCCAGCGATACCAGAATGTGGTATTCAGTGCGGGAAGAAGATCCTTGGAGAAAGTTCCCAGCAGAAGGCCCCACATCTTCATCCATTCGGTGAAGTCAATAGCGGTGCTCTGAAGGCCCTTCCATTCGCGGCGAACTGTGGCCATAGCTCCCTTGCGGTAAAGCGAGCCGAGATGCTTTTCTCCGTTAAGAAGCAGGTCCTTGCGTTCTTCCGGAGTCATCTTGCTGATTTCGCTGAATTCACGGGCAACGCGCTTTCCGTCATCTTTGATGTCATTCCAGCGCTTCCGGCCGAATTCTTTCCAGTCGGTTTCTTTGATCATGCCGGCAATGATGCTGCCGACCTCTTTGAGATTCTCACCCTGTTTTTTCCAGTCCATATTGTTTTTGGTCCGGAACAGAGCGGGATTCGGATATTTGATTTTTCCCATCACTTGACTCCTCCCTTCTTCTGAATACGCTTAATCTCCAGCGACTCCACGAATGCCTGAAAGCGGGTGCGGAGCTGACCGGAGGAACGGTTGTTATAGAGACGGTCAATCGACAGAACCGGCCAGCCCATTTCCTCGGACATGATATGGCTTACCAAAGCACGCTCAAAGCCCCAGTAGTCGCAGTACTTCATCTGCTCGTAAATGATACCGTCAGCCTTAAACTCGCGAGCAAGCCGATCTGCTGTTTCACGACGCTGTGCAACCTTTTCGTCGCTGATATAACGGGCGCACTCGGAAACCTCCATATAATGGCGGCAGATCTGCTCCAGCGCGGGTTCATCGTTATTCAGCTCTATGACCTCGCGGCCCGGGATGGAGCCGAAGCAATAGCGGTCGGATACTACGAAGGCGCCGCAGTCTTCAATCATTTTTGTGAGACTGGGGTCATCGATCTCGCTGCCTACAATAGAAACGCGGGCGCGATACCAAGGCTTGGGATCGGGCTTGCGATTTTTCAGCTCATCCAAAGTTTCCCGCAGATAGGGGAGAATCAGCTTCTTGGGACAGGTATAAGTCACCAGCGTAATGACGTGGAACTCATAGCCGGTGATAACGGGATTGTCTTCCTTGCGCATCTCGCTGATTTCGGAAATGATCTGGCAGACTTCGTTATGCTCTTCAACGGCCTGACGGATGGCGGAATCCGAAACATCCACACCGTAATGCTCTTTCATCACATCAAGCAGGCGGATCTGCATTTGCTTGACATACTGGCGCACCGTATAATCTTCAATTTTATACGGCATATCGGTGTGAGTAACAAAAAAATTGGGCTTCTCGTTCATTTTGAGCAATTCGAAATGCTCATAGAACCGGTTCATCATAGAACAGGCATCCACGCCTGCCAGACCATCCAGAAAGTTGAAGCCGCCTTCGATACCGCGTTCAACCAGCGCGCGGGCATACTCGCAGGTGTAGTTGGACATGTAGTAGGTGGCAATGTCGATAGAACCCGTTCTCGGCGCACGCAGACGCACAGAGAAACAGTTCCCCAAATTGAGCAGAACCTCAGGGATATGGAAGCAGGTATAGCCGATGGCGAGTCCACCGTCCTGTTTTGCCTTTTCGACAAGCTCATTATCGGCATTGTCCAGCAGGTTTTCAAAGTAGATCAGATGCTTCAGATCTCTCAAGTATTACACCTCACTTATTCTGTGTTTATAAAACACCGAGTTTTAATAATGCTTCTTTTGCCCCGCGCATAATGGGGGAGTCAGCGGGCAGATCAAAAATGCTTCTGCCCTGAATATCTGCGGCGGCATGTACGTTATCCGCTTCGATAATACTCAGTACCTCTGTTCCTTCCACGTGAATAAGAGGTACCAGCTCCGGATCGGTAACACGGTTAATGATGGCACCGCAGCGGTCAAACATCACCAGCTCATCAGCTACTTTTCTGATGGTGTCTATGACCTGAGTGCCTTTACGGCTGGGATCGGTAATCAGCACGAGATGGGTAACCTTTTCCATAACTCTGCGGTTGATCTGCTCGATTCCGGCCTCACCGTCAATGATTACATAGTCAAAGTCGTGACTTAAAAGATTGATGATCTCTTTCAGATAAGCGTTGACCTTGCAGTAACAGCCAGCTGCCTCCGGCCTGCCAATCGCGAGAAAGGAAAAAGCCTGACGTTCTACCAGCGTATCAACAATACGGTAGCGAGCCTCGCTCAAAAGCTCTATGGCTTCCCGCGGTGCTCCGTTTTCTACGGAATTCACGATGCTTTTGCGGATGTCATCCAGCGTTTCCCCGACTTCTATACCCAAAGCGGTAGAAAGCCCTACCGCAGGATCGGCGTCAATAGCCAGAATGCGGGACTCGGGACAGGCCTCCGTGAGCAGCCGGACAAACGCAGAAGAAATACTGGTTTTTCCTACGCCGCCTTTTCCGGCTACGGCAATGATCTTTGTTTCGCGTTCCATAAGTATTCCTTACAATGACATATATTTAACATACTTTATCACGAAAAAAGTAAACTTGCAACAGAAATCTATGGCGTGTCTGCAAGTGCTGTAAACGTTTAAGTCTCTGCGTATTTTAACGGGAAGTATTCGTTGAAATCATGTTCGGCGCACACCTGTAACCTGGTACATTTCATCGTTGGAAACGGTGAGAGTTACATCGAACCATGGAGCAAAGAGGTTTGCCAGCTCCTCCGGTTCCGGAAGGGCCAGCGAGATCCGGGATGCAGAACCTGAATGATGGAGCCGCAAAGCCTCAGCACTCATGCCGTGAGCAACGGTAAGAGTTCCGCCGGGCCGGATCCACTCTGCAAGGGAACGGATCATATTGTCTGGATCAGCAAAATGGGGAAAGGCATTGTATATTATGGCACAGTCAAACTGTCTTCCGAAATCATAGGTTTCTGCATCACCGCATATCACGGTGATGGGGCTGTCCTGTACCTTTTCTCCGGCGATTTTTGCCATGGCAGGCGCAATATCGATGGCGGTAACGCTTTTGACACCACGGCTCATATAAAACGGGAACAGAACACCGGTTCCGCATGCCACATCCAATACATCCATTCCATGACGCAGATGCGCACCGTCCAGTATTTTGTCTATCACAGGAACGGGACAGATCATTTCTGAGTCCCAGGTAGCTGCTGCCCGGTCAAAAAAAAGGATCACATCCTGCTTGTCTATAATCGGGCGGGTCTTTTCCATTTTTTATCTCCTTGGAAATGCTGTTTGAGAGGGGAGACGTAATGTCATCTCCATTCTGATACGATAAAGGGTTCTACGGCTTATTTTCCGTAGTCGTAGTGAGGCTTATTCATATCATAGGACTTTTTCAGCGGATCCCGGCGCTCCATCTTGTCATAGTGTTTAACCAGAGAAGGCTCGACAAAGTGGAAGAGCGCTTTCCCGTCCAGATCAAAGAAGAACACGGCAAAAAGTACCGCATATATTCCGCCAACAATCAGTATAAGCCTGAACAGTATTTTAAGCAGTTTTTTCATAGCTCCTTCTTCCTCCTTTTATTACCAGCTCTCGTCATCGTCGAAATCGAGAAGACTGGGATCCAGCGGTTCTTCGTGCATTACGGTAGTCATATAGTTGTTGATGATATTGCGGATCTCACGGCGGCTGACATTGCGTTTGTCAGGGAGCGCATGAGGCATCCAGATCGCGTGGATATTGCGAGCGCGGAATTCGTCTTCAAACAGACCGTGAACGCCCTGCATTCCTTTACAAAGCAGCTGGTCGTACATCATGACCATATCGCAGTGGAACTTCTCCATGTATTCCCACAGCTCAAATATGTGGTGCATTCCGCCGACAGCCATTCGACGCATCGGTGCCCATTCATGGTATTTGGCCATGTCCAGTACGGTGTTATCGAGCTCGTCAGTACGGATGGTCATATTGAACATCAGAGAGTCCATGTTGATGACGGCATTCAGTCCCCAGCAGTTATAAGCCCAGGTACACCAATGAGAATAATACAGCGGAGCACAGGACCAGGCGATAACTCTGTGACGGGTTTTCGGCATGGTATCGATCTTTTCCTGTACGCATTTTTCCATGATCTTGCGGACTCTGCGATCGGTTTCATGCCAGATGGGGTCATCACCGTATTGACTCTGGTAAATGCGGTACAGTGCCTGCGCCACGCCGTTGATGGGATAATTACTGGTATTGGCTGCCACATCCCATTTCTCCCACTCAAAGCGCTGGAGCTCATTCTGAGACTCCAGACACTGTCGCATAAGATCGAAGTTAGGCTTGACGCCGGTCTGCTCCTCTATGAATTGCCACAGCTCACGGATCTCGTTGGCACAGTGCTCCTGCACCAGCGGATCATCAAACTGCATAGGCTGCGGCATGGCAAAGAGCGGCTTATCCCAAAGCCAGTCCTGCAGAATCGTGCTGGCTACAGAACCGTCACAGGCTTCATTGGTTGTTACATAGAACGGGGAATAATCGGGCATATCGTCCTGAACGAACAGACCGGCTTCCGCCTGACACATCGGGCAGGGATCGCCGGGAAGACCAATGGACTGCGCCGCGTCGATGTAATTGAGCACAGTATGGTTGTTGACATGGCAGGTAACAAAATAAGGAATCATCTCCATGGGAACATGCTCAAATTTATCACTCCAGGGATAGAACACGCCCCCCCACAGCGTCTCTTTATGAGCAAAAGTATGCTCCCAGGCGTCGTTATGCTCTCCTCCGCGGATATTCGCATCAGCCTTCAGCATATTCATGATCTGATTAATGGTGACACCGACCATGGCATTGTAGTGCCACGCACTGGCCCGCAGGGTCTCACCGCGCATTCCTTCCAGACCGCGGTCAAACCAGTGCATAACAGGAAGATATGCCTGTCCGATCCAACGGTAGCGCCACAGCCCCTTTAAAAACAGGGGAAGACCTGCAGGGCCGCCGTTCTTCAGGATCGTTTTCACCATCCCGCCGTAGTTATACAGCCAGATCATATTGAAGTAATACATGGTGTCTTTTACACCACGCCATTCACGATGCTTATACAGGCCGGTTTTGTCGCAGTACAGATCGCCGAGGCGGCGTTCCTCATGTGGCTTGCCGTACCAGAAGTCTTTTGCGAGCTTTTTGAAGTCGGTGTTTCTGAGCTTTTTCCAGTCAATCTTCTTCATTATTTATTTGCCTCCTGGATCTTCTTGATCTCCACGCTCTCGATAAACGCCTGGAAGCGGGTGCGAAGCTGACCGGAGGCGGAGTTGAAGTATTCTTTTTCAATGGAGCAGGTAGGAATGTGGAAATCGCGGGGGAGAACAATGGCATCGATGGTGCGCTCATAACTCCAGTATTCACAGAATTTGTTGGAGATGACGATAATTCCGTCAGCCTTGTATTCCTTTACCAGATCCGCAAGATACTGCTTGCGTTCGCGCATGGCATCCTGAGGCATGAAACGGGCGCACTGGCAGGTAGTCAGATAATGGCGGGAGATGGCGTCCAGAGGGGACTGTCCCTCACTGACCGCTATTTCCTCGCGACCGGGAAAACTTCCGTAGCAGTAACGGTCCGCCACTACCCGCGCACCGCAGCTCTCTATCAGGGACGTAAAGTCGGGGTCATCATTCTCAGCGCCGGCCACTACCAGCTTGCAGCGGTATCCGGGTTTGGCATCCGGCTCCCGAGTTTTCAACTCCTCTGCTGTTTCCCGCAGATACGGCAGGATCAGATACTTCGGACAGCACTGGCTTACAAGCTGTATTACATGGAACTCATAGCCCGTAATCGTGGGGTTGTCCAGCTTGCGGTAGGAACCGATTTCCGTGATCAGGCGGCATACCTCGTTGTGCTCAGCAATTGCCTGAAGCAGGGCATCATCTGAAACATCGATATTGAAGTGCTCACTGAGCTTATCCAGTACATGCACCTGTAATTGTTTGCGGTAATGTTCAAAGCTGTTTTCCGTCTTCTTAAACGGAACATCGATAAATTCACAGAAAAAGTCATCGTTCTGAATGATATCCATATCTGCTACGGAATCGATCTTCTTCTGCTGCAGATGCTCCTGAAAACGGCAGGTCACCGTACAGGTCTCAGTGGCCATCTGGGCATCCAGAAAATTGAAACCGCCTTCCAGAGCGCGTTCCATCAGACTGCGGCCATAGTGACAGGTACGGGAAGACATGTAATACGTAGCCATATCCGGGCTCGTGCAGCGGGGAGCACGAAGACGGACGCTGAAGCAGCCGGGAAGATCCAGCAGAACCTCCGGCATAAAGTAGCAGGTATAGCCGAGAGCGCGCTTTCCCTCGTTTTTTGCCTGTTTGACCAGATCGTTATTGGCCTCCTGAAGGAGTTTTTCAAAGAAAATCAGGTGCTTTAGATCTCTCATGGCTTTTCCCTCCAATCAAAAGTAACAGAAAAACGAATTATAAACATTTTGTTAAAAGTATATCAAACTGAATGCGGATTGTCAATCAATTCATCTGTCCGGCAGCAAAAGAAAACATCTTTTTTCCAGCACAAAACCGGATGTTTGACTTGCTATATTACATGTGATACAATTTTAAATATAATAGGAGGTGGGCTTATGCATAATCACACCCATTCGGATGAACCTGTATCGAATTATACTCAAGAGGAGGCACTGGCTCTCCTAAAATATATGGCAAATCACAACCGGGAGCATACGGAGGAGCTTCATGAGCTGGCACATCAGCTCGGCGGCAGTGCGGAAGCGCTGATTCATGAGGCCTGTGTGGATTATCAGACTGCGAATGAGAAGCTTGAGCAGGCACTGAAAATTCTGGAGGAAACATAATCATGTGTTTATCGACAGTTTATAATGAGAAGAGGGAAGTCCTGACGAAAAATGTTGCCGCTGTGACCTCAGAGAATGGAAGACTTGTGTTTTCGGATATTCTTGGCCGTAAGGTGACGGTAAGCGGTACGATTGAAAAGATCGATCTGATGGAAAACGAGATCCTTGTTCATGAGGAAAAAAAGTCCTGCAATCCGTAAATACTTTTTAAGCTTATCATTCATAAAAAAAGATTTGGTTCTAAAATAAGGGATCTTCACAGAAAGAGTTTTGACTTCTTAAAGAGGGATTCAAAAGAAAAAAAGGTTACACGATTGGATAAAGTCCTTTCATGTAACCTTTTCTTTTTTCTTACTGTTAATACAGCAGGATATAGTTTTCTGGGATAATTAATAGGTAACCATCGATTCCGCTTTGAGCATACCCTTTGTGTCCTTGACGATAATGAGCCCGATATTGCTCTCTGATGACTTTAATTCAGAGTTGCCTTTTACGGTGGAGGTGTATTCTACATTGGAATAGTAAACGCCGTCCGTCAGCTCGGAGACAATGACATTCTTCAGGTCGGATACCTCGCAGCTCTTGCAGTTGATATAGTTCATCGCATCAAAGGCAAGACGAATCCGGTTATGAAGATCACTTTCGGGAATAACGATCTCCTTCAGCTGTGAATACAGCATCGTGGTATAGCCGCCTGCATTGGAGGTGTAATCCGCATATTTCCGGACAAATTCTTCGGTGTAATCGATGATGTCATTTTTGTTCGGGGCAGGGAAAACAGAATTCAGATATAGAGCCTCGTTCAGCTCATCCGGTTCCATCAGTCGGTTTCCGGCATTGTAGACGGAAAACTCGATATCTCCCAGCATGCTGCCTGTTTCATATTTTACCAGCGTGGGCAGGCCGGGATAACTGTCATAGAAGGAGGAAAGAACATCATATCTGATTTTAGAATCGGTTATTTTGGAACGGGAAAGGGTCTTTCCGTTTACCTCAACGCGATACTCACTCGGAATGATGATCGAGCTGCTGTTTAAGTAGGTATCAAAATCAAATTCGGTCTTCGAAAAATCCCAGAGCTGGAAACCGTGTTCGGTCGTCCCGGAAGGGGTCATTTCCGCCCGTCCGATCACATCGCTTCCGTTCTTAATATAATAGACTTCACAGGTGTCGGAGCACTGATCTATTGCGCGATAAAGCTTTGCTTCGGAGAGCTTTTCATTGATAAACCGGAGACTGTCTTCCCGGCTCTGTACTTCGGGATCTATTTTGTATAAAACCGGAAACGGATCATCCGGGATGTTTCCGGAATTCAGGACCTGTAAGTATTGCTCAACAACGTGCTTGGGACGGGAAGATTCATATTCTTCCAGATAGCCGGAAAGATATCTCAGCGCAAAAAAGCCGGCAACAATAAACAGAAGAATATAGATCAGCATGAAGATCAGGAATGCATGGCTTTTGCGCGGAGCGACGGAAACATGCATAGCAGAATCGGTTTTATCCATTATCCGCAGCTCCTTTCTTCAGAACGATAAAGCTTGTGGGAATCGTCCGAATCCCGATAACGGAAGCGCAGTTATTGACGTACTGGCCGTTGAACCACATTAAGGTGGAAGAGCCGCCGTCAAGATTGCAGGCGTTTACTGCACCGTATTTCACCATGATCTCAGCAAGATCCGTATAGGAAGCGCCGAGACTGTTTGTCTGTCTGCCGTCGATTACGAGCAGCAGGATCGCTCCGTCAGAGCGCTGACCGATGGCGGTTCTTGGATTGAGCCCGCTCAGCAGGGACTCTTCATCTGCCATTTCGCCGTTAACCACAAGTACGGGACCAAAGCCGGTGCCCTCAACAATGTGATTTTCCTCAACCGCGTCCAGACTGTCCAGACCTACATGGAGAATATAATTATCATCGATCCCGATGAATCCCCGGCCTACGCCGAGGCTACCATAATAGACCGTTCCGTCGTGAACATATGCCGTGTCGGGCATGCTGCCGTCACCCTGACCGTTTTCGTCGGCAAATCCGCCGCCGTTAATACCGGCAACTGCATCGTTCATTTCAACGAATTCCTGAACTGTATAGCCTTTCCCGGTGTTCGGGAAGCACCCAAGCTTAACTCTGGACGGGTCAAGGACAATGAGCATGTATCCGGTATAGGTCGAGCCGTGGATCACTTCATAAATGAGACCGTCGCCGTCTGCGTCCGTATGTCCCCAGGCATCCGTAAACGGCTGATCCGAGGATTCGCCGGAAGGCGTGCTGACGGTAATGAGAGAAGTATCGGTCTCTTCAATCACGGTATTTGAAGAGGCCTCCATCGCGGCAATCTCTTCATCCGTAAAGAAGATATCGGCAAGGAATCCGATGGCGCTGGTTTCCCGGACGGAACGGACAAATAATTCCGCAGCTGTCTGAGACGGCCCTTTGCATACAACTCTCATAACACAGAAAAGAAAGATGACCAGCATCAGAATGGTTACGAGAATAAAGCAGAGGAAACGCAGCAGTATTTTTTTTACTGAGATCTTTTTTTCTTCCATTAGAATCTTAATCCTTAGTCATATACATATGCCTGATTTTCATCATGGTCATATCCGAACTGTTCACGGAGAAGGGCGTAGCGCGGAACGTAGGAGCCGGTATACGGGCCTCTGGAAAAGCGCCAGTATCCGTTTTCAACGCCGCCTCCGGGGCCCATCAGGAAGGATATTTCCGCATTCGGAAGCAGCGTTCTGAATTCCGCTTCATAATTCAACCGGTCAATTTCCTGAATGCTGTACATGTTATCGGCAAACAGGCGTTTCAGGTTTTTCAGCTCATAAAGCGGGGACAGATCCGTAGCGGGAATTCCGCCGAGATTCAGATGCTCAAGCGTGGTGCAGGATGCGAGCGGAGAAAGATCCTTTACCTGTGTGTCGCAGATCTCAAGGTATTCGAGCTTGGAAAGAGATGCGACGGGAGTAATGTCCTCCAGATTACCGATGGCGATGATCAGCACTTCTAGCTCAGGCATTTCATAGAGAAAATCGCATTTCGTCAGTCCGTTGTGCCCGATATCAAGATAGCGGATATCGTGGAAGTATTTCAGATTGACCGCGTCTTCGTCGTGGTAGAGACCCGCCATTGCCCAGATCCGGTCTGTGTCGCTCCAGGCAGTAAATGCGGCGAACTGGACGACCCAGCGCACGGTAATATCAGGATACTTTTCTCTCAGTGCATCCAACCGGTCATAGGAAGCGGGACAGCGGTTAAAGGACACGGTTTTCAGTTGCTTCAGATACGGGAGGACTTCGTCAATTGCATCGACTGCGGCATCGTCAACATCCGTCAGCCTCCGGAACATGAGCTCCTCTGTTTCATCGGTTGATACCGTCTGATGATACAGTTCAAAGCAGTAGGAGAAGTCAGCGTCCGGAGCTGCATCCGCAAGCTGCTGAAATTCCGCAAACGACAGGGGACTGATTGCTTCATTTCCGCTTTCGTCGGCAGGGGAGAGGATCACTTTTTTCAGCGCTGTAAATTCAGGAAGCTTTTCGGCTGCCTTGCTGACATCTTCCGGCTTGAGAGAGAAGAGATCCAGAGTCTTTGTATCAGCAGGGTATTCCGTTCCGCAGATGATGACGGATCCGGTTGCGGACTTTTTACTGCCGCTGCTGTTTTTTTCTGTTTCCGCATAGGCTGATCCGGCGAGGATCAGGAGCGAAAAGAAAATAAGAACGAAAGATAATTTTTTCAGTGAATTTCGAAGCATGGAATCTGTCACTTTCTTTGATCAGCTTCCTTTTTTTGGAAGCTTGTGTTTTTCACCATTTGGGGTAACAATGTAGGTGTTCTCAAGAGTTGCAATCGTCGCTTTTCGGAAATCTTCTATGTATTCTTTCCTGAGCACATCGCGTTCCTGCAGCTCTTCCGGAGTAAGCTCACGTTCTTTTGAAAGGTGGGCTAGCTCGTTGATCCGCTGAATTTTGTTTTTCTCCATAATGAGCCTCCGGGCATACTATTATTTATTTTATATTAATGCAGAAGATGCTTGATTGTCAATCAGATTTATCCGACAAAGAAACAATTTTGTAATTGCTTGAAACTGGTTTTCTCCTGATTTTCCGGAGCGGATTCACAAAATATAGGACAATTGATTTTCTGGGAATGTCGATTGAAACTATATGTCGAGTTATGTTAATTGTTTAAGTTAACAGTGTTATGTTACCTTAATGTTTACAACTTTTTCCGCTATTGTTCTTGTACCGCCGGGTTCCGGGTTTTATAGTATTTATACAATGGAATTTCAGCCTCTTCGTTTGCTGCGCGGAGGCTTCAGTAAGGTTGAATATATACATTCCCGGGGGTAGAAATGGCAAGAATATCCGAATTGGAAAGAGAAATGTACTCGATCATCAGCTGCAGTACCGCTGGGATTTCAGCGGGAAATCTTTCGAGACAATTAAGGGTCGATTTATTTGAAATAAGAAAAATACTTTCAAACAGTCCTCTGTTTACTGGGCTTTGTTATAAAAATTCAAAGGGAAATTACTGCCCGATGATCTCTCGGTCCGTACCGCATTACGGCCTGGAACATTATAGCTGGTACTATTCTTCCGCAGAAATGTTTCTGAAAGTCAGCGAAGCGGACTTTATGGAGAAAATGGAAGACAGCTGCATTAATACGGCTACAATCATCGGCACACCCCGTTTTCCGCAGAAAATGTCAAAAATGATCCGCTGCTCCATGGCCGGAATGTTTAAGGACCTCGAGCTGGTCTCCGGAAAGAATCAGCCGGCGAATAAATACCGGAACTGGGAGACGGCTTTTCATGTCAATATTGTAACACCGCACTCTGAAATTAAGCTGAGCTGTGATGTTCTTCTGATCACCGAGTCCGCCGCATATCCGATCGTATTTGTGAATGCCGAAAAGCCTTCCGATAAGACGATTGCAAAAATCATCGAAAAAACGGATGACTTTTCAATTATCATGGGAAATACTTACAGGCTGATTCCGGCAGCAGTCATGATCGGAAGCTCCGGGTCTTTTCAGACGGTTTCGGTTCGCAGTGAGGAGACCGGCTGCTGCTATACGGTTCCGGTATGCTCAAGGGATATGATGTACAGAATTCTGACGGATCTGCAGCCAGGCATTGAGCAGAATTAACGAATCGCAACCTTTTTCTTGCTCATGGTATTTAACTGTGCTAAAATATCTGTACTTTCATATGGAGATGATAAATCATGAAAACACTCAATGAAGTTCTCGATTTTTGCAAAGAAAATGAAGTCGCTATTGTCGATTTCAAAATGACAGACCTTGACGGCCGCTGGCGTCATCTGAGCATTCCGGTTGAAAGACTGAATGAGGATACGATGGAGTTCGGTATCGGCTTTGACGGATCCAACTACGGTTACGCCGCAGTTGAAAATTCCGACATGGTTTTTGTTCCGGATCTTGACAGTGCCGTGCTCGATCCCTATTGTGAAATCCCCACGCTTTCCATGATCGGCGATGTGATGGTCATTGACCGTCCTTCCAACCGTCCGTTTGACCAGTATCCGAGAAATGTTGCAAAGCGTGCGGCTGAGTATATGAAAGAAACCGGCGTTGCGGATGAAATGATCATCGGGCCGGAATATGAGTTTTATGTATTTGACGGCATATCCTACAGCACAAAGCCGGATGATATGGGTTATATGATCGATGCCTGCCAGGCCGAGTGGAATTCAGCCGAGGAGAACAATAACAACGGTTATATTGTTCCTCATCATGGCGGATATCATACCGCGCTTCCGATGGATATCAATAACGATCTTCGCTCCAAAATGGCTCTTGATCTGGAAGACTGGGGCGTAAAAGTCAAGTATCATCACGCGGAAGTCGGCGGCTGCGGTCAGCTTGAGATCGAAGTTGAGCTGGATGAGATGACAAAGATGGCGGACAATACGATGGTAGCCAAGTATGTCATCAAGAATTCCGCTGCCGAGGAAGGCTGCACGGCAACGCTGATGCCGAAGCCGGTTGCCGGCGAGGCCGGAAGCGGTATGCACGTCCATATGCTTCTGATGAAGGACGGACAGCCTGTTTTCTACGATCCGGACAATTATGCTCAGCTGAGCGACACGGCTATGTACTTTATCGGCGGTCTCCTTACCCATGCGGCATCCCTTTGCGCGATTACAAATCCTTCCACGAATTCCTATAAGCGTCTGATCCCCGGCTTTGAAGCTCCGGTAACGATCGGCTATGCCATGGCAAACAGAAGCGCCGTGATCAGAATTCCTGCTTATGCGAAGTCTCCGAAGAACAAGCGCTTTGAGCTGAGAAACCCGGATGCCACCTGCAATCCGTACTACGCATATGCCGCGATCCTGATGGCCGGTCTTGACGGAATCGAAAAGAAGATCGATCCGCATGCAAACGGCTGGGGCCCCTTTGATTTCAATCTCTTTGATCTTCCCGAAGAAGAAAAGAAAAAACTCGGCGGCCTTCCCAAGACGCTCGACGAAGCTCTGGATGCGCTCGAAGCCGATCATGATTACCTCCTGAAGGGCGGCGTCTTCCCGCAGGCTCTTCTGGATATCTGGATCAAAAAGCACAGAGCCGAAAGCGCAAAGATCTCCAGAATTCCTCATCCGATGGAGTTCGCAATGTATTATGACCTGTAATATCGGCGAATATTCATTATTCGTTCACAGTTTATTTACAGCGTTTTCAGCATCAATTCATTTTTCAATGATATAGTAATGGCGCACTTAAAAAGTGCGTACCATTTTTCCTCTTTCTCTTTCATTTGTGGTCCCCGGAGACATTTCCGCTGTTTCCGGGGATCCTACTTTTTATATGAATACAACTGCCCGATACAGCTTGACTTTTTCCCTCAATTTTTCTATACTCAGTCTAATGAAAACACTAGAAGGAGAGTTACCTTATGAGTGAAAACTGTAATCATGATTGTTCCAACTGCACGCAGAAATGCTCTTCTCCGGAAGACTTCCGCAAGCAGCTTCACAGCGGCGCATCCGTAAAAAAAGTGATCGGCGTCGTAAGCGGTAAGGGAGGCGTCGGCAAGTCTCTCGTGACCTGTCTGCTCGCTTCCGAAATGCAGCGCCGCGGCTTCCGGGCGGCGGTTCTGGATGCAGATATTACGGGTCCTTCCGTGCCGAAATCCTTTGGACTTCAGCCCGGTACTACCGGCGGAGAGGACTATATCTATCCGGTCTGTTCGAATACCGGAGTGCAGGTGATGTCGATCAATCTGATCCTGGATAATGAGACCCAGCCCGTTGTCTGGAGAGGCCCCGTTATCGCCGGCGCCGTTACTCAGTTCTGGACGGACGTTCTGTGGGAAGATGTGGACTATATGTTTGTGGATATGCCTCCCGGAACCGGAGATGTTCCGCTTACCGTTTTCCAGTCTCTCCCGGTTGACGGCGTTGTGATCGTAACAAGCCCGCAGGATCTCGTCGGGATGATCGTGGAAAAGGCCGTAAATATGGCAAACATGATGAACATTCCCGTAATCGGCCTTGTGGAGAATATGTCCTATTTTAAATGCCCGGACTGCGGAAAAGAGCACAGCATTTTCGGCGAGAGCAAAGTAGCAGCTGTCGCGGAAAAGTTCGGTATTAAGAATACGGCAAGGCTTCCTCTTGACCCGGCAATCACCGCATTGATCGACGAGGGTCAGGTTGAGTCGGTGAATATAGAAACGCTTGCCTCGTTTGCAGACGGCATTGAAAAAATATAAGTTTTCCGTTCTGGTTCTGGCATTGTCTCTGGCCCTTCAGGGCTGCTCAATGTCCGCGGCACCTCCTCCGGCAACCCCGGAACCGACCGCGGAACCGGAACCTGAACCGGTCATAATCACCGAAGCCGAATATACCGGGATCCTGTCTGACGGGAAAGAGCTCGTTCCTCTGTGCTATTCCGGCAGCTGCTTTTACTGCAGCTCTGAGGAAAAGACCGGGGAAAACATTCCGGAAAAAGTAAAGGCGGAAGCAAAACGGAAAAAAACGGCTCCTGCCAACGACGGGAGATATGACATCTATTCCGTCGCCCTGTATAAGGTTTCTCCGAACGGCCATATTTCCCGTCTTCCGGATTACTCTTCCGTTCCGCCGGAGGAGAATACAAACGAGTGGAAAGATTTCAGCAGTGTTGTAACGCTGGATGCGCTCAGGAGAAAAGCAGACGGAACGTTTGTTGCAATCGAGCATACCGCTACCAGCGGAAACAGCGTTCCGGCAGATAAGGCGAAGGTTGTCCCCGGAAAGGATTATCTCGAATATAAAGAAAAGTATTATCTCCGGACGCTTGACAAAAACGGCGCCGATCTTCTGACCCGTGAGATCAGCGCGAACGAAGCCAAAGGGATGATGGCGGATGATTCTTTTCATTCAGGTGTTGCAGCGGAGGAGCTGACGTTATGTGATTTCGGCGTGACCGAAGGATCGCTGGTTTCGGAAATCTATCCGCTGAACAGATCCAACGGATTCCGGTTTCTTTCCGCTTCATTTGACAGCAACTCCAGAAAGTATTCCTATGAGCTCGTAACGGTGAAAACCCGGGAAGAGGAGAGCGGGGAGAACTATTCTGTTCTTGAATTGTCCTGTGAGAAAAGCACTCCGAGGCTGGAAGAAGCGGTCGCGGCTTTCAACAGGCAGAATACGGGACACGCAGTGATCCGGATCTCGGCGACCGGAGGAGAACAGCTTCAGAAGGAAGCCGATCTGCTTTATCTTTCCGTTCCGGAAGCGCATTCGCTTGCCGCTGAAGGGAAGCTCGTTAATCTTTATGATTTCATGTCTGCGGACAAAACGGTTCAGCCGACCAGCTTTATGCAGAATATTCTGTATGCCGCGGAATATGACGGGGGATTGTACTGTACCTGCTCCGGGTTCAGCATTTCGACACTGATCGGCGCGGCGTCTGTAACAGGAAACCGCTGTTCATGGAATTATGATGATTTCCGCAATGCGTGGTGGAGCCTGGGACAGGGCTCAGACGCTTTGCCGCTTTATTATACGTCCGATGAGGTTTATGATTTCTGCTCACGGATGGACGGAGCTCTGATGACCGCTGAGGAGGAAGAACAGCTGAAAGCTTTCTGCGGGAATTTCCCGTCTTCGTATCAGTGCTTTATCGGGTATCCGACCGGGGAGGATTCCTCGGATCTGCGGATCCGTTCCAAATGCCAGCTGCTGATGCCGGCGGAGCTGTTCTGCTTTGATGATGTTATCAAGCTGGGGTATGAGTTCGGCGAGGAGATCGCGTATATCGGCTGGCCTACGCTCCACGGTACCGGCAGCACGGTCACCGTCTCAACGCTGGATTACGGGATGAATCTGGCGATATCCTCTTCCTGTAAAGACCGTGACGCGGCCTGGAGCTTTCTTAAAACGTTTTTCTCCGCTTCCTATTTGAATTCCATGGCGGATCAGGGAAGATTCTTCCCGTCGCGGTATTCCTGCTTTAACAGAGGGCTGAACAGCGTGATGTCCGGCGAGTATGCCGTGGATAAAAACGGAGATATCGTATTTGAAGACGGAAAACGTATCTTCGTTTCTCTGGGATCGATGTATCTGAGTGATTTTTCCGAAGTCCGGTATTACCCGGTTTCGGTACAGAGAGCGGAAAACTTCCGGATGATGGCGGAGTCCGTTACAAAACTATCAGCGTAATTAATTAATTTTTTAGTATATTTGGAGGGTTACTATGCTTGAATCTTTAAAACAGCAGGTGCTTGAGGCAAATCTTCTTCTTCCGAAGTTCGGTCTTGTAACGTTTACCTGGGGAAATGTTTCCGGAATTGACCGCGAGTCCGGTCTGTTTGTCATCAAGCCGTCCGGCGTTGAATATGACGGAATGGGAATCGAAGACATGGTCGTCTGCGATCTGACGGGCAAGGTCGTGGAAGGAAAGTGGAAGCCGTCCAGCGACACGGCAACGCATATTGAGCTTTATAAGGCATTTCCCAATATCGGCGGCATCGTACATACGCATTCCAAGTGGGCTACTTCCTTTGCTCAGGCCGGCGCGGATATCCCTGCACTCGGCACGACCCATGCGGACTATTTCTACGGCGCAATTCCCTGCACCCGTCTGATGACCGAGAAGGAGATCAAAGGGGAGTACGAGAAGGAGACCGGTAACGTGATCGTTGAGGAATTCAGAACACGCGGTATTGATCCGGATGATGTTCCCGCTGTTCTCGTACACAGCCATGGCCCGTTCTCCTGGGGCAAGAATCCGGTAGACGCGGTTCATAACGCTGTTGTTATGGAAAACGTGGCATTCATGGATTATCATTCCTTAACGCTTGCTCCGTCTCTGATGAGCATGCAACAGACGCTTCTGGATAAGCATTATCTGCGCAAGCATGGCGCAAACGCTTATTACGGACAGGGAAACAAGTAAACAAAGGATAAGTATGACATCGGCAGTCTCTGAATCAGAGGCTGCCGGTATTTGTTATTGACAGATTCACTGTAAAATCCGGAAACTCCTGAAGCGGTTACAAAGCAGAGATTGCCAATTTTTGTTAATTATTTTTTTGTTTTTTGAAACAGCATGTGTTTTTCCCGAAAAAAGCGGAAAATCCGGTGCTTTTTGCCATTCTTAGATGACGCTTTTCCTGTTTTACCGAATCTTTTCCTGAAGAAAACCTTGATAATCCCACAATTTCCCGGATAATCCGAACGGTTACATCGGTTACGTGCGGTTACGGGCCCTTCCCGAAGCCGTGTAACCTCGCCAACCCGCCAGATCCTTGAATTTTTCGGTTGCGGTTACATGGTTACATACTATTTCTTATTGAAAAAAATATTATAAAAAAACAAATGGGCGATTACGTTTTACGCGGTGTTTGGTGGAATGAAAACCCGTGTAACCGTGTAACCATGTAACCTTTTGACCGAGGCGTTACTGAGATTATTCGCTGAATCCAGGAAGATGCGCGGTCATTAGAACTAATTTATAAATCAGGAGAAAGGAAGTATAAGGTTATCACGCTGTGCGGGAGTATATGTTATAAGGATGCAATATTTGTTATTAATCTGGGCGGATACATCGGAAGCAGCACAAGCGCTGAGATCGATTATGCCGTTTCTACAGAGAAAACAGTTAAATACTTGGAATAGGGTTACATGATATTTTATTTGTTCTCATAATTGGCATTGTATTTTATATTTTT
>JAUNQI010000022.1 GCA_030536255.1 Eubacteriales bacterium | reverse complement strand
A
This sequence comes from Eubacteriales bacterium, assembly GCA_030536255.1. GTDB lineage: Bacteria > Bacillota > Clostridia > Oscillospirales > Oscillospiraceae > Limivicinus. Next base: position 31,032 of record JAUNQI010000022.1, on the reverse strand, counting down.
TACCGCTTCCGTTGCATAACCGCAGCCTTGATAATTCTCTTCAATTCCGTATCCGATTTCCGCAACCCCGTTCTCAGAAAGTCCCTTGTAGCAAAGCTCGCCGATGTGCGTACCGTCTGCAAGTTCGATCATCCAGATGGCATACCATTCCCAGTGATCAGGATGCGTCAAAGCACCGTCCAGCATTTCCGTGTAAGCCGCTTTCAAAACATCGACCGACTGTGCGGCAATAAACGTTTCCATCTGCTCTTTGGAAGCTGCATATATTTTCAACCGTTTTGTTTCTATCATGTTTTCCTTTCCCAGGCGTTAGAGAGTCAAACTGAAATTAGTTACTGTATCCGGTTGGCTTCATTGTGTATCACCATCTCAATATCTATCCAAGTTTCCCCACACAGATGGTATTCTTCACGTGTTCCGTTTTCTCTAAAACCTACACTGCGATAGCAATCATAAGCCTGTTTGTTGTTTTCAAACACACCGAGACTGACTTCATCGGCACCGTATATATCAAACACAAATTTCAGTCCAAGAATCAGCATCTTTTTACTATAACCGCATCCCCTTTTTGAAGGATCAACAATCACATATCCAAAACGCACTTTTTTATTATCTTCGCCCGGTGTCCTGACAGTAAAAAAGCCAACAAGCCCATTATCATCAAAAGCAACTAACGGAAAATATCTTGGATTGTCTTCCCTTCCCGATACTGCTTCAAGTAATCTCTTTTCAGATACTGGATACTCTCCCATGATACCGGCAGACCATTTGTAAAATTCTTCAGGTGCGCTGGTCCAGTTAATAATAGTTTTCGCATCAGGTGCACGAAAAGGTCTCAATCTAAGCATCTTACTACCTCATCGTTTTCGTTTCTTTTTGAACTATAAATTATAATTTCATCTCTTAAAACTGTTAAGATACTTCTTCTGTTCGTCCGTTATACGATAGCTTTCTTTTGCCTTTTGAATCGTCTTATTATGTGTCCGGGCATCGAGTCCGTTATTCGTGATATATGGCAGAGCTGCGTCCCACTGCTTCGTCAGCGCAGTAGCAAAGAACCATGCGATCATCATGTTGATATAGTATTTGTCGGATTTAACAGAAGCTGCAATTTCAAGATATTCCGGCTTGAAATCTTCGTCAAGATAATGACTCATAAGCATTTCAAGCCCGAAACGAACAGTATATTCTTCAGAAGACTTCACCCAGGTTTTGATAATCGGAAGCAATCTGTCCTTATTTTTCTTAAAGCATTTTGGTGACATGATATCGCATACAGCCCAATTATCAACGTAAGGAAGAAAAGCCTCCGTGGCTTTAATACATTGCTCAAAATCCTTTATTTCGGATACAATAAGCCCGTGAAGCATATTTTCATCGTAAAATTTGTGGGGCAATTCGCTGAAAAACGATTCATATTCGCCGGATTTGTATATTTCTTTAGCCAGTTTTCTAACATCAGGAACCCGGACACCGATGAAGAGAGCTTTATCAACAGTTGGAGTCAGCTTTGACTGAAACTCCGCATATTCTTTGTCAGATAATTCATATAGTCTGTCTATAATCTGCATATTCTTCCCTCTGCTTGCCAACGATATATATTAATCAAACCAAACTACTGCTGTTTTGAATCACGATGCGGCGTTTCTCCCGGACACGTAGAATACAAGCAGTCTCCATTTCGTTTCAGAATAGACCCGCCAACGATTTTCCCATCCCCAAGAAGCGAATACAAATCACCGTTTTTTGATGACCCAAGTGAAATTCATAATCATCATATCCGATTGGCCCTCCCGCTTCACCACCGAGCGCCGTATCCGAAAGAAATACATCTGTGGACATTTCCGTTAAAATTCCCACCTCGTCTTCTGCTGCATGTCGAAAGAGGATACCCATTTTTTCATTCCTTCCTCTCACAATTATAATTTAATGCTGTTACATCGGCTCCCCGACTTCAATCAGATTTCCGTCCGGATCATAGAAGCGTACCACACGCTGTTCCCAGCTGTGTGTCATGGGCAAGTTGACAAACTCCGTTTCCGGGTAGAGCGTTTTCAGCTTTTCATAAAAAGCGTCAACATTTTCTTCCTCAAAATAAAGCTCGCAGGAGTTGTTTTGAGGAAGAACGTCTCTGCCAATAAAACCGCGCCAGTATTTTTCCTCCTGCAAAACAAGTCCGTCCGACAGGATCATATTTCCGTCGTTATCAGCGAGCGTTTCAAAACCGAACAGGTCATGATAATACTTCTCTGCTTTTCTGATATCTTTTACAACGATCAAAAAACCGCTGAATTTCATTATTAAACCTCCGCACTTTTCTTGTTAATAATCAATCTTTCGAGATAATAAATCTTCCGCTGCGGCAAATGTCGCGCCTGTGCATACAACCACGGCGCTATACTCTACATCGCTCAAAAGAGCGGTCATCGGTAGAAGAAAGATCAGAAGTCCGGTCAGCTTGTTTGCAAAGGAATGAGCAACATAAAAATTTTGCTCCTTTTTGCTTCTTTTTATAATTCCGAGAATCTTCCCTATGGAAATCAATATTGTCCATGTCCAGATCCAGCCGGGAAGACGCAAAAGCGGAAGGATCTTTACAGCATATGCGCCAGCAAAAAACAAGTCGGCAATACTGTCGAGCCGTTCGCCCGCCTTGCTTTCCGTGCGGTGTCTTCGCGCAAGGAAACCGTCCAGCACATCGGTTACACCGCATAGTAAATAGAGTTCAGCAAACATAGTGGAAGACGCAGGAAGGACAAAAAGGCATAGTGAAAACAGTATTCGGCTGGCCGTGAACATATTGGCGATCACAGCGTCACTTTTTCCACCTTTTCAGCGTTGGGAAGAGTTTTTCGCAATATGCTTTCATTTCTTCATTGGTCATACCCGCCTGTGCGCCGAACTGACTGCACATTTCGATGTATTCCTCCATCGACACCTTGTCGGTAAATTCACCGTTTACAAAGCAGTATTTACAGTAATCTTCATTGAGACTGCCGTCTGCATTAGATCCGAAATCGTCCTTCGATTCCATCGGCATCCCGCAGCTCTGGCAGATTTTCAGATCCGCCTTTTTCGTGATCGGCACCCATATTCCGCATTCGTAATCCGGAGACTGCGGATCGCCGGCGGAATAGATTTCAAGGGATGATGTGCCGATTTCGTACATTGTTTTAATGTTCGGCGCCCATTCATTCCACACCTGTGTGTTGAGTGTCTGCAAAGATTCGGGTATCGGACCTTTCGCCGTAAAGATTGCCCAGTCGCTCTCGGAGAAGGTGAAAAGCTCGAGGCCCTCCGGCACATCGCCGCCCTTGTATAGTCCGGCAATCCAATAATCAAAACTGCTGTCCGCATCGGCGCAGATCGCGTACATGCCGATGCCGTTTTCGAGGATCGCTGCTTCCACTGATGTTTCCGGCTTCATTGTCTGCCAAAGACGGGCGTATTTTTCGGCATATTCCTTATCCCAGAATTCCGGACATTTTTTGTATCCTTCTTCGGGTGCGATTTCGGTATGAAAACCGATAAAAGTTAGTTCACTTTTGTGTTCGTAAGTTACATTCATCTTCTTGTTTCCTTTCCTTTTTTTATTCGTTCGAATACATCTTTATAAAATGTTTGGTGAAGGCTTCGATCTGCTGCATAATCTCCTGCTCCTTCTCTGGCTCACGGTCACAGTAGTGGATCAGAGCTGTGATCGGAGCGGTAAAAGAAAACGCAAGCACATCCGGGTCTTCCTTTATCAGCAGACCGTTTTCCATCATTTCCCTGAAAATATTCCTGTATATTTCCTTTGTCCCGCTTATGAAATGTTTGGTGGCAAGTTTTTTTACACGGTCATCGTGAAATTGTTCTGTTAGCAGCAGCTTTCTGGTGAGGATGGTTTTTTCATCATGGATTGTAAAATCCACCAGCCGCATGGTTAGAGAAAAAAACTCATTGCAGGATCTCGGGATCTCCGGCAGATGCTCGGGTGAGCCGAAGCGTTCCGCATAATAAGCCTCCATTCTGTCAAGCAAAGCATTCCAGATCGCCTCTTTGCTTTCATAATGGAGGTACAGTGCTGATTTACTCAGTCCGATTCCTGAGGCGAAGTCACGCAGGTTTGTCCCTTTATATCCGTTTTCCGCGAAACAGACGAGGGCTGCCTCAAGGATTTTTTCTTTTGTCGTATTTTCCATAACATCCTCCACATGATCAACGTGACCGCTTGGACACATCGCATTATAGTGACCATTTGGTCACATGTCAAGTACTTTCACAAATCTTCTGCAAACAGAAAACCGGCGACAGGGATCGCTCCCTGCCGCCATACGTCTGTTATATGTAATTTTATCTGCCGAGAGGACATTTTCCCCGACTATCACGGAATCATTCAGTCCTTATGGATATTTTTATCCATACTGTTTAACCAGCGCCTGAGAAGGTAAATCGCCAGGAAGTCGGAAAGGAATTCTCCGACAGGAAGCGACAGCGCAAGACCGGAGGGGCCAAAGAAGCTGTTCAGGATCAGCATTGCAGGGATGTAGATCCCGACGATCCTGCCGAAAGCATGAATGATCGTTCCTTTTCCGTCTCCCATTGCCTGAAGGCAATAGGAAGAATGGTAGTTCAGGAACTGGAACGGAGACGCCGCGCATCTCATTCTAAGAAAAGCCGCCGCAAATCCAAGCGTTACCGCCGCTTCGCCCGGTGCGGAGGAGTCAAGAAAAATTCCCACCATCTTCGGAGCGAGCAGTTCAAAAGCCACTACACAGACCGCTGCAGTGATCAGGCCCATTTTTCTGGCAGTTTTTATTGTTGACTGCATTCTCTCATGATTTCCGGAAGAATAATTGTACGCCACAAGAGGAAGCATGCCCTGACTCAGACCGATACCGACAGCGTTCGGGATCCTTTCTATCTTTGTTACGATTCCCATGGCTGCCAGCTGAAGATCTCCATGAACAGCCATACAGGAATTCAAAACAATATTGGCCACATCAAACAATCCGGGCAGGACCGCGGACGGAATACCAACGGAGCAGATTGCCGAGAGCTGACCTTTTCCTGATTTTCTGAGATCCCTTGCTGAAAGACTCAGCGGAGATTTTCCGGATACTCTGACAAGAACCACCGTAAGGAAAATGAAAGCGGCAATATTTGAAAGAAGAGTTGCAACAGCAGCGGCTTTCACTTCCATTCCTTTGGGGAACAGAATAAACATAAAAACAGGATCCAGGATCATATTCAGGATCCCGCCGCCGGAAAGGCCATAGCTTGCCAGATCAGAATAGCCCGTATTCCTCAGGAGATGAGACTCCACTGCCGACAAGACGACGAATGGAGTTCCGAAAACCACAACATACAGCGTATACTGCTTTGCAAATTCCATCGTATCCGCTGATGCTCCCAGGGCTTTCAGCAAAGGTGTCATAAAGAAAAACACCAATATTGAATATGCCAATGAAAGGATCAGCGAGCCGTAAAAGCTCATTGAACTGACGCTTTTCGCCTCTTTTTCTTTTCCGGCGCCCATCAGCCTTGAAATATAGGAGCCTCCGCCGATTCCGAACAGGTTCGCTATCGGGATTGTAATCAGGAAAACCGGCAGAGAAAGAGATACTCCGGCGATCATATAAGGGTTGCCCGTTCTTCCTACATAGAAAGTGTCCGCGATATTATAAATTACATTGATCAGCTGGCTGATGATGGTCGGTACGGCCAGAGTCATTATTGCCTTGGGAACAGGGATGTTTTCGAAAAGTTCTTTTTTATTCTCCTGCTTCATTTTCGGTACCTTCGTCGAATAATACTGTTTAAAGCCATCCTACCCGCTTTAGACTGCAAAGTCAAGCATTATCACAGGCTGCCTTTTCAGAATCTCATGACGCTCAGGCGACCGTCCCCGTGAATGAGATCTGCTTTGAAATATGCATATTTTTCTTGCTCTGCACCGATCCTTATATTATTATAATATATTTATAGAAACAAAATTATTACTCTTCTCATGGAAGGAAAATACAATGGAAACAAGACCATATATTCCATGGCAGCTGATAACCGATTTCATGATCGATGTATTTCAGGCATACGGAGTTCCCGAGGAGGATGCCAGGATCTGTACCGATGTCCTGCTTGAATCCGACAGGAGGGGAATTGAGAGCCACGGCTGCAACCGCTTTAAGCCGATCTACCTTGACAGGATCAAAAACGGCACCCTTCTCCCTGTAACAAAGATCGACATCGTAAAAGAAACGCCAACCACCATTGTTATGGACGCCAACAACGGAATGGGCATGGTTGCAAGCCATAAAATGATGGAGATGCTGATTGAAAAAGCAAAGATCTATGGAATGGCCGGAGGAACCATATTCAATTCCACCCATTACGGAATCGCCGGTTACTGGACTTCCATGGCTGAGAAAGCCGGGATGATCGGCATTTCCGGTACGAATGCACGCCCCAGCGTTGCCCCCACCTTCGGTGTTGAGCCGATGATGGGAACCAATCCGCTCACTTTCACAATGCCGACAGATGACCCGTATCCGTTCAATTTTGACTGCGCGACTTCCATCGTTCAGAACGGGAAAATTGAATTCTATCAGCGGATGGGAAAGCCTACTCCTGCCGGTCTCGTTGTTACGAAAGACGGAGGAACCATGACGGACTCCGGGGAGATCCTGAAGCAAATGCGTGCCGGAAACTGTGCGCTGCTCCCGCTGGGCGGGCTCGGGGAAGAGACCGGCGGATACAAGGGATACGGATTCACGACAATCGTTGAGATTCTTTCCGCCGCGCTGTCCGGAGGGCCGTATATGAAAGCGCTGAGCGGGAAAGATGAAAACGGAAACAACTGTATGTATCATCTCGGTCATTTCTTCTTTGTTATCAATCCGGAATTCTTTATGGGACTTGATACTTTCCGGGAGACAGCCGGAGGGATCTGCCGGGGACTGCGTGAATCCGAAAAAGCGCCCGGAGCCGACCACATCTATACGCCCGGAGAAAAGGCCTATCTCAACTGGCAGGAACGAAAAGACAAAGGAGTTCCCGTCGGAGAGGCGATTCAAAAGGAATTCATTGCGCTCCGCAACGAATGCGGACTTGATTATAAATTCCCGTTTGAGGAATGAAGTTAAGGAGAGGACACTATGAACTATGCAGAAGAATCCCTTCGTCTCCACGGCGAGTGGAAGGGAAAAATCGAAGTTATTTCCACAGTTCCCGTTGACACAAAGGAAGACCTTTCCCTTGCGTATACTCCGGGCGTGGCTCAGCCCTGCCTTGAAATACAAAAGGATATCAGCAAATCATATGAGCTTACCCGCAGGCATAACCTGTGCGCGGTAATAACGGACGGAACTGCAGTTCTCGGTCTGGGCGATATCGGTCCGGAAGCCGGAATGCCGGTTATGGAAGGAAAATGTGTTCTGTTTAAGTCCTTTGGCGGAGTCGATGCGTTTCCGATCTGCGTCAGGACAAAAGATGTCGATGAATTTGTGAATACCGTATATAACATATCCGGCAGCTTCGGGGGAATTAACCTAGAGGACATTGCAGCGCCCCGCTGCTTTGAGATAGAGCGCAAGCTGAAAGAGAAATGTGACATTCCCATTTTCCATGACGATCAGCACGGAACGGCAGTTATTACGCTGGCCGGTCTTACCAACGCACTGAAGGTAGTCGGGAAAAAGAAAGAGGACGTTCGGGTTGTCACTTCCGGAGCCGGAGCGGCGGCGATCGCGATTGTGAAGCTTCTGCTTTCCGCGGGATTTCAGCATATTACCATGTGCGACAGGAACGGCGCGATTTATAAAGGACGCAGCGGGCTGAACTGGATCAAGGATGAGATGGCCGAGGTTACAAACCTTGAAAGAAAAGCCGGAAGCCTCGCGGATATGCTTGTCGGGGCGGACATATTCATCGGTGTCTCCGCACCCGGAATGGTGACAACGGAAATGGTAAAAACCATGAATCGGGATGCCATTATTTTCGCCTGCGCCAATCCCACACCCGAAATATTCCCGGATGATGCAAAAGCCGGAGGAGCAAAAATCATCTCCACCGGACGCAGCGATTATCCGAACCAGATCAACAATGTTCTCGTATTCCCGGGAATGTTCCGGGGAACATTTGACGTTCGTGCCAGCGAGATCAACGAAGAGATGAAGATGGCCGCAGCAGAAGCTTTGGCCGGCCTGATTTCCGAGGAAGAGCTCTCTGCCGACTATATTATTCCCAAAGCATTTGACAAACGGGTCGGTCCCGCAGTTGCAGCCGCAGTTGCAGAAGCCGCACGCAGGACCGGTGTTTCAAGAATATAAAATTATTATATTAATCGGAGGAAAAAGAAATGGCAAAATGTTATCGTTCAGAGCTTGTTGGCGTATTCGGATGCCCCATCGATGAAAATCCCACCGGCGTTATGGAAGAAGCTGCTTTTGCCGCAAAGGGGCTTGACTTCCGCTATATCACAATGAAAGTTGAAAAAGACGATCTCGAAGCTGCCATGAAAGGCCTCAGAGCAGTCAACATGCGCGGAATCAACCTTACGATCCCGCACAAGGTAAATGCCGTTAAGCTGGTTGACGAGCTGTCCCCGGAAGCCCAGGTCATCGGTGCAATCAATGTAGTAGTGAATAAGAACGGTGTTCTCTGGGGCGATAATTCAGACGGAAAAGGCTTTATGAAATCCCTGACTGACCGCGGGATCGATGCGGCCGGAAAAACCTTTACGATCCTCGGGGCAGGAGGAGCCGCCAGAGCGATTGCTGTTGAAGCTGCCATGCATGGAGCATCCAAGATCAATATCGTAAACGTATCCGCACGCGGCGAAGAGCTCAGCGCTCTGATCAATGAGAAAACGCAGGCAAAAGCTGAATATATCAGCTGGATCCCCGGAATTAAAGTTCCGGAAGAGACAGATATTCTCGTCAATGCGACCCCGCTCGGACTCTATCCCAATGTTAACGAAAGGCCTGACATTGATTATTCTTCCATTACCCCGGAAATGACTGTCTGCGATGTAATCTTTAATGATCCCAACACCTTGTTCCTTCAGGCAGCTGCCGGACAGGGAGCGGAGACAGTAAACGGGCTCGGAATGCTGGCGAATCAGGGTGCCATAAACTTTACGCTCTGGACCGGCGTTGAAGCCCCGGTCGATGTTATGACAGAAACGCTGAAGAAGGAATTCAACCTGAAATAATCTGCTGCCAGCTTAGCAGGAAGCACCAAAGATCATCTTTTTACTGATTTCAGGGAATAAGGAAGTACGTTAGATGAAAATAAGTCTGCTGAATGATTCATTTCCTCCGGAGATAGACGGGGTCGCCAATGCAGTGGTACACTATGCCGAATATCTGACAAAGCACGGCGACAGCACCAATGTTATCGTCCCAAGATATCCCGATGCAGATGACAGCGGATTTGATTTTCCGGTTCTGAGATATCCGGAGATCGATGTAAGAAATTCTGTCGGCTATGTTGCAGGAGTCCCGTTTGCTCCGGATATCGCGAAAGCCCAAAGCCTGTTCAGGCCGGACATTCTTCATTCGCATTGTCCGATTGCAAGCACAGTGCTTGCAGGAGGCATCCGGGAAATAGTCAAGGCTCCCCTTATTCTTACGTATCATACAAAGTTTGATGTAGATATTTCAAATGCGCTGAAGGGAAAGCTTCTGCAGGAAGGTGCCATCAAAGCGCTGGTGAATAACATTTCTGTCTGCGACGAGGTCTGGGTCGTATCGGAAGGTGCCGGGCAGAATCTCCGAAGCCTCGGCTACTGCGGAGATTACATCGTTATGAACAACGGCGTCGATATTCCGAAAGGGAGACTGTCAGAGGAAACCTATATGGCCCTGACAGACAGACAGGATTTTAACCTTCCGAAAGATGTACCGCTTTTCCTCTTTGTCGGAAGACTTATGTGGTATAAAGGCATACGGATCATTCTTGATGCTCTGGCAGGCCTTGCTTCGGTCGGTCTGGATTTCCGAATGATTTTTGTCGGAAGCGGAACAGACGAAAAAGAAATCAAAGACTATGCAAAAGAACTCAGGCTTGACGGCAGGGTCTATTTCACCGGCCCGATATATGACAGGAAAGAACTGACTGCCTGGTATTGCAGATCCGACCTTTTCCTTTTCCCATCGACCTTTGATACAAACGGCCTGGTGGTAAGAGAGGCTGCGGCTTGCAGTCTCCCCTCAGTGCTGATAGCCGGAAGCTGCGCTGCCGAAGGTGTAATTAACAACAGGAACGGGCTCCTGATAGAGGAAAACGCTGCCAGCCTTGCGGCACTTCTGGCAAAGGTCTGTATAACATGGGACGATCCCTCATCGGCATCCGCCGGACAAAATACAATGCTGAAGCAGATCGGCCAAAATGCCGCAGATGAACTCTATATGTCCTGGGACGATGCAATTACCGTGGCCCGGGAAAGGTATGAGATCGTAGCTGACAGATACAAGTCCGGGCTCTGTCAGAAGCGCTTCAGTCCGGCTGAAGAACTGTTTAAGATTTCCGGTGATCTGATGGAATTTGTTGCAGACGTAAAGGATGCTCATAAGGAAATCAGAAGCTTTTTCAATGACTTATATATGTAAAAAATGGTCTCCGGCTCCGGAGACCATTTTTTAGCGTCGTTTAGTTCTTGCGGTTTATTTCCTAATTACATAAACTTCGGACAATGATAATAGCCAAGAGAGTAGACCGTGCATTCTGAACGGTTCTTAGTGCAATCTGAACCATACGGGCAATCAGTTATTCTTACTCCCCCGCCACCTGATATTGTTTCAAGCAGCTCATCCGGCAATTCTTTCAGTTCTTTTATTTCTTTGTTTTTGCTCTCGCTCATTCTTGCTTCCTCCTTTTATAGAATTTGTTTCATGCAGTTATTACTATATGATTAAATTATAATACACAGAACACAGAAAATCAAGAGACATTATCTAAAAACGCAGCTGTCGGACTCATATTTTTTCTTTCTGAATTTATTTTCTTTTTTCTGAATATATGTTGATAGAGCCTGATATTTTATGTTATAATTGAATAGATATTCTCATTCTCCTTTTGAAAGGAATACTAATATGTTCAGAGACAGAGTTGACGGGAAGCGCATAAAAGATCTCGACGGCTTTCATTCTATCGTTCCTTATATTATGCCGAAGCGTACTGAGGCCGAAGTATCCAGCAGAGAAACCTTTGATGTTACGGATCTCTGCGAATACATGAGGAACAGGAATCTTGCGGAAGGGATCAATCTGAAGCTTTTCCACGCTTTCTGCACGGCTATTTCCCGTACAATTTATCTTCGGCCGCAAATGAATATATTTGTCGCAGGAAAAAGGTTCTGGCAGCGGAAAGACGTTATTCTTTCCTTTGTCGTCAAAAGAAAATTTGAAGATTCCTCCGAGGAATCTCTGATGTGCCTCAAGGTCACCCCGGACATGACTTTGGATTCAATATCCCATACGATTCTCGGAGATGTTGATGCAATAAGGAAAGCGAAGACAAATGACGTCGGAAAGCTGATGGATTTTGTTGGAAAGCTTCCGCGGTTTATTCTTTGTATTCTGTTCGGTTTCCTCAGGATCCTGGAGTATTTCGGGGTCATGCCGTCTTCCCTGATGAAAGGCGATCCCAATTACTCGACCGTTCTTCTTTCCAACCTCGGTTCGATCGGTGCCGGAGCCCCGTACCATCATCTGAGCAACTACGGGACCTGCTCCATCATGGTCACGATCGGAACATTAAGAAAAGAGTTTGAAGAAGCCGCAGACGGAATAAAAAAAGAACGTGACAAGCTGGATGTCACGTTCACATTGGATGAGCGCATAGCGGACGGATTCTACTTTGCGAAATCCCTCCGCATTACAAGATTTTTGCTGGAACACCCTGAATATCTGACGCAGCCTGTCAACGCAGCCGTACCGGTTGACGTCTGCTGATCTCCGTTATCTCTCCAGCTCCACGAAATATTCAAAGCTGCCTGCGGAATCTCTGCAGGTACCTGACAGACGGAGGACCGGTATTTCCTCATTCTCAGCAGAAGCGTCCGCCGGCTCCTCCGGAGTATAAACATGGCCGTAATCTCCGGGTTTTTCAATAATCAGCGTATTTCTGAGATTTGCTCTTGAATCATTTGTCAAATCTATCTGCATTTCAAATTCATGTACGGGATAGGACATCACGTACCCGTCAACGCTGTGATAATTACCGTTTTCGCCTTCAAAAGAGATCTGTATGATGGGATCCGTTTCGGAAAAGTAGCTGTTATACAGGGATATCGTGCCCTTTTCGATATTTCCGCTCTCATTTCCGGCAATTGCCTGACCTGAGAGCTCCATAGAACGGTACTCATAATCGGCCCACTCCCCTTCCGGGGATTCGAACCACAGTCTTCCGTGCCATGCTCCTGAGATCCTGCTGTCCGTGGCACCGGTCTTTTCTTCATTTCCGGCGGAAGGGACAGGAACATTTTCTCCCCGGGTAAATTCATATTCCAGCCCGATTTCTTCAAATGAAACCTTTATTGTTTCCTCCGTAAAGGATCCGGTCCCGCACAGATTTCCGAAGGACAGAGAAAATGACCCATTTTCATTTGTCCACTCAGCACTGCAGGATTCTTCTCCGAGGATCAGGAGCGAAGAGCCGCTGCCGCTGAGATACAGCCCGGCTCCGGACGGATAGACGGAATACAGATCCAGTTCCGTTCCGTCAAGGCTCACTTTGGAAAGGCCGTAGCTTCCGATATCATAAACGGTTTCCTCTTTTCTGCCGCAGCTGCTCAGAAGGAACACTGTACAGAGGATAAAAACCGCGATCCCCTTTGAAGCAGTATGTGGAGTTCTGTTAATTCTTTTCCCGATCATCATGATGTCTCCGAACGATCATCTTTTTGTTCTGATTATATTTTACCATAAACGAGAGTTTACAATCAATTCTTTTCGGAGTATAATAAAGACAAGTTAAATATATGTGCCCGTAGCTCAGCTGGATAGAGTGTCAGACTCCGACTCTGAAGGTCGTGCGTTCGAATCGCATCGGGCATACCATAACAGATAAGCAGTTTTGAAATAAAATTGCCTATCTGTTTTTTTCTTTCGCCGGAAACAGCATAGTACACAATCTTCCCTCATCTTTCGGGCATTCTTCGGAACAGTTTTTATTCGTTTTCCCCTGTTGACAAAGCCTGTTTTCAATAATATACTTTTCTCATAATTCAGATATTTCCTGTAACTGACGGGATTTTGCAGAGCACTGCAAGGGAGCAGGAAATATGGTTTATTTTGCCGACCGTCTGGGCACAGTTAGAACGCTTAGTCTAACTGTGCCCTCTTGTTTTTTATTAACAGGAAAGGAAGAAGAATATGAAAAAAGTCGGAATCATTATGGGCAGCGACAGTGATCTTCCAATCGTGCAGAAAGCGATCGACACTCTGAAGGACTTCGGAGTTCCATACGAGGTGCACATCTTCTCCGCACACCGGACGCCAGCCGAAGCTGCTGAATTTGCGAGCTCCGCCGCGAAAAACGATTTTGGTGTCCTCATAGCGGCTGCCGGGATGGCGGCTCATCTTGCCGGGGCTATCGCCGCGCAGACTGTTCTGCCGGTCATTGGGATCCCCTGTAAATCGAATACACTAGACGGCATTGATGCCCTTCTGTCAACCGTACAGATGCCCTCCGGCATTCCTGTAGCCACGGTTGCAATCAACGGAGGAGTCAATGCCGCTTTGCTTTCCATAGAAATGCTGGCGCTCAGCGATGACGCTCTCCGTGAAAAGCTGATTCAGAAGCGTCAGAAGGATCACGACGCTGTTATCAAAAAGAACAATGAGATCGCAGCAAATCTGTAATTATTAAATTTTATATACAAAGGAGTAGAAAAAATGGAAAAGGTTTACACAGGAAAGACGAAGGATGTATTTGCTCTTGAAAACGGCAACTATCTGCTGAAGTTCAAGGATGACTGCACCGGTAAAGACGGTGTATTTGATCCGGGTGAGAACTCAGTTGGCCTCACGATCGAAGGCGTCGGCGATGTCAATTTACGTATGTCCATTTACTTCTTTGAAAAAATCAATGCCGCAGGAATCAAGACCCATTTTGTCGGAGCGGATCTGGGCAATACCACGATGGAAGTCCTGCCCGCAAAAGTTTTCGGTCACGGCCTCGAGGTGATCTGCCGCAACAAGGCTGTCGGCAGCTTTATCCGTCGTTACGGCGAATATATCGCTGAGGGAAGCGATCTCCCCTCCTATGTGGAAATGACCTTCAAGAACGACGAAAAGGGCGATCCGCTTGTTACGAAGGACGCTCTCTCCGTACTCGGCGTAATGACCGAAGAGCAGTATGACGCGATCAAGGAAATGACGCAGAAGATCACGAAGATCGTTGCAGATGACCTGCAGGAAAAAGGCCTTGTACTTTATGATATCAAATTTGAATTCGGTTACGATAAGGACGGCAGCGTTATGCTGATCGACGAGATTGCTTCTGGAAATATGCGCGTCTATAAAGACGGAGAATATATTGATCCCATGACCCTCTCAAAGCTCTTCTTTGCTTGATCACCCGATAAGGAGCCTAGAGGGATACAGATATGGGTGGATTCTTTGGAGCAGTATGTAAAAGAGATGTCATGAGCGATGTGTTCTTCGGAACAGATTATCATTCTCATCTCGGAACCAAAAGCGCAGGGCTTGCCGCTTTTTCTGACCAGTTCGGGCTGCAGCGGAAGATTCATAACATTTCCAATTCTCCTTTCCGCACGCAGTTTGAGGGTATTCTCGAAGAAATGCACGGCACCGCCGCGATCGGATGCATCAACGACACAGATCCTCAGCCGCTGATCGTCCGCTCCTCCTGCGGAAGCTTTGCGATCATGACGGTTGGCGTGATCAACAACAAAGAGGCGCTGATCGAAGAATACTTCAGCTCTCATAACGGCCAGCTGAACGCAACAAGCGGCGGGGCGATCAATACCACGGAGCTGGTCGCGGCTTATATCAACTGCAAAAGCAATCTCGTGGAAGGGATCCGGTTTGCACAGGAAAAGATCAGCGGGACCGCTCTGATCGTGATCCTGACCGAAACCGGGAAAATCATTGCTGCAAGAGATCTTTACGGCAGACTGCCGGTGCATATCGGGAAGAGCGACGAGGGCTACTGCGTCTCCTTTGAAAACTTCGCTTTCCAGAAGCTCGGTTATGAAGCCGAATATGATCTGAAGCCGGCTGAGATCGTAGAACTCACAGCCGATAAAATGACGGTTCTCTCCGAGGGAACGACCGTAAAAAGAACCTGTGCTTTTCTCTGGTCTTACTTCGGATTTCCCTCCTCCGTTTATGAGGGAGTCAATGTTGAAGCCATGCGCTGCAGGAACGGCATGATCATGGCGGAAAATGATATTCAGAACGGCTGCATGCCGGACGTTGACTACGTTGCCGGCGTTCCGGATTCCGGCACGCCCCACGCGATCGGATATGCCAACCAAAGCCATATTCCTTTCGCAAGGCCGTTCATCAAATACACTCCGACCTGGCCGAGAAGCTTTACTCCCTCCAGCCAGCAGGAGCGCAACCGGATCGCCAAGATGAAGCAGATCCCCGTCAGCGAGCTGATCAACGGGAAAAAGCTGCTGTTTGTAGACGACTCCATCGTCCGCGGGACTCAGCTCCGGGAAACCGTTGATTTCCTCTATGAATGCGGAGCCAAGGAAGTGCATATGCGTTCCGCCTGCCCGCCGATCATGTACGGATGCAAGTTCCTGAACTTCTCCCGATCGACCGGCGACATGGAGCTTCTGACCCGGAACGTCATCATGGAGCTGGAAGGCAAAAAGGGCATACGGCATCTGGACGAATACAGCGACCGGGAAACGGAAAGAGGTCAGAGCCTGAGAAAGGCAATCTGCGAAAAGCTGCACCTGGCGTCTCTCGAATTTCAGACAGTCGAAGGGCTGCAGAAAGCAATCGGCATCGATAAGTGTGACCTGTGTACTTACTGCTGGAACGGAGAAGAGTAAACAATGATAGAAAATTCAAGTTCAAAAGCCTACGCCGATGCGGGCGTGGATATCACCGCCGGTTACCGCGCGGTAGAGCTGATGAAAAAGCATATTGCCTCCACCGTTACTCCCGGCGTCTGCTCCGGGATCGGCGGCTTTGGCGGACTGTTTGCCCTGGATGTTGAGGGAATGAAAAAGCCGGCTCTCGTCAGCGGAACAGACGGCGTCGGGACAAAGCTGAAGCTGGCATTCCTGATGGATCAGCACGATACCGTTGGTATCGACTGTGTGGCAATGTGCGTCAATGACGTTATCTGCTGCGGTGCAAAGCCGCTCTTCTTCCTTGACTATATTGCCTGCGGAAAGAACGTTCCGGAAAGGATCGCGGATATCGTCAAGGGCGTTTGCGAGGGCTGCGTTCAGGCCGGCGCCGCGCTGATCGGCGGAGAAACGGCGGAAATGCCGGGATTTTATCCGCAGGACGAATATGACCTTGCCGGCTACTGCACCGGGATCGTCGATCTGGAAAAGATTATTGACAACAGCACAATGTGCGAGGGAGATGTTATCATCGCTCTCCCCTCCTCCGGCGTTCACTCCAACGGTTTTTCCCTTGTCCGGAAAATATTCGACGTTGAAAATGCCGAACTCCGGAAATCTCTGCCGGAGCTCGGCGGAAAGTCTCTCGGCGAGACGCTGCTGACCCCGACGAAGATCTACGTAAAACCCGTTCTGGCGTTGCTGGAAAAGATTACCGTGAAAGGTATTTCCCACATCACCGGCGGCGGCTTCTACGAAAACATTCCGAGAAGCATTCCGGACGGATTCGGTGCGGTCATCAATAAAGCGGATGTCCGTACCCTGCCGATCTTTGACCTGATTGCCAAAAAGGGAAACATCTCCGAGCATGATATGTTCAATACCTTTAACATGGGCGTCGGCATGAGCATCGTGGTTGCCGAAAAGGACGCGGAGGAAGCTCTGTCCGTTCTGAAAGCCGCCGGCGAGGATGCCTATGTTATCGGAAAAATAATAAAATCGGAAGAGAAGATAAAGATATGCTGAAAACAGGAACAGGAAGTATCTGCGCGGGATTCATGATTGCCGCAGGCGGAAGCGTTTTTCTCGCCTGTGACAGCAAATACGCCGGAGCCGTATTTTTCTCAGTCGCCCTGCTCTGCATCTGCTATATGGGCTATTACCTGTATACCGGCAAAATCGGCTATTTTGTAACCGATCACTCTCTTAATAATGCAAAAACTCTTCTGGTCGGACTGATTGGAAATCTGGCAACCGCTTTCATCCTCGGCAAAATCATCAGCTACGCAATTCCGAATATTACGGAAAAAGCAGACAGCATCTGCTCCGCAAAGCTTCTGCAGAGCTTTCCGCAGACCTTTATCCGCGGTCTGTTCTGCGGGATCCTGATGTATCTCGCCGTTTCGATCTATAAAGACCACAAGACCCCTCTCGGGATTCTGTTCTGTGTTCCGGTCTTCATTCTGAGCGGATTTGAGCACTCCATCGCCGATATGTTCTACTTCGGCGTTTCCACCATCACGGATGCCCGGATTCTGCTGTTCACGTTAGCCGCAGTTCTCGGAAACACGGCCGGCGGAATACTGCTGCCGTTCCTCGCAAATATCGGAGGAAAAGCAGATGCAAAATAAGACAAGGATCGCCGTTCTTGTTTCCGGCGGCGGAACCAACCTGCAGGCACTGATCGATGCTCAGAAAAACGGCATCATCAAAAACGGAGAGATCCGGCTCGTAATCTCCAGCAATCCCTCCGCCTACGCGCTCAAGCGTGCGGAAGACAATCAGATCCCCACCGCCGTTATCACGAAAAAAGAATACGGCAGTATGGCTGCCGCCGAAGAAAAGATGATCTCCGTTCTTGAGGAGAATCAGATTGACCTGATCGTTCTGGCAGGGTATCTGTGCATCCTCAGCGAGAACTTTACGAAGAGATATGACCGCCGGATCATCAACGTGCATCCTTCCCTGATCCCCTCCTTCTGCGGAGAAGGATTTTACGGGTTAAAGGTTCACGAAGCGGCCCTGCAGAAGGGCGTAAAGGTGACGGGCGCGACAGTGCATTTCGTCAATGAGATCCCGGACGGCGGCGAGATCATCCTTCAGAAAGCAGTCAATATATTAAAAAACGATACCCCCGAATCCCTGCAGATCAGGGTAATGAAGCAGGCGGAATGGATCATTCTGCCCAAAGCAGTTGAAAAAGTATCAAAGGAAATGGCAGAAAGGAAGAAAAGGCAATGAATATCTATGAGACCAGCAGCATCGGCAAATTGATCAGCGGGAACCCCTACGTTGGCAGAGGAATCGTTACCGGAACATCGGCAAACGGGAAATACGCCGTGAACGCCTATTTCATCATGGGCAGAAGCGCAAACAGCCGCAACCGCATTTTCGCCATTCATGACGGTTCCGTCTTCACGGAGCCTTTTGATGCGTCCAAAGTCGTAGATCCGAGCCTGATCATCTACGCCGCAGTCCGCACCTATGAGAACAATCTGATCGTTACCAACGGCGACCAGACCGATACGATCTATAACGGACTCAAAGAGGGCATCTCCTTCAAGGAGTCTCTGGAGACCCGCGAATTCGAGCCGGACGGCCCGAACTACACGCCCCGCATCAGCAGCATTTCCACCTTTGTCGGCAAGAATTACAAATATGAGCTGAGCATTTTAAAGAGCATTGACGAAGAGGGAAGCGACTGCGCCAGATATACCTTCTCCTATAATTCCAAGCCCGGCCTCGGCCATTTCATTCACACCTATGTAACGGACGGAAATCCGATCCCCACCTTCCAGGGCGAGCCTGAAAGAGTTTCGATCCCCGATGACATCAAAGAGTTTACCGAAGACCTCTGGGAGAACCTGGACGAAGCAAACAAGATCTCCCTCTACGTTCGCTATACCGATCTCGAAAGCGGAGAGATCACCGAAGAACTGATCAACAAAAACAAATAAGGAGAATATGAGATGAAAGAATTTGAACTGAAGTATGGCTGCAACCCCAATCAGAAACCCGCAAAGATCTACATGAACGACGGAAGCGAGCTTCCGATCGAGATTCTTTCCGGCAGACCGGGATACATCAACTTTCTCGATGCTTTTAACTCATGGCAGCTGGTCAAGGAGCTGAAAGAAGCTCTGGGTCTTCCCGCAGTTGCTTCCTTCAAGCACGTCAGCCCGACCTCCGGCGCCGTCGGCATCAAGCTCTCCGACACGCTGAAAAGAGCCTGCTTCGTCGATGACATTGAAGGTCTTGACGATTCTCCTCTGGCCTGTGCCTATGCCAGAGCAAGAGGCACGGACCGTATGTCCTCCTTCGGTGACTGGGTGGCTCTCTCCGACGTCTGCGACGTGACCACCGCTACAATGCTCAAGCGCGAGGTTTCCGACGGCGTTATCGCTCCCGGCTATGAGCCTGAAGCTCTCGAGATCCTGAAGACCAAGCGCAAGGGAAATTACAACATCGTAAAGATTGACCCCAACTATGTTCCCGATGAAGCCGAGCACAAACAGGTATTCGGCATCACCTTTGAACAGGGCCGCAATAATTTCAAGATTGACAAGGAGCTTCTTTCCAATGTCGTTACCGCAAACAAGGATCTCCCGGAAAGCGCAGTCCGCGACCTGATCATTTCCCTGATCACGCTCAAGTACACGCAGTCCAATTCCGTCTGCTACGCCGTTGACGGACAGGCGATCGGCGTCGGCGCCGGACAGCAGTCCAGAATCCACTGCACCCGCCTTGCCGGCACGAAAGCGGATACCTGGTTCCTGCGTCAGCATGAAAAGGTCCTGAACCTCCCCTTCCTCCCGACACTGGGCAGACCGGAGCGCGACAACGTTGTTGACGGATATATCAACAAGAACGAAGAAGACGTCTGCGCTGACGGCAACTGGCAGAAATACTTCACCTCTCAGCCTGAACCCTTTACCGCTGAAGAGCAGAGAGCCTTCCTCGATACCGTCACCGGTGTTTCTCTCGGTTCCGATGCTTTCTTCCCGTTCAGCGACAACATTGAAAGAGCAAAGAAGAGCGGCGTTTCCTATATCGCAGAGCCGGGCGGCTCCATCCGTGACGACCTCGTCATCGAATGCGCCGACAAGTACGGCATGGTCATGTCCTTTACCGGAATGAGACTGTTCCACCATTGATGAGGAAGCCGCTATGAAGATCATCGTTGTCGGCGGCGGCGGCCGGGAACACGCTATCATAAAGAAACTGAAAGAAAACAAGGATATTGAAAAAATATACGCACTCCCCGGAAACGGCGGGATCGCAGAGGATGCGGAGTGCGTGGCGATCGGCGCGTGCGAGCTGGATCAAATCGTTGACTTTGCAAAAGAAAAAGCCATTGATTTTGCCGTTGTAGCACCGGACGATCCGCTGGTTCTGGGTCTGGTCGACCGTTTGGAGGATGCGGGCATCCCCTGCTTCGGGCCCCGCGCCAACGCAGCGATCATTGAAGGGAGCAAGGTCTTTTCCAAGGGACTGATGAAAAAATACGGGATCCCCACTGCCGAATACCGTGTATTCGACGATGCCGAATCGGCACTCGGATATCTTGATTCCGCTCCGATCCCGACGGTTATCAAAGCGGACGGTCTGGCACTCGGCAAAGGCGTGATCATTGCTTTCAGCCGCGACGAAGCGAAGATCGCCGTAACGGAGATCATGCGGGACAAGAAATTCGGAAAAAGCGGCGACAAGATCGTTATCGAAGAATATCTGGAAGGGCCTGAGGTATCCGTTCTGGCGTTTACCGACGGAAAGACCGTAAAGCCGATGGTCTCCTCCATGGATCATAAGCGCGCCGGAGACGGCGACAAGGGCCTGAACACCGGCGGCATGGGTACCATCGCTCCCAATCCGGTCTACACCGAAAGCGTTGCCAAGGAATGCATGGAAACCATTTTCCTTCCCACCATTCAGGCAATGAACAGCGAGGGCAGGACCTTTAAGGGGTGCCTGTACTTCGGACTGATGATCACAAAAGACGGGCCGAAGGTCATAGAATACAACTGCCGTTTCGGTGACCCGGAAACACAGGTCGTCCTCCCTCTGCTGGAGAGCGATCTGTTCACCGTGATGAAGGCGACTGCCGAGGAAAAGCTCGCCGAAACCGAAGTAAAATTCAAAAACGCCTCCTGCTGCTGCGTAATCATGGCATCCGCCGGATACCCTCTTTCCTATAAAAAGGGATATGAGATCTCCATTCCGGAGGAAGTAAAAGACTCCGTAGTTGTCGCCGGAGCAAAGCTGGAAAACGGCAGACTGGTAACCTCAGGCGGCAGAGTGCTCGGCGTTACCGCAGTCGGCGATACTCTTGCGGAGGCGATCCGTTCCGCTTACGAAAACACCGGAAAGATCCATTTTGAAAACGCCTTCTACAGGAAGGATATCGGAGCAAGAGCATTAAGGGAGGAGCAGAAAAACAGTGGTATATAGAGTATTTGTTGAAAAAAAGCCCGGACTTGCTCATGAAGCCAAAGCTTTAAAGAACGAGCTTGTTTCCCTTCTGGGAATCAAAGGCATTAAAGATCTGCGCATTATCAACCGGTACGACGCTGAAAATATTACCGAAGAGCTGTTTCAGAAGTCCGTTCAGACGGTTTTTTCGGAGCCTCAGCTGGATAACGTTTACCATACCTTCTCCTGTGAAGGAAGTACCGCTTTTGCCGTTGAATATCTGCCGGGCCAGTTTGACCAGCGTGCCGATTCCGCGGCGCAGTGCATTCAGCTGAGCGCCAAGTGCGAGCGCCCCACCATTCACACGGCGAAGATATACATGATCACGGGGACCGTTTCTGCGGACGAGCTGGAGCAGATCAAGAAGTACGTCATCAATCCCGTAGAAGCCAGAGAGACCGGATTTGACCTGCCTGAAACGCTTGCGGCAGAGTATGAGATCCCCACCACCGTAAAAACGCTGGACGGCTTTACGAAGCTGACCAAAGAGGAGCTCTCCCGCTTCGTAGCGGAGTACGGACTTGCCATGGACACGGATGACATTGCCTTCTGCCAGGAGTATTTCATCTCCGAGCACCGCGACCCGACGATCACCGAGATCCGCATGATCGATACCTACTGGTCGGATCACTGCCGTCATACGACCTTCTTAACGGTCATTGATGACGTAAAATTTGAAGACAAGCTTCTGCAGGATACCTACGACGAATACATCGGGCTTCGGAAAAAGCTCGGCAGAACGAAGCCGGTATGCCTGATGGATATCGCCACGATCGCCGTAAAGGCGCTGAAAAAGGACGGCAGACTTGATAAGCTCGACGAAAGCGAAGAGATCAACGCCTGCACCGTCAAGATCGACGTAGAGGTCGACGGCGTTACCGAGCCGTGGCTCCTGCTGTTCAAGAACGAGACCCACAATCATCCCACGGAAATAGAGCCGTTCGGCGGCGCCGCGACCTGTATTGGCGGTGCGATCCGTGACCCGCTCTCCGGCCGTGCCTATGTTTACGGCGCAATGCGCGTCACCGGTGCGGCAGACCCGACGAAGCCCATTGAGGAGACCATCCCCGGCAAGCTCCCGCAGAGAAAGATCGTGACCACTGCGGCTGCCGGCTATTCCTCCTACGGAAATCAGATCGGACTTGCCACCGGGATCGTTGACGAGATCTACCATCCGGGCTATGCAGCAAAGCGCATGGAGATCGGCGCCGTGATCGCGGCGACTCCTCAGGAAAACGTTCGCCGTGAAGTTCCTGTTCCCGGCGATGTCGTTATCCTGCTCGGCGGAGCCACCGGCAGAGACGGATGCGGCGGAGCGACCGGTTCCTCCAAATCCCATACGGCGCAGTCTCTGGAGACCTGCGGAGCCGAAGTCCAGAAGGGCAACGCACCCGAGGAACGGAAGCTGCAGCGGCTGTTCCGCAATCATGACGCCTGCCGCATGATCAAGCGCTGCAATGACTTCGGCGCCGGCGGCGTTTCGGTAGCCATCGGTGAACTTGCCGACGGGCTGCACATCGACCTGAACCTCGTGCCGAAAAAATACGAAGGTCTGGACGGAACGGAGCTTGCCATCAGCGAAAGCCAGGAAAGAATGGCCGTTGTTGTTGACAAAGAAGACGCCGACGCATTCATCGCTCTGGCAGACAGCGAAAACCTTACCGCCACTCCGGTTGCGACAGTAACGGAGGAGCCGCGCCTTGTCATGGAATGGAACGGCAAAGTTATTGTTGATATCAGCCGTGAATTCCTGAATTCCAACGGCGCAGACAAGCATATATCGATCATCGCTGAAAAGCCGGAGGCGCTTCAGAAGACCGCCGAAGGTTCTTTCACCGAGAATATGAAAAACGTTGCAAGCGATCTGAACACCTGCTCCAAGAGAGGCCTTTCCGAGCGCTTTGACTCCACCATCGGCGCCGGCACGGTCCTGATGCCCTTCGGCGGGAAGAACCAGCTCACCCCCATTCAGGCCATGGTGCAGAAGATCAGCGCGGAGAAAAAGCATACCGACAACTGCTCGCTGATGTCTTTCGGTTATAACCCGTTTATCACGGAAAAGAGCCCGTATCACGGCGCTTACCTTGCAGTTGTTGAATCCGTCTGCAAGCTGATTGCCACGGGTGCAGATTTTAAAGACGTTTATCTCACCTTCCAGGAATACTTCAAGCATCCCGGAAAAGACGGCAGACGCTGGAGCCAGCCGCTCTCAGCCCTGCTCGGCGCTTTCCGTGCACAGATGGAGCTGGGAATCGGCGCCATCGGCGGCAAGGATTCCATGAGCGGTACCTTCGATAATATCGACGTTCCCCCGACTCTCGTTTCCTTTGCCGTTACCACCTCCAAAACCGGCAGGATCGTCTCCCCCGAGTTTAAGAAAGCCGGGAACAGCCTGATCCTGATCCGGACGGAATATGACGAAAACGGTCTGCCGAAGACGGAGTCTCTGAAAAAGAATATGGCTCTCGTCTCTGAACTGCTGAAGACCGGAAAAGCCGTCTCCTGCTATACGCCCGGAATGGGCGGCATTGCCGAGGCCGTAATGAAAATGTCCTTCGGCAACTCGCTCGGCTTCCGGTTTAACGGCAAGCTGACAAAGGAAGAGCTCTTCGGTTATTCCTACGCGTCATTCCTTCTCGAGACGGCTGAACCGGACGACTTTGAGGTCATCGGCGAGATCACGGAAGAGCCCGCAATCTGCTGTGACGGCGAAAAGCTCACGCTGGACAGCCTCCTCGCTCTGTATGAGGGCAAGCTGGAGGGGGTCTATTCCTGCAATATCCAAAACAGCGACAGCCGCAATGACTGCTTCTCCTATACTGCGGAAAGCAGAGTCGCTCCCGCCGTTAAAACTGCAAAGCCGAAGATCCTGATTCCTGTTTTCCCCGGCACGAACTGCGAATTTGATTCGGCAAAGGCTGTTGCCGATGCCGGAGCAGAGCCGGAGATCATCGTGATCAACAACCTCAGCACAGACGGAATCAAACGGAGCGTTGAACGGTTCTCCGGCCTTCTCTCCGCTTCCCAGGCGGTATTTATTCCCGGCGGTTTCTCCGGCGGCGACGAGCCGGAGGGCAGCGCGAAATTCATTACCGCTTTCATGCGCAACCCCGAGATCAGCGAAGGCATCACCGAGCTGCTGGAGAAGCGCGACGGCCTGATGTGCGGCATCTGCAACGGCTTCCAGGCGCTGATCAAGCTGGGCCTCGTTCCTTTCGGAAAAATCACTGAGCCGGATGAGACCTATCCCACCTTAACATACAACACCATCTCCCGTCATCAGTCGAGGATCGTCCGGACGAGGATCTGCTCCGACAAGTCTCCGTGGCTGTCTCTGGTCCATGTGGGAGATATCATCAGCGTCCCCATCTCCCACGGCGAAGGCCGGTTCATCGGCGATGAGGCAATGATCCGCCGCCTTGCCGAAAACGGACAGATCGCCACCCAGTATGTGGATCTGGACGGAAACGTAAGCAACGATATTCACTTTACGCCCAATGATTCGGCGTTTGCCATTGAAGGCATCACCTCCCCGGACGGCCGCGTCTTCGGCAAAATGGGACACAGTGAGAGAGTCGGAAGCGGTCTGTACAGGAACGTTCCCGGAAACTACGATATCCGCATGTTTGAAGCGGCAGTCAGATATTTTAAATAAAAGGAGAAAAGGAAATGGGTTATCTTTCAGATATTGAAATTGCGCAGCAGTGCGAAATGAAGCATATTACGGAAATTGCAAAAACCGCTCACGTAGATGAAAAATACATCGAGCAGTACGGAAACTACAAGGCAAAGATCGACCCGGCCCTGATCAAAGAAACCGACCGAAAAGACGGAAAGCTGATCCTCGTTACCGCAATCACTCCTACCCCCGCCGGCGAAGGCAAAACGACCACAACCATCGGTCTTGCCGACGGACTCAAGCGGATCGGCAAGGATGTAACGGTTGCTCTCAGAGAGCCGTCTCTCGGCCCCGTATTCGGCGTAAAGGGCGGCGCTGCAGGCGGCGGCTACGCACAGGTCGTTCCGATGGAGGATATCAACCTGCACTTTACCGGCGACTTCCATGCGATCGGCGCGGCAAACAATCTTCTCGCAGCAATGCTGGACAACCACATTCAGCAGGGCAACGCTCTCGGGATTGACGTTAAGAAGATCACCTGGAAGCGCTGCGTGGATATGAATGACCGCCAGCTCAGAAACGTTATCGACGGCCTCGGCGGCAAGGTAAACGGCGTTCCCCGTGAGGACGGCTTTGACATCACCGTTGCCAGCGAGATCATGGCTGTATTCTGCCTTGCAAGCTCCATCACCGACCTGAAAGAACGCCTTTCCCGGATCATCGTCGGCTATACCTATGACGACAAGCCGGTAACCGCAGGAGACCTGAAAGCAGTCGGCGCAATGACGGCGCTCCTGAAGGACGCGCTGAAGCCGAATCTGGTTCAGACGCTGGAAGGCACCCCCGCTTTTGTACACGGCGGACCTTTTGCCAACATCGCACACGGATGCAACTCGGTAATGGCTACCAAGATGGCGCTCAAGATGGGCGATTACACCGTTACGGAAGCCGGATTCGGCGCAGACCTCGGCGCTGAAAAGTTCCTGGACATCAAGTGTCGCATGGCAGGGCTCGTTCCCGATGCAGTAGTCGTTGTTGCCACTGTCCGCGCGCTGAAGATGCACGGCGGCCTTGACAAAAAGCAGCTCGGCACAGAAGACCTCACCGCACTGGAAAAGGGTATCCCCAACCTTCTCCGCCATGTTTCCAATATCAAGAACGTTTACAAACTGCCCTGCGTAGTCGCTGTAAACCGATTCCCCACCGATACCGACAAGGAGATCGAGTTTATCATCGGCAAGTGCCGTGAGCTCGGCGTCAATACCGTTCTTTCCACTGTCTGGGCAGAGGGTGGAAAAGGCGGAGAGGCGCTGGCACGCGAAGTCGTCCGCCTCTGCGAAGAGGAAAAGGGAGACTTCACCTTCTCCTACGAAGACGATCTTTCCATCACCGAGAAGATCGAAGCAGTCGTCCGCAAGATCTACGGAGGCGACGGTATCAACGTTCTGCCGAATGCAAAAAAGCAGATCGCACAGCTGGAAGAACTGGGCTTCTCCAAGTATCCCGTCTGCATCGCCAAGACGCAGTACAGCTTCTCGGATGACCCGGCCAAGCTCGGCGCACCCGAAAACTTCACGGTTACCGTTAAGAACGTTAAGGTTTCCGCCGGCGCAGGCTTCATCGTTGTCCTCACCGGAGACATCATGACCATGCCCGGACTTCCCAAGGTACCCGCCGCAGAAAAGATCGACGTGGACGAAAACGGAAAGATCAGCGGACTGTTCTGATCAGCGGACTGCCGCGTAAAACGGAGTATTGTATAAAATGAAACTGCCGGACTGTTTATTGCAGTCCGGCAGTGCTTATGCTCAGAGGGATTCGTAATATTCGATCGCCCGGTCGATCCATCCGGCAGCATCCGTTCCCTGGCCGTCTCCGAAGCCGTGGCCGCCTTTCTCATCGAGCTCCAGACGGTACGGGACGCCGGCCTGATCCAGCGCCCTGCACAGAGACAGCGAATTCTCAACAGGCACCATCGCATCATCTTTGCACAGGCAGATATAGCAGGGCGGATAGTTTTCGCTGACATGTTCATTCACGCTGTATTCTCTCTTTCGTGCTTCGCTCTGGTCATCCCCCAGCATTGTCAGGCGGAATTCCTCTTCATACTCAGGAGCAAACATATCCATGCCGACTTCCGGATAAACCGGGAACATTGCCGCCGGCTTCGGCAGACCATAGGTCATATATCCGTGATTGTCCGTTCCCCATTCGGTAATGAGATGCCCGCCGGCGGAGAAGCCGCATACAACGTATCTCTCCGGTTCAACGTCAAAGCTTTCCGCATGATCCCGGATATAGCGGACAGCCGCCGCGAGATCATCGATCGGCTTCGGCAGGATCCCGTTCTCGTTGACTCTGTAGTTGAGAATAAAGGCGGAATAACCCAGCTCATTGAGCCTTGCCGCAACAGGATAACCCTCGCATACAGCGCACACCTCAACATAAGCTCCGCCGGGAACAAGGATCATGATATCTTTCTTTTTCTTCTCCGTCTTTGCAGGGATAAACGTTACGCTCACATCCCGCTTTGCCGGGTCGGCTTCACATTCCTCTTCCGAATAGACACAGTGAACATTCTCCGACAGATCCCCCAGCTCCTCTACTCTCTCCAGACCCCGGATGACCGTTGCCGGGTTCCAGTTCAGCTCTTTTTGAACTTCGGAGAGCTTCAGCTCCATAAACGGGCATTCCTGCTGATAGCCGCCGTAAATAAGGTATTTGCTGACCGAATTGAACGGTTCCATCCCGGCAATATCTTTAAATTTCCAGTTCAGATCAAAAATCATATGAATTTCCTTTCCATGTACATTTGTAATTAATTGTATTTCAGCACTAAAATCTTTTTTACATGGTAACATGGAAACAGCGGAAAAACAATCAGGATCTGTCGTTTATTTTCAGCCCGGTCTTCATATTTGTTTATCGCTTACCGGAACCGTAATATTTCAGATAAAAACTGCCGCGCCCGACATCACTCATGATGCTCAGGCGCGGCGATTCTTTTCAGAACACAGTTATTATCATTTTCTGACAGGAACCTGAAGAACCTGTCCGGGCTTGACGGTAAGGGAATCGTCAATGATCGGGTTGAGCTCCTGAAGAACAAGAACTTTTGTGGCGAACTTATCCGCAATCAGCTTAAGCGTCTCGCCGGGCTGAACCGTATAGTTCATCAGCGGGCCGTCATACATACCGCCGCCGGAAACAGCTTTCAGTTCATTAGTATCAAAAGACTGCATAATAGAATTCCTCCTATAATATTTTTTGTTTACAACAGGAAATACGCATGAGCAGGCACATTCGTTACAAAATTACGCAGAAAATATATTTGTCTGGCAAATGACCAAAATATATTTGCGGGATCCTGTTTTCAGATATTTGTATTATAACAGAAACAAGGCGCAGCAGGCAAGCTTTTTTGCCGCGCAATTTATAGTTACACCAGGAAGAGATATTCTTGAATTCTCTCTGCATTTGTGGTAGTATTTAAAAAATTACTAATTTAAATCATCAAAAACAGATTCTCCGGAGCAAGCTGCCCGCGCTTCAACGCGCAGCCGGAAATCCCGCCCCCGGCATCAATCAGCCGGGATATTAATAAGACCGACTCGGGAGCGGACCCCGGGCATATACAGGAGGGACACCATGAACAAGTATAAGGATTTTGACGGTTACTTAAAAGAATACCCGACAACGGACGGTTATTTCGGGAAATACGGCGGAAACTATCTGGATGATCCGGAGCTGATCAAAGCATTTAACGAATACGCAGAAGGATACTACACGATCGCGCAGTCAGCCCAGTTTATTGCCGAGTTAAGAAGGATCCGGAGAGACTTTCAGGGGCGGCCCACACCGGTCTATCACTGCCAGCGGCTTTCCAACATGCTCGGGAAAACGCAGATCTATCTGAAGAGAGAAGACCTGAACCATACGGGAGCGCACAAGCTGAACCACTGCATGGGCGAAGGACTTCTTGCCAAATATATGGGAAAGAAGAAGCTGATTGCCGAGACCGGCGCCGGACAGCACGGCGTTGCTCTGGCCACGGCTGCCGCTTACTTCGGGCTGGAATGCGATATCTATATGGGAGAAGTGGATATTGCCAAGCAGGCGCCCAATGTTACAAGAATGAAGATGCTGGGAGCAAGAGTTGTTCCCGTAAGCGCCGGTCTCAAGACCCTCAAGGAAGCCGTGGACGCAGCGTTTGAGGCCTATTCCAGAGAGTACAAGAACGCGATCTACTGCATCGGAACCGCAGCAGGTCCGCATCCGTTCCCGCTGATGGTGCGCGACTTCCAGCAGGTAGTCGGAGACGAGGCCCGGTCACAGTTCCTTGAGCAGACCGGCCATCTTCCAGATAAGGTGATCGCATGCGTGGGCGGCGGCTCCAACTCCATCGGAACCTTTATCCCGTTCCTGGCAGACCCCGTGGAGATCTACGGTGTGGAACCGCTCGGCAAAGGCGCTGCGATCGGCGACAATGCCGCCAGCGTAAACTTCGGCCGTGAGGGCGTTATGCACGGCTTCAATTCCATTGCTCTGTTCAATCCGGACGGAGAGCCCGCACCGGCCTATTCCGTAGCTTCCGGACTGGATTATCCTGCAGTCGGGCCGGAGCACGCCTATCTGCATGATATGGGCCGCGTTAATTACGTCACCGTTGACGATAACGACGCCATGGAGGCGTTCTTCATGCTTTCCCGCT
This sequence comes from Eubacteriales bacterium, assembly GCA_030536255.1. Lineage (GTDB taxonomy): Bacteria > Bacillota > Clostridia > Oscillospirales > Oscillospiraceae > Limivicinus. The sequence goes on along the minus strand of JAUNQI010000022.1, from coordinate 1,194 downwards.
ATGAAGGCATTATCCCCGCGATTGAAAGCTCCCACGCGCTCGCCTACGCGATGCGGATCGCCAGGGAGGGCGGAAGACCCTGCTCCTGCCTCGTCACTCTTTCCGGACGCGGAGACAAGGATCTGGACTACGTGGTGGAGCATTACGGCTACGGCGACGAATTCCTCGACAAGATGGCGGAAAAGAGAGAAAAAGCGTAACGGAATGATCCGAAACTGCAGAAAAGGCACTGAGTTTTTGCTCAATGCCTTTTTTCTGTGCTATTCATACGAACACCTGATAAGAAAAGGATAAAGATTTCCAACGAAAAATTTTCTGATTTCTATCAGGCATCCGAATATAAAGGAGACTGCAAATGAAGATAAAAACGATCCACGCAGCAGCCGCGCTGCTCGTGCTGATAATGCTGATGACGATGCTCTCCGGCTGTGGAAAAAACGACGCTGCCAATCAGGCTGTTCCATCAGAAAAAAGCCAGGCTCCGGAGGGAACATGGCAGACGGCAACTATGGGATATGAGGCCGACGGAACCATGGAGCCGGAACACTACGTTCAGTTTACAGATACGGAGATCCTCTACGGACGGCTGAAAGACGGGAAGTTTGTCCCCGAATACTCCGATAAGATCAGCCTCCTGGAGGAAGCCGCCGCAGGCAGGATCAAAGTTCAGGCAGAATCCTCCAACGGCGGACAGTACACATATCAGACATCTGAAGGTGATGATACTGTTCTGGAATACTACGAAACATGGAAGGAAGAAGATTTTCCCGAAATGTACCGGGGCGGAGCTTCCCTGAGCAGGGTCAGCTGATTCGAGAAGAGAGCGCACACCGTACACGGATTATTTGAAAGACGAGATATAAACCACGATCCGGCTCTGCCATTACGGCAGGGTCGGATTTTTCTTTTTTGTTGGAAGAATATGGGAAAATGTCAGCGAACATCCGCCGGATAAAGCGAATATTCGCTGAAAATTCGCTAAAAGAGATTGCTAAAGCGAATTTTGTTAGTATAATATACTTAAGATTACCGTTCTGGCATTACTGGTTGCAGCATACAGAGCAGATCATTTTGATTAAGCTACAGATCCGCTTGTCTCAAATGAGGCAGGCGGATTTCTTTATTTTCAAACACAAACAGAAAGGAATGATTTCATATGAACCCGATACCGGTCATTAATTTGACCGCAACAGG
>JAUNQI010000050.1 GCA_030536255.1 Eubacteriales bacterium | reverse complement strand
CAATTTTTGAGTTTATTTTCCTAAACTATGAGTTTAGTTTTCCCTTCTCCGAAGTGGCCTCAACCCGCCAAATTCGTAGAAAAATCCCCGAAACACAAGTGTTTCGGGGATTCCTTTAAAAGTGGAGGTGAGGGGAGTTGAACCCCTGTCCGAAGGTACTTTAACAAGACCTTCTCCGGGCGCAGACGGTTATTTACATTCCCTCGCCTGAGCGCGAGCCGTCACGCTCACAGGCTTGGTAGCTTCATTATGCATGGTGCGGGCAAAGCTTACCGCACTCACGTGCACCACTAATCGACGCCCTGTCCGGGGCCGTGGTACTCCCCGGCAGAACGCTCGCTTAATTAAGCAGCGAGAAGAACTTCGTTATTGTTGTTCTTTAATTTATAAAAAGTGCTCATTTTAAGGATGTTAAGCGCATCCGCCCGCTAGTCCTGCCTCCATGCCCCCGTCGAAACCGGTACACCCCCGTATCGGCTTCGCGGATGCGAAGCTTTATATTGTCTCCGGTGCAGGATAATCCACACCGAAAGTATCTACCGTAACCTTTTCCATGATCTGCGGCTGACGGGGTTTATCGTTATAGTCCGTCCTAACATTCGCAATCTCGTCAACAACATCCTGACCCTCGATCACCTTGCCGAAAGCGGCGTACTGACCGTCAAGGTGTGGAGAATCCTCATGCATTACGAAGAACTGGCTGCCGGCAGAATCAGGAGCCATCGTGCGGGCCATGGAAAGAACACCCTTGTCGTGCCTGAGATCATTCTTAAAGCCGTTGGCAGTAAACTCGCCCTTGATGCAGTAGCCCGGGCCGCCGATTCCCTTGCCTTCGGGATCTCCTCCCTGGATCATGAAACCGCTAATAACTCTGTGGAAAATCAGGCCGTTATAAAAGCCCTTGTTTACCAGAGAAATAAAATTATTCACGGTATTGGGTGCAATTTCCGGATACAGCTCTGCTTTGAAGACCTTACCGCTGTTCATTTCAAACGTAACAATAGGATTACTCATTTCATAAACTCCTTTTCAGTTATAAACATACTATTTACTATTTATTTTACCGATTGTCGTGACAAAATCACTGATGGCGGAATACCCGCAAGACATCAGTAGCGTTCCTTCATCATGCGGTCAATATCCCGCTTTGACTCCCGTTCCGCTTCGCTGTCACGCTTATCATGAAGCTTCTTGCCCTTACACAGTCCAAGCTCCACTTTGACTCTTCCGTCTTTGAAATACAGGTTCAACGGAATCAGGGCAACACCGTCCTGCATTACTCTGGCATTGAGCTTCAGAATCTCACGCTTATGCATCAGAAGCTTACGGGGACGGACCGGGTCTTTGTTAAAGATATTTCCATGCTCATAAGGGCTGATATGCATTCCCCGCAGGAACAGCTCTCCGTCTTTGACAGTGCAGAAGGAATCCTTCATATTCACCTGACCGGCTCGGATCGACTTTACTTCCGTTCCGACGAGGGAGATCCCGGCTTCAAAGCGTTCAAGGACAAAATAGTCATGAAATGCCTTGCGGTTCGTCGCTATTTCTTTTTTCCCCTGCTGTTTCGGCATTTCAAAAAATCACTTTCTTTAAAAATCTACCTCTTCCAGATTGAGAAGAGAAATAATATATACCTTCAGTGCTTCCAGCAACTCTTCCTTGGAAACTGCCTCTTCCGCGCCGTGCATGGAACCCACGAAATCCGGATAGACGCGGTCATCATGCTCCGGTCCGAAACCGACGGCATTCGGGAAGTCTCTCGCATAGGTTCCTCCGCCAATGGTAATCGGCGCTTTCCCCTCGCCGGTTATAAGGTTATAGGCATCCATACATGCCTTGATATCCGGGCTGTCCGGAGCCTTGTAGAACGGAACTGCATCTCTTCTGAAGGTAACGCTCGCCACATCTCCGGCCGCTTCGTTCAGCTTTTCGAGGAGCCACTGCCCCGTGACGGACGGAACATAGCGGATATCTATCGTCTGTTTAAAGTGACCGTCTTCCACACTGATCATACCGCAGACAACCGTGAGAGGACTGAAGCCTTCGGACTCTGCAGCAATTCCGAGCAGGCTGCCGTCATACGCATGATGCGGCTTAACGGCAAAGCGGAAGAACTTTTCTTCCTCAGTGGAAGCAATCCCGTTATCGAGAATATAATCGATCATTACGCCGATCGCATTCTTCGTTCCCTCCGGGAGAGACGCGTGACCGGCAATTCCCTTTGAGGTCAGATGCCAGAACTCGCCTTCTTTTACGGCAGTTACATCAGCCGTGCTGACAAGCTGATCCGCTTTTACAATCGCTTCGCAGCTTCCGGGAATAGCGTTGGAAGCAAATCCGCCATGAATATCGAGAACATTGGCGGGAGAGCAGACGGAAAGCATATTGCCGCCCCAGATTCCCTTCTCTCCGCAGATCAGCGGAAAATTCGCATCGGGGCTGAAGCAGAACAGCGGAGCCGGATAGTTCGCCAGATAATATTCCACATCTCCCATACCCGTTTCTTCGTTTGCTCCGAGAAGAGCTCTTACAGGATATCTGAGCTTTATTCCCTGCTCTTTCAGATACTTCAGCGCATAAAGGCAGATTACGGAAGGACCTTTATCATCGATCACTCCCCTGCCAATCAGATAACCTTCCCGCTCACGCATTACAAAAGGATCCGCTTTCCAACCGTCACCGGAAGGAACAATATCCAGATGGGTAATGGTGGCAAGGTACTTGTCTCCGTCTCCTCCGACAGAGGCATAGCCGATGTAATTTTCACAATTTCTCGTTTCCAGGCCGAGCTCAGCAGCGATCTCGAGACCAAGTTCAAGTGCCTTCTTCGGGCCGCAACCAAACGGAGCATTCTCTTCGGGAGCCGTTTCAATGCTGTTGATTGAAACAAGACGAGAAATATCTCTGACAATACTATCGGAATTTTTTTCAATAAAACTGTCTATGGAATCCAGGATCTTTCTATCCATTATACAAATCTCCCTAAAAATATATCTATACCAACATGTAAGCCGGTCTCAGCGCAGTTTGTTAAAGAGGACCAAGGTTTCCGAGGAAAATATCTGATTTCTATCAGGTAATAACATCAGCACTCAGAAGAAGGCAAAGATTCCGAGCTTCGTAACAACCGTCATAATAACCGCCGCTATGATAACTCCGAGGAAAATACAGGGAATTGCCTTTTTCCTGTCCATTTCAAAAAGGGCTGCAACAAGAGAACCCGTCCAGGCGCCGGTTCCGGGAAGCGGAATCGCAACAAGGATCAGGAGACCGAGATAACCGTACTTATCTATCGTACCGCGGTGTTTCTCTGCTTTCTGCTCCATCTTGCAAACCAGACTGTCCATTTTCGGCATGTGCCGACGCATAAACGTAAATATTTTCTGAATAAAGAAAATGATAAACGGGACAGGGAGCATATTCCCCGTCACGGCAGCCACAGCCGCCTGAGGGAGGCTGAGCCCGGAAACGATCCCATAAGGCAATCCTGCCCGAAGCTCAATCAGCGGAACCATGGAGATCAGGAACGTCATTATGAACTTTCCGATTGTGGTAGACAGCATCCGTCAGACCGTTCTCCGTTTCACGATAGATAATAATTTATTTTATCACACCAAAACACGAAACACAACTTAAGGAAGTGTTAATTCTTAAATATTTTAAATGTGAATACTTTTATACGTCGATTCACTCCATTATGGAATTATATTATCGGGCTGATAAATGGAAATGGCTCAGAAGATCATCAGAAATATTACAGATCAAGGATAACAGCGCTCTGTGCTGCTATTTTCCCGCTGACTCTTCCGAAGCCTTCCTTGCTGAAGTTAAGAGAGTACTTTTCGGTCTTTTCGCCGCGGTTAATCACTGCGCAGACAGCAGAGCCTCCCGGAATGTAGCGAAGGATCGCAAGCACATCATCGGAAACAGCTATGAACGCCGCTTCACCGGACAACAATGCCTCCGTTGAACTGCGTTTTGCCGCAAGATCCGCATAAAAATCATAAAGCTCCTGAGACTCTGCCTCCCGGAACGGAGCCCGGTTCAATGGATCACACGGACCGGTCATTCCCTGTTCATCTCCGTAATAGATACAGGGAACTCCGGGAACGACAAACTGGATCACCGCCGCCAGCTTTTCAAACTCCAGGGCCTTTTCCAGACGCTCTTCGTCAAATACCATTTCCGAAAGCTCTTCTCTCGGAATATCATGCAGATTCACGTCAGATGCCAGCGCTGTCCGGATTCTGTCTACATCATGGGACGAGATCAGATTCATCAGTGAATAATACAGCGGACGGGGATAATTCATCTGCTGGGAGGTAAGAAACTCCGCAAAGCTCCACGCATTGCGCCTGCGCATAATATAATCAATCAGCGCAAAACGGAAGGGATAGTTCATTACGGAGTCAAGTGAATTACCGAGCGCATAGTCTCTCGGTCCCTCCGGTCCTTCCTTGCTGACGCAGTCCTCCCATACTTCCCCGATGATCGGGGCATCCGAATCCTCGGCTTTTACCTCTTTACGGATCAGGGCAAGCACATCATCGGGTATCTCATCCGCTACGTCGATCCGCCAGCCGGAAGCTCCCCGGCGCATCCAGGTCTTAATCACACTGTCTTCTCCGGAAACGATATACCGCTGCCAGTCCGGGTTCCGCTCATCGACCTCCGGAAGCTCTACGAAGTCCCACCAGCAATTGTATTTATCCGGAAACTCTTCAAAGGTATACCAGGAGGAATATTCGGAGGTCTCACTCTGGTAAGCCCCCTTGTCATCATAGCGGGCGTATTTATTGAAGTATCTGCTATCCGCTCCGGTATGGGAAAATACTCCGTCAAGAATGATCTTTATTCCCAGGCTGTCGGCTTTTCTGCATAGCGCAGTAAAGTCTTTCTCTGTGCCGAGAACGGGATCCGGATTCATATAGTCCGCCGTGTCATACCGATGATTTGAGGCTGACTCACAGATCGGATTGAGATAGATGCAGGTGATCCCGAGCTTTTTCAGATACGGGAGCTTCCGGGATATTCCGGCAAATGTTCCGCCGTAAAAATCATTGGGAATATATTCGTTTTCTCCGTCAGATTCCCATTTGACCGGTTCGGACGGATCCGAATGCAGGACAACATCTCTCCCCATGGACTTATGATATTCCATTCCGCGTTTTGCGGCAGCCTTCCTGTAAAAGCCGAAGCGATCCGGGAATATCTGATACATCACGCTTCTTCTGAACCATTCGGGCGTTTCAAAATCCGGCCTGTATACCGTAAGACGGAAGCCCTCACCCTCTCCGCCGTACAGAGCACCGGAAAGACCGGTGCGGTCAGCGCAGAAAAACCGCTCTCCGTACTTTGTCTCCACTCTGAAATAGTACTTCAGCGCACAGGGCTGCTCCGGAGTTCTGACAGAAACAGAAAATCTGTTTTTCAGCTTTTTCATCGGATACTCTGTTCTGCCGTTCTCAAAAACATTTCCCAGCAGAATAATATCCGCACTTTTTACTTTCCCCGTCAGAACATCAAAGCCGAGCCGAACCTCACTGCCGCAGGGTACAGCGCCGAAGGGGTCCCTGTTTTTCTTATTACAGCAGTCATGAGAAAGAACAGGAAGCGTCTCATGATAGCCGTCCAGCATATCAATATAGAGGCGGACATATTCCTTTGCCGAACGGTCAAAACTGAAATCCTTTTCCATCGCCCGACGAACCAGACCGGAGTACGCTTTTTTGTCATAATAGGTATTTACCGCATAGCTGATTACCATGCGCATTTCGCCGGAATCAAAGTTCGTAAACGAAAAACCGTCTCCTTCATCGGTAAAGCGGTTATAGGGGATAACACTGTCCTTCAGGCCGCCAGTTTCACGGACGATCGGCAGACACCCGTAACGCATCGCGATCATCTGACTCAGGCCGCATGGCTCAAAGCGGGAGGGCATCAGGAACAGATCGCTTCCGGCATAGATCAGGTGGGCAAGCTCTTCGTTATATCCGAGGTATATGCCGAGCCTGCCGGGGTATCTTGCCTGAGCGCCGCGCATAAAGTCTTCATATCTGGCATCTCCGCTGCCGAGAAGAACAAACTGCAGCTTTTCTTTGCACATAATATCATCCAGCTGCTCCATAACGAGTTCAAAGCCCTTCTGCTCAGTCATACGCATAACCATAGACAGTACAGGAACATCCGGATCCTGCTGCAGACCCATTTTCTCCTGAAGAGCACGCTTGCAGACAGTCTTTCCGGACAGATCCTTTACGAAGAAATTCGCAGGAAGGTCTTTCTCATTTTCCGGATCAAAAGCCTGAACATCGATTCCGTTCAGGATCCCCCACAGCTGAGCGGATCGGGCATTCAGTATTCCTTCCAGTCCCTCTCCGTAATATGCCGTTTTGATCTCTCCGGCATACGTCGGGCTCACAGTATTGATCCTATCGGAAAAAACGCAACCCGCCTTCAGAAAGTCCGCACAGCCATTCAGCTCGATAAATTCGGGAGTATAGTATGCGGGGTCAACGCCGAGAAGATCGCTGCAGGTATCAAAGCTGCACCATCCCTGAAACGCGATATTATGGATGGAGATCAGATATTTCATCTTTTCCTGCATTCTGCCACGATACTGCGTTCTGGCAAGCATAGGGATCATAGCCGTATGCCAGTCATTACAGTGCACGATCTCCGGTACAAAATCCAGCCGAGGCATCGCCTCAAGCACAGCGCGGACAAAAAACGCGTACTGCTCGATCTCCGCCATTCCCCCGCGATAGATTGGTCCGCCGAAATACATCTCGCTGTCGACAAGATAGATCACCGTATCATTCATGATCAGCTTTTCGATTCCGACATACTGGTGCCGCCAGCCGAGATCCACGAAAAAATGAAACATATGCTCTACACGGTCAGCGTATTTATTTTTTATGACTCTGTGGTACGGCGTAATGACTCTGGCATCAACGCCGAGAGGTCTGAGCGCTCCGGGAAGCGTTCCCACAACATCCGCAAGGCCTCCGGTTTTAGAAAGCGGAGCGCACTCAGCGGCAACGAAAAGAACATTCGGCATATTCTCCCTGTCCCGGTCATCCAGCATTTCTCTGAATTCTTCAAGCATTTTCAATTCCTCCCAGCTTTCAATATATTCTGATTGGGAAATACGAATATTATTAATATTTGTATTATATCAGCAATATGCAGGCATAACAAGGAAAATCGCACCCCTTTCGGGGTGCGATCGGATTATTAACGATTCCGTTCTTCCGTCTGACCGGAATTACTTTTTCTGCTTCTTTCCGGCAGCCTTCGTGTCTTCCTTACCATCACCCTTCTTGAAGCGAGGGAGAAGAATCACAACGATTGCTACAGCGGAGAGAACGAGAACAATGACCCAGATAAAGATCTTGCTGCTATCACCGGTGCTCGGGTTGTAGGAAGCCTGAGAAGCGGAGATTACCTTGAAGCTCGTGGTCCTGTAAACATACTGAGAGCCGTCCCAGACATAAGCGGAGATGTAGTAGGTACCGAGGTTCAGTCTGTTCAGGAATGCAGAGCTGAGCGTAAAGCCGGTATCGCTGTCCCAGACATAGCAGGAAGGATCAAGCTTGACAGGATTGCTGGAACCGATCCAGATACCACCCTCTTTGTTGATCTTATCGGATGCAACAAAGCTCAGGGACTTTGCGCCGCCATATACATGGTAGTCAAGATTCTTGGGTGCAAGACCTACGTTCGTTTCGATCGTTGCGCCGACCTTACCGTTGCTGGTGATAACTTCGAGCGTATGTGCTTCCTTCGGGAGCTGCTTGAGATACTCTGTCTTGAATCCGAGGGAGTGGGTGTCCTTGTCATACGTCCAGTACTGCTTGGGAACACACTCGCCGTCAATGTAAACAGAAGTGCAGTTTGCGGAATCGCTGTTGAGGATGTCAGGCTTTACGGTGAAGTAAGCCATGCCGCTGAGAGTAGACCACTTTACAGAGGTAGGCGTGATGTAGACATCATCGTTTACCATATTGAACTCTTCCATGACGGAAGCGTATTCATCGGTAGACTTCTCAATCTGATAGAGCGTATCGCCGTAGTCGGCAAATACGAAGTTCTGTCCGGGAACCAAGTTGTTCAGATCCGCATAGGAGATGAAGAACGCATAGTTGCCGGGAGCGTAGGTACCATAAGCGGAGTCCTCGGGAATCTTCATGCAGGTTCCGTTGAAGTTCGGATCACTGTTGATTGTACCATCACCGTTCACCGCACCGTTGATGTAGTACTCAATGTAGGTCTTCTGGTTGACATCTTCTCCGTAAGGATAGGAGTGAGAACC
>JAUNQI010000074.1 GCA_030536255.1 Eubacteriales bacterium | reverse complement strand
TCATATTTTGAATTTGGATTACAGAAGAAGTCATCAACATTTTGGAGGGTGATTGAAATATATCTTTCATGAAAAAATAATGCAATTTACTCTAAGAAGAGCTAGCGAGATCAGGACCTTTTCTTGACATGATTTTAAAACATAATTATAATTTTTATATTCGAAATCACATTTTGTTCTCCACACAATAAACTCACTAATTCCCGAAAGAGGTCGCCATGAATTTCAGAAAAGCTCAGCAATCAGATATCCAACAGATCACGGAGATCTACGAAAGAATACACAGTGAGGAAGAAGCGGGAAGGTTAACAACCGGCTGGATACGGGGAGTCTATCCTACAGAAGATACTGCCCTCACTGCAATTCAAAGAGATGATCTCTTTGTCGTCGAAGAGGACGGCGTTGTTGCAGGCTCTGCCATCCTGAATAATATTCAGATGGACAGCTACCGGGACGGTTCGTGGGAACTGGCGTGTAACGACGAGGAAATTCTGGTCATGCACACGCTCACGATCGATCCAGTGCGATACGGAGCAGGTATCGGCAAGGCTTTTGTAGGGTTTTACGAGAGCTATGCTATAGAAAACGGCTGCAAAGCGCTCAGGATAGACACCAATGAGAGAAATACACGCGCAAGGGCCATGTATAAAAAATGCGGTTTCACGGAGGTGGGGATCGTCCCCTGTGACTTCAACGGTATTCCCGGAATTCACCTTGTACTGCTGGAAAAACCGCTTATTCGTCCCTTACGATAAGTTTCATCATATCCAAACGAATATTGTAACCTCAGATGACAGAACGCGGCTGATCAGGGACTTAAGCCCCGATCAGCCGCATCTTATTTGTTAATTCAGCGAAACTTTTTTGCTTCTTGTTATTGCAGGAATGGAGAAAAAACGATTACAGCTTTTGGTTAAATTCAACCTTCTCCGCATTCGGTCCCAGGATCGTAAAGTATCTTACGCCTTTGTCAAAAAAGGGAAGGAAGCAGATCTGCTTTTCAAGGCTCTCAAAGCCAAGACCGCCGACATATTCATATACCGCTTCAATATCATTTACGTCGATTGCAACATGGTCTATTGCTCCGGTCTTCCCGCAGGCATCTTCCGCTTCGTAAAACTCCATGCAAAGATTGCCCAGTGCCATAAAGACGACCTTGCTGCTTCCGTTCATGGTCTCATAGGTCTCTTTAAAGCCAAGTAGGCCATAGAATTCCATTGTTTTATCCATATCCTTCGTCGGAATTCCGATATGCTGCAGCCCGCCTGAATAATCGCTCATGTTAAAGTCCTTCATATTTCCCTCCAATAAGTTATTAATTCTGTCTGTTATGATTATAGCATTAATCATAACAGAGAACAATCATCATTTCACAAGCAGAAGCTATAATCTTTCCCTGAAAATGAGACAAAAAGATGCAGAATGAATATTGACAGAACCGACTTTTTCTATTATCATTTAAATGGTTAAATATGGTGAATCAGTTTCCGCTTTAGCCGTAAAGCAATTCATTCATTTTCCAAATTATAATTAAAATTTAATATAATCAGGGGGACTATTATGAAAACTTTTTTGATCATTCTCGCCATTATTCTTCTCATTCTCCTTCTTCTATGGCTCTTCAGAAGGAAGAAAAACGCCGAGGCCAGCGGAAAACATGAAAAAGCGGACGATTCCGGCAGCAACCGGAAAGTCTCTGAAGACAGCGTAACCGCTTCCTCTGTAAAGACTGCTGAGAAAGCCGACGAATCCGCTGCCCGCAAAATAAAAGAAGCCGCGCCTCCCGCCAAAGAAAACGCACCTGCAGAAAAAGCTTCCGAAACAGGACACAGCAAAGAATATGAACTGTTCTTTGCATCCGATGAGCCATCTGCAAAGGAGGAATCCGAACCGGAAGAGCGCCCGGCTGAGGAAAGCCCGGTGATCACAAAATCTGCTCCCGTGGAAGAGGCGCCTGTTGCAGAGGAAGTTTTCGCCGAAGCTGAAGAACAGCCTGCAGAAGCTCCGGCAGCAAAAAGCTTTTCCCTGAATTCAGCCGTTC
>JAUNQI010000021.1 GCA_030536255.1 Eubacteriales bacterium | reverse complement strand
GTGACAGCTTGACTAATATACTACTTTACTCCCTCCTTGTCAACACTTTTTTTCAGAAATTTTGAAAAATTTTTTCAAGGTGTTTTCAGGTAATCCGTCACCACCGGTTTTTCCCATCCATTTGTATAAGTTATTTCCATTTTTTCCATATATTCCTGAAGTTTTTCACCATATTCTTCATTTGCTTTCATTGCTTTTCCGGTCATTGGAATCCCTGTTTCGGAATAATCAATTATCGCATTGCTGTCCAGAGGAGTTCTTATAATCACATGATATCCATAGGATGTTTTTATCGGTTCAGAGACGTCAAATTCATTCAGTTCATTTACAGCTGTTTCAAATTCCTGCACCATCATTCCGGATGTAAACGTATATCCATCCGGATATGCGCTGCTCCCTGTATCCTCGTTATACTGTTCCCGATACTCCTTAAAGCGTCTGACTCTCTCTTCCTGATCTTCAATCGCTTTCAGTTCTGAGGATACTTCCTCAGCCTGTTTCTTTTTTTCTCTGACGGTATCTTCATCCAGTTCTTCCCCTGTTCCTTTGTCCATCGTCATAAACAGGATATGATCTGCCGAAACGTATCCTTTTTCTTTCAGATACGCCGTCCCGTCTTCATCTGTTATTTTTTCACCGTTTTCTCCGTACAGATCCGTAAACATCTGCTGATAAAGATAATTTCGCTCCGTCATCTTTCTGTACATATCCAGGTTAAAATAATGCTCGTTTAGGAATAATTCAAAATCTTCCTCGGAAGCGCCTTCTCCGCAATATGATTCCCGGGCTTCCTTCAGCTCTTCTTCGACCAATGCCTTATTTTCTTCATTGAGTTCTATTCCATTGATTTCCGCGAAGCCGTCAATAACCGCTTTCTGCTTCAGATCATCTTCAGAATAAAGCGCCGGAAGATCTTTGAACGCAAGATTCTCGCTTTCACTATAAAAATCATCCCACGACGGAGAAGATCCGTAATACATCAGCATCGTTTTCATATATTCTTCGATTTCAGAGGAATATCCGTAATATGCCTGAAAATATTCTCCCCATGTTATCTCTTTATTGTCGATAACTGCTACAGTCACGTCGGCAGGATTGCTTGCATACAGTGCTTCATAATCAATCTTCGGCATTTCTTCCAAAGCTTTCTCATATGCGGCGTACGGATCTTCTTCAGAAGAACTCTGTTCCTTTGCTCTGATCTGAAAATAGCTGAAAAGCCCGGTAAATGCCAGACACAAAACTGCTATTCCTGCAACAATTTTTTTCATATTTTAATCCTCTTTGAAAAATAATACCTTTTTAATGAATATAGCACGCGCAGAACAAATTAACAAGTACCCGGATCTGCTTCTGCATTCTCCCAATCATGAATAAACTTTCTGGCTTCATCAATAACACGAGACTTGGACATTATTTTCAGGCTCAGACATGGCTTAGATCCGGCAACTACTTTCAGACGTTTTTTATAAGACTCCATATTATACAGAAGAGATACTTTCCCCATATCAAAGTCTTTCAAAGTAAAATTCACGTTTCCCTGCTTCTGCGATATATCCGTTATTCCGGCTGTACCGGCCTCTCCTCTCAAAAGTGCGATCTGAATAAGAGAACTTACTCCGGGAGGGGGATCCCCGTATCGGTCTATCAACTCATCCAGGATATCATCGGCTTCCTCTTCTGTTTTTATCATTGCGATTCTTCTGTAGATATCCATTCTTTGCTCAGAGGATGAGATATATTTATCCGGAATATTGGCAGCAACAGCAAGGTCTGCCGAGCATTCCGCCTTTACGGGAATCTCTTCTCCTTTCGCTTCCAGAACGGCCTCGTTCAGCAGCTTCATATACATGTCATATCCGACATCTTCCATATGCCCGGACTGTTCAGCTCCAAGCAGATTACCTGCCCCGCGGATTTCCAGATCGCGCATGGCAATTTTCATACCTGAACCGAAGGCTGCAAAATCTCTGATCGCATTCAGTCTTTTTTCCGCATCTTCAGTAAGAACCTTATCTCTTCTGAAAGTAAGGTAAGCACTCGCTTTTCTTGACGAACGTCCGACTCTTCCGCGGATCTGATGAAGCTGCGCAAGGCCCAGCCTGTCCGCATCTTCAATAATCAGCGTATTGACATTTGGGATATCTATCCCGGTTTCAATAATCGTTGTACAGACAAGGACCTGGATATCTCCGGATGCAACGCGGTCCATTACATCTGCCATTACCTGTCTGTCCATTTTCCCGTGGCCGATTCCGATCGTTACACTGTTCCCCAGCAATTCGGACAATTTCCGTGCTGTACGCTCAATGTCTTCGATTCTGTTATGCAGATAATAAACCTGTCCTCCCCGCTGCAGCTCTCTGGTAATGGCATCAGCCAGGATATCCCAGTTGTGCTCCATAACGAAAGTCTGAACAGGTAGCCGGTCTTCCGGCGGTTCTTCTATTGTTGACATATCTCTGATTCCTGACAGCGCCATATTCATCGTACGCGGAATCGGAGTTGCCGAGAGAGTAAGAACATCTACTCCTTTCGAAAGCTCTTTGATATGCTCCTTGTGTGTTACGCCAAATCTCTGTTCTTCATCGACTACAAGCAGTCCGAGATTCTTAAACTTCACATCTTTTGAAAGGATCCTGTGTGTCCCTATCAGCAGGTCACATTTTCCTGAAGAAATGTCCTTCAGTGCAGAAGATGCGCCGGATCCGGTGGTAAATCTGCTCAATAGTTCTATTGTGACGGGGAATCCGAAAAATCTCTGAAGAGCCGTCTGATAATGCTGTCTTGCCAGCACAGTAGTCGGGCAGAGAATCGCAGCCTGTTTTCCGTCCAGAACACACTTCATAACAGCTCTCAGCGCAACTTCTGTTTTCCCGAAGCCGACATCTCCGCAGAGAAGCCGATCCATTGGGACAGAGGACTCCATATCCTTTTTTATTTCAGAAATGCATTTCAGCTGATCATCGGTTTCGATATATTCAAAATTTTCCTCAAATTCATTCTGCCAGTCACTGTCCGGAGAAAAAGCATAACCTTTAGTTTTCAGCCGTTCAGCGTAGAGAGCAATCAGCTTCTCTGCCATATCCTTTGCAGCACCTTTTGCTCTCGAACGTCGCTTTTCCCAGTCTGCTCCTCCCATTTTGGAGAGTCTGATCTCTGAGTTCTCGCCAACGCCGGTATACTTTGTTACCATATCCAGCTGTGTTGCAGGGACATACAGAACATCAGAACCTGCATAGGCGATTTTTATATAGTCTTTCTCGTAACCGTCCACTTCCATACGAATAATACCGGTAAATCTTCCGATTCCGTGATTTTCATGGACTATATAATCTCCTACAGAAAGATCCGAGTAAGATTCTATTTTTTGTCTTCCTGCCGGAAGCTTTTTTCTGATCGTCCTTCCTTTTTTTCGGATAATCTGTGAATCGGTAAGGATCGCCAGTTTCAGGCCCGGGTATTCCATTCCTGCAGATACAGAACCGGTATAGATAACGCATTTCCCATTCTCAGGAAGGATCGTTCCGTTTTTGCAAAAAAACGAATGGATGTCACGCTCGTTTAAATAAGAAGACAGTATTTCCGCCCTGCGTTCATCTCCTGCCAGGAAAGCAAGCGAATATCCGGATTTTAGGAGCTGTTTTGCATCCTCAGCTGCCGCCTGCGCATTTCCGGCATAGGAAGGAAGTTGCTTTGCCGGAATACTGACAATCGTTTGCGGTTCAATTGGATTTTTCCCAACGGTGAATGCATCAGCCATATAAACGGGAAATTCTCTGAGCTTTTTAATAAAAGCATCAAAGCTCATCACATAACTTTCCTCTGATGCTGCCGTAAGCCCCCTTCTCCCCAGTTCACGGACTTCTTCCGCAATACGCTTCGAATAATCTCTTGCTTTTTCTGCACAGCGATTCGGCTGGTCAAAGAAAACTACAGCATCCTCAGGGATATAATCCGCTCCTGTTACCGGTGGGTAGATCAGTGGCAAATATCTGTCGGAATCGGAAAGAATGATTCCATTGCGCATTTTCTCCGCATCCCCATGCATTGTTTTTGCAAGATCCGATGCGCTTCCCGAATTACGCCGTCTGGAATATCTGTCAGCAAAGCTGTCAATTTCCCTGCAAAGCGTCTCCACACCTCCGGCAGTAAGCGTAGGCAGCACCTCTGCTGCCGGTAGGATCAGGCACTTGTCGATCTGCTCGTCTCTTCTTTGGGTCTGCACGTCAAAATATGCCATGGAATCGACTTCATCACCCCAGAACTCTATTCTTACGGGATGCTCAGAAGCCGGGGAAAAGAAATCGAGAATACCTCCGCGCCTGGAAAACTGACCCGGTCCTTCCACCTGATCCGCTCTGGAATAACCGCACCGGATAAGAGCGTCTTCCACATCTTCCGGCGGAATCGTTCCTCCGTTTTCAACAGAAAATGCAGTTCTCAACAGAATATCCGCCGGTATCGTTCTTTGCATAAGCCCCGCTATGGAAGCTACCGTTATTCTTGCGTCATTTCCTGCAATAGAATACAGTGTTTTAATTCTATTTTGTTCCGCCTGTCTGGAAGCAGCCTCCAAAGGATAAAAGGAAAAGTCTCTCATTCCGAGCACTTCAATGCTTTCATCCAGCATCGCTCTCAGATCAGCTGCAAAGTTTTCTGCGGATGTATCATCCGGGCATACGACAAACATTTTCCCCTGAAACTCATCCTCAAGAGCAGCAGCCAGATTTGCCCGATGTACCGCAGAAAGCCCGGAAATAAGTGCAGGAAGCCTTCCGCCTTCCCGCAGACCGGGGAGGGCAGACGCTTCCTTGCTGTTCAGTATCTGTTTAAAAATGATATTCATATATGTCTATTTGCTGTGGTAAACATTATATCTCAGCTTAAACTCAGCTTGGAAAGGATCGCTTTCACCTCATCAAATGTCCCTTTGATGGCATGGTTATCTGTTAGTGATACCGACATTCCCTCTCTAACATCGGAAAGCAGCCTTTGCTCAAGATCCGCTGCAGTTATTTCTTCACCTTCGTAGTATATTTTATCCTCAACCACTTCAATGGAAAGAATATTGTCTGCACTGTAGTCATATTCCTGTTCTTCAATACCGGAATTATTTACTGCATTATCCTGCGTTTCGTCACTCTCGGGTTCTGCTTCAATAATTATTTCTTCAGGAAGAATAGTTTCCGCAGCCATCGTTTGCTGCGGAGCATCCGGTTGGGCGATGCTGCTTCCTTCTCCCGGAAGGAGTCCTGTCCCGGCGCCTGGAATAAATCTCGAATATAATAAGCCGGCTGCTCCAAGAACAACGATTCCCGACGCAACCTTTCCGCCTGAACGTCTGCTATTTCTCTTGCTTTCTTTTTTCATGTTTTTCTCCGTTTTTCTGCTTATCATGCAGAATATTTATTCGAACTCACATCTATTTCAATATAATTTACCCATTTTCCGTATTCCTTTGCGGACTGCTTGATCCTCTCCACGGAATTACAAATCAGATTATATTCTTTTTCGTATATTTTACTTCGGTCATACTGGAAGATATAAAAAACCGTTTCTTCGCTGCTCTGTTGAATACGGTTATTTGCTTCTGCTTTCAGGCTGTTTTCCGCATAAGTTTCATCATTCCAGTCATACGGAATACTTACGGGCTGCTTTCCTGTTGTTTCCATTCGAATGCTTCCATCCGCCTCGATACTTACTGTAATCACCAGACTGTTATCAATGACAAGATTGTCTGTAATAATCTGTCTTTCCAGGATTCCGTAGCTGTTCTGAAGAGATGCGTATTCATTGTTTACCTCTTCATACTTTAATTGAACTTCCGAAAGCTCCTGTTCATACTTCAGCTGAGCATCCGTCAACTCCTGTTTTATTGCATCGACTGAAGCTTTTACTTCCTCTGCTTCCGCCATTGCGGAATTTGTTTGAGTTCTGGCCTGCATAAGGATCATAAACAGCATTATGAGTATCACATCCAGAAGAGACGTGAGTTCAATAAAGATCTGCCGCTTCTTCACTGTTCTTTACCCTTCCGGGACGAGCCCGATTCAGAAGCATAGATCCTTCGTTCCATAAAGAGAGTTACACTCTTATCATTATCTTCTATCTTTGAAGAAAGGAAACCGTCTAAAAGCTTAAAAATAATAGCAAATACAAGCCCCCAGAAGGTCGACGTCAGAGCTGTAAAGAAGTTCAGCTCCATGTTCGCCATATCCGATACCATCGGAAGAAGCGAAACAACTGTTCCGAGAATACCGAGCAAGGGAAAAATTGCCGTAATATTCATAAAAACAGCATAAAGACTTTCTGATTGTTTTCGAAGAGAAGCAACCTCTTCTTCGTCAACTCTTTTAACATCCTCCGCTATTCTATCGGGATCTCTTCTTCTTGAAGGAACATATACAGCCATATGAAGCTTCTTATATAATTTATCTGTATATTTTTTTGCAAAGCAATATACGATTAAATTCATTACCGCAGCAACAAATATAATCAAGTCAAACCCAAACAGATTATTTTTTATTACCTGTATTACTTCCATGAGTTCATCCCCCGAATCAGATGCCCTTTAAAATATTATTCGCAGTCAAATATTGCTTTCTTTTCCAGTAATTTTCCGTACTCTTCTTTCCACTGTTTATGCCATTCACATCTGTCATATTCTTCCAGAGCCGCCTGATCCATTTCGATCACGATCAGAATATCATATCTGTTTTCTCTGTTGATACAGTTTTTATGAACTTCGACCTGATGAATTCCCGGAATAGACTTTGTATTTTCAAAAAGATGCAGAATATCATCTGCAAGCTGATCCTTCTGCTCCGGCTTAACTTCCTGATTATATTTTGCCAGTATATGATGTCTCATAGTCTTTCTTTCCTTTGTTTATTTAAATCCGTTTGTCTCTCTCGGAAACCGCAATCGTATCACACCGGTTGTTATATTCGTTTATGTCGTGTCCTTTTACCCAATGATATCTAACTTCATGCTGAGAAGTGAGGAGAAGGAGCCTGTCCCATAGATCTGTATTCAGGGCAGGTTTTTTATCTGCTTTTTTCCAGCCGTTTCTCTTCCAGGACTCTGCCCAGCCCTTTTCCATTCCGTCAATCAGATATTTAGAGTCGGAATACAGTTCAACAACACATGGTTCCTTCAGACATTCCAGCGCAGAGACAGCAGCGGTAAGCTCCATTCTGTTGTTTGTCGTCTGTTCTTCTCCTCCTGACAGAATTTTTTCAACCTTCTTATAGAGAAGAATCGCCGCCCAGCCTCCGGGACCCGGATTTCCGCTGCATGCTCCGTCTGTATAAATCGTTACTTCTTTCTTCGCGTACATTTAAAGCTCTCTGTTCGGATCATTCCTCAGTATCGCTGATTTCCACATTGGTATCTGTGTCTGCTTCGTCATGCCCGGTCTTTTCAACACTGATGACTTTTGCTCCCGGAATCAGTCTCATGATCCTGACACCCATTGTATTTCTTCCGCATTCCTTTATTCCGGCAACCGCCACACGGATAATCGTTCCTTCGTCCGTAATTACAAGCAGATCCTCTGTTCCGTCTGCCATCACTACATCTGCAATATTACCTGTTTTTTCGGTAATATTATAATTAATAACACCGGAACTTCCTCGTTTGCAGACCCTGTATTCTTCAAGCGGAGTTCTCTTTCCGTAGCCGTTCTCGGTTATCGAAAGAACCGTTCCGCCCTGTCCGGAGCATCCCGCTCTGATAACATAGTCTTCTCCGTTGAGCCGTATTCCTCTGACTCCAGCCGCATTTCTTCCCATGCAGCGAAGTTCATTTTCCTCAAAAACAGCCGCTCTGCCTTCATGCGTTGCAATAACGATCTGATCATTTCCGCTGGTCTGAAGAACTGTTACCAGTTCATCCCCTTCGTCAAGATTGATCGCACGCAGTCCGACGGTTCGGATATTCTTCAGCGCCGTCTGAAGCATCCTTTTTACTGTGCCGTTTCTTGTTACAAATACAAGATAACTGTTCTCATCGATCTCTCTGGCCGCAAGCATTGTACTGATTTTTTCAGTATTTTCTCCGTTCTCAATCGGGAGAATATTCACCAGATTTGTGCCTCTTGCATTTCTCCCGGCTGAAGGAATCATATAGCCTTTCTTGACATATACTCTGCCGGAATTCATAAAGAAAAGAATATTATCATGCGTTGATGCATTGAAAACCGTTTCAACGTAGTCTTCGTCTTTTGTTGTCATTGCGCGGATTCCTTTTCCCCCGCGCCCCTGTGCCTTGTATTCGGAGACAGCCAAACGTTTGATATATCCGCCGTGAGTGAGAGTAAATACTGACATTTCTTCCTGGATCAGATCCTCATCTTCTATGTCTTCAACGACATCCTGAATCTCTGTCATTCTGTCATCACCGAATTTATCCCGGATTACTGTCAGCTCTTCTTTCAAAACCTGTTTGATCTTTACAGGGTCTGCAAGAAGATCCTTATAATACTGAATCTTTACCTTCAGCTCCTGATATTCATTTTCAAGCTTTTCTCTGTTCAGACCCTGAAGAGAAATGAGTCTCATATCACATATTGCCTGAGCCTGAACATCATCCAGTCTGAAGCGATCCATAAGATTCTGTTTCGCATTATCATAGCTACTCCGAATGATATGAATGACTTCGTCAATATTATCCTGAGCTATCAGGAGTCCTTCCAGTAAATGAGCCCTCTCCTCTGCTTTTCTCAGGTCATATTTTGTACGTCTGACGATCAGGTCTTCCTGAAATACGAGATATTCGTCAAGGATATGCCTGAGAGACAGAATTTTCGGCTGGGTCTGATTGTTAACGAGTGCCAGCATATTGATTGAATAGCTGCACTGCAGATCCGTCTGGGCAAAAAGTCTGTTCAGAACGACCTGCGGATTTGCATCTCGTTTCAGCTCGATAACGATTCTCATTCCGTTGCGATCAGTCTCATCTCTCATATCAGAAATGCCTTCCAGGCGTTTCTCATGGACCTGATCCGCAATATTTTTGATCAGCTGACGTTTATTGACCTGATACGGAAGCTCTGTAACAATGATTCTTTCTCTTTTATCTTTTCCGTATTCCTCAAAATCTGTTCTTGCGCGTATGACAATTCTTCCGCGTCCGGTAGCATAAGCCTGTCTGATTCCGCTCTTTCCCATAATAATCCCTTTTGTCGGGAAATCCGGACCTTTTATGCATTGCATAAGATCTGAAAGCTGGGCTTCCGGATCATCAAGGATACAGATACATGCATTGATGACCTCTTTGAGATTATGCGGCGGAATATTTGTTGCCATACCTACCGCTATACCCGTAGATCCGTTCACGAGAAGATTCGGAAATCTGGAAGGAAGAACTCTCGGTTCCTTTCTTGACTCATCAAAGTTCGGATCCCAGTCAACAGTTTCCTTATCAATATCCCGGAGCATCTCATTTGATATCTTTGAAAGCCTGGCTTCCGTATATCGGTATGCTGCAGGGGGATCTCCGTCTACTGAACCGAAGTTTCCATGACCGTCAACAAGCATATACCTCATGGAGAAATCCTGTGCAAGTCTAACCATTGCATCATATACAGAAGCGTCTCCGTGAGGATGGTAATGACCGAGAACATCGCCGACGCATGTTGCTGATTTTTTGAACGGTTTGTCGGAGGTCAGTCCTCCTTCATACATGGTATACAGTATTCTGCGGTGAACCGGCTTCAGACCGTCCCGAACATCCGGAAGCGCGCGGCCGACAATAACAGACATTGCATAATCGATATAGCTTGTCTGCATTTCGTTGACGAGCTCAGACTCCGTAATAATCTGATTCGGAAACGTAATATCTTCCGGTTTATAATCTCTTTTATGTGCCATCTTTAACTCCTAAAACCGAAGGGTTCATAAAATTAAATATCCAGATTTACAACGTATTTTGCGTTTTCTTCAATCCATTCGCGTCTCGGCTGGACCTCTTCTCCCATCAAAACCGTAAATACCTGATCTGCTTTGATAGCATCATTAAGGGTGATACGGCGGAGAGATCTTTTTTCCGGATCCATAGTTGTTTCCCACAATTCATGGGGATCCATTTCACCCAGACCTTTAAAGCGTGATATATCTATTTTCTGATTCGGATTGTCGCTTCTCATTTCTGCGGAGATTCTGTCTCTTTCCTCATCTGAATAGGCAACCCTTGTCTGTTTTCCTTTTATCAGCTTATAAAGGGGAGGAACCGCGGAATAAACATATCCATTCTCGATTAAAGGTCGCATATATCTGAAAAAGAATGTCAGGAGAAGAGTTCGGATATGAGATCCGTCAACATCGGCATCCGCCATGATGATGATCTTATGATATCTCAGCTTTTCAATATTGAATTCTTCTCCTATACCCGCTCCCAAAGCAACGATCATAGGATAGAGTTTGTCGTTACCGTATATTTTATCTGCTCTTGCTTTTTCAACGTTCAGCATTTTTCCCCACATGGAGAGAATTGCCTGAAAACGACTGTCTCTTCCCTGAATAGCGGAACCTGCAGCTGAATCGCCCTCAACGATATAAATTTCGCAAAGAGAAGGATCTCTTTCATTGCAGTCCTGAAGCTTGTCCGGCATTTGTCCGCTTTCAAGCCCTGTCTTACGGCGAACGGATTCTTTTGCTTTTCGTGCAGCCTCTCTCGCGCGGCTTGCCATCAGAGATTTATCAAGAATAGCCTTGGCAACGGAAGGATGTTCTTCAAAATATACAGCCAGCTGCTCATTTACTATATTGTCAACAAGTGTCCTGATATATGCATTTCCAAGCTTCTGCTTCGTCTGTCCTTCAAACTGAGGTTCAGGAAGTTTTACAGATATTACCGCTGATATACCTTCTCTGACGTCTTCTCCGGATAATTTATCCGTATCGGATTTAATAATGTTATTTTTTTTGCCGTAATCGTTTATTACTCTGGTCAAAGCTGTTTTAAAGCCGGTTTCGTGCATTCCGCCTTCGGGAGTATTGACATCATTTGCAAATGAAATAATATTTTCACTGTAGCTGTCATTATACTGAAGAGCGATTTCAGCAATTGAATCATCTTTACTTCCGGATAAGTAAATTACGTCTTCATGGACGGGCGTCTTATTTTTATTGATAAAAGAAACGTATTCTCTGATTCCGCCTTCAAAATACAGGACGCTCCTGTTTTCTTCCGGATCTCTTCCCCGTTCTTTTTCATCCTTTTCGTCATCACTTCTCTTATCTTCAATGGAAATCCTGACGCCGGCATTGAGGAAAGCCTGCTGTCTCATACGGTTATGAAGAATATCATAGTGATAAACCGTATCATCGAACATTTCCGGATCCGGCTTGAAGCGAACTGTTGTCCCTGTTTTGTCTGTTTTTCCTATTTCTCTGATTTTTTCTGTTATCTCTCCTCTGGAGAATCGCATCTCGTAAAGCTTTCCGTCCTTATGCACATGAACTTCAAGCCATTCTGACAGAGCATTTACAACAGATGCACCGACTCCGTGAAGTCCTCCGGAAACTTTATATCCTCCGCCTCCGAATTTTCCACCGGCATGAAGAACAGTAAATACGACTTCCAGGGCGGATTTTCCTGTCTGTTCCTGAATATCTACCGGTATACCTCTTCCATTATCACTTACAGAGATAATATTACCCGGCTCGATTACGACTTCTATATGCGTACAATAACCCGCAAGAGCCTCATCGATTGAATTATCCACTATTTCATAAACCAGATGATGTAATCCTGACGAGGAGGTTGACCCGATATACATACCCGGACGTTTTCTTACAGCTTCAAGACCTTCTAGTACCTGAATCTGTGATGCGTCGTATTCATGCTGAATCATGTTGTTTTCTGCCATTTATGTGACCCTCTTTTGCTCGTTTTCAGATAATATCGTTTTCAATTCGTTTATTCAAAGTTGACGTTGCCATTTGACTCAGATAAACCTTTTCTCTTCTGTTTTCGGTACATACTACGAATGACCTGGGAATATCTTCCGCCGCATTAATCACCGAACCTTTTTTTTCAGAATTGCTTAAATAACCTCTGGTCAGATGAGATTGAGAAGTAATATCCAAATCAAATATTCCAATGATATTTTTTTCGGAAATCACCGTATCTTTTCCCAGCATTACATACATTATATATAAGCTCTCCCGTTTTCAATAAAGATTACTCTTCCGCCTGTTCTTTCGGATATATTTTCATCTTCACAGCAGGTAATCAGTGTTTGTCCGCCATTGAGCTTATTCAACACAAACTCCTGTCTTCCTGAATCCAGCTCTGATAGTACATCGTCCAGCAACAGTATCGGATACTCTCCGGTTTCTTTTAGTAATATTTCTCTTTCTGCAAGCTTAATGGAAAGAGCTGCTGTTCTGGTCTGTCCCTGTGAAGCATAATTCTTTGCATCTTTACTATTTATTTTTATTATCAGATCATCCTTATGTGCTCCGGTTAGGCATTGACCGCTTTCTATTTCCGCGCGGCGGTGCTTTTCCTGATGATCACATATTTCATAATAAATTTCCTTCTCTGATGCAAGAGGGTTTGTAACGGTACTCACCGTTTTATATGTAATATCCAGATTTTCCCCGCTTCCTGAGAAATCGCTGTGAATAACAGAAGCAAATTCATTTAATCTTATGGTGTAAGAAGCTCTGTATCTGATCAATTTTGCCGAACATCTGCATAATCCATCTGAGAATTCATCGAGAGTATCTATAAGAGATGGTTTTTCATTCCAGTCTTTTAATATTCTCGATTTCTGTTCATATAATCTATTGTATTCAGACAGTAATTCATTATATTTCGGTCTGATCTGACAGATGGCATTATCAAGAAGCTTTCTTCTTACAACAGCGCCGTCTCTGATCAGATTCAAATCATCCGGACTGAACAGCACAACATTCACTGTATCGGAAAGTCCAGATGCGGTTTTTTTTATTCCGTTTACTGTTATCTTTTTTGGAGTTCCCGGATTTATTTGGATTTTTACTGTCTGTTCTCTTTCATGACTGATAATATCCGCAATTATTTCAGAAGAACTGTAGTCGAAATTTACAAGTTCTTTGTCAAATCTCGTTCTGAAGCTTCTTCCATAAGCAAGGAGATAAACAGATTCTAACAAATTTGTTTTTCCCTGAGCATTTTTTCCGGATATAACGTTCGTGTCCGACGAAAAATCGATTGTTTCCCATTCATAGTTTCTGAATCCGGTCAGAGCTATTCGTTTAACTCTCATGAATTACTCTTATTTTATTTCCGCTAAATTCCACAATATCTCCGTTGAATATTTTCTTTCCTCTTTGCGTGCATATTTCTCCATTAACATATACCATGTTTTCCTGAATGACATATTTTGCTTCACCGCCGGATCCAACTAATGAAGAAAATTTTAAAAGAGAATCTAATTTTATAAAATCTGAATGAATAAATATTTCTTCCATAATTTTTTTATCAGTTTGTACGTATACGTACAGGTAATATCATGTAGGTAAAACTGTCAGACTCATCAGATGCTTTGATAATACACGGGGAAGATGCAGTATTGATACAAATTGCTATTTCATCTGCCTCTGCTGCCTTAAGAGCTTCCAGAAGATATCTGTCATTAAATCCGATTTCAAGTCCATCTCCGCTGCCCTCACACACGCACATATCTTCTGCTTTCCCTTTTACAGACGAACAATAACAGTTAATATTGCTGTCATCAAAGATAATTCTGATAGGATTCGTATTGCTGTCACTGAGCATGAGAGATACTCTTTCAATCACCGAAGTAAATTCCTGTTTGTCCACTTTTATAACATGTCTGAAGCTTTCCGGTACAGATTTTCTGTGATTGAGGAATTCTCCTTCCAGACGTCTGCTGATAACTACCGTTTCACCAATTCTGAAGGAAATATGTTTTTCTCCTATTAATATACTTATCGGATCATCTGTATCATTGCATATTTTTTCAACATCTGATAGAGTAAATCCTGGAACAACAAAGCTGCAGTCTTCAAGCTTTGAAGACTGTATTTTTTCAATTCTCCTTGCAAGACGATAACCATCAACAGAAACAAGAGTCAGTTCATCTTCTATTATTTCAAATAATGTTCCTGTATAAATAGGTCTTATTTCTTCTTTTGATACAGCAAACAGTGTTTTCTGTATCATATTTTTCAGAATATTCTGGGGAATTTCAATGCTTTTTAATTCGTCGAAAACAGGCATTTCCGGATACTCTTCAATATCTAGTCCGGAATAGTTATATTCGCTTTTTCCGCATTTAACATTAATATTGTTTTTTTCATTGCAGCTTACGGAAATTTTACCTTCAGGCATACGTCTCAGCATTTCACTGAAGAGTCTTGCATTTACGAGCATAATTCCTTCTTCAGCATTAAATATTTCTACTGTCGTATATATTGCTTTTTTCAGATCGTATCCAGTTATTTTAAGTTTATCTGATATTTCCAGTTTAAGACCTTCCAGAGAAGGCATAGGACTCTTAGACGGAACTGCCCTTGAGGCAATCAGACATGCTTCATACAGTTCGTTTTTTTCACATGTGAATTTCATTTATTTCTCCTGTATATGTATATTTAATATTTTTTTAGTATTAACAGTAGTAGAAGATTATTTTGTTGAAAACTCTTGTAAGTATAAAAATTCGGTACTTTAATGATGTTTAAAAATTGTTTATTATTTGTTTTATAAAATCAGTAAACAAAATAAAATAAACTTTGAACATGTGTTATTACACATTTGAACATTTGATTGTTTATTTTATATTGAATTTATATTTGAGCTTATGTCTCTTATTTTTGCGGTCATCGTCTGATCGGTTTTTATCATATCCTCTATTTTTCTTATGGAAGAAAGTACAGTTGTATGATTTCTGTTATCGAACTGTTCGCCGATGTCTTTCAGCGATAAATTAGTGAGCGATCTCATTAAATACATTGCAACCTGTCTTGCTTCTGAAATAGCTTTTGATCTGCTCAGTCCTTTAATCTCATCTTCTTTTATTGAATAATATCTGGCTGTTTCTTTTATAATTTTACCGGGTGTGGGAATGTCTGTTCCTGTTCGTATTACGTCTTCTATAGCTCTTTTTACAGATTCTGTAGTAATTATTTCATTTAATATTTCCTTGTATGCTGTGAGTTTTTTAATTACACCTTCCAGCTGACGGATGTTGGCTGTTATATTGTTTGCTATATATTCAACAGCTTCGTCAGATAATAGTAATCCAAGCTGAGACGCTTTGTTTCTTATAATTACCATTCTTGTTTCATAATCAGGCGGCTGAATATCTGCCATAACTCCACCCTCAAATCTGGTTCTCAGACGATCATCCAGAAGGGACATTTCAAGAGGGGGTCTGTCTGATGTTATAACGATTTGATGACCGGCTTCATATATGGAATTAAAGGTATGGAAGAATTCTTCCTGAGTGGATTCTTTTCCTGCAATAAATTGGATATCATCTACCAGAAGAAGATCTACGTTTCTGAATTCTTCTCTGAATTCTTTCATTTTTCTTGCCTGCAGAGAATTTACAAGCCGATTGGTGAAATCGTCCCCTTTTACATATGCAATTCTTTTATTGTGATCTCTTTCATCGATAGATTGTCCGATTGCGTACAACAAATGTGTTTTTCCTAATCCAGAATTACCGTAAATGAATAAAGGATTATAATCCTGACCTCCGGGATGTTCGGCGACAGCTTTTGCTGCTGCATAGGCAAATTTATTGGAATTACCTACAATAAATCTGTCAAATGTATATCCTGCCATTTCAGGTAATCTGTCATCGTTTTTTGACGATTTCCCCTCTAAGTATTCCGTCATCTCATCTTCTCCTGCAAGGACTGACAGTTCACAATCGCAGGAAAAAAGATCATGAAGAGCAGATTTTAAGATACCGCTGAAACGATTAATGATAATTCCTTGTGTGAACTCGTTCTTTGCGCAGATAATCAGTCTGTTATCATCCCATTCAACAGGTTTACATTCTGAAAACCATGTCTGCAGCGCAGTAGGAGTAAGCTCGGCAGAAAGAATATTCATTATTTCCGCCCAGATATCTTTTACAGAATTCATAACAATTCCTCGCAGTCGAAAATTATCCCAATTATCAAAACATTATATCAAAAAAACAATAAGTATTCAATATAAATATATAATATAGTAGAAAAATTTTATATATTTTCTTATTTGAAATCAAAACCACGCGTAAAACGCGTGGTTTGAAGGGCCCTTCAAGGGCCTGTTTCCAGCAGCGTCTCAAGACGCATGAAGAATTTGCCAACCGCATTACATTTACAGGCCGCCGCTAAAGCGGCCTGTTTTTATGCCTTCTTGTACGGTTCACCCGTAAACGGGTCTACGAACTCTTTCATACTTATCTGGTCTTCCGCTATATCATCTTGTAACTGCTTTTGGATGTATTCGGCTATTTTCTTCTCGTTCTTTCCTACTGTATCAACGTAGTATCCTCTGCACCAGAAATGCCTGTTACCATACTTGTACTTTAGATTTGCATGCTTGTCAAATATCATCAGCGCACTTTTTCCTTTTAGATACCCTACAAATTGCGCTACACTCAAGTTCGGCGGAATACTCACTAACATGTGCACATGATCCAGACATAGCTCTGCTTCTATTATTTCTACATTCTTCATCTCACAAAGCTTTCGCAATATTATTCCGATATCCTTTCGGATATCTCCATAAATTGCTTTCCTCCGATATTTCGGTGCGAATACGATATGGTACTTGCATCTCCACTTGGAGTGCGATAAACTGTTGATGTCATCTTTCATGACTTACCTCCTTTGATTGTGTGCGGTCGGCAAACCCGCTCTATTCTATCATTGGAGGTCTTTTTTTCGCTATAAGCTTTTTATTCCACCAGTCCAACTGGTGGTTGTTTGTCTCTAAAGAGCCAAAACAGAAAACCCGGAAGCCCTTTATAACAGGCTTCCGGGTTTTAAGGCACTGTTTCAATTTATTTTTTCGGTGTAAGAATTTTAGTACCGCCCATATACGGCCACAGAACTTCAGGAATGGTAACGCTTCCATCCTTCTGAAGATGATTTTCAAGAAGAGCGATTAGCATTCTCGGAGGAGCAACAACTGTATTATTCAAAGTATGAGGGAGATACATAGACCCATCCTCTGAGCGAACGCGCATTTTAAGTCTTCTAGCCTGGGCATCTCCGAGATTGGAGCAGGAACAGACTTCAAAATATTTTTTCTGTCTGGGTGACCATGCTTCAATATCGCAGGACTTTACCTTTAAATCGGCAAGATCGCCGGAACAGCATTCAAGCTGTCTTACGGGTATGTCGAGACTTCTGAATAATTCAACAGAGAATCTCCACATTTTTTCATACCAGGCCATTGAATCTTCAGGTTTGCAAACAACAATCATTTCCTGTTTCTCAAACTGGTGAATACGGTAAACGCCTCTTTCTTCAATACCGTGTGCACCTTTTTCTTTTCTGAAGCAGGGGGAATAGCTCGTAAGAGTCTGAGGGAGTGTTTCCTCGGGAATAATCTGATCGATAAATTTTCCTATCATGGAATGCTCAGAGGTTCCGATAAGATAAAGATCTTCTCCTTCAATTTTATACATCATTGCATCCATATCTGTCTGACTCATAACACCTTCAACGACGTTTCCATGAATCATGAAAGGAGGAATACAGTAAATAAAGCCTTTACCGATCATAAAGTCTCTTGCATAGGCAAGAACTGCTGAATGAAGTCTGGCGATATCTCCCATGAGATAATAGAATCCGTTTCCTGCTACACGCCCTGCGGAGTCCATATCTACTCCATTCAGGCTTTCCATTATTTCTGTATGATAAGGAATATCAAAATCAGGAATAATCGGTTCGCCGAATCTTTCGACTTCAACATTGGCACTGTCATCCGGTCCAATCGGAACAGACGGATCAATTATATTCGGTATATTGAGCATAATAGAATGAATCTTTTCTTTATATTCATCCTCTTTTGCTTCAAGTTCAGCCAGTCTGTCCGCATTCGCTTTAACCTGAGCCTTAATCTTTTCTGCTTCTTCAAGCTTGGATGGATCCTTTTTTGCCTGTCCCATTAAAATTCCAATCTGTTTTGAAAGCTGATTACGGCTTGCCCGTAAATCACTTGCCTCAGTAATTGCAGCGCGGGAAGCGGCATCAAGAGCGATTACTTCGTCAACAAGAGGAAGCTTAGAGTCCTGAAATTTCTTTTTAATATTTTCTTTAACCAGTTCGGGGTTTTCTCTTAAAAATTTGATATCCAGCATTTTTTGATCCTCTTTTTATTTTAATTTTTTTATTTCTTCAATCAGTTTCTCGCGATCCTCATCTCCGCAGTATTCAATCTCAATTTTTCCGGTTTTCTTTCCATCACAGATACGAACCTTTCTTCCCAGCTTTTTTGAGATTTCTTCGGAGACGATTTTTAAATAATCAATAGCATCATCTTTGGTATCTTTTAACTCAGAGTCTTTATTATGGAATTTAATTATTTGAGAAACAAGCTTTTCGGTCTGACGGACTGAAAGCATTTTTGCTGTTATTTCATTTGCAGCTTTAAGCTGTTCCGATTCATTGGTAATTGGAATAAGTGCTCTTGCATGTCCTGCAGAAATTTCATTTTTTTCTACCAGACGTATTACTTCTTCGGATAAGTTTAGAAGACGGATACTGTTTGCAATCGCTGATCTTGATTTTCCCACACTTTTTGATGCTTCGTCTTGTGTCAGACCAAATTCATCAATAAGCATTTTATATCCTTTGGCTTCTTCAATCGGATTCAGATCTTCCCGCTGCAGGTTTTCTACAAGTGCAAGTTCCGCTGTAGTTTTATCATCAGCTTCAATGATTTTTACAGGAACATCAACTAATCCGGCTAATCTTGCCGCTCTCCATCTGCGTTCTCCTGCAATAATCTGATAATATCCCGAGTCAAGAAGACGTACTGTTATTGGCTGTATCATTCCATATTGTGAAATCGATTCAGCAAGTGAACTCAAGGCTTCTTCGTCAAAATTATACCTTGGCTGCTGTAATCTGGGTTCAATTTTTGATATGGGAAGACTAGTTATATTATCTGATGACTCTTCAAGATCTTCACCAAACAAAGCACTTAACCCGGTACCCAGGGCCTTTTTCTCTTTTGCCATTCATTTCCTCCTTATATGGATTTTGATAAAAATTCCTTTGCAAATTCCATGTATGCTCTGCTTCCGCGGTTTGTCTTTTCGTATAGAACGCCGGGAATTCCATGGCTGGGTGCTTCGGACAAACGAACAGATCTTGGAATAACCGTACTGTATACCCTTTCCGGCATAAAACGCCGGAGTTCATTTGCAACCTGAATTGTCAGATTTGCCCTTGAATCATACATGGTAAGAAGAATGCCTTCAATTTCCAGTCTGGGATTCAGTCTTTTTTTACAGAGCTTAATACTTGTCATTAAATCGGCAATTCCTTCCAGTGCGTAGTATTCACACTGCATGGGAATGAGCACAGAATCAGCTGCAACGAGAGCATTTACTGTCAGCAGTTCAAGAGAGGGAGGACAATCTATAAATATATAGTCGTAATCGTAATACAGTTTACGTATAGAATTTCGAAGAGTGTTTTCTCGTGTGGATATTTCTTCTAACTCAATAGATGCCGCAGCCAGGTTTCTTCCAGCCGGAATGATATCTCCAAATTTCGTATGACGTATGCAGGACAGAATATCTTCCCCGGAGATAAGCATTTCATAAGCTCCGGGAACAGAGTTTTTGCTTACGCCAAGCCCGGAAGTTGCATTTCCCTGAGGATCACAATCGGCAATTAATATTTTCTTGCCCAGAAGAGTCAGAGCTGCTGTTAGATTGACGCAGGTTGTTGTTTTTCCAACTCCGCCTTTCTGATTTGCAACTGCAATAATTTTTGCCATGAATTCCCTCCTTCCTCTTCAAGCTTTAGTATTATAACAGTATGTATTTCTCAATGCAATATGTTTCACGTGAAACATATTGCATTGAGAAACGAAAATTGTTTCACGTGAAACAAAACACACAACATATAGTGGTTACAAATAAAGGAAATACAAATTATAAATAGGGAAAAAATTTTAAGAAAATACTTGCTTTTTAGCATCTGATTTGTTATAATTCCTAAACGCGAATGTGAAATACGAGCTTTTATAAGTAAGCGTTTCTGATATAGCGCAATTTTTTAGGAGGAGGTGCAATCGGAACATGGCCAATATTAAATCTTCTGCAAAGAGAGATGAGAAGTCCAAAGAACTTCGCGCAAAGAATCGTGCAGACAAAACTGAGCTCAAGACCATGATAAAGAAGTTTGACGCAGCAGTTGCTGAAGGCAATAAGGAAAATGCGTCTACTGCCTATAAAGTTGCAGTTAAGTCAGTTGATCGCGCTGCCGGTAAGGGCCTGCTGCATAAGAACAATGCGGCACATAAAAAGTCTTCCATGACTGAAAAGCTCAATAACATGTAAGAGTTGATTCATAACAAATGGGCGCAGAAATCTGCGCCCATTTTTCATTATTGTTTGGAGGAAAGCCCATGAAAAAGCTGATGCTTATAGTGAATCCTGCTGCTGGCAGAAGCGCCTATTCTCTTAATTTTGGAGAGGCAATGAAAACTCTGAGTGATGGAGGATTTGCAACAACTTTGTTTTTTACTTCCGGCCGCGGAGATGCAACAGAATATGCCAGAAGATACGGAGAAAAATACGATGTGGCGGCCTGTGTAGGTGGAGACGGAACGCTGAGCGAAATGCTTGCAGGACTGATGCCATTGGGCAAGCCTCCTCTTGTCGGTTATTTCCCAATGGGTACTGCAAACGATGTGGCAACAACTCTTGGATTGCCGAAAAACGATATGATCGGAGCAGCAAGAAAACTGCTGAAGGGAGATCCGCATCCGTTTGATGTCGGAGGCTTCGGAGAAGATGAATATTTTGCTTATATAGCGGCATTCGGAGCATTTACCAGCGTAAGTTATGCTACGCCCCAGAATCAGAAGAAAACTCTCGGACATCTTGCATATGTTCTCCAGGGAGCAACTGAACTTCCCAATATAGAAACTTATCATACAAGAGTGGAATATGATGACGGAGTAATCGAAGAAAATCTCGTGTACGGAAGTATGTCAAATTCAACATCTGTTGCCGGAATAGTAAAACTTCCGAATGAAATGGTTTGTATAGGAGACGGAATATCGGAACTGGTGCTTGTAAAGGACCCGGGATCTGTTGAAGGCTTCGGAGATATTTTAAGAGCAGTGATTTCAAGAAACTTTGACAGTGAAAAACTAATAATTCTTCATACAAAAAAAGCAAAATTTATATTTGACAAGCCGGTATCCTGGACAAGAGACGGAGAGGACGGGGGAAAGCATGAAGAAGTGGAGCTGAAAAACTTTCCGCATCCTGTAGAACTTATATTTTAATTGAAATAAATACCAAATTTGTATATAATATAAAAATCGTTGCTGAATTGACAGCAAAAATAATGAACTGAAGAGGATCAGACAATGAAGCGTCAGAAAATTGTTGGAATATATCAGAATCCGTCAGAATTTGACGGAAAGTCAATTGTAGCCTGCGGCTGGGCAAGAACAATACGTGATCTTAAAAATTTCGGATTTATTGAGCTTAACGACGGAAGCAGTTTTAAGCCGCTTCAGGTTGTTTTTGAAAGAGAGACTCTGGAAAATTATGATGAGATCGCAAAACAGAATGTCGGTGCCGCACTGATCTGTACCGGAAAACTTGTTGTAACGCCGGATGCACCTCAGCCCTTCGAATTAAAAGCTGAGAAGATCGAGGTCGAGGGCGTTTCAACACCGGATTATCCTCTGCAGAAGAAGAGACACAGTGTTGAATTCCTTCGTACGATTCAGCATCTTCGCCCGAGAACAAATCTCCTTTCAGCTACGTTCCGAGTAAGAAGTGTGGCGGCACAGGCGATTCACGAATTTTTTAAAGAACGTGGTTTTGTATATGTGCATACTCCGATAATTACCGGTTCTGACTGTGAGGGAGCCGGTGAAATGTTCCGTGTAACTACTCTGGATCTGAATAATCTTCCCTTAAAGGAAGACGGAACAGTTGATGACAGCAAGGATTTCTTCGGAAAAG
Source organism: Eubacteriales bacterium (assembly GCA_030536255.1). GTDB lineage: Bacteria > Bacillota > Clostridia > Oscillospirales > Oscillospiraceae > Limivicinus. The sequence goes on along the minus strand of JAUNQI010000021.1, from coordinate 9,862 downwards.
CCACGAATCTGACAGTTTCCGGCCAGCTCAACTGTGAAAACTTCGCAATGGCTTTCGGTGATGTGTACACATTCGGTCCGACATTCCGGGCAGAGGTTTCTTATACGCAGCGTCATGCAGCTGAATTCTGGATGATCGAACCTGAAATGGCATTTGCAGATCTGGAAGATGATATGAATCTGGCAGAGGATATGGTCAAATTCATTATCAATTATGTGTTTGACAAATGCCCGCAGGAAATGCAGTTCTTCAACAGCTTTGTTGATAAGGGACTTATTGACAGACTCAGAAATGTTGCCGATAATGAATTCGGTCGTATTACGTATACGGAGGCTATTGAACTCCTTCTGAAGAGCGGAAAACAGTTTGACTTCCCTGTTGAATGGGGAATTGATCTCCAGACGGAGCATGAACGTTATCTTACGGAAGAAGTATTCAGAAAACCGATTTTCGTTACAGATTATCCTAAGGAGATTAAGGCATTCTATATGCGCCTGAATGATGACGGAAAGACGGTTGCTGCTGCAGACTGCCTCGTTCCGGGAATCGGTGAAATAATAGGCGGGAGCCAGAGAGAAGAAAGACTTGATGTCCTTCTTGACAGAATGAAAGAACTTGGTCTGAAGGAAGAGGACTATTGGTGGTATCTGGATCTGCGCCGTTACGGTTCCTGCCGTCATGCCGGATTTGGTCTCGGATTTGAAAGGATCGTTATGTATCTTACAGGTGTAAGCAATATCAGAGACGTTGAGCTTCACCCGAGGACAACAGGAAACGCTGATTTCTGACGTAATTTTATGATGAAAAAGGTAAATCCTTTTTGGTTCACAATTTGTATAGTATCTGCTGCTGCTGCAATTCTGCTTTGCTTTGTCGGCGGAAAAAAAGGAATACTTTTCGCAAAACCGAAGGAAGATCCGCAGACCGTAGCTGTAGAATTTCTGGAAGCTCTGAAAAGTGGAGATTATGAAAAAGTTAATTCTACTCTCGGAGGTTATTCGGGTCTTGGACTTGAAACTGAGCCGGAAACGGAAGAAGGAAAGTTTATGCTTTCTCTTCTGAAAAGCAGCTATGATTATTCTCTCTCTGGAGAATGTGCAAGAAAGAATATAACCGCATCACAAAAAATCCTTTTTACCAGACTGAATGTTGAGGAAATTAACGCTGAAGCAGCGTCCGGAATAGAAGAAAGTTATATTTCTGCACTGCAAAAGGCAGCAGGAAATATAGAGGAGTATTATACAAGTGATATTTTGGATATTCATCTCGAATATTCAAACGGAAAATGGAAAATAATTCCTGACAGTGCACTTATAACGGCACTTCAGGGTGGGCTGAACTAACGGAGAAGCACGATGCAGGAAGATGAATTCAATCTGGATATTGATTCGATTCTTGCCGAATTTTCCTCTGAAGAGAAGGAAAAAGAGGGAAAATCGGAAAATACGGAAAATATTGAAAACCGGAGAGAGGTATTCCCGTCGGACTCAACGATCGTGTTCAGACCGGAACCTGAAAAAATAACTCACTTCGCAGAAAAATACAAAAAAGAACCGGAGAAAAAGAAAAGAGAGAAAGCCGAAAGAAGATCGGAAGAAAAGCCGGTGCCGAAAAAAGAAAGGACGGAGAAAAAACCGTCCGGAAAAGGGTCGCATGTTATCCTGACATTGCTGGGAATGCTTTTAACTCTTTTCTGTCTTGTATTCAGCCTGATCGTAATTCATCCTGCTATCGGAACATCCTCTTCCCGTGCTCCGGAAAAAGAAGAAAGTATCTCAGGAAAAATAAACGATTATATTTCATCATCTGCAGCTGCCAAGCTGCTTGCAATGCAAAAAACGGAGGCGCAATCAGCTGCCCGGACGGATGTGCAGGAGGATATTGTTCCGGAAAAAATCAGATATTCTATTCCGGAATCAGATCTTGTTGCACCGGTACCGGATCCGGCCTGCTTTGGTTCGGTTATGCCGGATAATGCAGAAGAGATCATGAATATTATTCAGCGTGCAAGGGAAAACGGCTTACTTGAGGATCAGGAAATGATTTTCAGCTTGGATACGGATTTCCGTTCGGATACTGCCATACGCTATTATCTGGATGAGACTCTTCTTGTAATTTGCTGGAAAGAAATAATCGACGGGAATACATGCAGCTGTGTGGAAGTGAAGATGGCGGATGCATCTCAGTTCCGCAGGAAGTTTGCGGATGATGCTTTCGGAGCTTCCAATACCTATTATGCGACAGATCTGTCAAGAAGTGTGAATTCCGTTGTTGCGATGAATGCGGACTATTATCTGTTCCGCGATTTTGGAATCGTTGCCTTCAACCGGGAGCTGTACAGATTCAACGAGAGCGTCTATTCCGGAGATTATAAAAAATATAACTGCGTTGATACCTGTTTTGTAACCGAAAATGGAAATCTCCTGTATTTTAAGCGCGGTGAGGTTACCACCGAAGAGGAAATGCGCAGATATATTGAAGACAATAATATCATTTTTTCAATAGCTTTCGGGCCAGTTCTTGTCGAAAATTCAGAGGCAGAATATATAGACTGGTATCCGGTCGGAGAAATCGATAAGGGATACTCCCGCGCGGGAATCGGTCAGGTGGACAGTCTGCATTATTTCTATATGTCGCTGAATCATTCCAATGAGAAACAGGCCCGCTGGAATATCAATACTTTTGCGCAGCATTTTGCCGAAAAGGGTGTTCAAACAGCTTATGCTCTGGACGGCGGCCAAACCAGTGAAATCGTATTTCAGGGAGAACCTTATAATTATATTGACTTCGGAGCGGAGAGACTTGTAAGCGATATTATTTATTTCGCTTCCGCAATACCTTCCGGGGAGGTGAGCGGATGAACAGTATAGCAATGTATATCGGAGATTATGAAATATACTGGAGTTCAGTCATTATTACTCTCGGAATGATCTGCTGCCTGACAATGACGCTTGCACTTTACAAGCCGAGAAATGAAAGTACTGCGGCTGTCTGGATCTTTTTCCCTCTGGCTTTTATCTTTTCATTTCTGTTCAGCAGAGTCCTTCACTATTATTTCAATGCGGAGTCCTATAAATCCTTCCTTTCCGCAATGACGGATTATTCCAACGGAAGCTATGTGCTGCCAGGAATGCTCCTCGGAATATGGCTTGCGGCATCTCTCGTTTCCCGGATGGGACTCGTCTCTTCCGCGGCGAGACTGCTGGATTTTCTTACTCCGGGAGTACTTCTTCTGATTTCCTTTATCAGGCTGAGCGCGCTGTTTAATGAATCCTGCAGGAGTAAGATCATTATCAATATTCCGCTGTTTCAAAGGCTTCCTTTCTCAGTGGGATCAACGGATCCCGCAGGAAATACAACATTCAGACTCGCAACTTTTTTCATTGAGTTTATTATTGTATTTATTCTTGCTTTCTGGTCGCTGAGCTTTTTTCAGAAAAACAGAAATCTCCGTATGCAGCCGCCCTGTCCGAGGGCGGGGAATATCATGAGGATATTCCTGACAGCATACGGAGCCGTTGAGATTATTATGGATTCAACGCGGTATGATTCTCCTTTGATGCATTTCCGATTTCTGAGCTCACTGAATCAGTACTCAGCATTTATCAGTCTTGCACAGATATTTGCTGCAGTATCCGCAATAGCAGTACTGATTTTCTACAGCAGAATGTCAATGAAAGCAGCAGGATTTTCCTGGAAACATCCTGTATTATGGCTTGTTTTTCTCGCAAGCCTGTTTGGTATGGGATATCTGGGAGAATATCGGGTACAGAGATACGGAACGCAGAAATATTTCGAATGCTACGGCATTATGGCGGCATCCTGTATTTTAATGTTTCTGTGTGTTTTCTTTATGTACAGAATGTGCCTTCCGGAGAAAGAGTATTACGAGTAAAAATTCTCGGAATGAAAAATTAAATATTCGTCAGGGAAGCAATCAGCGCTGTACATCCTTCAAGAATGTCATTATAGGTGACGTCAAAATTTCCGGTATACCAGGGATCGGCTACATTGCTTCCCTTTCTTTTTGCCCAGTCAAGGAGAAGTGATATTTTCCGATCCGGGTCTCCGCCGCAGATTCTGCGCATATCATAAAGATTTTCTTCGTCCATGCCGATGATATAATCATATCTGCTGTAGTCAGAACGTACCATCTGCCTTGCGGCGCGGCGGGCAAAAGGAATCTTCATTTCCGTCAGCTTCCTTTTTGCGGGAGGATAGATATCGTTGCCGATTTCTTCCCTGGTCGTAGCGGCGGAGTCAATGAAAAAGAGATTTTCAATGCTTTGGTCTGCAAGACATTTTTTCATAATAAATTCAGCCATCGGGCTGCGGCAAATATTGCCGTGGCAAACGAACAGTATTTTAATCATCGTTTTCGGTCTCCTTCAATATGCGAAGATATGCGAGGAAATGCTACTGATATCAAGGATTTCACCGATTCACATTTTTCGGTGAAGTCCGGTACTTCGACGCTTTTCAAAGCATTTCGCAGCATTGTTTTTAGAAAATTTGCAGTAAAAATGCAGTAAACTGCGAGAGTTTTACTGCACGCGTTTTTTCGCCGCAGGTTTTTGCTCCGTCATTACTTTCTGGAAATCCTCCAAAGCATCTTCAAACTCCAGATGCGTATAGGTATTCATGGTAACGCCGATTTCGGAATGCCCCATGATATACTGAAGATTTTTCGGGTTCATTCCTTTTCGTGCCATTTTACTGCAGAAGGTGTGACGGCAGACGTGGGGTGTGATTTTGGGAAGCTGCACTTTATAAATGCTGTTGTATTTGTCAACTATATGTTTAAAGTAGTGCTGCCAGTGCAGAGCTACAGTCGGCTGACCGTTCATATCCAGAAAGAAGAAACCGGACCGTCCGTCAATCATCGGCTCAATGCGAACCGTCTGACGGCTTTCCATAATTCGCCGGAAACAGGCTTCCACATCTGCAGACATTGGGACATCACGAAATCCCGCTTCAGTCTTCGGAGGTTCAAAGGCCATTACCATGTTGCTGTGCCGGACCAGTTGGCCGGTAACATGAATGCAGTGCTTTTCGTAATCCACATCCTGAGCAGTTAACCCGCAGAATTCAGAAATTCGAAGGCCGGTATTCAGAAGGACAAAAAACGCATCATAGTATTTCCGATAATAATTGTCGTTCTGAACGAACCGGAGAAATTCACGCTCCTGCCAAGGCGACAAGGCTTCTCGCTTCTGACTGTCATCATACAGAACATCCGAAAGATGAAAATCAAAAGGATTCTTTCGGAGCAGATCATCCTCCACAGCCATTTGAAATGCCGGCCGAAGTACGCCCCGAATGGTGTGAATGGAGCTGTAATGTCTGCCATCTTTCTGCTGAAGTTTTATCAGCCAAAGTTTTGCGTCCGATATCTTCACCTTATCAATTCGCAGGCCGCCGAAGGGCTCTTTACGGATAATGCTCAAGGTTGTGCGGTATCCAGCCTTTGTGCTTTCCCGGACACCCGTCTTTGTAGCAATGTACTTTTCAGCAAGCTCAAGGACGGTAAGGTCTCCTCCGAATTCCGCAAGACCATTTCTCCGGTTAAGCTGAACCTCCAGCTCTTTTTCGCGCAGAGCAGGTTCCAGCTTAACGCAGCCGGGAGGATATTTATCGGTTTTTTCCAATCTGGAACTATAAAGTGTGCGCCGGTTACCGAAAGTGTCGGTAAACTGATACATATAGCGACCGTCTTTTCGTTGGCTCTCACCACTTCGTAATATGCGACCTCTGTCGTCGCGTCTTTTACTCATATGATATACTCTCCTTTCGAAAGTGGAGAGCCCCAATTTGACGCTATAAGTATAGCATACGGGGGCTCTCCATTTCTACTGCATATTGAAAACTGCCGTGCAGTAACGGCAGAATATATTTATTTTATAAAGCGCTCTGACGGTCTATGAACTGCTCAAAGCGCTTGCGTTTTATCATCTGCCGGGAGCCGACCTTCAACAGATAGTCTGCTTCCGGATCGTCTGCGATAATTTCGCGCAGCTTTTTATCTCCAATATGGAAATAGGCTGCGGCTTCGTTGACAGTCAAAGCATATTTTTCCCAGAATGGTATAGATTCCAGGTAATTATTCATAGGCATTTCTCTCCTTGATATTTGTATTGTCCGTGCGCTCGGCGTTCAGCTTGCTGAAGCCGATCACCTGTTTCGTATGTGCTTTCTTCCACGTGAAATATGGAAAATAGATATCCTGCATCATATGAAGGACATCAGTCAGCCTGTCCATGCAGGCTTGAATTTTTGCCCATTGCTCCTGCGTAATATTGCCCGCAAAGCGGTAAGCGGATAAGTCTCCGTGAATTTTCCTGAGCAGAATATTTGACTCCGTGTATGCCTTCGGGCATTCCATTACGGTGTTTCCATCTATCAGAAGCCGAAGGAAGGTCTCCCGGCTGAAATGTGTCTTAGCGACCTCGCTGTTCAGCCGTTTGTATTCCGCATCACTGAGCCAGACCTGCACCCGGTGATCTCTGTGTTTTTTCATTATTTTCATTCTCCTTGTTGTTCGTGTTCATAAGGGTTTGGGATACCCCAAAATTGGCATTTTGGGAGACAAAATGCGTTGCTTGCTGGTGAAACGCCATGCATTTCCCCAGACCCCTTTCAGTAAGCAAATTCCGGCATGTCATGCTGGACTTTTGCCTGGTAATAGCTGTCGATTGTAGCCGGTGCATTGTACAGTGCGGTGAGCATATACGCCCGGATATTGCGTATGTCTGATGTTGTCGAACGCAGCCGTTCCATCACATACTCGATGTGCTCCGGGCCGAGACTCAAAAATTGGGACCGCACGTTTTCCCTTGAATATGTGCTGCCACCGAGCCGCACCGTCTGTCCGGTACCGCATATGACATCGACCATGAGCATGACCAGCTCATCGAGCGTTTTCCTGTTCCCTTTTTCAGCCAGTATCTCATAATCGATATTATCCTTTATCTGTTCCTCCATCTCATCGCGGTCGTATCCGCTGATGGATAGATAGGTATAGTTAAAGTCAGTATTATTCTTTTCAGTATTACTTCCTTCCGAAAAACCGAAGTCTTGACTTCCTGATTCAGGATTACCGAAATCCGCGTTTTCCGAAGTCCTGTACTCCGAAACTGCGAACTCTGGAAACCCCATAACATAAATCTTTGACGCTTTCCCCTGTCCCTGCTTCTTTCTGCGGATCAGGCCGGCTTTTTCCAAAGCAGCGAAGAGCCGACAGACCTTGTCACTGCCCATGCGGAGCAGCTGACATACCTCGGCCTGGGTGAAATAAATGAAGGTTCCCCCTTCATCCTTCCAGCCGTTCTTATCGGAAAGGCAGGCTCTGTCGAGCAGGATGGTATACAGCAGCTTGGCATCTGACGGAAGGTCAGCGTATTTCCCGTCCGAAAAAAGTGCCTTCGGCATCCGGTAGAATGATTCTCTTTTACGGTTTTCTGTTCCCGTTGTTTCAACTCCTTTTTCTGTCACGCTTTTAAAGCGCGTTTTTGAGGGCGAACATATATTTATATTCCCCCGATAAAATGAGGACGGGACAGACCCTGTGCCACAAGGCCCGTTCCGCCCTAAAAGCGTTACTTGGCTGCCCGTTTTCTTCGCTGTCGCTCACGGGCTTTTTCTTTTTTGCGCAATTCCGCGCATGCATAGCAGTACTGCTGGTTTTTGGAACGGTGAGTGTAAAGTTTTCCGCAGCTTTTACAGCGCTTTTTCCCGGAATCCATGATTTCCGCATACAGCTCCGGGTTCCCCGGAAGCACAGCTGAAGCGAAATACTTACAGTAGATCCCGTATAAAGAAATGAGCTGCGGACATTTCACCGCTTCTCCGTTATCCAGCAATATGCAGTTGTCATCGATGCAGTTGCAGCATTCCTTTCTGACTGCAACATTCACTTTTCTTGCCAGTTCAGGCGTGATTCTGATCAAGTTCTTTCTCCTTTATATGAAAATAGAAAATAGAGGAAACCCGAAAAGCTCTGTTTTCATGGATCCTCACAATTTACTGGGTAGTTTTTTGGACAGTAAATGTGATAGACTTAAAGCGTGAAAACAGGACTTCGGGTTTGTCCTCTCATATATAGGAGAAAAAAGGGCATGTTTGCGGAACTGTTTTTGAAAATTTTTTTGAAAGGGGTGATTTTTTTGCATGATCAGGAACAAATGTCCGAAGATGTATTGCGCGGACTTCGTTGGGAGCGTGAGGAAGAGCTCGAAAACCTGATTGAGCAGGATGAGCACCCCGAGTATGTGGAAAGAGAACCGGACACCGACCGGAAAATGCTGAAACGCGATCTTAAGGCCGAGGCACTTCATCGGCTTGAGGTGGCGGCACGGTCGGAAAAGGATTTTATTAATGTGATTGAGCTGTGGGACAAGCGTGACGCTAACAGGGAACGAAAGGAAAGATACCATGAGATTCCCAGAAATAAAGTGCCGCTTGAGTACGGCATGACTTATGACGGAATATTATTCCCGGAGTCAAGCAATAATTCGTATATGAAAGCCGTTCGCAGCGGGAATATTCTGGACATCTTATTTGACTGTCCCTATGAGATTGATGAACTGGTATCCGATAAATTAATATCCAAAGCATTGAAAGAACTGAAGCCGGAGCACAAGGAAATCCTGCACTTTCTTCTCATCAGGAATTACAGCACCGCGAAGCTCGGAAATGTGCGCTGTCAGACAGACAGGAATATCCGAAAGGTGTATGCTACAGTAATAAAAAAGATCCGGCGCAGGCTTATTGCCGCCGGAAGAATGGAGGATATTCATGACTAACATTTTCAAAAATTCATGCGCAACATGGGTAAAATATGATAAATACGAGATCCGCAAGGCAAATAACGGAACCGAATATGTTGTTCCCACTGCCGATGCCTATCCGGTAATATATGATCCTTTGGAAGATGTCGAAGGTATTGCCCTGGATGCCATCAACACAGGTCTCCTCACCATGAGCCAAAAGAGCCGCTGTGAAGTCCGTGCCGGGATCATGGACTTTATTCAAAAATACGGACTGCTCGGTTTCATGACGGCTCTGCCCACAACATCGGAATTCACCGGATACGAGAAGGTATACTTCCCGAAGAATGAATTCATCCGTGAAGAGTTCATGGATACGGAAAAATATGTGGAGTTGTTTTTCCCGTTCAACAGGCCTGATTTCAAGCACAGCGGAACAAGCACCGAATACACGGTCGGAGATATCTGTTCAGAAAGCAATGATTCCATCAGGACCGGTGCGCTCACGCTGGCATTCATGGATGAACCGCTGGAGAAAAGGATGGTGGTACATCCGGACTATGGTGAACGGTATGACTGGATCGAGCAGCAGTTCAAGTCCTGGGCGTTTATTTTCTTCACAAGTCAATTCTATTATCATGACAAAGAGGATTTGACGGAGGATACAGCTGTAATGATGCGGCAGTCCATGGCTGCTTTCGGTCATAAAACGCCGACCTACCGGATCGAACTGCGTGACAGGCCGGTGATGGTATGGGACTTTCATTCTCTCCTGTTGTCAGTCCAAATGATGTTCGGCTTTGTCATTTCCTCCGAGGATTCGGATGTGAAAATCTGCAAGAACTGCAACAGGGCCTTTATAACAAAAAATCCCGGCGCAGAATTCTGCAGCCGGGAGTGTGAGTCCGAGTATTGATTCATGAAAAAAGCGAAAAATGGTCAATATAGAGAACGCGACTGACGGGATAATATGATGGGTTGCAATTGAAGAATTTTATGATAGTATACTCACAAGTACATTGTACTTTGGGATAACAAATTATAATTTAGCGAGATGTTTATATGATTAAACTTAGGTACGGCAACACAAATACATA
>JAUNQI010000008.1 GCA_030536255.1 Eubacteriales bacterium | reverse complement strand
CCTGCCAGTAGGATGACTGGAAGCTCTTTACCAGCATCTCGAAGTGGTACGGCTCATCAGCGGATGCGCAGATTGCGCAGAGGCTGAAAACCATGCAGAGTGCCAATGCGATTGCTAAGGTCTTCTTCATTTTTAATTTCCTCCTAAAGAAATTAATAAATATTTATGAACCGCTATGCGGATCATTACGTTAGACTTTTGCCGCTTTTTTATTTTTCAGCAGGTCGACAAGGACTGCTCCGACAAGGACAAGACCGGTAATAATCTGCTGCCAGTTTGCCTGAAGGCCAATATACGGGAGACCCGTTTTCAGAAGACAAATAACGAATACTCCGAAGAGGGAACCGATGATGCTTCCGTAACCGCCTGTTGCAGAAACACCGCCCATGATTGCTCCTCCGATTGCTTCAAGCTCAAAGCCTGCACCGGTACCGGGCTGAACAGTTGCAAAAACGGCAGAATATGCAACTGCAGCAAGACCTGCGAATAAGCCGGAAATCGTGTATGCGAGAATGTGGTATTTTTTGACATTAATACCGGAAAGCTTCGCAGCTTCCTTATTACTTCCGATAGCTATTGTATAACGCCCTATCTTTGTATGGTTCAGGACGAACGACATCAAAAGCACAATCAGAATCACCCACAGGAAACCTATCGGATATTTTGTTTTTCCAACAGCAAGCTTTACAAAGTTTCTGAATTCGCTGCCGGGAGATCCGGCTACAGGCCAGGAAATACCAAAGTTTTTAGAGCAAATCGAACCAAGGCCACGTGTAATCATACAGGTACACAAAGTGGCCAGGAACGGAGGCAGATCCATAATCGCAACGATAAACCCGTTCAGGGTACCGATAACGATGCCAAATGCAACCGTTACGAGCAAACCTGCCCAAGTAGGCCAGCCACAGTGGATAACCAGATATCCGCCGGCAAGAGAATAGCAAATAAGTCCTGTTCCGATAGACAAATCAACACCACCGGTAATCAGCGGGAATGTAACACCGATCGCCATAAGAACGATGTAATAAGAATAGTCAAGAATACTCAGAAGCGTCGTATATTTTCTGAAATTGGGACTCATAGCGTAGAAGAAAATGTAAAGCGCTATCACGATGAGGAATACTATGGCTGTCTGGCTTAAAGGTTTTTTGGTTTTTTTCATTTAAGCTTTCCCTCCTTATTCCACATCTCTGGTTGCCAGATTCATAATTGATTCCTGAGTCGCCTGTTCGATTGGGATCTCTCCCGTTTTCCTGCCTTCGCACATAACAAGAACACGGTCACTCATTCTCAGGATCTCCTGCATTTCAGAAGAAATCATAATAATTGATTTTCCTTCCTGTGCAAGAGAATTAATCAATTTATAAATCTCGCTCTTTGCCCCGACATCAATTCCTCTGGTCGGTTCATCGAAAATAAGAATGTCACAGTTTCTGACAAGCCATTTTGCAAGAACGACTTTCTGCTGATTTCCACCGGAAAGATTGACAACAAGCTGATCAACCGACGGAGTTTTGATGTTCAGGCGGTCTACATACTCAGTTGCTGTATCTCTCTCCGCTTTTTTGTCAATAAAGATGCTCTTGATATATCTTTCAAGAGATGCCATCGTGCTGTTCTCAGCAACTGTTTTCTGGACAACGATTCCGAAACGCTTTCTGTCCTCTGAAAGATATCCGATGCCGTTCTTAACAGCGTCCAGGGGGCTCTTAATGGTAATTGCCTGACCGTTAATATAGATCTCTCCGCTTTCTTTCGGATCCGCTCCGAAGATAGCACGGGCCGTCTCAGTTCTTCCAGCTCCCATAAGTCCTGCAAAGCCGAGAATTTCTCCCTTGCGGAGCTCAAAGCTTACGTCTTTTACAAGCCTTCCCGCATTCAGATGCTCCACCTTTAAAACCACCGGTGCATCTTCCGGAACCATGCTATGAGATTTTGGCTCTTCATAGATTACACGACCGACCATCATATTGATGATATCATCTTTCGTGCAATTCTCTGTGATCAGAGTCCCGACATAGCATCCGTCTCTCATAACGGTAACTCTATCGGTTATTACCTTAATCTCATCCATTCTGTGAGAAATATAAATAATACCGATGTCCTGTTTTTTAAGATCTCTGATAATTTTAAACAGCTCATCAATCTCTGCTTCCGTCAGAGCAGATGAAGGCTCATCAAATACGATAACCTTTGCTTTATGAGAAATAGCTTTCGCAATCTCGCACATCTGCTGTTTACCGACAGTCAGATTGCTCATCGTTTCAGTAGGATCAATATCGATATGAAGCATATCAAAGAGTTTTTTTGCCTCTTCGTTCATCTTCTTATCATCGATCTTAATTCCTTTTTTAAACTCTCTTCCGACAAAAATATTCTGAGCTACCGTAAGGTGTCCCATCATATTCAGTTCCTGATGAACAATTACAACGCCTGCATCCTGAGCTTCTCTTGCATTATGAAACTCAACTTCTTTTCCCTCAAAGATAATCGAACCGGAATCTTTTGTATAAATACCGGTAAGAACTTTCATAAGGGTAGACTTGCCTGCTCCGTTCTCACCCATCAACGCATGAACTTCACCTTTTCTTACATCAAAGCTGACATTGTTCAGCGCATGAACTCCGGGAAAAGATTTGTCGATGCCGCGCATTTCAAGGATAACTTCACCCATCGCCATTCCTCCTCAGTTCTTTCTGCGTCTTGCGACAATATCAGTGTAAACGGCAACAATAACAATAATGCCGGTAATAATAAGCTGATAGTCTTTTGTAAAGCCCAAAGCAAGAATACCTTCCTGGAGGAGGGCAATAACGAACACGCCGAGAATCGTGCCGCCGATCGATGCGATACCGCCTGCCATAGATGTACCGCCCATAACAGCGCCGGCAATAGCCTCATTATTGTACTGATCACCATAACCCGGCTGAACCGTAGTATATGCACCTACGAAGAAGACGGCAGCAATACCGACCATAATACCGCAAATAACATAGGCAAGCCACTGCCATTTCTTAACATCGACGCCGGAAAGTCTTGCCGCTTCCTTATTACTGCCCAGGCAGAGGATATAACGACCGACACGGGTCTTATTCATAATGATTCCACAAATCAGTGCGAAGAAAATCAGGATAAAGAAACCAACCGGTACATTCCCGACTTTAACCAGATTTCTGTACCAGCCGCCCGCAGCCAGCTGAGGCCAGCTGACGGACTGTGTTTTCGTAAAAACAGATGCAACGCCTTTGGCTATATTCATTCCGGCCATAGATACAATAAACGGAGGAACGTTCATATAAGAAACCAGAAAACCGTTGATCATACCGAAAATCATTCCGATAACAACACTCAGTAGAATGGCTGCTCCAAGCGGAAGGCCATACGAAAGATGGCAGTATCCGGAAATCAGGGCACAGCAGAACATCACAGGACCGATTGAAAAATCAATTCCTCCGGTTGCAATGACAAATGTAACACCAAGGGAAAGGAAACCAAGGAAGTATGCGTAATTCAGGGAACTGATTATTCTCTTAATTCCGAAAAATTTACCTTTTGTCAGTATTCCGAAAACGATATACATCAGAACCAGAACAAACATCAGAACGATTCTGTTCATTCCGACTTTTTTTACGAACGGCAGTTCTTTAAATTTTTTCAAGCTGCAACCAACTCCTAATTGTATTTTGATAAAAGCTGCAGGATTTTACTCCGCATCCGGGCAATCGACGATTACGCCTTCCTCATCCCACAGGTCATGCCAGTCATTAGCACCCGGCCAAAGGAAAACCTGGCCCTTAACAAGACGGTTATCTTTTTCCATCGTTGCAATTGCAGCCATTTCCTCGTCCGTCAGGGGATCTTTTGCGATACATTCAAGATTGCTCTCATAGTTATGAACAGAAAACGGAATCGGAAGCTGACCTCTCTGAACAGCCCACTTCAGGCAGATGGAAGCAGGATGAACGCCGTGAGCCTTAGCGATGTCAACGAGAACCGGCTCTTTCATATCTTCTATGTCGGTTGCAACAATATCTCTTTCCGGTCTTCTCGGAGAACCGAGAGGCATAAAGCCGACAGGCTGGATATCATGGGCCACCAGATAATCAAACAGTTCCTGCTGCTGGAAGCACGGATGAAGCTCCAGTTCACAAACAGCGGGCTTGATTTCAAACTTGTCAATCACCTGCTCAAGTTTAGGAATCGTCAGGTTAGAGATTCCGATTGCTCTGACTTTTCCTTTTCTTACAAGAGCCTCGATCTGCCTGTAAGTATCCATAAACTCAGCTATGGAAAACGGCTTGGAGTCGGGATTTCTGGAATCCACATCACATCCGGGAGCATGATAGTTGGGGAACGGCCAGTGAATAAAGAGAATGTCAACGTACTCACACTGCAGGTCTGCAATGCTCTTATCACATGACTTTTCAACCTCACGGTGCATATCGTTCCAGACTTTCGTCATAATAAAGAGATCTTCTCTTTTAACAACACCGTCATCGAAAGCCTTTTTAAAGACTTCGCCGATTTCTTTTTCATTGCCGTAACATGCTGCGCAGTCTACCAGCCTGTAACCGCAGCGAATGGCACCGGCAACAGCACCGGCAACATCGTCCGCAGATACTCGGTCTGATCCAAAGGTTCCGATTCCGATGCACGGGATATTCATTCCATTATTCAGCTTAAACTGCGGAACATTCTCAGGATTCAATCCCATAACGTTACCTCCTGTTTTATTATGTTATTGTAAAAAAGATTACTATAATTTTAATCCATGCCAATATAAATGTCAATTAAATTCATGATTCCTCAGCTTGCAATCGCTGTTTTAATTGCTTATAATGCTGTAAAACCATTAAATAAATGAGGAATTCAAATCATGCGTCATATCAGATTATATACCATTACCGTCTTTATCCTCTTTTTTGCTCTGTTATTCAGTGCATGCGGGGTTCAAAGATCTGAAGAAACCGGCTGCCCGTTTTCCTCTGTCCTATGGGATACAGATGCCGAAAAGCTTATTTCCATAGAAGGAGAAAGTGATGAGATTTATGCATCCGTATATGGCGGAGACACTCTGACCTACAGCAAAGACTATCTCGGTCATTCAGGAACACTGAAATATATGTTCTCCGAGGATGGCCGACTTGCAAGTATAGCCTGGGCATACGTAACGGAAGATGCCAAAGATCTTGTAGCACTTTATAAGGAAATTGATGAATTCGAGATATCCAAAAACGGAAAAAGTCAGTTTTCCCCCGAGAATTCAACAAGTTACGGAGATGTATGGTATCTGAAGGATCGCGATGTCCTTATTTCCACAATTTTTGGAACAGACAGCTGCGGACTGCAGTACGCATATATTCACCACGATTTTTCCAAGCATTAAAAGAGCCAAGCTCAGAAGGTTTTCTCCACAACTTCTTCAAGAACGCCAAGGTCCCACAGAAGCCTTGTTCCGACATACTTATCTCGAATATCCTTTGTCATCATACAGGTGGTAATAATCTTCTCCCGATCATAGCCTATGCATTCCGCTCCTGTCGGGAATTCAATTGATTCCATCAGGCTGCGTATTTCTTCCGAAGAAGGAAGCCCCTGAATAATATCCGTAATCTCCTGCCAGTTCTTTTCCAGGATTTCGAATCTTGCAGCATGCTTTTCCGGAGAATACTTGTGTTCTTTATTTTCCCCCGCAATCATTGCCTCAGCGCCGGGGCCGACAAAGGCAAGCAGTTTTTTATTCCAGTCTTCCAGAGAAAAATCTGCAACATATTTCATTGCCCGATCACGGTCGGGCTTTATTTTTTCTTTCAGAAGTTCCTCATACATCATCAGCGTATAGAGAGTTCCGATTCCCGCCTGAATACCATGCTGCTCAAATCTGCAGTCCTCAAAGGCAAGAGAACGCATATCCCATAAATGAGAAAAATAGTGTTCCATTCCGGAAGCAGGTCTGGAAAGCCCTGCATAATCCATTGCTATGCCGGCAATAAGGAGTCCCTCCAGAACAGCTTTTACAGATTCCGGATCTCTTTTCAGCAATCCGTCAGTACGAGAAATTACTTTGTCCAGCGCTTTCTGAACGAGAGCAGCAATCACCGGACAATATTCTTCACCGACGATTATTTCCGCAAGCTTCCATTCTCTGAGGCTTGTTATCTTGGCAAGCATATCTCCTACTCCTGCACGAAGCAGATGCATCGGCGCATTGCATAAAACATCAAGATCTCCGACTACGCCCCAGGGAGCTTTGCTGTTAATCGTAGTTTTGAGCCCGTCACGATCCATCGAAGAAGTTCCGGAAACAAAACCATCCATTGAGGGCGCTGTCGCGACAATGATATATTTCAGCCCTGTTGCTCTGGCAAGCATTTTCCCGGTATCATTGATAACTCCCGAACCGATACCGATTATTGCATCACAGGAATAATCAAAATGCATCAACGCAGAACCAACCGTAAATTCCGTCGGTCTTACAGGAGATACCGGGAAAACATATTTCAGATACGAGTATCCCGCCGTATCAAGCACAGAGCAGACCTTATCTCCTGCAGCAGCAAAAGTATCATGCCCGGAAAGAATGAAGGGCTTAGATGCTCCTATTTCCTTTAATAGTTCAGGGAGACAGGAAATTGCTCCCTTTTCAATAATGACCTTTTTCACTCCGGGAGTATGAATCTTCCCGCATTCACATTCAAAAGATCCGATACTTACAAGATCTGAAAGCTCGAGCCGTTTAATATCCTCAACCGTCATAGTCTTTTCCCCTCTTAATTATTCACATGCATAGTTATAATCATCTATAAAAATCCCTACGAAATCTTTTACAAGTTCTTTGGGATCCATCTTCAGCTTTCCGTCACGGACTTTATAATACTGAATCGGCATATACTGATGAAGCATTCCCATCGGTATCTGTACATTAGCCATATTATCCAAAAGCTTTTTCTGCGCATCTGCCACATCCGGATTCGTCAGATAATATCTGCAGCGGTCGGAGAAGGAGAACATACGTTTCAACCGGATCTCATCCTCCGTACCGTGATAATGCTTTATCCAGTTTTTCGGATCTGCCAGCATTGTCTTTTCCAGTACACCCCTGAAATCAGCCTGTTCCGCTTCAGCAATCAGAAGTTTCTCCATCGTATCCAAGGCAAAGAGACCCTCTCTGAGGCCAAAGGTCAGAGCCGGCCCGACTTTCAGGATAGCGATCCCGTCTTCCACCATCTCCTTAAGAGCTGAAGCAGGCTGATAATCCGTGCTATGGCCCTCAAGAACGATCTGCTTATGAGCGGAGGCACACGCTGTCAGCGAAGATGCTTTCTCTCTGTTATAGGTAAAGAAGTCATTGTCTCCGAACTCGACTCCGGGCTGAACGACAACTCCTATGATATTATCAAAAGCATCCTGAATTCCCTCATCGGCAAAGGCCTTCCTGTAAGCTTCAAGAGTAGCTTCCAACGCTTCAGGCTTTGTAACATCAATGCCTGATTCCTCCTGCTGTGCACCGCCCGGAATAGGAACCTCACTTCCAATAATAAAGACAGGACGTGTTTCCTCAGGATTATTCTTCACCAGCTCAGCATAGGCATCCTCACAGGCTTTATATAAAACCGCTCCCCGGCGGGCAATAACGGAGTTCTTCAGCATTTCGTCTCTCGAATCATCAGCAAGACGCATACTGGTATCCAGATGAATCTTCTTATATCCCGCAAGGACAAATTCTTTTACGAGCTCAACAGAGTTTTTCATTGCCTCCGCTTCAGGAAGATTGCTCCAGGTAAGAGGACCGAGATGATCCCCGCCAAGAATGATCCGATCCGTAGGGAATCCTATTCTGTCCGCAATCTCAAAAACAAAGTCCCTGAAATCCGCGGGACGCATTCCGGTATATCCCCCGAACTGGTTAACCTGGTTTGCCGTAGCCTCAATAAGAACACAGTCATCAAAACACTTGCCTCTCTCGAGGCATGCTTCAATAACCAGAGAATTTGCTGTGCAGAATGAAGAAATACCACATTTTTCTCCATTCCCGCGTCTCTGTATCAAATCACGCATATAATCTTTCATTATTTTTCTCCCGATTTTTAGTCATAATTATTTTATGGGAAATTTATATGATTATATCACTAATCAACCTCATGTAAAACACTTAATATAAATTGTTTCCTGTTTACTTTTTTCATTTTTTCTGCTTTAATAACAATAAGAGTTTTATTCTCGCATCAATTTAAAAATAACAAGAGGTGTATATATTATGAAAGCTGTAGCATCCGGCGAGCTTCTGATTGATTTTAACTCTATAGCTACCGATTCGATGGGATATCCGACACTGGAGGGTCACCCTGGCGGAGCAACCATTAATTGTCTTTCCGTTCTTGCAACATATGGAGCAGAAACATCATTTATCGGTAAGGTGGGCGATGATGCTTTCGGAACCATGATGAAAAAAACCATTACGGATCTCGGAGTTGATATTTCCGGCGTTGTTACGACTCCAGATGCGTTCACGACGCTAGCATTCGTAACTCTGGACGAATCCGGCGACAGAGAATTTTCTTTTGCAAGAAAGCCCGGCGCAGATCTGCTTCTTACCTTTGATGAAGTAAATCTTTCTGTCTTGGAAAATGCAGATGTATTTCACTTCGGAACCGTTGCTATGACCGGAGAACCTTCCAGAGGAACTACCAAGCAGCTCGTTGAATACGCAAAAGCAAAAGGCATTCTCATCAGTTATGATCCTAATCTTCGTAAATCTCTCTGGGCAGACCTTGAAGATGCGAAAGAACAGATGCTCTGGGGGCTGGAAAAAGCAGACGTCGTTAAGATCAGCGATGAAGAAATCGAATTTTTATTCGGTCTCGACCCTCAGGCCGGAGCGGAACACATTCTCAACACCTATCCGGGAATCCAGCTGCTTTACGCAACATGCGGTGCTCTCGGCTGCTATTACTACACCAGAAAATGCAGCGGATTCACTCCTGCTTTAAACAACATAAAAGTTATTGATACCTGCGGAGCAGGAGATATTTTTGGTGGCTCGGCTATGTTCCGTTTCCTGTCTCTCGGCAAGGATGCATCTGATCTCACGAATGAAGATCTCATGGATATTACAAGATTTGCTACCGCCGCTGCAGGTCTTTCCACCACAAAACACGGAGGAATTTCCAGCATTCCGAGTCTCGAAGAAGTAAAGTCCACGCTTTGGCGCATGGATATGGATCATTTTGTACTCTAAAAAATATAAGATACTATATTAGTTCAATTAAAATGCATCCGTCGGGTAATCCCGACGGATGCATTTTATAATGGTCTAAATTTTCAGGAGAATCAGCCAAGAACATGAACCGACGCCGGATCAAATACCAGATGGCATTCCTCTCCGACACTGTAGATGCGTTTGTTCTTCGGATTATGTTCTTCCAGCTTGACAAGCGTATTTCCTACTTTAACATGATAGTTCTGATAGGAACCCATGAAACAGGAAAGAACGACCTTGCAAGGCATACCGCCGTTGTCAGCAAGGGATGCCGCTTCGGGACGGAGAACTACGGTATATTCTTTCCCGACTTCCATGTCATCGCGTTTCTCAACTTTCAGGGCATTGCCTTCAATGTCCAGTACAGCTTTTCCATCGTCTGTACCAGTCAGCTTTCCCTTCAGGAAGTTTGCTTCACCGATGAAGTCTGCAACGAATTCGCTGACAGGATGATAATAGATTTCCTGAGGCGTACCCATCTGTGCCACGTAGCCCTTATCCATGACTATAATCTTATCGGAGAGGGCCATTGCTTCGCTTTGGTCATGTGTGACATAGATTGCCGTAATGCCAACTTCCTGCTGGATCCGGCGGATCTCAGTTCTCATGGAAACGCGCAGCTTTGCGTCGAGGTTGGAAAGCGGTTCATCGAAAAGAAGAACGGACGGCTCAATAACAAGTGCTCTTGCAAGAGCAACTCTCTGCTGCTGACCACCGGAGAGCTGATTTGTCATTCTTGCTTCCATACCGGTCAGTTCCACAAGATCAAGGATCTTCAATACCCGTTCCTTGATCTCATCCTTTGGAACATTTCGGAGCTTCAGGCCGTATGCAACGTTATCGAAAATGTTGTAATGCGGAAGAAGCGCATAGCTCTGGAAAACCATGGCTGTATCACGCTTGTTCGGGGTAAGCTTGTTGATTGGTTCTTCCCCGAGATAAATTTCACCTTCATCCGGAGACTCAAAGCCCGCAATCATACGGAGCGTAGTTGTTTTTCCGCATCCGGAAGGACCAAGGAGCGTAACAAAGGAGCCCGGTTCAATTTCCAGATTAGTATCTTTTACTGCGTAAAAATCTTTTCCTGTTTTTGGATCCTGATAGATTTTAGAAATATGTTCAAGACGAACACCTTTTTTCACTTTTGCCATAATCAGTCATCCTCCTTTATTTTTTTGCTTGTGCCGAAACGTTTCATGAACAGATTCATGAGAAGAACAGCACTGTACGTAATGATGATAAGAATCGTTGCAAATGCACATGCAAGACTGAAGGATCCCTTTTCAGCGAATTCATTGATCTGAACTGTAATCAGCAGGAACTGCGGTGTAACGAGAAGAATAATGGCGGAAATTGCGGTAATACTTCTGACAAATGAAGTGACCAAACCACTGAGGAACGAATCCTTGATCAGAGGCAGGGTAACCGTCATAAACACCTTGAAGCTGTCAGCTCCCATATCATATGCCGATTCTTCAATGCTCTTATCGATCTGACGAAGAGCGGAAATACCGCTTCTCGTTCCGGTCGGAAGAGAACGGACGATGAATACAATGACGAGGATCAGCCCCGTTCCGTAAATTCCCTGCAAAAAGCCGGTGTGGAACACGCCTCCGGAAAATCCGCGGATATAACCGACGCCGAGAACCGTACCCGGGACAGCCATAGCCAGCATGGACACAGCTTCTATAAAGCCTTTCCCTCTGAAATTACGTTTTACAACAAGGTAAGATATGATCATACTGAGCAAAGCCGTGATCGGAGCAGAAATAAGGGAAAGAATAAAGGAATCTTTGAAAGCCTTAAAGCCTTTATACCGTGTAAATACAAGCTTGAACCATTTCCCGGTGAGCGGGAAGAATTTATAACCCCAGGTCGGGAAGAAGGCCCCAATCGGGACGCAGATGTACATCAGAATGACAAACATCGCTGCCAGTGCGCAAAGGAACGTGAGCGGACGGCGAACGGAGTTATCCTCGATCATCATTCTTGCTCTGGATGCTTTACCCGTCAGAGTAGCTGCCGTTTTGGCTTCCAGATAGAATTTCTGGACACAGAACATTGCCAATGTGATACAGAGAAGAACAACTGCCATTGCCGCGGCACCGGCTTTATCATAAGCTCCGGTAATCTGCAGGTAAATCGTAGTTGCCAGCGTATCATAGGAACCGCCGATGATCATCGGGTTTGCAAAGTCAGCAATAGATTCAATAAAGGTTACGAGGAATGCGTTCCCAAGTCCCGGAAGCATAAGCGGAAGAGTAACACTGGTGAAAACCTTCATACGGCTTGCACCCATGTCTCTTGCGGCTTCTTCAAGTGAAGGATCAATATTCTTCAGCAATCCCTTCAGCATCATATAGCAGACCGGGAAGAACGTCAGCGTTTGAACAATAACGATTCCCCAGTAACCATAAACACTGTTATCATAGATTCCCAGAAGGAATCTGGTAATGATTCCCGCTTTACCGAACAGCATAATCATGGAAAGCGAAAGAACAAACGGAGGAGAAACAACAGGCAGCATGGAAACTACCTTGAAAAGTCCTCCCGTGAATTTACCGATTTTAACGTATACCTCAACATATGCGAAAAGCAGACCGACAAGTGTTGAAAGTATACCGACAACGAATCCAACCTTCAGCGTGTTACCAATTGCCGTTGTAAAGTTCGGCATCTGGAAAATGCGCTTGAATACGCCGAGAGACAGTGAACCGTCACCGACAAAACTATCCACAAGCAGCATTGCCAGCGGATAGAGAATAAACAAAGTCAGAAATGTGATGAGGACAATAATTGTCGTCATCATAATAGGATCGGCCATCAGCTTTTTTCTGTCAAGCGATGCGCCTTGTTTTGTGCGTGCCATTTCAGTCTCCTTTCTCCTTGCAATTATGAAAGGAATAAAAATTAAAAAAAGAAAAGGGATGGCGGCGGAAGCCGCCATCCCCAAGTTTTTTAAAGCTCAAATATTACAGGATGGATTTCTGATCAGATCAGGAGATCTGGAAACGTCCTTCATCAGCGGTATCAGCGCCTGCATTTGCAAGAGCTTCCATTACGTCAGCAACGTAAGCAGAGGTGTTTGCCTTAGCATCTTCAAAGTCATATTCCATAACATTGTTCGGATCAAGGCCAAACTCAGCTGCCTGAGAAGGCTGCTCAGCATTGTCGATTACGAGGAACTGGTAAGAACCGTTGTCCTTTGCGAGGTTAACACAGTCAGGAGAAAGTGCATACTCGATCCAGAGCTTTGCTGCGTTGGGGTGCTTGCAGCCTTTGAAGATTGCAGTTGCGCCGATTTCAAAGGAAGTACCGGAAGAAGGAATTACAAGACCGATGTTCTCATATCCGTTGTCAACGATCTGGGTAATGCCATCATGCAGGAATCCAATGCCAATGACGCACTCACCGGTGCCGACGTTCTTGGACGGGCCAGAGCCGGACTTGGTGTAAACCTGAATGTTCTTATCAAGGTCGCAGAGGTACTTGAGTCCTTCATCATGGCCGTATTTCTGAACCATGGTGTTGACAACGAGCTTTGCCGTGCCGGCAGTATTGTAGTTGGAGAGCCAGATGAGTCCCTTGTACTCTTCCTTGGTGAGGTCTGCCCAGTCAGCAGGAGCTTCAAGTCCGAGACGTTCGAGTTCATCCTTGTTTACCATGAATCCGAGGATTCCTTTGTAAATGCCGTACCACTGGCCGTCAGCATCGCGGTACATGGGTCCCATAAGGTGAGCGGCATTCTCTGCTTCATAAGCTTCGAGAAGGCCTGCAGCTGCCATCTCATTGTAAGGATCGGTGGTTCCGCCGAAAGCTACATCAGCGGAAGGATTGCCGTTCTCTTCAGAGATCTTAGCCTGAATCTCACCGGTAGAAAGGCGCTGATAATCGACCTTTATACCATAAAGCTTCTCAAAGTTCTCACAGACAGCTGCGAGATACTCTTCTTCACATCCGCCGTATACAACCAGCTCACCTTCAGCCTTAGCAGCCTCAACAAGAGCATCATCAGCGGAAGCTGTTACTGCGCAGAGAGCAAATACCATTGTCAGTGCGAGAACAATTGCCAGAAATTTTTTCATTTTCTGTCCTCCTAAATATTTAATTCCAGCAAAATACCGGAAAAATGTATTATTGATTATACTTCAACCATTATGATATGAAAAGAAATTTAAAAACAGCGAGGGAAATTTCGTTACTTTGCACTATTTCCCCCACTGTTTTTTGTTAAATATGACCAGAAGATAGGATTCGTCTGTATAAATTACACTTGTTCGATTCTCACGCCCAAAGCGGAAAGCTTTTTTCTCAGCTCCGAAGAATCATTATGAAAAACGATTCCGTTCAAACCGCTGAAAACTGCTCCCTCAACGTTCGGGGTAGAGTCATCAATAAAAACACACTCTTCCGGTCGGAGACCGAATCTGCTGCAGAAAAGGAGATAGATCTCCGGCTGAGGCTTTACCAGATGAACATCCGCGGAAATCATCGTCCCGTCAAAAAGCTCCGACGCCGGGATCTCATCCCAATAGTCATGCTGATGATAGCTGGCATTTGAAAGAAGATAAATTCCGTATCCGTTGGATTTCAGTTCACGGACAACAGCTTCCATTCCGGGAATCGGGAAAATCGGTCTGTCCCAGTGTTCAGTAAGGAGCGACGCGTACTTCTTTAAATGTTCCGGGAGACGCTCTTCAAAAATCGCCGATGCCTGAGCATCCGTAAGAGAACCTCTGTCCATCATAGACCATTCCAGAGAGAGATAAATCTCCCTAAGAAGGGTCTCGCGATCCACCGGATCTGTAACGCCAACATTATCCAAAAATAAAGAACGATCAAAATATATGAGCACATTGCCCATATCAAAAATGATATTTTTAATCATAGCGTATCAGACGATCTTCACCTTACCCTTTGTCAAACGGAATACAATAACGAGCGATATGATCGTTGTGACCGTAAGAATCGTTGCCAGTGCTCCGGCAGTACCGTCACTCATTCTGACAACTTCCTGATAAATTGCAACAGCAATGGTAGAAGTTTTTCCGCTGTAAAGCATGATGGAACTGGAAAGCTCATTGATACAGGTGATCCAGCTGAGAACCGCACCTGACATCACTCCCGGAAGCATCATTCTCGCAGTCACTGTAAAGAATGTCTTCATCGGGGATACTCCGAGATTAATGGAAGCCTCTTCCACAGAAGGATCCAGCTGATACAGGAAAGCAGTTCCCGAACGGACGGTATAGGGCAGCTTACGGATGACATAGGAAATAATCATAATGGCCGCAGTTCCGACAAGGACAATCGGCTTGCGGTTGAACGCAACGATAAGGCCGATACCGAGAACAGAGCCCGGAATAACATATGGGAACATGATCAGCAGATCAATAAAGTTGGCAACTTTTCCTTTTTTACGTACGAGAATATAGGAAACGAGAATACCGACAATAATAATAAAAACAATGGCAATCAGAGAGAACACATAAGTGTTTCGGATGTTTCCGCCGAGTCTGGACATAATGGAGCGGTAGTTGTTGAGGTTGATTCCCTTGACAACACCGGAAAAGCTTCTTTCCACAAATGACTGGCAGACAACAACGATCTGAGGCAGAAATGCAATAAAAACGATCAGATATATCGGCAGAGAAGCGAGGAAACGCTTCCAGCCGTGAAGCTGTATTTCCTGAGGCGGACGGAGAGAACTCATCTGATAGTTTCTCTTGTCTATAACCAGCTTCTGGAACACCAGAACAAGCAGGGAACATAACACAATGATAACCGAAAGTGCGGATGCCATGTATGGGTTGACGGCGCTTTCCGACATATATTCATTATAAACAAGAACCGGAAGGACAACGTAGCCTTCACCGAGAAGCATCGGTGTACCGAAGTCAGCCAGACAGGTCATGAATACCATGACACACCCGGCAAGGATAGAAGGAAGAATTACCGGCAGTGTGATCGTCCAGATCCGGCGGAGTTTGTTCATACCCAGATTTTCCCCGGCTTCTTCCAGAGAACTGTCAATGCTGTTCATTGCACCGGAGGTATAAAGATAAATGTACGGGAACAAATGGAGAGTAAATACGAAAATAATACCGCCCCGGCCGTAAATCGTCGGCGCTGTAAGTCCAATGGTGTTCAGCAGCTTGGCAAAAATACCGTTTCTTCCGAGCAAGATGATCCAGGAATAGGCTCCGATAAACGGAGGGCTCATCAACGACATGATAATGAAAATATGCAGAATGTTCTTTCCGGGGATATTATATCTTGTCATTAAATATGCCACAGGGACACCGATCAGCGTCGTTGTCAGCACAGTCATCAGACAAACAAACAGGGAACGCAGAAGGGCCTTATAGTAATAAGGCTTCGTAAAGAAACGCTTAAAATTGTAAAGGGTAACACCCTCTACCTTATTTGAGAAAATACTCTTGGTTATAATGGTATAAAAAGGATAGATAATAAACAGGCACATTACCACTATAACAATAAGCTTTGTGAAGAACCAGAAATCCGGCCTCCATTTGCTTTTTACGGTTTCATTTTTCACTGGCTGATTACCTCCTCGGTTTCAGCTTCATAAAGGCTGACACGGTCCGGATCAAAGCTGATAAATACCTTTTCTCCATCGGTGTGAATTTCGGATGTGTCCTTTGTATATTCATTGATAATGAGCTCCTGGCCATCATCCAGTTTTACTTCGTATTCAATGAAGTCACCAAGGAACGTAGAGAGCTGAACAGTACCGGGCATACCCTCTTTCGAGAAGAAGAGCTGCTCAGGACGCGCAGAAAGCTTTGCAGCCCCAGCATAGGGCTTTCTGAGAGGGACTTTTATTTTCAGTTCATTTTTGATGACCGTCATTCCGTCCTTATCAACTTCACAGTCAAGGAAATTGGACACACCGATAAATCCGGCAACAAACGGATTCTGCGGCTTCGCATAGATCTCAGAAGGTGTACCGATCTGCATAATATGGCCATCTTTCATAACTGCGATTCTGTCGGAAATGGCAAGTGCCTCTTCCTGATCATGCGTAACATAAATGGTGGTAATTCCAAGACGACGCTGGAGTTTTTTGATAACTGTACGCATCTGAACTCTGAGCTTTGCATCAAGGTTGGAAAGAGGTTCATCCATCAGAAGAACACTGGGTTCGATAACGAAAGCACGGGCCAGTGCGACACGCTGCTGCTGACCGCCTGAAAGCTCATTGGGTTTTCTGTCAGCAAGATGGGCGATCTGAACAAGCTCGAGCGCTTCTTTCACTTTGGGTGCGATCTGGTTCTTCGGAACATTTCTGGCCTTCAGACCATAAGCAACATTATCCTTTACATCAAGATGCGGAAAAATAGCATAATTCTGGAAAACCATACCGATGTCTCTTTTATGTGCCGGAACATCGTTGATCAGCTTGTCGCCGAAATAAAACTCACCGCCCTCGATAGAATTAAATCCGGCAATCATTCTGAGAAGGGTCGTCTTGCCGCATCCGGAAGGTCCGAGAAGCGTAAAGAATTCCCCTTCATGAATATCGAGAGATACACCGTTGAGTGCGGTAAAATCGCCATATTTCTTTACAGCATTTTTAATAATAACTTCATTGCTCATATTCTATCCTCTTTAAAATAATTTGTTATTTCATAAGTTACTGCGGAATATATTTTTGCAGGCAGCTCACGGATATTGGAAATACAATTTCCAACATCCGTCAGATGTCTGCCTGTCTGTCTTCATGCTGAAAGAGGGAGTCCAAAAGGGACTCCCTCCGATTATTCAGTTAGAAAGAAATCAGCCGACGGTGAGGTCGTTCCACTTCTCAACGATGTCTGCCTTATTGTTTGCAGCATATGCGAAGTCATAGTTTCCGAGGTCGAGAGTGCTGAGTTCGCAGAGGCCAACAGGGCTGAGGTCGGAACGGACAGGACGACGCTTCCAGTTCTCATTCTGATCCTTCTGGCAGTCAAGACCGGTAACGAAGTCTATGAAGAGCTTTGCATTTTCAGGGTTCGGGCAGCCCTTAATCAGAGCAACGCCATCAGGAACAGCGGAGTTCTTCTCAGGATACACATAACCGATATCGGGATTGTCGTTGTAAAGAACAGCGGATTTCTCGATGGTCACACCAATTGCATATTCACCGGCAGCAACAAGCTTGTGGCAGTTACCGGAGGAATCCTGAATCTTTCCGTCGAGGTTAGCAATGAACTTCTCAACGAGAGCCCAGCCGTCATCAAGAGTGGGCTGGCTGAAGAGCATCGTGCAGAGCTGGGTGTAAGCAGAGCCGGACTTTGCAGGAGAGCAATAAGCAATCTGGCCCTTGAGAGCCTCATTGCAAAGGCCTTCCCAGGTAGTGGGAACATCAGCTTCGTCGATCATGGTCTTATTGTAGATAAATACCATGGGCAGAGGAGACTCACCGATCCAGAGATCGTCAGCATCCTTGTATGCATCGCCGATAACATCATCATTTGCGCAGACATACGGCTCAAAATAATCGACCCATGCTGCGAGAGAGTCTGCGCCGCCGCCCCAGAATACGTCACCCTGAGGATTGCCGGACTCAGCGATAACACGCTGACCAAGTTCACCAGTACCTGCTGCGATAACATCAACAGTGATTCCGGGATATGCCTCTTCGAACATAGCTACGCCTGCTGCGAGAGGATCAGCATCATGCGGGGAGTAAACTACGAGATTACCGGAGTAATCTGCGCCTGCTACTGCACAAAGAGCAAAAACCGTGCAGAGAGCAAGGACAAGTGCCAAAAATTTCTTCATTTTTGTTTTTCCTTTCTTTATTTGTGATTATAATCATGCGGAGATCCGCAAATCACACTTTGGAAGACATAAATAGCTTTATAATTTTATTATTTTGCATACCGAAAGTCAAGGTTCTCATCTCCGTGGTCATGCACAAAAATTCACTCCGTTTTTTTTGCACATTGCACAAAAACGCTTTAAAATTTCTGAAAGATCAGAATAATTCTTCAATTTAGAGTTGACAAAACCAGCGTCTCGGTTTAATCTTTCTGACAATAGCCATGAAGGGAACGAACTTATCGTTTTTCTGCGCAGAGAGCCGCCGGCTGGTGTAAGGCGGTAAGAAAACGATCTGCAGGCCATCCCTGAGCTGTGTCCGGAAAGGTTCGCCGAGTAAGCGACACCGGGTCCGCCCGTTACAGCGGAAGGGTCTGGTTGGACCTGTGAGGTCTGCACTGCGAGGTGCAGATAAAATAAGGTGGTACCACGGGTGTTTTTCTCCCGTCCTTATGCACAAAGCATCAGGACGGGATTTTTGTTTTTCCGTTCTGGGCAAAACCAAATTGTTGTATTGTAAGGAGAAGCAAAGATGAAAACACTCTTGAAAGCGCAAAGACTTCAGAATGTACGGTATGAGGTTCGTGGAAAACTGGCTGAGGAAGCAGACAAGCTTGAAGCTGAAGGGGAAAAAATACTGAAGCTTAACATCGGGAATCCCGCCAGTTTTGGTTTTTCTGCACCGAATGAAGTTCTGGATTACATGAAATCCCGGATTGATTTCTCCCAAGGCTACTCGGAGGCATACGGCATTCGGGCAGCAAGAGAGGCAATTCTTAATTATTCATCCGGAAAAGGGATCTCCGGAATTGAGCTCAACGATATTTATACCGGTAACGGAGCAAGTGAACTGATACAGATCTCGCTTGATGCTCTTTTAAACAGCGGAGATGAAATTCTGATTCCCTCCCCGGATTACCCGCTTTGGACCGCTGCGGCAACTATGGCAGGAGGAAAAGTTGTTCACTATATCTGTGATGAGCAGTTGGACTGGTTTCCCGATTTAAAGGACATAGAAGATAAAATTACTGCCCGGACGAAAGCAATTGTAATCATTAATCCGAACAATCCCACCGGGGCAATTTATCCTCGCAGCATTCTCGAGGGGATCGTAAATATTGCCCGAAAACATAACCTGATCATTTTTTCCGATGAGATCTATGACAGGCTGCTTCTGGACGAAGATGAGCATATTTCTATTGCATCACTTGCTCCGGATCTCCTTTGTATCACACTGAACGGACTTTCCAAATCACATATGCTCTGCGGATTCCGAATTGGCTGGATGGTCATCAGCGGAGCGAAAAAAGAGGCATCCGATTATATAGCAGGAATCGATATGATAACAGATATGCGTTTATGTTCCAATGTTCCGGGGCAAGCCGTTATTCCCGCCGCTCTAAGCGGGAAATTCCGGGCTGAGGAGTATTTTACTCCTGACGGCAGAGTAAATGCTCAGCGGGAGACAGTTTATACTATGCTGAACAGCATTCCCGGAGTTTCCGCCGTAAAACCCAAAGCCGCTTTTTATATATTCCCTAAGCTAGATAAAAAGAAATTCAACATCAGTGATGACAACCGTTTCGCGCTTGATCTGCTCAGAGAAAAGAAAATATTTATTGTCCCCGGAAGCGGATTCAACTGGCATGAGCCGGACCATTTCAGGATCGTTTATCTTCCCGATCCCGAAACGCTTGCTGACGGAATGAACCGGCTGGCGGATTTCCTTGACGGATATCGTCAGTAAACCGATACTCATTTAACAAGAAAACAATCCCCGGGGAAAGCCGCATACGAAAGGCTAAATAAAAAGAATTACGGAGAGGGTCAGAAATGAACCTCTCCGTAAAATTATGACTATTTAATCAAACAGAAGGAATCCGATTATGCTGCAGCCTCATCGAGCTCTTCAGCAACATCCTCTGCGATATCTTCAACTTCTTCAACGAATTCAACCGGAGCAGCTGTGATTGCGCCGTTGTTATCTATCTCGATATTGGAATTCTTTGCGCAGGTCTTGCAGAGACGGGTCTTTCCCTCGCTGATTGCAGTGGAAACATCGCCCTGATAAAGCTCCGAGGAACGGTTAAGATGCTGGCACTCCATATCCGTATGATAAACCGAACCAAACTGCGTCCAGTATACATCCGTTCCGGCAAGGGTCTGCTGAGCCTGCTCAAGTCCCTCTTCAGAAACCGGATTCCAGTCTGCGCTGAGACCAATGCCAAGAGCAAGAGCTATTGCAGCTGCAATGGAAGCGACCTTTTTGAGCTTGGGGTCTGCGTTCTTGTCTACGAAAAGAACATAGATAAGGAAAGGAATGAATGCAACGCAGCAAACGATAACACCCATATTGTTCCACAGCCAGAATTTGACTTTATTGGACTCTGAAATGGGATCCATATGGTTCGCTTTCTTCCAGAACTGAGCACCGACAACAACAAGGATAAAGTCAAGAACAAGGAAACCAATCAGCTGAGCGATCTGAGAGCAGAAATGAAGATCGATCTTGCCGATAAACACGAGAACAGCAAGCACTTCACATGCAATCGCCAGTACCCAGAATACCCACGCAAGGATACGCTTTGACTTTGCACCTTCGGGATCCGCTTTTGTGACTGTCTTTGGTGTATTTTTTACAGGAGCTTCTTCCTTGACTGCAGATTCAACTTTTGTAACGGACTTTTTAGCAGCAGTCTTTTTTTCCGCTGCAGGAGCTTCTTTTTCAGCGACAGCTTTCTTTACGGTCTTTTCTTCTGCCGGTTCTGCCTTTTTGGCTACTTTTTTTACATTTTTTGTTTCGGCCATGATATGCCTCCTTACATAGATTGAAACTAATTATACACGTTCTGATAGATTTTTCAACAATATTTAGTATAATTTTCTTGACGCAGACGTAAAACAAGTTCATAATATCAGAAAGTTTTATTCATTTACACCAGTAGAAATTTAATCATAATGAAATGGAGATCAACACTATGGCTGATGCCAGAAAAACAGCAAAAAAAGCTGTCGCAGCTAAGAAATCCGATTCTGAAAAAAAAGTAACCGCAAAGCCGACAGCAAAGAAAGTTACTTCTGCAAAATCCGCAGCTAAGACTACCGAGAAAAAAACTACCGTCGTTAAGCCGGCAGCAAAAAATGCAACTTCAGCAAAGACTGCAAACAAGGATGTCTCCCCCGCTCTCACGGGTCTCATGTCTTCCTTCCTCAGTGACAGCAGTCTGAGTTCTGTTTCCGGAAAGGCCGGCGTTGATTCCGGAAATGTCGCCGGTATACTTGCAGCCGCTCTTCCTTCCCTTTTGAACGGTGCAAACTCTCAGGCTTCTTCTGCGGAAACATCTGAAAGCTTCTTTGAAGCCGTGAATTCCCATGCCGGAAAGAATCCTGAAGATGTTGATGTTGATGAAGGTCAGAAGATCATTAATCATCTTCTCGGTTCTGATGCAGAAAACGTAAAGAACGAAATTTCCAGAAAAACAGGATTGAGCTCCGCAAAAGTCGGCCTCGTTCTTGCTGCCGCTGCACCGATCATCATGAATCTCCTCGGTAAAGAAACATCCAGCTCTCACAGCTCCAGCGGAACTGCCTCTCTGCTCGGTTCACTCCTCGGAGGCAGCTCAAACAGCAGCTCTTCCAATTCTCTTATGACTGCCGCTCTCGGCTCAGTTCTTACCGGTGCGCTCGGCGGAAATTCCTATGGAAATAACAGCATGCTCGGAAGTCTGCTCGGCGGAAGCACAGGCTCTTCTTCCTCCAACCTTCTCGGCAGCCTTCTCGGCGCCACGACGGGGTCTTCCAGTAACAGCTCCATGGCAAGCGGAGCAATGGGACTCCTCGGAAGTCTGCTCGGTGGAAGCTCAAATAACTCTCATCAGCAATCATCCGGTTCCGGACTTGCAGGAATCCTTTCTCATCTTCTTAAATAATAGTTAGCAAAAAAGAACAGCGTAAGGTCCCTGCACAAAACAGGGGCCTTAACTATTCATGAGTAAGGGAGCTCTTACCGTCTTCCAGTTTATGGGCGGGCTTCGTTCCGGTAGCAGAGCACACAATATAGAAGACCTCCGTACCAAGAGCAAATTCGTAAGAATAACCGGTGCCGGTCTCAAGGAATCTCATCCGCACAATATATACATTACGAAAGAAGCTCCGAACTATACTACTTCCATGTGAGGATACTGACAAATGGAAAAGAATTATTCCTCATCTCAGAACCGTGATTCTCAGGATAAGGCTGAACAAAAGAAGACCTCCAAAAAAGGCCTTCCTCTGAAAAGTAAAATAATCGTCGGCCTCTTCTGTCTGCTTTGTATTTATTACGTATATCTTCGTTTTCAGGAAGCCGGAAATGACACCAATCAGAACGTAACACAGCAGAATGTTCTGACTACTGTTCAGACGAATGAACCCGCTGAGGAGGTCTCCTTTCAGACTCAGATTCCCCAGACTGCGCAGCAAACCGAGCAGCCTCCCGAGCAGACCTCAATTCCTTACCTTCTGAATGGTGATTCCGGGAAAAAACAGTATGATTCCAACGGCAACCTGATCGACACCTCCAATTATCTGAAATCCATCAAAAAAGCATCCGATGTTCTTCCAAAGGGCTTTTCTCTGGATGACATTCCGTATTATTACGGCGAAGGTGTATTGGAAATCAACGATAATATACCCTTTTTCACTGACGCCGAAATCGAGCTGGCGGAGCAGGGATCGTTTGAATATTACGGTCCTCTTGATAGTCTCGGCAGATGTACTGTTGCTTTTGACTGTCTCGGAAGGGAAACCATGCCGAACGGTGAAAAACGCGGAAATATCAGCTCGATCCATCCGTCAGGCTGGCAGCAGGCACGATATGACTGCGTTGATTCCGAAACAGTCATGACCCGTGCCCATCTTGCCGGATATATGATGTCATCCGAGAACGCGAATGAGCAGAATCTGATTTCCGGAACCAGATACATGAACTCCGATACAATGCTTCCTTATGAGGAAGCCGCCGCCAATTGGCTTGACCGCAACAGCGGAAAGCATATTCTGTACAGAGTCACTCCCTGGTATGACGGAAACAATCTTATGGCAGACGGCATACTGATGGAAGCTCTGAGCGTTGAAGACGGCGGGCAAGGAATATGTTTCTGCGTATATGTCTATAATGTTCAGCCCGGACTTAAGTTTAATTATGCTACCGGGCGGAGCCAGTACAGCGGAATATTTTTTGATACGAACGCGGAATCCGTAATAACCGACGGGATCCGGTTAGGAGTCTACGGACTGGATCTTTCCTCCGATACCATTCATACGACGAAATGCAATGTTTTCTCTTCTCTCAGCGAAGAAGACAAGGTCCAGTTCAGCGGAGACAGAGACATGCAGAAGGACTGGGGGGCCATGGGATACCATTTGTGTTCAAGCTGTCTGAAATAAAAGACCACAGAATCAATAACGGACAGACCTTTTGGCCTGTCCGTTATTGTTATGGTTATGCGAAATATGACATCATTTATACGTAAATGGTTTTTTCAGAAAAAGGAAGTTGACAGAAAAAATCATTTCCAGCAAAACAGCTACAGATTCCGAATCTCTACGGTTATTCCTCCGTTCTCTGCAACTTCAACAAAAGCATAGGTAGGCGTTCTTCCTTTTCCGGAAGAGCCCGGATTGAGTACCTTTATTCCACCGATTTCACAGTTTTCCGGAGAATGCGTATGCCCGAACATTGCAATTTTGCAGTCCTTTTCCATTGCGGCATAAACAAGAGAATCCAGTCTACCCCAGTCAACATTATATAAATGACCGTGAGTAATAAATGCCTTTACGCTCCCGATGGGAACAACATCCGTTTCCGGAGAGGAATGGCAGATGTCACAGTTCCCGCATACACTGAACAACGGGATCTCCGGGAATTCTTTTCTCAATTCATCCGCATCACGTTCATAGTCTCCGAGATGAATGAGAATATCCGGCCGGATCCTTCGAACCGTTTCCAGCATTAAAGAAACACAGGAATGTGTGTCTGAAAAAACCGCTGCTTTCATTCTCTCAGATCCTTTGGTGTTATCGTTATCAGATCATCTCTCGTCGGAGCTTCCATTCCGGCTAAACGGTTGGACTGCCGCACAACAACGTCTTCGAAGAAGTTTCGGACATCTCGCCCATTGCCGAAATTCTCATCTCTGTTTTCATACATTTCACTGAAAATAGCTTTTGCATCCTTCTGTGCTTTTTTGCTGAGAACATAGCTGTTTTTCTCACATCTTGAAAGAAAGATCTTATAAAGCTGGTCACCGTCATAATCCGGGAAATGAAAATATTTATTAAATCTGGATTCCAGGCCGGGATTTGAATGAATAAATTTCTCCATGGGTTCATCATACCCTGCAACAATAACAATAAGATCATCCCTATGATCTTCCATTGCTTTTAATATGGTCTCTGTCGCTTCTCTTCCGAAATCCTGCTCGCCGCCGCTGGAAAGAGAATAAGCTTCATCTATAAACAGGACGCCACCCAAAGAGGACTTGATTACTTCCTGTGTTTTCAAAGCTGTCTGGCCTACATAACCGGCAACGAGACCGGATCTGTCTACTTCTATCAGCTGCCCCTTGCTTAAAACGCCGATTGCCGCATACATGCTGCCAAGAAGCCGTGCAATCGTCGTTTTTCCTGTTCCGGGATTCCCCATAAATACCATATGAAGCGACATATCTGTATTCGGAAGACCATTCTCCTCACGCAGACGACGAACCTTCACAAGATTGATGAGATTTCTCACATCTTTTTTTACTTCATCCAGGCCGACCAGCTCATCCATTTCGGCAAGCAGTTCATTCAGATCCGGCTTTTTCTCTTCTGATTCTGCTTCAGGCTCAGCAGCTGCTTTCCCCTCCACACATCCCGATACAGCAGCCACAGGAGTATCCTGGGAAGCTGATTCGGGTATCGGCATATCGTCTTTATGTTTTTCCTTAAATGAGGGCTGATCGGAGGTAACATAGTCCATCGGATTGACAGCAGAACGGGAATTCTTAACACCGGTCGTATCACAAATCGCATTCATTTTATCCTGAACACCGGTAATAAATTCCGCTTCGGAATACGTCACGTCATCGTCTACTGCGGAACAATAAAGCAGAATATTCGTAATCGTTCTGATCAGTGCACGGGAAAGCTCCGTACCTCTCCGCGCATCGGATTCAGCTAAGCTCCAAAAGAATACCGGCGGAAGGAAATCTTCGCTCTCACAAACAGCACTCGTTAAACTCCACAGCATCCAGTTCGGCTTGCTGCTGCCCCGGGAATAAAGCTCATTGGCGATATCCACATGTCTGTCTGTAACTCCGGTACCTTTACTCCACAAAGAGAAAACACACCGGGACATGAACTCATCTAATTCCTTTTTATATCCGGAACCTCCCAGCAAATAGAAAGCATCTGTGTTTGCCACATATATTTTGTGGATCTCTTCCGGTGTTCTGTTCCAGGATGTTGGCATGCTTCTTCCTCCGATATCATAGTTTTTTGTTATTATAATACAAATTCAGCGTGTTGCAAATAGGGGAAAATTGTGGTTTAATCTACTAAATAATACGAACTGAGGAAATAGTATGCCAAGATTTTTTATAGCCGGAACAAACATTGCCGGAGGAATGGCAATCATGAAAGGCCGCGATGCGGAACATGTTCATGTTCTCCGGCTTCGTCCCGGCGATGATGTTATACTCTGCGATACCGAGGGCAGCGATTATAAATGCCGGATCGTCAGATCCTCCAAAGACGAAGTTGAGGCAGAAGTACTCGAAGTCACTCCCTGCATTTCCGAACCGAATGTAAAGGTATCCGTTATGTGCGGTCTTCCGAAGGGCAGTGATAAAACCGATTATATCATCCAGAAGTCCGTTGAGGCCGGAGCAAACGAGATCTGCTTTTTTTCATGCGACAGATGCGTTGCGAAATTCGATGAAGACGGCCGCAGTAAAAAGCTTGAGCGTTGGATACGCATATCCGAAGAAGCAGCAAAGCAGTCCGGAAGAGGGATCATTCCGGATGTAAAATGGCTCGGAAACTATGCGGATTGTCTGAATTATGCCCATCAGAAGGACATTTCCCTTTTCATGTATGAAACAGGAGAAAGGGAAAGCCTGAATACTGTTCTTAACGGTTCCGCTGAATTTAAAACTGCCGCAGTTATTACAGGTCCGGAGGGTGGATTCGCCCAATACGAAGCGGATCTTGCCAGAATTACCGGCTGTCGTATCTGTTCCATGGGTGAGCGGATCCTTCGATGCGAAACAGCGCCGATCGTTGCGCTCTCCGCAATTATGTATGCAACAGGGAATCTGGGATAAAACAACTCTCAAAAAATGATTATTCCATAAAAGCGGCAAAAAGAGAACTCTGAAGCAGTGTTTTCTGTCTCAGAGTTCTCTTTTTCATTTTCTCTGGGTAGTATTATTTAAATTTGGGCTTTGGTTTGTAATACTCAAAAATCACAGCATCTTTGCCTTCTTCATTTCTCGGCTCATGAGATGGCCATGCGAACTTTCCTGCCCGCAGCAGATATGCCAGCTTGATTGTAAGCGGCTGATAGCCGATCTTATATGAAATAAAGTTCGGTCTGCTGATAAAGTTCAGCATACCATGACTGAGGAGAAACGCGCAGAACGGACGAACTGACGATTTCGCATATTCGCTCACCGGCGCGGCAAGCTGACCCCGGTACAGATCCGGTGCATAAAACCGAAACCAGCGGAGGATCGTCGGGTCAAAGCTTTCAATGCAAAGATCTCCGTGATACTCGGAAATAAAACCATACGCTTTTTCGCAAAGCTCCCGGCTTCGCTTACCGCATGTCTTCAGCTCACAAAGCACGGAGCTGCGTCCGTTAATCATGGCCAGCACATCGGAGAACAGAGGGATCGTCTCGTCTGATCCGCAAAGCCTGAATTCCTTTAATTCGCTGTATGTATAGTCAATCACTTTTCCGCTGATGCCGCATACTCTGTCCAGAGTATCATCATGAAAAACGACGACATACCCATCCTTCGTCAGGCGGATATCCAGCTCGATTCCGTATCCTTTTTCCGCAGCCAGACGAAACGCTTCCATTGAATTTTCCGGCACAGATTCATCACGCGTATGGAGTCCTCTGTGCGCGAAATTTACTCCTCTGAAACGCGCTTTCTGACCAGCACTTGCTCTGCCCGGTGCAATCATATACAAAGGCAGTGCTACTGCTGCAACGCCGAAGCATGCAATCAATCCCTTTTTATTCACAGCATTCAACCTCCGTAATTTTTTTCTATTGTATCACGTACGGAGAAAAAAGTGAACTAAAAAAGGTATCTTCTTCATTTATTGAAGATTGACATCACTCATATTTCGTATATAATTGCTGAGTACTTCTATTAAAATAAGTCCATCGTATATCTGATTATGCGTTAAGTATTTCATCTTATGAATTCCGTATTTCTCAGACGGTTCGCTTGATTTCCTGCGGACCGTCCATTGTTTCATTCACTCTATTCATCTGCAAAGGATAAACGTACAAAATGGAAATAATATACCAGGATAAGCAAATCATTGTCTGCGTGAAACCCGCCGGAGTAGTATCCACCGATGAACCCGGCGGAATGCCTTCCCTTATTCGCGAAGCAATCAATGACAGCACTGCCGATATTAAAACTGTGCATCGGCTGGATCAGGTTGTTGGCGGGCTAATGGTCTTCGCAAAGTCTCAGGAAGCAGCTGCTGAACTCAGCCGTCAGATATCCGAGAAAACCTTTGATAAGGATTATATGGCAGCAGTTCATGGTGTTCCAAATCCGAACTCCGGAAGATATGATGATTTGCTGTTCCGGGAAGCTTCCGAAAATAAAACATATGTTGTAAAACGCATGCGCAGGGGTGTGAGAGAGGCAGCCCTTGAATATTTCGTTCTTTCCAGCAAGGGTTCACTCTCACTTGTACACATTCATCTTCTTACAGGACGCACCCATCAGATCCGGGCACAGTTTTCATCCCGTGGTATGCCGCTCGTCGGCGACAGAAAATACGGTGCAATCGGAGACGGATGCGGGATAGCTCTATGGTCATACCATCTGAAATTCAGGCATCCGAAAACCGGAAAGGATATGGAATTTACCATGGATCCCCCCAGCATTTATCCATGGACAGAATTCTCTTCCGAAGGTCAGAAGGAACAAAATAATAGCTCCGTAAGAACTGACGAAGCAACTCATAAACCAATCAGCAATACATTTGAGAAATGCCCGTATGCGAAAAAATGCGGCGGATGCCAGATGCAGAATCTTCCCTATCAGCAGCAGCTCGCCGTAAAGCAGAAGCGGCTCGGAGAGCTGCTCGGAAAGTACGGAAAGATTCAGCCGATTATCGGAATGGACGACCCCTATCATTATCGCAACAAATGCCATGCGGCTCTCGGGCTTGATTCCAAAGGGAAAATCATCTCCGGAATATATCAGTCTTCAGAACACCGGATCGTAGCTGTAGACAGCTGTATGATTGAGGATGAAAAGGCCGATGAAATCATTCGTAC
The DNA here is from genome assembly GCA_030536255.1 of Eubacteriales bacterium. GTDB lineage: Bacteria > Bacillota > Clostridia > Oscillospirales > Oscillospiraceae > Limivicinus. The sequence continues at coordinate 65,271 of JAUNQI010000008.1, read as the reverse complement.
TATTCGTGGAATGATGCGGGAATTCAAAATCACCGCATATGATGAAAGAAGAGATACCGGATTTCTCCGTCATATTCTTGTAAAAAGAAGCAGTAAAACCGGAGAAACCATGGTAGTTCTAGTAACGACCTCCCCTATATTCAAGCTTCAGAAACCATTCCTTGCAGCACTGCTGAAAAAACATCCTGAAATCACCACGGTAATTATGAACATCAATACAGCATATACACCGGTAGTGCTCGGTCAGCAGGAAAAAATACTATACGGCCCCGGATACATTACCGATGAACTTTGCGGACTGAAGTTCAGAATTTCCGCCAAATCGTTTTACCAGATCAATTCCAAACTGACAGAGACATTATACAATACTGCGATAGACTTTGCCGGACTCACCGGAAGCGAAACTGTACTCGACGCTTACTGCGGAACCGGAACCATCGGACTTACGGCAGCCGGAAGATGCAAAAGCGTATCCGGAGTGGAAATAAACAAAGACGCTGTTAAGGATGCCATTAAGAATGCAAAAATAAACAGTGTTGAGAATGCATGGTTTACCTGCGCTGATGCAGGAGAATTCATGCTGAAGATGGCTGCTGACCGACAAAGCTGCGATGTAGTATTTATGGATCCTCCCCGTGCGGGGAGCGATGAGCAGTTTCTTTCTTCGCTGATAAAAATGAAGCCGAAACGCGTTGTATATATCTCCTGTAATCCGGAAACACTGGCAAGAGATCTGCGGTTACTTACTGCAGGAGAGTACCGAGTGCAGCGTATCCAGCCCGTGGATATGTTCCCGCACACAGAACATGTTGAGACAGTAGTATTGATGTCACAGAACAAGGAATAATCGCTGAAAAGCGCCTGTTTTCAAAGGCTTTGCCGTATTTGCAGACATTTTAATTGCCCACTCAGAGTGCCGAAACTGTGCAAGAGAACATATCTATCGAGGTATAAACAGGTCGACAAAAATTGAGTGAGTAGATTAGATGCTTTTGCTGACAGCAGTTTAACGCACTCAACCCTAAAGGGTATGTTGGTGTGTGGATTAGATGCCAATATTGAAAGACAAACAGGAATATAGTGTGTGATATGCTCCCTTTATGAGAGACAGTGAAATAAAAAAATCACTGTTAATCATGAAGGGAGTATATCAGATCAGGAGGGCTTCTTCGTACATGTATTCAGTTATTCTTCAATGTCCACGCTCAAGCCGGATTTCAGTTCGACCGAATATCTGTCAGGACAGACGGTGATTTTCTGCGCATAGAAGTTCAGATTCAAGCAGAAAGGCAGTTGACATTTTCCATATACTCGGTTAAAATAACGCCAACAACTCGAACAAATTAAAGCCGAATGCTCGAATTGTATTGAATATAAACATCGATTACTGCCAAACTGTAACAAAGGAGCCCTATGAAAGAATACTATCAGAGAGTATCGGATAAGGTTTTGGAAGACCATTTGGAATCAAAGGGAGCAGTTTTAATTGAGGGTCCCAAATGGTGTGGAAAGACAACGTCGGCAAAATATATTGCGAAGAGTATTATAGAGATGGATCGTCCGGATATGACTGAACAATATCAGCAAATGGCGAGAATTAAACCATCAGCTCTGCTTGAAGGGAAAACTCCGCATCTCGTAGATGAATGGCAGATAGCTCCCGGAATTTGGAATGCGGTTCGATATGAAGTAGACCAAAGGGGAGAATTCGGACAGTTTATTCTTACGGGATCATCCGTTCCTCCAGTTCTTGACGAAAGCATGCACACGGGAACGGGACGTATCGTAAGAATGAAAATGCGTCCGATGTCACTTTTTGAATCTAAAGACTCTACGGGAGAAGTCTCATTAGAAGATATGTTTCGGGGGTGCGATATAGCCGCTTCAGATAATCACAATATAGATGATATTGCTTATCTTATTTGCAGAGGAGGATGGCCTTTATCGATAAACACATCAAAAAAAGTGGCTCTAAAGCAAGCATTCGATTATTATGATTCAGTTATTAAAGATGATATATCCAGAGTTGATGGAATTAAGCGGAACCCAGAAAGAACAAAGCGTTTAATGAAATCATATGCAAGAAATGTGGCTACTCAGGCTTCTCTTGAAACGATCAGAGAAGATTGTATTGTAAATGACACAGATACCTTTGATAAGGAAACACTGTATTCTTACATTAATGCTTTAAAAAAAATATTTGTAATAGAAGATTCGGCGGCATGGAATCCTAATTTGAGGTCCAAAACAGCAGTAAGAACAGCAGATACACGGTATTTTGTGGATCCATCCATAGCAACAGCTGCACTTGGATTGGGGCCGCAGGACTTAATCAATGATTTAAACTTAATGGGTTTGATTTTCGAAAATCTTTGCGTGCGGGATTTGCGAATATATTCGGATTCCTTGGATGGAGATGTGTTTCACTACAGAGATAAGACGGGCCTCGAATGTGATGCGGTAATTCATTTACGTAATGGCAAATATGGCCTTATTGAGGTTAAGCTAGGCGGAGATAAATTAATCAATGAAGGTGCTGAAAATTTACTGAAACTAGCAGGAAAAATTGACTCAGATAAAATGATGGCGCCTGCTTTCATGATGGTTTTATGTGGTGTGGCGCCTTTTGCATACAGACGGAAAGACGGAGTGTATGTAGTACCGATAGCTTGCCTAAAGAATTGATGAGTTTCCGCAAACGAAGTTTAGGGGCCAGATTAGATAATAACGTCATGATACGATTCGTATCAGCGATGTAACAGCTGGTTTCTGGCTATGGCAAAGGAACCGTATGCTATAACAGTGGCTTTTTTATTGCTGCGTATGAAAGGACTTTTAATGTATAAGAAAAACCGGTTGTAATTTTCATTAAAAACAGTTAATCAGCTGAAGCACCATCGTGACGCTTATTCTTGACTCGTCCCTTAGGGGATAGCATAGACTGTCATATGTGGAAAGGAGATTTGAAAAATGCTGAAGATAAGTGAATTTTCAAAGTTGTCACATCTGACAATCAAAGCATTGAGGTACTACGAAAAAGAAGAGCTTCTGAAGCCTGCTTCCGTTGACGAATGGAACAATTACAGGTTTTATGAAACCTCGCAGCTTGAAACAGCGGCTAAGATCAAATCGTACAGACAGCTTGATCTGTCCATTGAAGAGATTAAGGCGGTTTTTAACGGAACAGATGTAAAAGAAATCCTGCAGGAAAAATTAAAACTGCTTACCAGAGAAAAGCATCTTATCGAATCTCGTCTTTCCATCATAAATTCAATTTTGGAGGACAAAGAGATGAAGTATCAGGTAACGGAAAAAGTGATTCCGGAAAAAATCGTTTATACTGCCGAGAGTGTGCTGAAGAATTATTCGGACTGTATGCAGTGGATTCCATCCGTTGGGCAGGAGTGCCTTAATTTGAATCCGGAGCTTAAATGTGAAGAGCCGCCTTATGAGTTCTGTGAATACCTTGACGGGGAGTACAAGGAAACCGATGTCCGCATTCGGCACAACGAAGCCGTAACAGCGTTCGGAAAAGAAAATGAACATATCAAGTTCAAAAAACTTCCGGAGACCAAAGTGTTGAGCATCTATCACAAAGGCGCATATGACAGCATCGGTGAAGCATATGCATTCCTGATGAAATACGCGGAACAGAACGGATATCAGATTGCCGGCCTTGCGCGTGAATGCTACATTGACGGCATCTGGAACAAAGAAACGGAAGAATGGCTGACCGAAATTCAGCTGCCTGTTGAAGAATAAATTCCGGTTCACCGAAAAACACAAAAGAAGCCTTTCTAGTCATCAGTAAATGGTGATCATGAGGGCTTCTTCGTATCCATATTCATATATCCTTCAATCTCCACATTTTGTCTGGCTTTCAGTTCAACCGTGTACCGTCGGAGCAGCTACAAAATGATATGTTTAATTTTACGGTTAATTTTTCGAATAGTATTTTGAAAAAACGGATCGAATACCCAAAAACTAAAATTGACTTGAAAACACAGAAACGAGAGGATATACTTTAAAAAATGTTGATTTAATTATTAATAGGGAGAGATAATGGAAGGAAATAATAAATGCAATTACGAAAAGCTAAAAATGAAGAATTCGACCGGATCAGGGATTTTTACTGGAATCTTATTGATGATATGAAGGACCGAAAGGACACTGTCGGATGGAAGAAAGGCATCTATCCGACAGAACAGTTTATTAGGGAAAGCATAGAAGATGGAAACCTGTATATTATCGATGGTGAAAATGGAATAATAGCAAGTGTTATTATTAACAGCTTATGGAATGAAGGTTATGATGGACTTCCCTGGAGTGTTGATTGTCCTCGTGATAATATTCTGGTTCCTCATGCCCTTGCTGTTAAAGCAGATGCACAAGGAAACGGGATCGGAAAAAGAGTTGTTCAGGACATTATAGATATTGCAAAAAATGAGAACAAGAAGACGATTCGTCTGGATATCCTTGATGGAAATATTGCGGCAGAGCGCTTATACACCGGAATGGGGTTTCAATACGTTCAAAGTAAAAACATGTTCTATGAAGATACCGGCTGGACGAGTTTTTCCATGTATGAATTGATTCTATAATACTGATATTCTGTGCATCATACTATGCTATTCTGGAAAACATTTTAAATTAAAAGTCGGACGAAAGGATTTCGGTGAAATTAACTGAGTTATGAAGTATAATAAAACTATAACCTTAAAAGACGGTACAGCATGCCTTTTGAGGAATGGAACAGAAAGTGACGCAAAAGCGCTGCTCGATATTTTCAACCTTACACATGAAGAAACAGATTTTCTTCTCACATACCCCTCTGAAAACACTTTCGATGTGGAAAAGGAATATCTCTTCCTTAAAGAAAAAACAGAAAGCGACAATGAAATAGAAATACTTGCCTTAATCAATAATACCGTTGTCGGCTCGGCAGGAATAGAAGCAGTCGGCACACAATGTAAACTCCGCCATCGTGCAGAGGCCGGAATCAGCATTGCCAAAAAATATTGGGGACTCGGAATCGGGAAAGCACTAATGGAGGCATGTATTGAATGCGCCAAAGCTGCCGGATATATTCAGCTTGAGCTTGAAGTTGTCGCTGACAATGAAAGAGCGGTATCTCTGTACAGAAAGCTTGGATTTATCGAATACGGCAGAAATCCCAAAGGCTTTAAGACCCTCACAGGAGGATTTCAGGAACTGGTTCATATGAGACTTGAACTGTAAGATACGAGAAATCACCGGGTGTAAAAACGGAATTATTAATCATTAAAGAAATTTAGTATATGGATCGAAAAGAACAAACAGAAAAAATGCTCGATGCTCTTATTCCGTGGTATGAGAAGTGCGGCAGAAGTCTTCCCTGGCGGGAATCCTCTACTCCTTACCATGTTTGGATCAGCGAAATTATGCTTCAGCAGACAAGGATTGAAACAGTTATTCCCTATTATACGCGCTTCCTTCAGGAGATTCCCGACATAAAATCTCTGGCGGAAGCAGATCCGGAGCATCTGCATAAGCTATGGGAAGGACTGGGATATTACTCCAGAGTTCGAAATCTTCAGGATGCTGCCCGACAGATCATGACGCAGTTCAATGGAGTTTTTCCGGAAAAATATGAGGATATTCTCAGTCTTCGGGGAGTTGGGAGCTATACGGCAGCCGCGATCGCCTCAATTTGTTTTAATCTGCCTACTCCGGCGGTAGACGGAAATGTTCTTCGCGTTATGTCACGCATCACTGGAGACCAAAGACCGATCAGTGAGGAGAAAACGAAGAAGAAAGTATGTTCAGAACTGGCAGAAGTGTATCCCTCAGAAAAGGCCGGAGTCTGTACACAGGCTATCATGGAGCTTGGAGAAACCGTTTGTCTGCCTAATGGGGTCCCGGACTGTATACACTGCCCATGCCGGGAATTCTGTCTCAGTAGCGATGGAAGCTGGATCTATTTCCCGGTAAAGGAAGAAAAGAAAGCCCGCCGGATTGAATTCCTGACTTTTTTTATTCTACGCTGTAATAATCATACTGCTATTCGGAAACGCCCTTCCAAAGGGTTACTGGCCGGTATGTGGGAATTGCCCAACTGCCCAGGGCATCTGAAAAAAGAAGAAGTATTTCTGAAAACAGAAGAATGGGGATGTGAACCTTCCGAATGTATCGGAACTGGCACAGATAAACACATTTTTACTCACATTGAATGGGATATCAGATATTATTCGGTGTCCTGCTCCCGAATGTCACCGGAATTTGTATGGGTCGATGATGAACAGTTAAACATTACGGTTTCATTGCCTACAGCATTCCGCAAGGTACTCATCAAAACTGTCAACAAGTAATACGAATTTATTTCCGTAATCATAAACCAAATCTGTCTCCGGGAAACAGTCTGAACCGGCCGATGAAAGGATAAAACAATGTGGATCATCTTTACGATTGCAACAACATTAATATGGGGATTTGCGGAGTTTTTCTATAAAAAAGGTGCTCATCCGGACGAACAGTATTCCCATCTGAAAATCTGCATATGCGTTGGCTTTGCAATGGGGCTTCATGCCATATTTACGCTCCTTACACAGCCGATCCATTACAATCCTGCCAATCTGATCCGCTATCTTCCGGTATCCCTTCTGTACATTCTCTCAATGGCATTTTCTTTCTTCGGGATGCGATTCATTGAAGAATCCATCTCCGATCCCATAGAAAACACGTCCGGGGCAATTTGTTCCCTTCTCTGTGTCCTGATCCTGGGGGATAAAATATCTGTTCCGGCTATTATTTCGATCTTAATCATCGTAACCGGAATTCTGGGAGTAGGTTTTCTTGAAAACAGAGGAGAGACAGACCGGAAAAAACGAATCGGGAAAAAAGTGGCAATAATCGCTTTTATTATGCCGTTTCTGTACGCTTTTCTTGATGCTTTTGGAAGCTTTCTGGATGTTTTTTACCTTGAAGACGCTTCTTCAAGTCCTCTTATAGATATAACGGAAGATACAATCGAAGCCGTTGCCAACACTTCATATGAGCTTACCTTTGCATTCTGTGCAGTTATATTATATATTTACATCAGAAGAAGAAATGTAAAGCTTGAACTTCCGAAACAAAAAGATAAAATTTTAGCGGCTGTCTGTGAAACCGCAGGACAGCTTACCTATGTTTATGCTATGAGCGGGAACGGCGCGATTGCAGCTCCCATTATATCATCGGTCTGCGTGGTTTCTCTTCTTCTCTCAAGACTATTTCTGAAAGAGAAATTATCCGGGAAACAGTATGCTTTTATTTTTCTCATAATAATCGGCATCATTTCCCTTGCGATCATAGAGGGCGAATAGAATTAATAGTTTAAAACGGCTAGCTGAGAAGGACAGAAAATGGAAAAAGACTTAACAATTAAAGAATATCAGATAGCGGATAATTTCTGGTGTTTTGAGCAGAGCGGCGTACGAAGCTTTCTATTTACCGGTACTGAGCAGGCAATTGCTGTCGATGCCCTTCACGGCGGTGATCTTCTGTCTCATATACGAAAAATAACGGATAATCCGGTCAAGCTCATTCTGACTCACAGCGATCAGGATCACACCGGATGTGCTTACCAATTTGACCGTGCTTATCTTCATCCATCAGAATTTTCACGCTTTTCGGAAAAATACGAAAAACAGATACCTCTCTGTCCTATTCGTGAAGGAGAGATCGAAGATATCGGAAGCTTCAGATTTGAGGTTCTTCTGCTGCCCGGTCATACTCCGGGAAGTATTGCGCTTTTAGAAAGGGGAAAGCGGTTTATCATTTCAGGTGATACCGTTCAGACCGGCCCGATTTATATGTTTGGTAACGGGAGAAGCATGTCCGCTTATAACCATTCTCTCAGATATCTTAAGCAATATGAGTCTGAAGCGGACTTGTTCTATTCCTCACATCACAAACTGACGGTACCATATTCAGCAGTAGACCAGCTGATTGACCTCTCCTTGCATGTTTTATCCGGAAATTACCCGGATCCTCTTCCGGCACCGGACTATCTTCCTGCGGATATTTCAATCTTTTCCGACGGAAATGTAAGTTTTCTCCTTCCGAATCGCTGAATTTCCTGTATGCAAAAATCTTCAATGCCGACTATATAGCAGCTGAAATTTTGTATTCACTTAAAATGCTGTATTAAATTGCAAATATGTAATTGTTGACATTTGGGGAATGGGTGATACAATTATAAGGACAGTTATCTGTCTGAACAACTCGCATTAATTATATTGGGGAGCTGGGTATGTCCCGGCTGAGATGAAACGGAATGACGCTTTCGAACCCGAAGAACCTGTTCGGATAATGCCGGCGTAGGGACAGACATACATCCATCGCAGGTTAGCAATTTAATCTGCGTTTTTTTGTTTCATTTTTGGAGGAAAAATGAAAAACAATTCTCATTTGAAGCTGCGCGCGCTCTGTGAGGGAGCTCTGCTGATTGCTGCAGCACAAATTCTCGGCTACATTAAAATATTTGCTTTGCCAAATGGCGGATCCATCACACTGAATATGCTCCCAATTTTCATTTATTGTTCCAGATGGGGCTTTGGATACGGCATCCTTGCAAGCTTTGTTCTCAGCCTTCTGCAGCTCATGCTGGATGGTGCATATGCATGGGGATGGCAGTCAATCATCGGAGATTATATTCTTGCATATACAGTAATCGGTCTGGCAGGTCTTTTTCATAAAAGAAAATACGGCTTTTTCTCAGGAATTCTTGCCGGAAGCGCTGCAAGGTTTATCATATCGTATATTGTCGGGGCAACGGTTTGGGGAGAATATATGCCTGAACATTTCTTCGGAATGACTATGACAACGCCATGGTTTTATTCTGCTCTTTATAATGGGAGCTATATCTTCGCCTGCATGTTCCTTGATCTTGTTGTCGCAGCGATACTGTTTAAGCCGCTGAACGGATTCATTACAGGTAAAGATCTGAGACTGAAATAATAGATTATGAGTAATACATTTTACGAAAAAATATATAAAACAGTAATGAAAATTCCTGCCGGTAACGTTGCGACATACGGTCAGATTGCCGCACTTTCCGGGAATCCGCGAGCCGCGAGAGCCGTGGGAAACGCTTTGCATGTCAATCCGGATCCTGCAACGATTCCCTGTTTCAGAGTCGTAAATTCTCAGGGTATGCTCAGCGGAGCTTTTGCCTTTGGCGGATTGGAGTGGCAGAAGAAGCTGCTTCAGGATGACGGAATAGAAGTAATCAACAACAAAGTAGATTTATCAGAATATCAGTGGGATGGAAATGAAAACTTTAATTGAACTTTACGATGAACGTCCTTTGGAGAATTTTCTTGCCGCAGATGTATTTCGTCCGGAACGGATCGTATATCTGTGCCCTTCTTCAATTGCTCAAAGCAAAAGTGAACAAAAGAAAATCACTGATTATATTGCATGGAGAAATCTGAACACTGAAACTATTTTTATGGACACAAGCCTTCTGCATACTGACAAAGTTTACAGACAGCTTGAAACAGTTGTCAGCAGATATCCTGATTGTGCCATAGATATTACGGGAGGCTCTGATGCTGCGTTGTTCGCCGCAGGACAGTTCTGTGCTTCCAGCAAGCTTCCGTCCTTTACTTTCAGCTGGAAGAAACAGCGTTTTTTCAATATAAGCAATGCGGAGTTTGCAGAGAACATCAAACCGGAATTCTGCTATAAGGTCGAGGACTATTTCCTCATGGCAGGCGGTAAAATGCAGAAGGGCCGTGTTGACAGTGAATTACTTTTTAAGTATTACAACAAGATAGATGAATTCTTTAAACTTTTCCTTAAATACCGAAAGCAATGGGGAAAGATTATAAACTGGTTTCAGCGTGCATCACAGCCGGATAAAAACGGAGAAACCAAACTGCACGTCAGTTCTTCCTTCAGCGTAAAAGGCGAACGTGGAAACAAAATCACAATTGATAAGGAATTCCTGTATCAGGTTGAGCGTCTCGGTTTCATCCATGACCTTCAAATTCAGGAAGAAGACAGGATCCTGTTTGACTTTACAGACAAGCAGACCCGCTTCTGGCTCAGAGATGTCGGCAGCGTTCTTGAGTTATATACATGGAAAGCCTGTATTGACTCCGGAATTTTCAACGACGTTCTTTGCAGCACAATTGTCTACTGGGAAAATGCGGAAAAAAATGAAAATGTTACCAATGAAATTGATGTAACTGCCTCTTTCGGAATTACGCCCGTTTTTATTTCATGCAAAACCTGCCCGATAGATACCGATGCTCTAAACGAGCTGGCAATTCTGAAGGACCATTTTGGCGGGAATGGTGCCAGAGCTTTCGCTGTTACGACGGAAAACAGCAGGCCGATTACGAAACGCAGAGCGTCAGCTCTCGGGATTGATATAATCGGTCTGGACGATCTGAAAAAAGGAACGCTTTCAGATCAAATCAAAATACACTTCCAGCAAAATAAATAATCGTGAATTTCCTTTGTGAAACAGTTCCGCACCCTGCTATTTTGCAGGGTGCGGAACTGTTATTGTCTGTATAACTGTTTCAATCCGACGGCAGACCGTTTTTTGCAAGGGAACTGTTCTTATAACGGTTATCATAGGTCACATCCCGGATTATCCACTCCGGATCCGGATAACGCAATGCGGAATCAACATCCTCAAATTCGATTTCCATCAGAGCCAGGCCATCCATATCATTATGGAAAATATCAATTTCTTCTTTACATCCTTCATCTGTTTTATGGATGTACCTTGTTTTTACAATTGAATTCCCGATTACCCGCTCTTTAAGAGCTTCATACTCTTCTTCAGCAAGCGGTATTTCATACTCTTCTCTCTGCAAACCGGAATAATCCAACTTTTCAGGGTGTGTTTTAATTGTAAGGATATACTGATTCCCGTCAATTCTTCTAATTCTGATTGTCGGATAGAATGACAAGTACGCCTGCTCTATTAACATTGAATCGAGCTGGGACAAATCATACGGAATATCATTCCGGGATATAAGCCATTTTCTTTCTATTTCCATATTCACGCAAACAGAACCGCACTGGCAATGGCAAAATACACCAGAAGAGAAAGCGCATCAACGATTGTCGTTATAAAAGGACTTGCCATCACCGCAGGGTCAAATCCGATCTTCTTCGCCAGCATGGGCAGAGAGCAGCCGATAATCTTTGCGACAAGCACAGTAAGGGCCATCGTTAAACATACCACCAATGCAACGAATACAGTAACTTCCGTATTTCCAAGGAGAAGTCTGTCAACGATCATTATTTTTGCAAAGCACGCTGCAGACAGTACGATTCCGCAAAGAACAGCCGTTCTTATTTCTTTCCAGATTACGCCGACGAGATCACTGAATTCGAGCTCATCAAGAGACAAAGCACGAATTACGGTTACAGAGGACTGGGAACCGGAATTACCGCCCGTATCCATCAGCATCGGGATAAATGACGTCAGGACAACCTGAGCAGCAAGCGCATCCTCAAATCTTGTGATGATCATCCCCGTAAACGTTGCAGAGACCATTAGCAAAAGGAGCCAGGGAATACGGTGCTTGAAAAGCTCCCAGGGTGAAGAGCGGAGATAAGTTTTATCCGAGGGCAGGATAGCTGCCATCTTTTCGATATCTTCCGTAACCTCTTCTTCCATAACATCCATTGCATCGTCGAATGTGATGATACCGACAAGACGGTTTTCATTATCAACGACCGGCAAGGCAAGGAAGTTATATTTGGAAAGCATCTGTGCAACTTCTTCCTGGTCCGTCATTGTATTTACTGAGATAATTTTTGTGTCCATTATCTCAGAAATTTTGTCTTCATCATCCGGAGCAAGAAGAAGATCCTTTACAGAGAGGAAGCCTACAAGGGTTCTGGCCTCCGTAACATAACAGGTATAGATCGTTTCTTTATCTATTCCCGTTCTGCGGATACGGGTAATCGCTTCGCCAACCGTCATATCCTTCCGCAGATCAACGTACTCCGTTGTCATAATCGATCCGGCGGAATTTTCCGGATAGCGAAGGATCTCATTGATCTCTTTGCGCATCTGGGGATCAGCCTGAGCAAGAATTCTCCTGACGACATTCGCAGGCATTTCTTCCACAAGGTCCGCTGCATCGTCAACATATAATTCCTGAACCACTTCACGAAGCTCGGAATCTGAGAACCCTTTGATCAGGAGCTCCTGCAGCTCGGGTTCCATCTCGACAAAGGTATCCGCCGCCAGCTCTTTCGGTAAAAGGCGAAAAAGAAGCGGAGTTCTGTCTTCATCAAGTTCTTCAAATACTGCTGCGATGTCTGAAGGATTCATTGTAATCAAAATATCCTTCAGAGTAGAATACTTTTTGTCGTTGAGAAGAGCCTTCAGCGTGCTCTCAACGGTAACATTATGTTCTGCCATCGGTTTTCCTCCTGATTGAAACTGTCAGGAACAGGAAGTCCGACACTTCAGACCAAAGCAAAAAGCTATATTCTAAAAACGGAAACGCTCACAGAAAACTGCACAGCGTCCGGTTTACTTCGGCCTGCCGATGTGCCGCAACTACTTCCATCGTCCATGAGACGTTTCCTCCTTAATAATTATTAATATTCCGCTAAAACTAAGAGCGGTCATTTAAGAATAACTTTATCTTCCTGTTTTGTCAATAAAGATGAATATAAAAAATACGATTAAATGAAACTTCCCTTTTTATACAGGATGCAGCAAAAGAATAAACTATCAATCCTCAAATTTTAAGGAAACGGATAGTCCATCCTTTCCGCACACACTGTCAGGAAATACCTCTGCCGCGTTATTCAGAAATTCATCCGGATCCTCCATGATCTGTGAGAAATGTGTCAGCCACAATCTTTTCACGCCTGCTTCCTTCGCTACTCCCGCAGCTTCGGCAAATGTGCTGTGTCCGTATTTCTCAGCCTGAACCGTATGGCTGCTGTCGCCGTATGTTGAATCACAAATGAGAAGATCAGCATCAGCAGAAGCTTTTATAAGATTACTGCAGGGAGATGTATCCCCGGAAAACACCACGCTGAGTCCTTTTCTTTCCTGTCCGAGCACAGAATCAGGGTATATCACTCTCCCATCATCCAGTTCTATAGATTCTCCTTTCTGCAAAGTCCCCCATAATCTTTTCGGTACTCCGGCTTTTTCAGCATTTTCAGGAATAAATTTCCCCGGACGCCTGACATGGAAACTATATCCGCAGCTCTCCACCCGATGCTCTGTTTTAAAAACAGTCAGCGATGTCTCTCCCGGCCATTCGGAAATATAATCTGAGATCCTGAATGAATAAAAATCCTTACTTTCTGAACGCTCCATCGGAAAAAGCGCATATATCGGGAAAGGCATCTGTCCGCTCATAGAAACGATCAATTCCATTACCTTTTCCAGCCCGTCCGGTCCAATAATGTATAGGGGCTGTGTCCTTCCAAGACACCCCATTGTCTGAAGAAGACCCGGCAGACCGAAAATATGATCACCGTGATAATGCGTCAACGCGATAAGGTCTGTTTTCATCAGACTGATATGTGATTTCCGTGCAGCGGTCTGAGTACCCTCTCCGCAATCGAAAAGGATCGAGTGACCGCTATATGAAAGGAATACGGACGTCAGTGCCCTGTCAGGCAGAGGCATGGTCGCTGCTGTTCCTAAAAGAGTAATATCTACCATTCTGTTTGTTTTTAATAAAGCCGCCGTATCCGGCGGCTTTATTATTTTTCCTGTCTTTAGAATTTAACTGCATCCCTGAATAACATCAGGCGGCATTCTCCATAACCGGAGTCCAGTAATCATTCGCGTAGATATCGGTAAGACGGTAGCAGGCATTGGCAGAAGAGATATCAGCCAGATAGAGATATTCTGCCGAAAGGCCATTCTCCAGCGTAATCTCCTCGCTGATCGGATAACTCGCCTGATAATTATTATCATAATCATAGTAATCCGCAACAAATACTACCGTATCCTCCGGATTATATCCGGTGATCGTTTTCGCTTTTGTATCTGTTTCGCCGTTAATATAATCATAGCATACACCGACAACTGCCGGCTCATCATTGACTATTTCAATAATCAGATTTGCCCGTTCTCCGTTATAGAGCACCGGCACCCGTCCGGATGTAACAACGGTACCATCTGCTTCAACTGTTGTGTAAAGCTGGTAGAAAGCTACTGTCCAGTCATTGATAGCGAGCCATGCTCCGTCAAATTCTCCGACAAGGCTTCCATCATCATTGAAGTATCCGCTGTACAGGTCAAGTCCGAGATCAATAAAGCCTTCTCCGTCATTCTTAAAGAGGCTCAGCTTTACTTCATTGAGAAGATTCCACTGGTCTTCGGGGAGTGACATTCTGAGACTTCCGTCTTCTCCGCGGCGCCATGCAAGGGCAGATGCGTCAAATGTATTTTCCGCAACATAATCCGCGATACTTCTTACATTTGTTCTGTCCTCCAGGCCTCCTGTGCTGCGCATTCCAAGGACAGAGGAGATCAGCGAATAAATATCGTCACCGCTCAGAGAGGAGCTGTAGGAAGAAGAACCGTAGCTGCTCCCATAGCCGGAGCTATAACTGCTGCCGGATCCGGAGCCATAGGAACTGTAATCACCCAGACTGCCAAGCAGCGAACCGAGAGCAGATGAATAGCCGCTGGAATAGGATGCAGACTGACCGGACGTTGCATATTTTGCATAAGCCTGAATGCATCTCGAATAATTATCATCAAGCCCTATCTCACTATAAGTGGAAACTGCATTTTTGACTGAAGAAACACTGCGGTACGGGAAGTATATGGACAAGCCATATGCATTTTTCACCGTACTTGACGTACGGTTATATTTAACCGCGCTCAGAAGAGCATCTGCCAGAGCTTTGCTGGACGAATTATTGAGATTAAACGCGACATGCGCAAGATCGACCTGATCTATTTTTGAATCAGCAGCAAACTCTTTGGAGCTTCCGCGGGCATTGGATACTGTCTTATAATCCGAAACAATAATATCCGCGGTATCATCCGACCATGCATTCAGCGCCTTGGGAACTGTATTGGAAAATTCGGCAAGATCGGTCAAAGAAAGCGTTGTATCCTGTCCTGCACATTTTTGGGCACATACATCAACGAAATCATCAACGATCTGTTTTCCAAGCTGCAGAGTAGGCGTAGAAGTATTGTTTGACAGCATTGTAACCCAGTTCGTATAATACCAGCCGATTCCCGGCTCAGACTCCTCGGACGCGACGAGATAATCAGCGTATTTCGCACAGACTTCCGCAGTCTCGACCGTAGCCATCAGACAGGCGTCAAAGCCGATAAAGTCAAACAGTACCCCGCCGTCTGACAGTGCCTTGTCGATCTCATCCAGCGTCATGGAGCCGGAGCTCTTAAAGCGCTGATCATATCCGTATCCGGTAAGAGAACCGCCGCCGTGATCCCAGAAAATAAGCATATTTCGATCTGCAGGATAGTTGTCATCACAGAACTGGATAAACTCTGAAAGCGTTGAAGGTGAAACCATCGGCTTATTTCCAGCATTATCATTCAGTGTTCTGAATTTCCCGCCGCTCTCTATTTTGTAGATCTGGTTCGTCTTATTGCTCATCAGGCTGTTTTTCCAGCCAGTGCATCCACCGGTATAAACGATAATGTTAACATTATCCCCTATATTGCTGTTTGCAATTTCCTGAAGATCGCTGGTTGCCATGGAATAGCTTGACTCAAGATCTGTACCGCACATGTAGATCATTACCGTAACAGAATCCTTGCCGTTGCCCTTCAAAGAGGTAAACTTGGCTCTTGAACCAGGTGCAACAGACATATCAAGTCTTCCGCAGTTGGAGCCGTTCGTCCATCCGGAGCTGGAATATGAACCAGTGTTCAGGGTAGAGTGCCCTCCAAACAGGGAGCTGAGGTCAAACCCGGAATATCCGCCGGAAGTACCGTAGCCGGTGGATTCATACGCGTTTGAACTGTAATAGCTGTTGTCGCTGAATGAACCGGCAAAGCTGTTGACAAGTCCTGACAGCCCGCTTCCTGAGCTCTGATTAGACGCAGGAACCGGCGTATGGACTACAGGTGTCTGTGTCTGAACCGGGGTTGGAGTCTTCGGCGGTTTCGTCGGGGTAGGAGTTGATGCCGCTACCTGGAAATTTTCAACAGGTGACGAGGAATAACTGTTTCCTCCTCCGATTATTCCGCAGGACTTCAGAAGAACAATAACGACAACTGCAAGGATAACAAGCCTAAGCAGCTTGCCGGAGCCTCCCTTGTTATTCCCGTTGTTTCCTCCGGATCCTTTCCCCAGAAGCAGTGCCAGAAGTCCCCCTACCAGAAGAGAGCTCCCCATTGAACGCTGGGATCCGTTTCCTGCCGCACGTTCATTATTTCCGCTGCTCTGCGGACGTGGCTGACTATGCCCGGAAGGTCTGCTGCCGTTTCCGGACGGACGACCCGAATAACCTCCGGCGTTCCCGACAGGACCGCCACCGATAGGACCGCCCTGTTTCCCAACATCATGACCGGCAGTCCCGTTCACCTTTCTTGCCATTTTTTATCCTCCTGAAATCCGTTAAATTTCAAATATTATGAAAAAATAATTCAAGCCTCTGTACTCTGCTCTTCCTTGATCTTTGCGAGTTCTTCCTCCTCCAGCTGTCGGTAAGCAACTTTTCCGACAAGCGTTTTGGGGAGGTCTTCTCTGAATTCTATATCATACGGCATCGCATATTTTGCCACATTTTTACGGCAAAAGTCCAAAAGAATTTGTTTTGTTTCATCATTTCCCGGAACATCCGGTGAAAGCTTTACAAATGCTTTGACTTTCTGCATTTTATAAGGATCCGGTACACCGATGATGCAGCTCATCTGAACGAAATCGTGAGAGTCCAGGATATTTTCTATCTGTCCGGGATATACATTATATCCGGAAGAAATAATCATTCTCTTCTCGCGGCCACGGAAATATACAAATCCTTCTTCATCCATTGAGCCCAGATCCCCGGTATAAACCCAGGTAAGACCATCCGCATGGCAGCGGAGAGTCTGTGCTGTTTCTTCCGGATTATCCATATACTCTTTCATAACCGTCTGACCTGCAAGGAGGATCTCTCCTTCCTCACCATACGGGAGTTCTTCATCCGTACCCGGCTTTACGATCTTGATATAGGTATCCGGAAATGCGATTCCTATACTTCCTTCTTTAAACATTTTCGGCGGAGTGAGGCAGCAGGCAGTAACCGTTTCGGTCGTTCCGTAACCCTCTCTCACCTGAATTGTAGAGTTGTGATCGTAAAGGAATTTATCCAGCTTTTTCTTCAGCTCAACGGAAAGGGAGTCTCCTCCGGAAAAAACGCCCTTGAGACTGCTGAGATCTTTCCCTTCCATCGTGGGCAGACGGAGCAGCGCTTCATAAAGGGTAGGTACTCCGGCGATAAAGTTGCACTTATACTTTATTATCAGCTTTGCGTAGCTCTTTGCTGTAAATCTCGGAACGAGAATGCAGCGACCTCCCTGAGAAAGCATCGTATGAATACAAACACCCAGTCCAAAGCCATGAAAGATCGGCATTGCAGCTAGCATCTTATCTCCGGGACGGAACATCGGATTCGCTGCAACAACCTGCTGACCGAGGGCATTAAAGTTCTTATTTGTAAGAACAATGCCTTTTGTAGTTCCCGTTGTACCGCCCGAATAAAGAATTACAGCCGGATCCTCTGATGCTCTGCTCACCTTGTAATCATAAAAACAATGGCGGCTCATATTCATGAACTCATTCCAGCGAATGACCGGAGCGTCCTTCGGAATCTTCTTTATTTTTCGTCCTTCTGTAAGCATATACCCTGCCTTGATTGGCTTTGACAGCTCATCCTTTACAGAGGCGATAATCATATTTGTAACGCATGTATTCTGACGGATATTCTCAAATTTATGATAAAACTGATCCAGTGTGATCGCCGTTACGCTGTGAGATGCATTCAGATAATACTCAATTTCCTTTTCCGCTGAAAGCGGATGGATCATGTTGGCTACCGCACCAATAAGGTTAATTGCATAAAACAGGTAAATGGCCTGCGGACAATTCGGCAATGCAATTGTAACTCTGTCATTCTCACGAACACCGAGCGTTTTCAATGCCTTTGCGCATTTTTCGATCTGCTCAACCATTTTTTTATACGTAGTCGGTGTATTCATAAAGTCAAATGCAACATAATTCGGATATTTTTCTGCAATTTCTCTGACTTTATCAAACATTGAGCCCTCATAGTAATCCAGATGCATCGGGATCATCCCCATGGATGACTCCCACGGGGTCTTTGCAGTAATTGCAGATGTATCAACAAATGCCATTATTTTTCTCCTTTACTCATAAATAATGTCGCTGAAATATCTCTCCGCCATATCGATCTGGGAAACATCCGGCCTGAAATCCGGCTTCAGATCAGACATGTCGATCATTTTCATTCTCAGATATGCGCAAAGCTCAAGAACCTTTTCACAGTTAACAGCCCCCGGAGCTCCGCCTGAAAATCTTTCGATATTTTTACCGAGAACTGCTTCAAGCGCAATTGGGTCAAGACCAAGTCCCTTCATGACAAACGGTTCCCTGTCATGAATGAAATTCCCGTCAGCCTCAACGACTGTTTCTCCGTCCGACTTCAGAAAAGTTCGTACGATCTCCGGCCTCCGAAGATTTTCTTTCCGGTTAAAGGGATCCCCCTCATTGGTAAGGATGCATCTTCCTCCGATGTCTGTACCGTAAGCGATTCTGTTGATATACTTTCCAAAGAAAGCTTTGATTTGGCCAATATTTCCGGAAAAATTCTCATACATTTCAATTCCGGGCGTCATATCCACCATGATTTCCGGATATTTATCCATAATCTCATCAAGCCTGTCCAGTTGAGCAGACATGAAGAAGAAATGAGCAAAGACGATCTTCAGATTCTTATGACGGGACAGGACATTAAGTACCTGCGAATACTGAACTTCGTTGTTGATAAAACTGTCGTCATACCACCATCCCTGTTTTTTTACCCAGGGAGATGCATCCGGGCTCCAGTTCGTCTCCGGATCATTAACATGCCACAGGATTGGAATCGAGTGCTCTTCCGCATAATTCCAGAACGGTTCCCAGCAGATATCATCAAAATCCGGAACCGGATGAGCCTTACGCATCTGAGGCTTTCCCTCAAGCATTTTTATCCCGTCGCATCCGCAGTCCATCATAAAGCCGGTGTACCAGGCCATATGCTCTCCGAAATCTTCTTTGTTCAGATAATATCCGGTAAGATCAGGACTTCCGTATACGTAGAATCTGCGCGGATTCATATGCTTCATCACAAGGGCACCGGGAATAAGCGAAATGCATCTGGAATGTGAAACAGCCTGCATAACTGCTGCATCCGTACCGGTTTCATCAAGAAATTTCGTCAGGAATTCCGGACCCGTCTGCGGAGAATAATGAACATGAGCATCAGTTATTTTCATGAATCTGTACCAGCACCTTTTCGACACGCCTTCCGTCCATTGCAAGAACGTTCACTGAAAAATTTCCGTAGTCAAAGCTGTCTCCGACTTTTGGAAACTCTCCGAACATCTCGACCGTCCAGCCCCCAACTGTATCGCTCTCATAGTCGAAATCATCTTCTCTTATATGAACAAGCTCAAGGAAATCTGAAATAATCATATCTCCATCCAGCTCAAGCTCATTCTCTGACCGACGGATAATTTCCTGTTCCACGGTATCGGTATCATCCCAGATATCACCGACGATCTGCTCAAGAACATCTTCCATTGAAACAACGCCAAGCATTCCTCCGTATTCGTCAGACACAATAGCAAGATGCTGTTTCTCTTTCTTTAAGCGGTTCAGAACATCAGGAAGCTTCATCGTTTTATAAATATAGACCGGAGGCATAAGGAAAGTGCGGATATCAACAGAGCCCTCTTCTGTAAGAGCTTTCAGAAAATGGTTTAAATACAGGACTCCGATAATATTATCGATACTGTCTTCATAAACCGGCAGACGTGAGAACGGGCATTCTTCAATTTTTTTCAGCAGCTCATCCCGGTCATCATCAATGTCCAGAGCATAGACATCAACTCTTGCCGTCATGACTTCCGAAACAGAAACTTCCGGAAAATCGATTGCCGAGCGGATCAGTTCCGAGCGTTCCTCGTCAATAACATCCTCATCCTCAGCTGTTTCTATGATATTCTGAAGCTCCTCAACCGCTTCATCCGGATCATCATCGTAGACGGAACCCTTAAACGGTGAAGACAGGATCCGGATCAAACGGACAATAAGCCAGGTGAGCGGGAAAAGGATAACGGATAATACTCTGATTATATATGCAAATTTCAGGGAATATCTGTTGGAATTTTTCTTGGCAGTAATTTTCGGTATTGTCTCTCCAAAAATAATAACAAGAAGCGTCATAAATACTGTAGCGACCCATGCGTATTTATCAGAGCCCGCAATCAGCATTACCAGAACAGATGCCAGTGAAGAACCCGCAATATTGGCAAGGTTATTCCCTATCAGGATCGTGCTTAATGTACTGTCAAAATTTTCAGTGATACGCAATGCATTTTTCGCTTTAGCGGATCCGTCTTCCGCAAGCTTCTCAAGCCTGAGAATATTACATGACGAATAAGACATTTCCGCAGCGGAAAAGAATGCGGAAAAGCACAGGCACACCAAAATACCGGCAACAATCAGAAATACACTCATTGTTCTTCCGCTCCTTCCTCTTCTTCAGGCAGGATGGAAAGCTTCAGCCGGATAATCCGGTTATGCCTCATGCGCTCCACGGTAACGAGAAGATTATGATAACGGAAATAATCGCCTTCTCCAGGAATCTCATGAAAATTCTCAAAGGACCATGCTCCCAGTACCTTATTAACAAGCTCTTCATCGTCTTCCGGATCTTCAAATTCAATCTTCTCAAAAACATCGCTGACATGTTCATCGGCGTCAACAGAGTATTCCGAATCGTTCAGTTTGATTATTCCTTCTTCGACAACGTCATCCTCATCCCAGATTTCTCCGACGATTTCCTCAATAAGATCTTCAACAGAAACAAGACCAACCGTCCCGCCGTAATTATCCGTTACGATAGCAACTGACTGGAGGTTCTTTGTCATCATAGGCAGAACATCATCAAGATTTGTCCCGTGATATATAAAATATGCTTCATCCAGCAAATCCCGAAGGTCAAGATTCTCTTTTTCCTTGAGATACGCTTTTATAAATTTTCTTATCTGCAGGATGCCGATAATATTATCGATACTTCCCTCATAAACCGGGAGCCGGCTGTGATTGCAGGACTTAATAACGGACAAAATCTCTTCAATGGAATCATCCACATCAACGGCAATAACATCCACGCGGGGAGTAACAACACTGTCAACCGTCAGATCCGCAAACTGTATTGCAGAGGAAATCAGATCCCCCTGATTCTCATCGAGAGTTCCTTCTTCCGTCATATCCTCAATAATATCGTAGAGCTCGTCTTCCGTTACAGAAAGTTCCGGTTCTCCCTTCACCTGCTTTGACACTGCAATTCCGATAGAAGAAAGCATCGCTGAAAGCGGTGAAAAAACAGCCATAAAGAACTTCAGAGGAGCTGCGCAAAACATTGCAACAGATTCCGCATATTTTTTCGCAATACTTTTCGGAAGCATCTCTCCGGCGAAAAAGATAACCAGAGTCGTTACTATCGTACTCAGCGTAACAGCACTTATACCGAATTTCTTTGTAACGGCAACCGTAACGATAGATGCTATGGAAATATGCACAATATTCGTCATAATCAGAATCGTGCTGATCGCTTTTTCAAAATCATCAAGGATTTCCAGGGCTGTCTGTGCCCTTTTATTTCCCGCTTCCGCAAAGACCTTCAGGCGCGGGCGGGAAGACGAGGAAAACGATATTTCAGTAACTGCACAGAAAACCGCACAGAAAAGAAGAACAATCGCAATTAGCCAAGGCAACGTACTGCCATCGTCCATAACAGGGTATAACACTCCTTTATACATTATTATTCGATTTTATATTATATCATCAGCGGATATTATAGTCAATTATACGGCTTGAAAAACAAGCAATTCTGCTACTTGAAATCTGACATGAAATAAGGTATTATTTTGTTGAACTGAATAAAGATATCTTAGGGAGAAGCGGGGTGAAAATCCCCCACGGAGCCGCCACTGTGAACAATGCTTTTGCATATGAAGTCAGATCGCCCGGATATCTGTCGTACAGAAAAGCCGCGGACTTTCGGCCAGCTTCCTGTAAACTCCGGATATTTCAATTCTCCTTTTCTGTATGCACGTTATATACAGAAAAGGAGAATTTTTTATGAAATCCAAGAAGACTGTAATCGCATTCGCCATTCTGTTGATTCTGATTGCCGCTATGCTTTTTCTGAAAAGCACTTTATCGCCGAAAGCGGAAGAAGGAAATAAAGCAATTACTGTCATCGTAAATCATCTGAACGGAGATCAGAACACGATCAAGCTGAAAACAGATGCCGAATATCTGAGAGGAGCCCTTGAAAAGAAAGGACTCATTGGAGGAACTGAGCAGACGTACGGACTCTGGGTTGAAACAGTTGACGGTGAAAAAGCCGATGCTTCAAAAGAACAGTGGTGGGGATATGATGTCAACGGCGAAATGGCTTACTACGGAGTGGATGAGCAGCCGGTCAATGACGGGGATACGATTGAGTTTACGCTGAATGAAGGCTATGATCAGTTCTGAGAAAAAAAATACCGCAATACGGGAGCTTGCAGAGCTCGCCGTTATTACGGCGCTTATGATTGCCGGCAAGGAAGTAATGAACGTTCTTCCCAACATTCATCCTGTTACCCTGATTTTGATTCTCTGCGTACGAT
Source organism: Eubacteriales bacterium (assembly GCA_030536255.1). Classification (GTDB taxonomy): domain Bacteria; phylum Bacillota; class Clostridia; order Oscillospirales; family Oscillospiraceae; genus Limivicinus. Next base: position 42,368 of record JAUNQI010000008.1, on the reverse strand, counting down.
TATACGGCAGAAAATCTCTCTACCCGGCATTCGCTTTTGCGGTTATCGAGATAATGATCTATGGATTTGGATTATGGTCTGTCTCTTACCTGTACACCTGGCCTTTGATTGCTCTTGCAGCCATACCGTTCAAGGATTCAGACTCCAGACTGTTCTGGGCTGTGTATGCCGGGATTTGCGGTTTATTATTCGGGCTGCTTAGCTCTGTTCCTGTCTTATTTATCTCCGGATGGCGGTCTGCTGTGGCATACTGGGTCGCAGGAATCGGATTTGACGTTATTCATTGCGTATCAAATTTTGTTCTGGTATATATTACCGAGCCTGTTCTGTACAGAACTCTGAAAAAAATCCATAAATAAAGAATGGCCCTTGCCGGTAGGGCAGCTTCCGGCAAGGGCCAAAATTGTGTCTAGCAGAAATTAGAAGTCGTAATCGTCGACGTTTGCAGCATCCCAAACGGTCGGGTCTGCCATGATGATGGTCTTGCCATCCTCTTCAATGTGGATGGGGCCAACACCGGGAACTTCGAAGCCTTCAACCTCTTCACCGTTGAGGGTGAGGTGTGCTACGTAAACAGCCATCTTGCCGAGGCCAGCGGGATCCCACAGAACTGCATAGTCCATGGAGCCGTCCTTCAGGTAAGGATTGGAGTCGTTAGGCATAGCGGTACCGACAACAGCGATGGAATCCTGAAGACCCTTCTCCTGAACTGCCTTTGCGCAGCCAACAGGAGCAGGAGTGGAGTAACCAAGGATACCCTTAAGGTTAGGATATGCAGAGATCAGAGCGAGGGTCTGCTTGTAAGCTTCATCAGCGGACTCATCGGATGCAACAGGATCGCAAACGAAGTTGAGGCCGGGGTACTTCTCAGCAGCATATGCCTTGCCGTAATCGATCCAGGTGTTCAGGTTTGCAGCGGTCAGGTAACCGGTAACGATAGCGACATCGCCCTCTTCAGTTCCCATTGCCTTTACGAGAAGGTCAACGAGGCACTCGCCGAGAACTTTGTCATCGATCTGGTGGATGGAGAAGGTAACATCATCGCCATTTGCGGTGGTATCCCAGTCTTCAACCAGAACGCCGTCAGCAATGCACTTCTGGAGTACGGGGGATACAGAGTCAGGATCGTTGGGAGCGATAGCGATAGCATCGATACCGTCAACAAGAAGGTCCTCGATCATCTGTACCTGGAGAGCTGCGTCACCCTCTGTGGGGCCGGTGTAGATAACATCGATACCAAGCTCTTCACCTGCAGCAACAGCACCGGTCTCGGAAGCGTTGAAGTAAGGAATACCAACGAGCTTAGGCATAACAACGATGGTCTCTGCAGATGCAGCGACTGCGAAGGAGGAAACGAGTAATGTAAGTACGAAGATAATGGAAAGTACTTTCTTCATTAATGAATACCTCATTTTCATATTTTGCACGGAGATCCTGCCCGAATGCTCCGATTGCAAGCTAAATAAAACAAATAAGCGGAATCAGTTGGATTTTTTCTTTCTGCCGCTGATAAGGAAATTAAGCGCAAGAACAACAACCAGAATAAGACCTGTGGCGATATCGGTAAAGTTGCGGTTTACCTTCAGTATATTGAATCCGGAGGATATGACCTGAATAATGCATACCGCAATCACTGTTCCAAGAACATGACCGCTTCCTCCGCTGATGGAGGTACCGCCGAGAACAGTTGCCGCAACCGCCTGCATCGTATAGCTGGAGCCGTAATCCGCCTTTGCGGAATTGTAGCGCGAGGTCATCAGGATTCCGGAAATACCGGCAAGGACAGCAGAAAAAACATAAACCATCATAACCGTCTTCTTCGTATTAATTCCGGAGAAGCGCGTTGCTTTTTCATTTCCGCCAACCATATAGACACTGATTCCCCAGCGTGTACGCTCAATGAGGAAATACGACGCAATAATTACCGCGATATAGATAATCAGGGTATAGGGGATATTTCCAATCGTTCCGTTTCCGATCTTCTGGAAAAGCTTCGGGAACCCGGAAACTGACGAACCGCGGGTAATATTCAGAGAAATGCCGTCAAAAACAGTCTGTGAACCCAGAGTAGCGAGCATCGGAAGGATTCCGATATATGCCACGAAGAATCCGTTAAATAAGCCGCAAACTACTGCAACTGCAATCGTAACAACAATTCCGATAATGATACACGGAACATCTGCCATACCGTTTCCGCCATTGTACAGGGTACGCATGACCAGTGCCGAAACGATCGACGCAAGCATAGCGCTGTTAACGATTGAAAGATTGATTCCTCCGGTCATAATAACAATGCTCATTCCTATAGCAAGGATTCCGAATTCTGCCATCTGGAAAGACATATTTTTGAAGTTCTTTATGGTAAGGAATTTGCCGGGAGCAAGGAACTCCATAATCACCATCAAAACCACCAGCAGCAAAAGCAGTGCATACTGATATGAATTCCGTTTAAAATGCTCTTTCATAATCAGCACACCTCCTTCGGTTCAATATCTACCTTCGTCTGCAGACGCTCCTCACGATGGAGCTTGATCATATCAAAGCTGACTGCGAGCAGAATAATGAATCCGACAATAATATTCTGCCAGAACGTGGATATATGAGCAAGAGTTAATCCGTTTGAAATGAAAGCGAAGAGGAGAACGCCAAGGAACGTTCCGAACACGGAACCGGAACCGCCAGAAAGGAGAGCCCCGCCGAGAACAACCGCACCGATGACATCCATCTCAAAGCCGAGGAAAGCATTCGGATCAACTGCATTCATGATGCAGATATAGGTAATAGCGGCAAACCCGTACATCATTCCGGCATAAGAATATGCAAAAGTATTCAGTGATTTTGTTTTCAGACCGATACGTTCTGCTGAGATCCTGTTGCCGCCCATAGCCATAATGCTTCTTCCGAGAAGCGTACGCTTGAGCAGGAACCAGGTCAGAAGCATCATTGCCGCAAACAGCAGAAGCTGAACCGGAAGACCGATCACCGACCCGGACTCGTTTGTAAACGAGAAGAATTTCGTCATTCCGAAAGCGGAAATATTGCCGAATGCAGAAAGATTGATCCAGGTTCCGTTTGTATAATATTTTACGAAGCCCATGATGACTGAATCAAGTCCGAGGGTCGCAATAATCGGAGGAAGCTCAAGGCATGATACCATAAGACCATTTAAAGTTCCGGTAATGCCTCCGACAATAACGCCGAAAATATACAAGACAAAGATGTTGCTCATGCCGCATTTTGTGATAATCTCACCGGCAAGAACAGATACCAGAGTAAGCTGACCGCACACAGACGCATCAATGCCTCCGGTAAGAATGATTAACAGCATACCGAGCGCACAGATACCGAGCACTGTATTCGCTTTCAGAACATCCATGAAGTTCGTATATGTCAGGAAGGTCGGGTTAAACAGCGTTGCGATAATAATCACGCAAATCAGGATGATCAGTACGGAGCCTTCCTTTGTGCTAATAACACGTTTTAGTTTATCCTTCATGCTTTATGCTCCTTTCTCACCTGTTGCAAGAACAGCTTTTTCCATAATCTGTTCCTGGTTAAGGCCATCCGCATCAAATTCCGCATTTATACGGCCGCGGCGCATAACAAGAACACGGTCAGAAATAGAAAGGATTTCCGGAAGCTCCGAAGATACCATGATAATTGCCATACCGTCATCGGCAAGTTTTCTCAGAAGGGCATGGATCTCTGTTTTCGCACCAACGTCGATACCGTTTGTCGGTTCATCGACGATCAGAACTTTCGGATTCGTTGCCAGCCATTTTGCTACAACGATCTTCTGCATATTGCCGCCGGAGAACTTCTCAGCCTGCATGGAAGGATACGGCGGTTTCACGCCGAGCTGCTGGATCAGAGAAACAGCTTCATTTTTACGTTCCGAGAAACTGACCAGACCCCTGCGGACAAACTTGCGAAGAATGGAAAGAGTAATATTGCTTTCCGCATCCTGCTGGAGAACAAGGCCTTCTGTACGCCGGCTTTCAGGTACATATGCGATTCCGAGCTTCTGCGCCTCAGCCGGAGACTTCGGAGATATTTTCTTTCCCTCAAGGAAGATTTCTCCGCTGTCGGGAGGATTCAAGCCGAAAAGAGCACGAACGGTTTCCGTACGTCCTGCGCCTACAAGACCCGTTATGCCAAGCACTTCGCCCTTCCGGAGTGTAAACGAAATATCCTCATAATTTCCGCGTTTGGAGATATTCTTCACTTCGAGGATCGTTTCCCCGATATTTTTACCGCCGACATGCTCTTCCTTGATCTCACGACCGACCATCATTGTGATGATCTCCGAGGTAGTCGTCTGACCGTTGATACGGGTACCGATATACTGGCCATCGCGCAGAACAGACATTCTGTCGCAGATCTGGAAAAGCTCATCAAGCTTATGGCTGATAAAAATAATACCCAGACCGCGTGCTTTCAGGTCATTTACGATACGGAACAGATTCTGAACTTCACCGGAAGAAAGCGCACTGGTAGGCTCATCCATGACAAGGATCTTTGCATCATAAACGAGAGCACGCGCAATAGCGACAAGCTGCTGCTTTGCCGTAGACAGGCTGCCAAGCTTGGCTTCAGGATCGATATCAACGCCGAGGATATCCAGTGCCTTTTTGCTTGTCCGGTCGATTTCCTTCCAGTTGATAATACGGCGATTTTTATCAATCTGTTCACTGAACGCAATATTTTCCTTCACGGTGAGGGTCGGGAACAGAGAAAAGTCCTGATAGATCACCATGATCCCGCGTTTCATGGACTCAGTAGGAGTCATATTCTTAACGGTTTCGCCGTTGATAATGATTTCCGCACCGGGATCCGGTTCATGAACACCGGCAAGAACCTTGATCAGAGTAGATTTACCGGCTCCGTTTTCTCCTATCAGACCATGAACCTCTCCGGCTCTGACATCAAAGTTGATATTCTGAAGTGCCTTTACTCCCGGGAATGTCTTGGAAACATTTTTCAGGCTAATTAATACTTCCGCCTGAGAAGCGTCTCCTTTAATATCAGCTTGCAAGCTGCCGCACCTCCCTAACGATCATTATTTGGATATATAATTTATCTAATTAATAATATATGAACTTCAATAATAAGTCAATCTTTTAATCTCAGCAGTATATTTTATCAAGCTTGCTGCGAAGGAAATCCGCTGAGTATCGGATCTCTTCCAGATAATCCGGCGTGCTTTCAAGATACCAGAATTCACCCGTAAACATATGGACTCCGCTTTCTTTTGCGCACTGTATGCAGCTTTCATATTCTGTATGACCAGTTCCGAAATGCATATTCCTGTACACTCCCGGTTTTGTTTCCTTCAGGTGTACGGCAAACAGATGCCCGTTTCCGAAGCGGAGGTCATCAATTACGTCATGACCGTACAGAACAGCCGCGTTTTTAAGATTTCCTATATCCGGATACACACCGAGCCAGGGGCTGCGGATCTTATCCACATATTTCATAGCCTTTCCGACAGTATCCATAAACGGGGTCTCCATGGTTTCAAACGCAAGAACGATCCCGCTTCCGGATGCATAGTCAACTGCCTTCCGAAGGTTTTCTGAAAACATTGCCTCTGTAAAATCGTCATGATCCTCATAATAGACGTCATATCCCGCCAGCTGGATGATCTTCACTCCAGCCTCACAGGAAAAATCAACCGCCTTTTTCATGATGTCCAGTGACTTTTCCCTTACAGATTCCTCATGCGAACCGAACGGATATTTTCTGTGTCCGCTCAGGCACATCGTACTGATTGGAACACCGATATCGTCAGACATACGGCGAAGCTCTCTCTGGGCATCTGCAGACCAGTCCAGCCTTTCGAGGCGCAAATCGCTCTCATCTATGCTTATTTCAAGTCTGTCAAATCCGCAGGACGATGCCGCCTCAAGCTTTTCTCTGAAGGAAGTATTATCCGGAAGAGCCTTTTCATACAAGCCAAGAGAATAACTTCTTTTTCGATTCATGATCCGGGAAGCTCCTTATTAATCTGAAAATACTCTGACCTGATTGAAATCAGGATCAGCCCCAAAGCTCGCGAAGATAGCTGACGGAATCCGCCGCAGCCTTATCCAGCTGAGCCTCGGTTGCGCCGCATGAAATATCACGCCAGATTGAAATATCCTTGCCGACCTGACCGCCCTGAAGTACGAACGGCTCCATAACGATATATCCGTTATAATTCACTTCTTTCAGTGCTTTTCCGATGCTTTCCCATGGCATGCGGCCTTCGGCATAAGGGGGTTTTCTGTTCGCTTCTCCGACATGGAAATGACCGAGAAGGTCTCCTGTCGTCTTAATAGCATCTTCAAAGGTATCTTCCTCTATGTTCATATGGAAGGTATCCAGCATGCACTTCACATTCGGCTTGTCAACTGCCTTTACATATTCAAGATCTTCCTCGGCAGTGTTGATCAGGTAGCCTTCAAAACGGTTAAGAGATTCCATACAAAGAGTAACATTATAATCGGCAGCCATATCAGCCAGCTTCTGCATGCCGGAAACACTTCTCTCAAAATCGGCTTTTTTATCAAATCCGGCGGAGAAATTCACCGGCCAGTAGGAATACAGAGCTCCGCCGATCCTGTCGATCCCGGCGATCTCCATTTTTTCAAACATATCCTTGTAGAAAGCAAAGGTGCTGTCCACAGCTTCCTTATCTTCGGAAGCCAGATTATGCTCCGGTCTCGGGCCGTAACCGCCGGTGAGAATAATTCCGTGATCATCGGCAGCTTTTTTCAGCTCTTTGAAAGTCTCTTTGTCCTCAAGATAAAAACCGCCGCAAGCAACTTCAAGCACATCGAATCCGAGCTCTTTGACTTTCTTTACGTAAGGAATAAAATTGCCCTTCCATTCATGCTCCCAATAAGCATAGTAGATACCGTATTTCATTATAATTTCTCCCTTTATATTTATGTTTGAGGTATAAAACACTATGAAGCAATTATATATTGTCTTGAAGGTATTCGCAACCGGAATTAATCAGCCGGGCCACATTCAATAAAGCTCTGCATTTCATTCCACACACTGTCCAGGCTGTCGATCACATGAGTAAACAGCCGGAATTTTTTATTATACACTGCGGCAAGCTCTTTATTCGGCATAACGGGAGGAGCAATTTCGCACATTCCCTCAACCGCCGCTTCCAGGCTTTCATAATCTCCTACCGCAACAGCAACAGCTACCGCACATCCAAGAGCACCGGTTTCATTTGCATTTACAGTCTCTATCGGAATCTGAAGGATATCCGCAAGAATCTGCGTCCATTCTTTGCTGTGCGCCGCACCGCCGGCAAGTCTGATTGCCTTCGGAGCAGTCTGACGGCTGGCTATCAGTTTATCGATATGCATCTTATGACAGAAGCCGATCCCTTCATAAATACTTCTGGCAAGATGCTTTCTCGTATGATTGATGCTCATACCCACGAAAGCGGACTTCGCGTTCGGATGAACATTGCTCCCCATCAAATACGGCAGAAATACCGGAACGAATTCTTCCGGCGGAACTTCAGTGACCCATTCATTTAGATAGTCATAAACCGATCTGCCTTCACCCTTCGCTTTTTCGCAAAGCTCCGGAAGAAGCTGCTGAACAAACCACTCATTATTTCCTGCGGAAGTAGGACTTGATTCTTCAATCAGATAGTATTCCGGAAGGCAAAACAGGCTGTTCATACTAACTGTTCCGTCCAGCACGGGGGTTTTCCTGATATATTCGTTGATTGACCAGGTTCCGGCTATCATGCAGAGATTATCTTCATTCGTAATTCCGACAGCCAGCGCGCAGGCGTCGATATCGAACATTCCGCCAATCACGGGAGTTCCTTCCAGAAGTCCTGTCTCTGCCGCGGTGTCGGAGGAAATCGTACCGCAGATGTCCACTGCCTTGCAAAGAGGAGGCATGCAGTCAAACATTTCCGGGAGGCCGAACAGATCAAACAGTTCTTTATCGTATGTTTTTGTTTTCAGATTCAGGAAGTTAGCTCCGGAATAATCCGTAAATTCAGCGGATGCTTTCCCCGTCAGACGGAATCTGACATAGTCTTTACACTCGAAGACATACCGGATCTGCCCATATGCTTCCGGTTCATTATCTTTGATCCACGCAAGAAGCGCAACCGGCTGGCAGGACATGATATGCTGACAGGAAATATCAAAAACTTTCGCTTCTGTCCCGTCTTCCGCCCATTTTTCAACGTATCTGTACGCTCTGTTATCGGTTGAGATTATTCCGTTTCTTACGGGTTCGTTGTTCTTTCCCCAGAGATATAAGCCTTTTCCGTGCCCGCACACGCCGATTCCGGCAATGGCCTCCGGCGCTGCTCCGGATTTTTCAATAACAGCTTTGATCACCTTACAGTTTGCCTGCCACATCTCTTCCATATCCCGTTCCACGAATCCGGGCTTCGGAGTGATCATTTCGGTTGACGTGGATGCCACACAAAGCTCTTTTCCATGAATGTCAAATAACGCAGCTTTTGTTGTGGTTCCTCCGTTATCAAGGCCAAGATAATATCTCATTTCAGTCCTCCTAAAAAGAAGTTTTCTATCGCTGCTCTGTCCGCCTGGCAGGAGCCCATGATCATCTCCGGCTTACCGCCGCCTTTTCCGCAGATTGACGCGTTGATTGCTTTGGATTCTGCCCGAAGATCTCTTGTTCTGCTTCCCATAATATACCTGAAGCCGCTTCCGCCGGACGTAAAAAACACCGCAGCAATTCCGGTACATTTTTTAACCAGCTTATTAACAAGCTCTCTGCATGCGTCATCTGAAAGCTCTGCAAATATAGCGATATTTCCGTCCGTATCCTCATATTGCTCCGCCATTACAGAAACAAGCTTCATTTCCAGCTCGGAATAACGGAATCTGAGCTGATCCCGCTCCGCCAGAAGCTTCTCAACCGCTCCCGCGATCTCATTTCTTTTGGCGCTCATCATATTGGAAATCTGTGTTACGCTTTTCTGGCGCAGTCGGAAATCGTCAAGCGCATCCATTCCGCAGACGAGCTCGATCCGGACACCGCCTCTGTGGCGCTCACAGTTTAATATTTTAATAATCCCAATCTCCCCGGTATAGGAAACATGAGGTGCGCAGCAGGCGCAGACGTCGATCCCCTTGATTTCGACCAGCCGGACATTTTCTGTCAGATCAAGCTTGGAACGGTATTGAATATTTTTCAGCTCATTTATGTCCGGAAAATACGTAACAATGGGAACATTGGTGCGGACCGTTTCATTTGCTTTTTGCTCCACCTCTGTGAGCTGCTCCCAGGTAAGCTCTCCGTCGAAATCGATCGTCATACAGTCGGTTCCCATATGGAAGCCCACATTGTCGAAACCGTAATCACGGTGCACAATTCCCGAAACGATATGCTCTCCGGAATGATTCTGCATTCTTCTCAGACGCTGCTCAGCGTTCAGGACGCACGGAAGCTCCGAACCGACAAATTCAGAAAGATCCTCTTTCACAAAATGGGTAATGATGCCGTCTTTCTCCCGGACATCCGTTACTTCGGCACTGCCGATAGAGCCGGTATCCGCCATCTGTCCTCCGCCTTCCGGGAAAAATGCCGTTTTGTCAAGGACTACAGCAAACCCATCTTCAGCATCCGTCAGCCGTTCACAGCTCAGAACAGTTGCACGAAAGGAAAAAAGATGGCTGTCTTCATAATACAGCTTCTCAGTCACTGTAGATCACCCTGACTCTCAGAATATCCGGCATATTGCGGATGGCATCCGCAGTCTTCGGTCCGATCTTCTTTCCCAGGTCGATGATCGTGTATGCATAGTTATCCCGGGGCTTATTGATCATATGCTCAACGTTGATTTCACGTTCGGAGATAAAGTCCAGAATCCTTGTAAGCATACGGGGAACGTTCCTGTGCAGTACGCAGAGACGGCATACGCCCATTCTGTCCAGCGTAGCATCCGGAAGATTTACAGAATTCCTAATGTTTCCGTTTTCCAGATAGTCATACAGCTCTGCCGCAGCCATTTCCGCGCATCTTTCTTCGCTTTCCGGAGTACAGGCGCCAATATGCGGAAGAGCAATCACATTCGGAGCCTTCAGGATCGTTTCATTCGGGAAATCCGTTACATACTTTCCGACTTTTCCGGTATCGAGGGCCATTGTCATCGCTTCATCATCAACAACTTCCGCCCGGCTCTCATTGATGATCCTTACACCGGTTTTCATCATATCAAACTCTTTTTCCGAAAGCATATGATGCGTCTTATCATTATACGGAACGTTAATGCTGATATAATCACTTTTCCGGAAAATATCCTCAAGATGCTCCGCCCGTTTCACTTCCCTGCTCAGACGCCAGGCGGCTTCGACAGACATAAACGGATCATATCCATAGACTTCCATGCCGAATTCAAGCGCAATATTCGCAACAAGTGCTCCGATGGCCCCCAGGCCGATCACTCCCAGCGTTTTTCCCATCAGCTCCGGGCCGGTGAACGCGCTCTTTCCTTTTTCGACAAGAACCGGAATCTCGCTTCCCTTATCCGCGATGGAGCGCACCCAGTCAACAGCGCCGAGAACATCCCGGGACGCCATGATCAGAGACATGACCTCCTGCTCCTTTACTGCCTGTGCGTTAGCGCCGGGACTGTTAAATACTACGATCCCTTTTTCCGCGCACTCCTCTATGGGAATATTGTTATATCCTGCTCCGGCACGGGAAATGGCCAGCAGTTCGGGATTAAATGTATAATCATGAACATCCGCGCTGCGGATCAGCATGCCGTCCGGAGCCTCAGTATCCGGACCTACCTCACAGCCGCGCGCCTCAAGAAATCCGAGACCGGATTCCGAAATAGAATTCATCGTTTTTATTTTAAACATGAGACAGTTCAAACTCCTTCATAAAACTGATGAGAGCATCAACGCCCTCCATCGGCATGGCATTATATAAGGATGCTCTCATTCCGCCTGCGACCTTGTGCCCCTTCAGATTAATAAGCCCTCTTGCAGCAGCTTCCTTCACGAACTGAGCATCCAGCTCGGAGGAACCCGTTCTGAACGTAATATTCATCTCGCTCCTTGAGGTCTTGTCCGCATGAGGCGTGAACATTGAAGAATTATCCAGAAAATCATAAACCTTTGCCGCCCGCTCATGTTTGATCTCCTGCATTGCTTTTACTCCGCCTATCGACTTCAGCCATTCCAGCGTAAGCGAAAGCATATAAATGCACCAGCACGGAGGCGTATTCAGCATGGAATCATTATCAATATTGACTTTATATGACATAATCTTCGGAGTAATCGCCAGTTCTCTCCCTGCAAGCGCCTTATCTATGATGACAACCGTAAGCCCCGCCGGAGCCATATTTTTCTGCGCACCGGCAAAAATCAGACCATATCGGGAAACATCCACCGGCTTTGAAAGAATGTTTGAAGACATATCGCAAACAAGCGGTGAAGACGTTTCGGGGACATACTGCCATTCCGTACCGAAAACCGTATTATTCGCGCAATAATACAAATATTCCGCATCCGGAGAAAGGCTGAGATCTTTCTGAGCCGGGATCGCACGGAATTCCGGACCGGTTGAAGCAGCGATATGAACTGTTCCGTATTTCTCCGCTTCTTTTGCCGCTTTATCCGAAAAATTACCGGTCACAGCATAGTCCGCGCAGCCGCTCTTCATCAGATTCATCGGCACGGAAGCGAACTGAAGGGTCGCTCCGCCCTGAAGGAAGAGGATCTCATGCGTATCGGGAACCGAAAGAGCTTCCTTCAGCCCGGACTTGGCGGAATCAAATATTTCCTGAAAAACAGGAGACCGATGGCTCATCTCCATCACCGACATCCCGCTGGCATTGTAATTCAAAAGATCTCTCTGCGCTTTTTCAAGAACCGGCTTCGGAAGAACCGACGGCCCGGCTGAAAAATTAAATACTCTCTCTGACATGACCTGCCTCCTGTATTATTTCACCCAATAGTTTATCATTATTTAAACCCGTAATACGAACATCATGTATCTGTCCCCGCAATGACATTCCCGGAACGGAAACGAGAACATACGTATCGCTGTGACCCACGCAGGCTCCGTCTTCCTCCGTTTCAAAGAGGACGGGCAGAATTTTTCCCACCGAGTTTTGGAGATATTCATGATGCATTTCTTCGCAGACTTTCTGCGCTTCTGCCGCCCGACGGGCTTTCACAGCATGCGTGCACTGATCCGGCATCTTATCTGCCGGCGTTCCCGGACGACGTGAATACGGGAAAATATGCATATCCGAAAAAGCGCATTTCCTGATGAAGTTCAGGGTAGAGGAAAAGTCCTCTTCCGTTTCTCCGGGGAATCCTGTGATCAGGTCACATGTCAGGCCGCAGCCGGGAAAATACTGACGCAGAAGCTCTGTTCTGCGGAAGAAAAACTCCGTATCGTACTTTCTGTTCATTGCTTTCAGTGTCTGGTCGCATCCGGACTGGAGGCTGAGGTGGAAATGCCTGCACAGCTTTCCCGTTTCTGACAGCTTTCTGCAGAAATCCTCGGTAATTACCGTTGGCTCCAGAGAACCCAGTCTCAGGCGCATATCGCCCGCTTTTTCTGCGCATCTGCATATTACGTCTGCCAGCCCCGGCTTTCCCGGCAGATCTACGCCATATGATGCCACTTCAATTCCTGTGAGCACCAGTTCTCTGTATCCTTCATCTGCGATTCTTTGCGTTTCAGCGGCAGCCGAATCCAAAGGCAAGCTCCTCAGCCGGCCTCTTGTATACGGGATAATACAGTAAGTACAGAAATTCACGCAGCCATCCTGAATCTTCAGCATCGCTCTTGTTCTTCCCGATACTGCTCCTGCCGGCAGCTCCTCATATTGTTTTCTCTCAAACGGCTTATCGATCTCTATGACCGTTTCACCCGTTTCAACAGCTTTCTCAACTGCTTTAACAAATCCGATCCTGTTTCCGGAGCCGAAAACCACTTTTGCATGGAGACTCTCAGAAAGTTCCGGTTCGATCTGGGAATAGCAGCCGCAGATCCCGATGACAGCACCCGGATTTTCTTCGCCAAGCCTTCTGACAAGCTGTCTGGATTTTCTTCCACTCTCCGCCGTAACGGCGCAGGTATTTACGATGATCGCATCGGCAGTCTCTCCGGCTTCTGCCCTGGAATGCCCGTCAGCAATCAGCATGGCCTCCATCGCCTGTGTTTCGACCTGATTCACCTTGCATCCGAGCGTGGATATTAAATATTTCATGAAAACTGCCTCTTCCGATTTATCATTAACCGGCCCCTCCTGCATAGCCCAGGAGGAGCCGGAAGATCTTTCTTGCTATTCTTCTATTTCGTATGTATTTCCCGTGTTGCGGTATCTATATAATCCAGATTTTTATAGGATTCTATTTCAACCGGTAAATCATTCTTTTTCAGGGTTCTTTCAACAACATTCTTGATCGCGGTATAGAAAACCACAAACAGCGGTACGCCCAGCAGCATTCCTGTAAATCCGAACAGCCCACCACCGATAATAATGGCAAACATGATCCAGAATCCGTTTACTCCGACGGAGCTTCCGAGGATCTTGGGTCCGATAATATTTCCGTCGATCTGCTGCAGAATAATGATAAAAATAATAAATATCAGGCACTTTACAGGATCAACAAGGAGAATGATCAGCGCCGATGGTATTGCACCGATAAACGGGCCAAAGAAAGGAATAATGTTTGTAATCCCGACGATCACGCTCACAAGCAGCGCATACGGAATATTGATCAGCGCGCAGACGATATAGCAGATCAAGCCGATAATTGCCGAATCGAGAAGTTTTCCGACAATAAAATCCATAAAGGTCTTATCCACGAACTTCAGAGAAGAACGGATATTCTCGGCCGATTCCACAGGGAAAATACTGTACAGAACCTTCCGACATCCTCCCAGAGCGACCTCAACATTGGCCAGAAGATAAATGGAAACGATAATGCCGATGATGAGATTATATACTCCTTTAACAACGACAAACACGCCAGTGGTAACTCCGGTAACGACATTCCCGAGAGACGGAAGGACCTTGTCTCTGATTGCTTCGATCAAATTCTGGCTCAAATTCTCCAATGAGGAAATAACATATTCTTCCGCCCGTGGATAATCCGCAAGCTTGACGCGGATCCAGTCAATTGCCTTATTAAAATATGCCGGAGAATTCACGACGATCGTTTCAATGCTGGAATATAACTGAGGAATAATAAGATAAACAAACGCCACAATTAAAAGGATAAGAAGGATCTCCGAGATCAGCACGGCAAAAACACGGGATGTTTTTGCTTTCCGGGAAGAATTGACAGCTCCGGACTTTTTTCCTCCCGAAAAAAGTCTCTCCAGACCGTGCATAACCGGAGACAGAAGATAGGTAATAACAATTCCCCAAATAAAAGGTGACAGAATAGAGAAAATTTTACTTACACCTTTGGCGATTATCGGGAAGCTGGAGATAATGAGGTAAAAAAGGATCGAAGCAGCGATCACGCAAAATGCGGTAACACCCCAATAAAGATATTTTTTATCCCATCTGAAGCGTCTTCTCATATCTCAACCTCCTTTCAACCAGAATATTATTTTACTATCCCGTTCAAAATACGTCAACACTATAATATTGCGCGGGATAATTTTATTACAAAATGTTTATCATTTTTCGTTATGTAAACTGTTCTTTCTTTTTTCTGTTATATATTCAAATATTCTTTGTTGAAAACTCTGTTCAAAATGTCAAAAACTCAACAGTTTATTGTATTCTGCTCCCGTTTCTTTCCTGCAATCATTCATAACAATTTGTAATTTATTCATAATCGGTGTTTATGATATTATGTCGCCGGAAACCTTTTCTTGAATAATAGAAAGAATAGTATATAATGTGATAGAAAACATTTTTGGAGGATTCATATGGTTAAAGTCAACTTAAAAGGCGCAGAGATGTTTTTCAAGGGCAACGGCCCGGATTACTCTGCAGCTGCCGCCGCACATAAAACGCTTTCCGAAGGAACCGGCGCGGGCTCTGATTTCCGCGGCTGGCTTACAATTCCCGAAATAATTAAAGAGACTGAGCTTGACCGCATCGTTAAAGCTGCGGAACTGATCCGCTCCCGTTCCAAAGCTCTGATTGTAATCGGAATCGGCGGATCCTATCTCGGAGCAAGAGGCGCAATCGAGCTTCTCCGTCCTATTCCCGCAGAGGACGATCCTCAGGTCTTCTTTGCCGGAAACGGACTTTCTGCAGACTATCTCAATGATATTCTCGCCAAGCTCGGTGATAAGGATTTCGACGTAAACGTTATTTCCAAGTCCGGAACAACGCTCGAGCCTGCCGTATCTTTCCGCATTTTCCGTGAGCTCCTTGCAAAGAAATACGGGAAAGATGCCGACAAGCATATCTTTGCAACAACCGATAAAGCGCGCGGCGTTCTCAAGGGCCTTGCCAATGAAAACGGCTGGGAAAGCTTTATTATTCCCGATGACGTAGGCGGACGCTTCAGCGTTCTTACCGCTGTCGGTCTGCTTCCGATGGCTGTTGCCGGGATCGATGTACGCAAGGTCATCGACTGCGCAATTGAAGAGATGAAGGCTCTTGATGTCCGTTCCCCGGAGAACCCCACATGGCAGTACGCCGCTGCGAGACAGCATCTTTATCAGAACGGCTTCGGCGTGGAGATCCTCGGTGCCTATGAACCGAGCTTCCGCTTCATGGCTGAGTGGTGGAAACAGCTCTACGGCGAGAGCGAAGGAAAAGACGGAATTGGCATTTTCCCCGCATCCGTTGAGTTCACAGCTGACCTGCATTCCATGGGACAGTATATCCAGGAAGGTCCGAGAATGCTGTTTGAAAGCATCGTCCGCTTCACGAAGCCCCTCTCCAAATATGCAATTCCCTTTGACGATGCCGATGCCGACGGCCTGAACTACGTCGCCGGGCGTGACCTCAGCGAGGTGGGAGCTGTTGCAGCGGATGCAGTCAAGGAAGCCCATATCTCCGGCGGAGTACCGAATATTGAGATCGATCTTGACAGCCGCG
Source organism: Eubacteriales bacterium (assembly GCA_030536255.1). Classification (GTDB taxonomy): domain Bacteria; phylum Bacillota; class Clostridia; order Oscillospirales; family Oscillospiraceae; genus Limivicinus. Next base: position 26,329 of record JAUNQI010000008.1, on the reverse strand, counting down.
ATGAAGCCGGCTTTGCAGCCCTTGTCTGCTTCTTTGAGGTTGCCTGCGGCATATCCGGTTATATCAGCGGCGTGAACCCCTTCAACCAGCCGGGTGTTGAGGCTTACAAGAAGAATATGTTCCGTATGCTCGGAAAACCGGGAGCAAAATAATATTCCGGTAATATGCGTTAACTATCTGACAGGTTTTTCTTTTTGAGAAACCTGTCTTTGATTTACTACGCAAAGGAAAGATTTCAAATATTAAAAAGCTCTCACATCGCGTGAAAGCTTTTGTTATTTGTTTAGAATAGTATTTATTTTTCAAACTCGCTTCTGCTGACATCCAGAAGCTCGGCAGCGTTACGCCCAATAGAGATCTCGCAGGTGCTTCCCCAACTGAAGCTGCAGATCTCCTTTGATTTTCTGAATTTTGTGTTCTCTCCGAAGTAATTCTCTTCATCCTGCCATTCTTTTCCGAAGGCGCAGATATACTCGTATGTTCCCACGGGAGCATTGACGGACGCCGTATCATTTGCTCTGATGTAAAAAATGAGAACGATCTTTCCTTTTCTATCCCGGAGCTTCACATACATATCCGAAGAGCTCGCATTGTCCACGGTCAGGAAAGCAGGGTTATCATAATACTTTTTGTAAAAGACAGTGCCGCTCTCGGGATTCTCGATCTCAGACACTTCTTCAATTGTTATCGCCGGAGGAGTAACCGTTGGTCTGGGAGATACGGGCGGAGAATCACCCGTTTCCGGCATTGTTTTAAAAGAGATCACTCCGGCTGCAATACATACCGCTGCAGTTAACCCGATTACAGCGACAGTTAGCCGGAATGGCTTTCCCATCATAGCTCTCAGTCCCGATACCACAGCAAGAACGGTAAGCGCAACGAGACAGCAGCAGAAAACCGCTCCGCTCATGGAAGCGATATCTGTCTCCCCGTTCCCTAGAAGAGAATTCAGATACCACGTAACCGGTACACATAGCGCCATTCCGCCGGCAATCGCCGCAAATCTCAGAACAAGCGATATTATTTTTTTACGTTTGTCCTCATTATTCATAGGTAATATTTTATCATTTCTGTCATAAGATTACAATGAAAACAGTTTCCTGCGAAAATGCTGTGTCATCCCGGTCATTTATACTTGAATACTCCTGTTCTTTCCATTATAATGGATTAGTTAAAAAATCTTAACATTATTATTCCTACATTAATCCGGAGAAATCAAATGATTGGTGTTTATGATTATACTGTAATCCTTACATATCTTTCCGCGCTGTCCGCAGGAATCGGAATCATCGTGTCCCTGAACGGTACAGGGCATCCGTATTATGGGACGTTCTTTCTGCTTATCAGTGGTCTGTGCGATGCATTTGACGGCAGGGTTGCGAGGAAGAAGAAGGATCGCACGGATCTCGAGAAAAAATTCGGTATTCAGATTGACTCTTTGTCCGATCTGATCGCATTCGGCGTACTTCCGGGCTGCATTGGAAACGCAATGATCCGTGTCTCCCCGAAACTCCCGGAGCTTCCTCGGTTCAAGACGCAGACTAGAGTGGAATTCCGGATCGCAGTCATTCTTTTTGTAATCATCCTGATGTATATTCTCGCGGCGCTGATCCGCCTTGCATATTTCAATGTTACGGAAGAAGAACGGCAGAAAACCGAAGAGGGCTGCCGGAAGTATTATGAAGGGCTTCCCGTTACCTCCGCGTCTCTGATCTTTCCTACGGTAATGTTATTTCAGTACATTATTCCGATGGATATTACGCCCATTTATTTCATTGTCATGTTCCTGATGAGCATTGCATTCGTCGCAAAGATCCGGATCCCCAAGCCGCAGTTCAAAGGGATCCTGGTCATGATCGGAATCGGTGTACTTGAATTTCTGGTGCTGCTGTTTTACATCTTCCGCTGATACTGAAAACATCGATGAACGAGATAACCATCCCTTATCCGAAAGACAGCCGGTTTCTGGAGTTTCTGTATCATACGGTTCCGGGGAGATTCCTTCTGAAAGGTCTTATTTTCCCCGGCCTTTCCGAATTCTGCGGAAAATTTCTTGACTCTTCACTCTCGAAAATCTTCATCCCGCATTTCGTCAGAAAGAACGGGATCCGACTGAGTGATTATCAGGACTGTGATTACAGGAGCTTCAATGATTTCTTTTCAAGATCGATCCGGCCGGAGCTTCGCCCGGTGGATTCGGATCCGGAGCATCTGATTGCCCCGTGTGACGGACTGTTGAGCGCATACAGAATAACGGAGTCCTTTGTAATTCCTGTAAAGCAAAGGTATTATACGATTGATGACCTTTTGGAAGATCCTCTGCTTGCTGCCGGATACAGGAATGGGACCTGTCTCGTTTTCCGTTTATGCGTCAATCACTATCATCGGTACTGTTACGTTGATTCCGGGTTAAAAGAGAAAAACACCCATATCCCCGGCGTGCTGCATACAGTCCGTCCGGTAGCACTAGGCTCCGTACCTGTTTTTTCTCAAAACGCAAGAGAATACACGCTCATTGACTCGGCTTCTTTCGGACCGGTCGTTCAAATGGAGGTCGGCGCTCTGCTTGTAGGAAAAATAGAGAACTATCACGAAGCCTGCCGCGTTCAGAGAGGACAGGAGAAAGGCCGTTTCCTGTACGGCGGATCAACGATAATCCTGTTATTAAAAAATAACACTGTTTGTTTTCCTGAATGGGTATTCGATGCGGCAAAAAACAGCTGTGAGATTCCCGTGAAAATGGGAGAAATGATCGCGAAGAAAGCGGACTGAGTTCCGATATCTTTCAAAATGAAGGGACAGAAGACGTGACAAAAGAAAGAAAGAAAAAAATTGCAAAGTATCTTCTGTTCTCTCTGATTATCCTCTGTATTTCCGGTTTTGTATTTTATCTGATAACCAGAAACCAGGATATCGAACAGATCCTTGATAAAATTTCCGATACCGACAGACGCTGGCTGACCTGCGGGGGATTGCTGGTAATGCTGTTCGTAGTGCTCGAGTCCGTCCAGCTGAAAATGCTGTTTGACGGAATGAGCTGCAATACCAGCTTCGGGAAATGCGTGCTTTTATCCAACGTCGGCTTTTTCTTTTCGCAGATCACGCCGGGAGCCTCCGGCGGGCAGCCGATGCAGATCGTTTATATGAATCTGATTGGGATCGATGTTCTGGTTGCAACGCTTACCTGCATGATCGTTACGGTGATCTACAAGCTCGTTCTTGTCCTTCTTTTTGCTTTCTTTTTTATTCTTCGCCCGGAGCTTGTTACGAATGCGATATCGGACGTCTGGCTTCTGTTTATCATCGGGCTTCTCATCCAGATCGGTTTTATGATCTTCCTTATCCTTTGCGTTTTCCGTCCGCCTCTTGCTTCCCGGATCCTCGACTCACTTATCGACCTTGGAATAAAGCTTCACATCATAAAGGATCCGAAAAAATGGAAAAACCGGGCAAAGGATTCTCTGACAAGATTTACCAGAGCATCGGATTTTCTGAAGGATAATAAGCAGGTCATGCTGAAAATGTTTGTCATTACAGTAATTCAGCGTCTGGCTTATTTTTCAGTTACATTCTGTGTTGCGAAATCCCTGTATATTCAGGGCTGCAGCTGGATCAGTATCACTGCAATCCAGGTGGTTCTTGCCCTTGCGGTCGATGTTTTCCCGATCCCCGGCTCCGCAGGATTGAACGAATATGTTTTTCTGGATCTGCAGGATAATCTTTTCGGCTCAGAGCTTGTTTCCGCTGGAGTTCTGCTGAACAGAGGCCTTACATTTTTCTTCCTGATTGCCATAACCGGCATACTGACGATAGCGGCTACGATTTATTTCAACAGGATCCAGAAAAAGAACCCATCATTTGATGATTTCGGACAGTGAGGAAAACAAATGACAACGATCGGTTTTATAGGGACAGGAAAAATGGGCGGAGCTCTTGCCACCGCCGTTTCTAAAAATTCCGCTTTCAGGCTTCTCCTTGCGAACAGGCATCCGGAAAAAGCCATTGCTCTTTCGGAAACCACAGGCGGAGAAGTGGCGGACGTCTCTGCTGTGGCAGAGCGAGCAGACTATATATTTCTTGGCGTAAAGCCCCAGATGCTCAGCGGGCTCCTGAAGGATATTAAGGATATCCTGGCAAACAGAGAAAATCCCCTAACCCTTGTAACCATGGCTGCAGGAACCGAAATTCGGGTGATCCTCGATCAGCTCGGCAAGGACTATCCTGTTATCCGCATCATGCCGAATATCCCTGTTGCGATCGGGCAGGGGCTGATCCTGTATTCCTGCAATCAGCTCGTCAACAAGAAAACTCTCGATGAATTCCTCGATGCGATGTCCTTCTCCGGAAGGCTTCTGAGGGTCGATGAACGTATGATCGATGCCGGTTCGGCTGTATCCGGGTGCGGTCCCGCTTATGCGGCGCTGTTCATAGAAGCGCTGGCTGACGGCGGAGTTGCCTGCGGTCTGCCGAGAAATCAGGCAGTCGAATGCGCCGCGCAGATGGTGCTCGGCACAGCGCAGTATATTCTCAGCACCGGAACACATCCCGGTGAGCTCAAGGACGCCGTATGCTCTCCCGGCGGAACAACAATCCAGGGAGTACGCGCTCTGGAGGAAGGCGGATTCCGGGGAAGCGTTATGGATGCCGTCATCTCTTCTTATGAGAAAACGCTCTCACTGAAATAATACTATTATCTGATTAGAAAAGGGATCATACGAAAACTTGTTCGTACGATCCCTTTCATATTCTTTATTTCTTTTCATCTGTCACCGGTTTTACCGGTGCTTTTTTTATTTTTATGTGTGAGCCTGTCTCTATGAGATCTTCTTCCTTCGTTGCAATCATGTGATAGTCGTCGGAAAACGTGATCGACTTGGATGAGCAGAAATCCGCACACATTTTGCAGAACGTGCAGGAACCCATATTGAAGGTGAGCGTGATCTTTTCCCCTTCCTCCACAGGCTCTTTTAAGATCGTAATCGCGTTTCCGGAACAAACGCGCGCGCACATCCCGCACCCGAGACACTTCTCCGGGTCATACTTGATCCTTCCTCTGTAGCCGGGAGCCGCATCGCTCGGAACAAAAGGGTACATATCACAGCTTGGCTTGCTGAACAGCTGAGCAATAGCCTGTTTTGCAAACGGAAAATCCATTACTCATTTTCTCCCTTCTCTTTTTCTCTGGCCGGTGCAAACGGGTTTTGAATCTGCACTTCGCTGCTGCCGGTTCTCTTTTTCTCTGCAAGGATCTTCGCAGCAAGCAGCAGTCCGTCAATGATTGCTTCCGGTTTCGGAGCACAGCCGGCAATGTCCACATCCACATGGACATATTTGCTGAGCGGCCCGGCTATGGAATAGCTTCCCCGGAATACATTGCCTGACTGCGGACAGGAACCGCATGTAACAATGCATCTCGGCTCCGGAATCTGCTCAAGAGTCCGCAAGACCCTCGGGAGACTCTGCTTTGTGATTGGGCCGGTCACTACGGCGATATCGGCATGCTTCGGGCTTCCGACAAGCTTAAAGCCTACCCGCTCCGCGTCATAACGCGGCGTCAGGACCGAAACGATCTCAATATCACATCCATTGCAGGATCCCCCGTTGATATGAAATATCCACGGGGATCTCGCTGCACTTTCAATTATCGTTTTGTTGAACATCTTTCCTCCTTTACAGGCCAAACCAAGCCAGGATCAGGCTCAGTGCGGCAAGTCCCGAAACAAACGTCCAATAATACTTAAACAGCTGCTCAATCTTCAGTCTTGCAGTTGCGGCATTGATCAGGGCAACCACACAAACTGTAATGATTATGCTGAGGCCGAGAACGATCAGCGCATCCACCGTCATAATTCCGACTCCCAGACCGCCAAGGAACAGTGCGCAGAACAGACTCGTCATCGTAAACATCTTCACTGCATGGGAAAGCTTATTAATGGCGAGAGGGGGGCCGCTGTATTCCGCAAGCATTCCTTCGCAGATCTCGGTTTCCGCTTCAGCCGTGTCAAAAGGATGGCTGCCGATCTCTCCCGGAATAACGAGAAGGAAAGCAGCTGCTGCAGGAATCATGGAAAACTGTTTGATCAGGCTGCCCTTCTCGATCTGATACTCTGCTATCGTCTGCAGAGAAAAACAGACGCCCGTGCCGACAGCATTACCTACAGCCTTTCCGACAGCAAGAAGGACCAGCACAAGAGGAAGCTCGCAGGAAATGATCGTAACCATCTCTCTGCTTAATCCGATCCCCGCGTACGGGGAGCCGCTTGCCGATGCTCCGAATATTTCCGCCAGCGCCGGAACCAGCAAAAGGTAAAGAATAACAATAATGTCGGCATTCCCGGAAAAAGCGGTAAATCCGAAGACCGGAATAAACAGCTGAATTACGACCAGAGCTGCAAGTCCGATTACAGGCGCAAACAAAAACACCTTTTTATTTGCGGCAGTCGGGATGATCGTTTCCTTTCCGCAGAGCTTGAAGAAATCGTACCAGGGCTGAAGGATCGGCGGGCCAACTCTTTTCTGCATTCTCGCTACGATCTTGCGTTCAATACCGCAAAGGAGCATTCCGCAGAAAAAGCAGAAAAGGAACCCGGGAAATATCAGAATAAAGCCGAGATACATCAGAGTACTGATTATTACACTCATATTCGTACCCTCTCTTTACAGAACTATCAGCATGAAAAACATTGCCAGTGCCAGAGCTACAACCGCCCACAGAGCATAGTCATTCAGCACTCCGCTGTGCAGATCATGCATTCCGCTGAAATAATGTCTCCAGTTATACTTGAATCCCCAGAACAGATCAGATCCGCCCACCTGGCTGAAGCGGTTCTTTTCGCCGCCGAAGAACAGCTCATGCTTTGGATCCGTTACCTCTTCGGGAGCTGCAGAGCATTTTTCATATTTACCGGAAACCGCTGCGATCGTAACAGCGATCAGCGCGATCATCATCAGGATCAGCCAGGAGACCGGACTCCATACTCCGGCCGTATCAAAAACGACATCCTGTGCCGCAGAAGCAAAGGGGCCGAGCATAGAAGAGGCGTAACCTTCTCCGAAGGCCGCATCGATATACGCGTTGGCATTAAATGCCGCGGCGGAAGCGGGATGAGTAAGGTATTTCCCTACAAGATCCGGGAAAAGGCCTGTAACGATGCAGAGCACAGCAAAAATTCCCATTGCGAAGCGCATACCGAAGGGGACTTCCTTCACCCCTTCATATTTCTCCGGCAGCCTGCCGAAAAATACGGACTGGCTTACCTTTACGAAGGATGCAAGCGTAAGGATCGAGGTTACCAGACAAATAATCGTTACAAGGAGATAACCGAAATGACCGGTTTCAACTGCCTTCTGATAGCATGCCTGATAGATCATCCATTTCGAAGCAAATCCGTTAAACGGGGGGATGCCGCTGATGGAAAAGGCACCGATCAGGAACAGCGCCGTAGTAAAAGGCATTTTTTTGCTCAGGCCGCCCAGGTCATCAAGATTTGTCGTTCCGGTTTCGTGAAGCACCGCGCCGGCCGTAAGGAACAGCAGACCTTTAAAAAGCGTATGGTTCATCGCGTGATAAATTCCGGCCGAAAAGCCGAGTGCCGAGCAAAGGCCCACGGCCGTAAGCACGTAGCCGATCTGAGAGATCGAGTGAAAAGCCAGAAGCCGCTTAAAGTCATGCTGTGCAAGCGCCATCGTAACGCAGACGAACATGGATACCGAGCCGACCGTAACAAGGAGCAGCCGGAAGGAGCTCTGGGAGATTGTCTGGAAGAGGAAGTACGTCAGACGGATGATTCCGTAAATTCCGCTTTTGGTAAGAACTCCGGATATAAGAACGGAAACCGGAGCGGGAGCCGCGCCGTGAGCGTCAGCCGCGAGAGGATGGAACGGAACGAGGAAAGCCTTCGTGGCAAATCCGACGATCAGTAAAGCAAAAGCGATCTTTCCGGAGGTCGTAATGTTTCCAGGGATCAGCGCTGAAAGCTGGGCAAAGTTCAGCGTATGTGCCTGCGCGTACAGCATAATGGTTCCCGTCAAAATACAGGTCGAACCCATGCAGCCTACGACGAGATACTTGAAGGCAGCCTCAAGAGCGCCAAAAGCCTCGTTGCGGAATGCCGTCAGGGCAACGGCGGCAAAGGTCAGGATCTCAACCATGATGAACATATTGAAAATATCTCCGGACAATACCAGACCGATAACTCCGCCGGACAGCATCAGAAACAGCGTATAATACTGAGAAACATTCCTGTCATTGGCCATATACTGTATGGAGTAAATGCAGGATACAAAGACCGCGGTTGAAATGAGAAGGCCGAAAAACAGAGACAGGGCATCCACCTCAAGCGCAATGCCGATCGCATATCCTCCGGCAATGGATCTGTTCCCCAGCCAGTAGGTAATGATCTCCCCGTCGATCATTACCGGCTTTATCAGAGCAAGCATACAGGCAAGGCTCACGGAAACGGACAGAACTGCCAGAATGTTTCTTAGAACCTTCTTATTGCCGAGAACAATGATCAGGAATCCGCCCAGAAACAGCGCCATAACAGAATACACCGGGAAATGCCGGTAATTGAGGAAGTCAGTCATCCGCGCAGCCTCCTTATCTCTCCGGTATCCAACGTGCCGTAGCTGTCATAGAGCTTCATAACAAGCGACATGGACATCGCGGTAACGCAGGCCCCGATGACGATAGAGGTAAGCGTAAGAGCCTGAGGGATCGGATCCACAAACGCGGATGCCTGCGTCAGCTCTCCGGGAGTAAAGATCGGGGCTGTTCCGCCCGGAACATATCCGATGGAAATAATCAGAAGGTTCACTCCGTAGTCCGCTATGGAAAGACCAATCACGCTTTTCACAATATTATGCTGTGTTACGATCGTATAAAAGCCAAGAGCAATAAGGAAAAAGGATGCAATATAGTTGAATGTGATCATCATACGCACCTCACTTAAAGTCTTTGTTGGTCATGTTCAGCACCGCGAGCATTGACAGCGCAAGCATCCCGACTCCGGTAACGACCTTCGCGCCTACCGCAGCATTCATCAGGAAGATCGTGCCGGATGACCAGAGCTCTCCGATATCTCCTTCGGAAAACAGGATATTCTGGCAGAAATTACCCGCAAATGCGATACCGAGCATCGCGACAAGAACATATACAATGGAAGCCCAGCCTTCAATGTGATGTAGCTTATCCATGCGAAGAGCCACTGCGGTATCCTGATATCCGTATCCCAGATAGATCAGCGTATAGACAGCAACCATCAGAACTCCGCCCTGAAAGCCTCCGCCCGGAGTAAGGTGCCCGTGAAGGATGATATAGAACAGATAAACGAGAGCGAAGGGCATAATAAAGTCGCAGGTACAGGTAGTAATAACATATTTTTTCTGTATATTATTCATCCCCATCCTCCTTTTTCTTCCCCATAGAGAGGATCACCGCGGATCCGGCTACAGCCGTAACAAGAATAAATGCCTCGCCCATCGTGTCATAGCCTCTGAAATCAAAGACGATCGAAGTAACATCATTTAACGTATGCGTTTTTGAAAGGTTTTGCTGAACGATTGCCGCCGCCGCGCCGTCGGCTTTGGAATCGTCAAACGAGTCCGGATCCTGCTGCAGCTCATACACCGGGGTGGTAACCCTGGAAGGATCATATGTACGGTCCATCTTTCCCAGATCGACTGCCGCATAGATGCAGCACAGGATAATGCATCCCGTACAGAAGATTGCCAGGAATTTTTTCACTTGCGGTCCCCCCTTCTGATCTTCTTGATCGTAACGATGAATATCAGAGGAACAAGCGCTGCGCCGACCGCCGCCTCGGAAATAGCAACGTCCGGAGCCTGAAGGACCAGGAATTCCGCCGCGGCAAATATTCCGGTTGCAGTAATCGCTATCGTTGAGGAAAGGAGATTTTCCAGCTGAGAAGCCAGAATCCCCGTAATGCACATTCCGAGAACACAGGCCACATTCAGGATAACGGCAATATTACTCATAGAAATCCCTCCCGTAGTCATCCGGCTCTACCTTATAATTCTTATCCATGCGAAGATCCGCCCTGTATGCGCCGCGGGCAATCGCATGAGATCCTACGGGGTTTGTTACAACGATCATGATTGCAATAACCGCAATTTTGATCGCATTCTCCGCGGAATGAAGAACAAAGGAAGCATACAGGATCGCCCCTATGGAAACGCAGATCACGCCGAGCGTCGGAATACAGGTTGCAGCCTGCATGCGGCAAACCGTATCCGGCATCTTCAGAACGCCGATGGTCCCGACCAGAGCGAAGAAAGCTCCGATAACAATAAAAACGTCGATAATTATTCTGACAACCACAGCTCACAGACTCCCTTCCAGATACCTGCCGACAAGCATCGTATCTATTATTCCGAGGACCGCGCCTATAATGGAAATATCCAGATATATTCCGCGGTGGGTGTACATTGAAAACAGGATCATCGCACAGCAAAGGAGATTATCGCATGCGTCGACCGCCATCATCCGGTCTCCGGAAGTCGGTCCCTTTGCAATCCGGTACACCAGGCTCAATGCAAGCAGGCCGAAAAATGCCGCTCCGATAACAAGTTCAACCATCAGTCAAAAACCCTCCTTGCACCTTTTTCAAGCTTGCTTTTGATCACATCTCCGGCAGCTTTTCTGTCCGTCTCCGTAACATCAATCCAGTGAACGTAATAATAATTCTGTCCGTCTTCTTCCGCGACATCCATTGTGATCGTTCCGGGAGTAAGCGTAATACAGTTTGCCAGAAGACAAAGACCGTAATCGCTCTTCATATCCGTCGGGATCCTGACGATTCCGGGATTCACGTTTTTGCAGCCTCCGAGGACTCTGGCCGCCATGCTGCAGTTTGCTTTGATGATCTCTTTCAGCAGGACGAAGCCGAACAGCACCAGCTTTATCAGGTTCAGCGGATTTAAGAACCGGAAAGCATTATCATGAATGAAAAATCTCGATGAGAAAAGCGCTGTTCCCAGACTGACGATCACGCCTGCCGCCAGCTCCTGGATCTCAAAGCTCCATGTAAGGAGGATCCAGACAGCCATGCAAAGGATAAATGTTGAAAGAACCGCGGAAAACTGTGTCTTACGCAAAAGATCATTTCCCCTTTCGTTATAAGTTATAGCGGAAATACTGTTTCCGGCAAAGCAGGAAGGCTCCTACTCCACCTTCATACTATCTACATATAAATCTCTGCCGACGGTCATTTTCAGGTCTTCGCTCCCGCAGACCGGGCAGCATGCTTTTTTTCTGTCAACAGGGCCGGAATACCGACAGCTTCTGCACTCAAATTCGGCCGGAACCACAGAGCACATAACGGCGGCACCCTCCGCAGCAGTACCTTTTGCCGCAGTCGGGAACAATTCCGTAATGTATTCCGGGACGATTCCGGAATATTCGCCGATCATCAGGTTAATTTCCAGAACTCTGCTGAATCCGTTTTTCTGTGCTTCAGACTTTACGATTCCGATAATGCCCTCGGCGATCGCCAGCTCATGCATTCTTATCTGTCAAGGCAGCTGAAGCACGGGTCGATACTTGCGATAATCAGCCCGGCATCGGCAACGGTATTGTTTCTGAGCATGAAAGGAATGGTCGGCGTATTTTTATAGCTCGGAACATGAACGGAAACGCGATGATTCTCGAAAGCGCCCGTTCCGACGACCATATGGGAAAGCTGTCCTCTCGGGGCTTCGTGCCGACAAACAGCCTGTCCTTCCTGGATCTTTACCAGCTTGTTTCCTAAATTGATCGGTCCCTCCGGGAGATTCTTCAGCGCCTGACGGATTATTTTAATGCTCTCATAGCATTCAAGCGCCCGGACAACGATCCTGGCGTAGACATCTCCGCTTTCCACCATAGGAATGTCAAAATCAAAATCCTCATAGGAAGAATACGGCGCGTCTTTTCTCACATCGATCTTCACGCCGGATGCTCTTGCATGAGGTCCGACGGCTCCCATCCGGATCGCGTCTTCATAGGGCAGAACGCCGACCCCCTTCGTCCGCATCGCAATGGTCCTGTCATTGACCACCATGTCCACGATCCTGTCAAGGGCAGTCTTCATTTTTTTGCATCCGGCAAGGATCTCCTTCCGGAGATCGTCATCGATGTCTCTGCGGGAGCCGCCGATCGTTACCATTGCATAATTGACGCGGTTTCCGCTCAGTTTTTCCAGCAGATCCATTACGGTCTCCCGTACATCCCAGATATGCATAAACATGGAATCATGCCCGATAATATGGCAGGCGATACCCGCCCAGAGAAGATGGGAATGAAGGCGCTCCAGCTCTGCAGTGACAACGCGGATATACTGGCCGCGTTTCGGAACCTCAATGCCGTTGATCTTCTCCACGCACATAGCATAGGTAAAAGCATGAGAGTGGGAGCAGATCCCGCATACTCTCTCCACAAGAACAAGCGTCTGAATCGCATTCTTTGTTGTGGCAAGCTTTTCTATACCTCTGTGATTATATCCTACATAAACATCCGCATCTTTAATGACCTCGCCCTCGGTATACAGAGTGGCGTGAATCGGTTCCTCAAGAGCCGGATGATACGGACCGATCGGAACGATATAACTCATTTATTCCAAGCCCTCCTTTTTTTCAGTGCAGACCTCATTCAGTTTCCGAAGCTCCTCCAGCGGCTTTACCATGATCTGGCCTTTTCCCTCTGTTTCAAGCATATCCTCCGGCAGAAACAGTCTCTTTGAAACATCCAGACCCTCAAAAGTCCACCCGAAAAGCTCATTCAGCTCGCGTTCCGGCCACTCCGCCGCGGTATCATAGATATGGCTTATCGTCGGAAGAACGGTTTCCCCTTCAACGCTGTAGGATTCCACCGTTGAACCGACCGCATAGTCGTACCGAATGACTGGAACATCATTCTTATCCATGTAACCATGGATCATAACAAGATATATTCCGTCATTGCGCATCTTTTGGGCAATCGGAATGATCTCATCCTTTTTCATGCCGATAACTTTATAGTCCTGCATTCATTCCACTCCTTTTTACTGTATATCTCGGTAAAAGCTGCCTGATCAGCATATTCTCGGCAGCTGAGCTCCTGTAAGCTTTCTGAGGATCCTGCTTCCCCCGGCCGCTGTTTTCATAACCACGCTGCCCGGATATTTTTCGGAAACCGTACCGATGATCGCTGCGTTTTCGCCTTCCTTTGTACCGCGCATGATCTCAACAGTTTTGTCGGCCGCATCCAACGAACAAATACAGATCATTTTCCCTTCATTCGCGCAGTACAGCGGATCAAGCCCGAGGATCTCGCAGGCGGCAAACACCTCGCTCCGTACCGGGATCCGGTTTTCGTCCAGCTCAATACACAAGCCGGTATTTTCAATAAACTCGTTCAGCGTCGTTGCTGCTCCGCCTCTGGTTGGGTCTCTCAGCACCCGGATCTTTCCGGGTCCGCCGGCAGAGGAAAGGACGAGATCCGCAAGTCCGCTCAGGTCAGCGCAGTCTGACTTCAGCTCACTCTGAAGCATTCCGTTTCTGGCAAGCATTACCGCCGTCCCGTGGTCTCCGACCGTTCCCGACACGATAACCGCGTCACCGGGCCGGATATTTCCGGGAGACAGTCCCGGATGTTTCAGAAAGCCGATTCCGGAGGTGTTGATATAAATACCGTCTCCGCGTCCCTTTTCCACGACCTTTGTATCCCCGGTAACGATCTGAACACCGGCGGAACCGGCCGCTTTTTTCATTGAGGCAATAATTTTCTCAAGCTCTTCCGCCCGGAGCCCTTCCTCGATAATAAAAGAGCAGCTCAGATACTTCGGAATGCCGCCGCACATAGCCACGTCATTCAGGGTACCGCAGACGGCAAGCTTCCCGATATCCCCGCCCGGGAAAAAGAGCGGGTCAACAACAAAGCTATCCGTTGAAAAAACGATCTCCGGAGCGCCTTTCAGGACCGCTCCGTCTCCGAGCTCAGATAAAGCCGGATTCTTCCATGCCGGCAGGATCATTTTCTCAATCAGACCGGAGGTCTTTTTCCCTCCGCTGCCATAGTCCAATGTAATTATTTCATCCATTTTATATCCATATATTTATACGCCGCGGCACAGGCTCCTTCGCCGGAAACCATGCACGGGCCGACCGGATCCTCCGGAACGCACCTTTTCCCGAAGAACGGGCACTCCGCCGGCTCCGCCTTTCCGGTAATGACGTCTCCGCATCTGCATCCGGAGCCTGTTTCCCGGTTCCTTCCGTCAGCTGATTTTTCCAACCTGAATTTGTATTCCGCGTCATATTCCCGCAATTCGGGAATGATGCTAAAGCCTGAGTCAGGAATAGTTCCCAGCCCCCGCCAGTCATCTCCACGCAGAACAAAGCACTTTTCTATCGCTGATTGAGCAGCCCGGTTTCCGTTTTCCGAAACCACTCTTTTATACTCATTTTCCAGTTTCCCTTTGTTTTCCGCGATTTGCTTCAGCAGGCGATATATCGCAGCGAGAATATCCTCAGCCTCAAAGCCTGCAATCACGGCGGGAATATGATACTCTTCGGAGAGAAATCCGAAGCCTTTTTCCCCGATGATCGCTGCCACATGCCCGGGGCAGAGAAAACCGTTAACAGAAAAGCCTTCCGAAGAGATCAGGCTTCTGAGCGCCGGTTCAACAGACTTCAGCAGCGACAACACGGAAAAATTCCGTATCTGCTCATCGCAGGCCGACAGCACTGCCGCAGCCGTGCCGGGAGCGGTCGTCTCAAATCCGACTCCTAAAAACACAACTTCTCTCTCCGGGTTCTGTTTTGCGAGCTCGATTGCATCAATGGGGGAATAAACCACTCTTACGTCCGCCCCGAGAGCCCGCCTTCTCACGAGGCTGTCTCCCGGGATGCTTCCCGGAACGCGGACCATGTCCCCATAGGTCGTCAGGATGATCTCCCGGTTCATGGCGAGAGTAAGGATCCTGTCGATATCCGCTGCGGGAGTAACACAGACCGGGCATCCGGGGCCGGAAAGCAGCTTAATGTTTTCCGGAAGCAGTCTTTTGATCCCGCTTCTGGCAATCGCCATCGTATGCGTTCCACATACCTCCATGATCCGGATCTGCCCGGGAATATTCAGATCTCTGATTGCCCTGAGCAGACTCTCTGAATTCATGGAGCTATCTCTCTTCTGCAGCACTCTGGACTTCCTCCCACATCGAGATATCCTCCAAAGCCTCTTCTTCCGGAAGCTTTTCAATAGCAAATCCGGCATGAACGATCACATAGTCGCCTACTGCAGGGGCTTCAATAAAATCGATTCGGACCTTTCTGGATATCCCCATAGAAGCTGCAATGGCTTCCTTCCCATCGATCTCTTCAATTCGCATCGGAACCGCTAGACACATAACTGTTTCCCTTTTTTATCTGATAATCGGCAGCCGCCAGCTGGCCGAAGCTAATCCCCTCATCATTACAGGATACTCTTCTATGACAAAAAACTTCAAAATCTTCCTCGGAAAGTCTTTCCGGAAGCCGCCTCATCAGGTACATATTCTGGAATACTCCTCCCGAGAGGACGACTCTGTTCAGCCCGGAGAATTCTCTCGCAGCGGAACACTGAACGACCGCCGCCTCAATAAGAGAGTTCATAAACTTTGCTGCAATAACACCCCGGTCCAGTCCGGCGGAAAGATCATCCAGAATTCCCGATACTGCGGGCCGCCAGTCATAGATCATGGGAATCTCATTTCCGTTTCCGTCCGGCCTTGTGTAAAAAGCCGGAGAATAGAGATCTTCGATCCCGGTCTTTCCGGCGCTTGCTTCGAGGAGTACTGCGCCCTGGCCCTCATAGCTTGCTTTCTTCTTTATTCCCAGAATTGCCGCGGCTCCGTCAAAGAGCCTGCCCATTCCTGAAGACAGGGGGCAGTTGAACCCGGAAGAGAGCATGGCTTCAAATTCACTCCGGGCGGATTCTTCCGTCTGTCTTCCGGCTTCCCTTAACATCGCATAGGCGACTCTGTCGGTTTCCTTTATTGCTCTGTCTCCGCCGATCAGGGGGATCGGGCGGATGCTCCCGAAGCGGGTAAACGACCCGTAGCCGCCCGTCAGGCATTCGCCGCCCCAGATCCTTCCGTCCGTTCCGAGGCCTGTTCCGTCCCATATCAGGCCGATCACATCTCCGTTCAGCTGATTATCCGCCATGCAGGATGCCATATGCGCATGATGATGCTGAATACGGTAAACAGGGATCTGCCGTTCCTGGCCAAGCTCTTCGGCATATTCGGAGGACATGTAATCCGGGTGGAGATCACAGGCGATAAATTCCGGGGAGATATCAAACATTCTTTCAAAGTGAGTGATCTGCGACCGGTAAAAATCCAACGTCTCCATATTTTTCAGATCCCCGATATGCTGGCTCTGGAAAACGTAATTGCCTTTGCTGAGTGAAAAGCTCGCCTTCTGCTCCGCTCCGCAGGCAAGAACAGGGAATGAGCTGTCTGTTTTCAGCGGAGAAGGGACGTATCCTCTGGATCGGCGGAGAAAATATTCGCTCCCGTTCCGGACCCGGCAAAGGGAATCGTCGCATCTGGTTACAATGTCTCTGTTATGAAAAAGGAATCCGTCAGCGATCCCTCTTAAAGCTTCAAACGCTTCTTCGTTCTGATAAATGACCGGCAGATCGCTCAGGTTCGCGCTCGTCATGATCAGCATCTCGGTATCATCTCCGAAAAGGAGATAATGCAGCGGCGTGTACGGCAGCATGATTCCGATGTCACCGTTTTCGCTGATCTCGCGCAGAGACTCCGAGAATTGATCATTGCCTGAGCCGATATTTTTCGCGCATAATACGATCGGCCTTTCAGGGCCGGTAAGCACGCGCTCTTCCCCGGGAGAGATCCGGCACAGCTTCCCGGCGGACTCCACGTCTCTGCACATTACGGCAAAAGGTTTTTCATCCCGGTGCTTTCTTCGGCGGAGCTCACGGATGATTTCCGGCTCATCGCAGCGGCACGCGAGGTGAAAGCCTCCCAGCCCTTTCACGGCCACTATTTTCCCAGATCTTAAATAATCTCCGGCCGCGCGGACGGCATCTTCTCCGGAGAAAACAGCCTGAGTTCCGGCATCGCTTTTAAAAAATACTTCCGGCCCACAGTCCGGGCAGCAATCCGGCTGAGCGTGATAGCGCCGATCGGTAATGTCATGGTATTCCGAATCGCAGCTGTCGCACATTCTAAAATCTTTCATGCTCGTGCTGAACCGATCATACGGAATATCCCGGATAATCGTAAAGCGAGGGCCGCAATTCGTACAATTGATAAACGGGTATCGGTATCTTCTGTTTTCGGGAGAACGGAATTCCCGCAGGCAGTCATCGCAGATGCAGATATCCGGAGATATCAGCGTATCCCGGGAACTGCCGGAATTGCTTTCTCTTATTTCAAACTCGCTGTAGCCGCACAGCTGAAGACCGTATTCCGCTTCGAGCTTTTCGATTCTGGACAGCTTCGGCGCCTTCCGCGGGATCTCTTCCGCGAAACGGCGAAGCTCTCCCGGTTCGCCCTCCAGCTCAAGCAGGACTCCGTGATTCGTATTCTTTATATAACCGCAAAGATGGTATTCCCTGACAAGCTTATGAATAAATGGACGGAATCCGACACCCTGGACAATACCGTTAATTTTTAATATCATCCGTTCCAAACCAGACCGCTCCCCAAGGATAACACTATTTTATTTTATTATATCCCCGTATCCTCTTTCACGCAAGTAAAGATTGTCAAAAATGTTCATAATTATCCGACAGAATTCCCGTTCCGGTTCAATTTCCGTCTGTTTTTGTTATTACTTTAACAAGATTGAAATAAAAAAGCGGACCCGAACCGGGTCCGCCTGTGCATGAGAATTTACAGATTTTTATTTTGCTGCCTTTTTCTTCGTGAGATACGTCCAGGCTGCAAAGATCACAAGAATAACAATAGCAATGATGTAGCTTGCTGCGGAATTGCCGAAGAAGTCCTTCATCTGGCCGGCAAGAACAAAGCACATAACGACAGGAACAACATAGGTCACGCAGATCTTGTAGAACTTGTCAAAGCCGGAGCTCTTTTCGCCGCTGTGGATCTCATCAAGAATGAAGTCCGGGCCAAGCTCGCCGCCGATCATAATGCCCATAAGCATTGCGCCGACAGGCATTGCGATACCTTCAGACCAGGTATCCATGAAGTCAAGCCAGCAGTCATTCCAGCCCTTGACATTTGCGCTGTGGAAGATCTCTGCAGGAGAGAAGCCGTTGGAGCCGAGACCGTCTGCAGCTACCAGAAGTCCTACCAGTGTAATGACAGCGGAAACGATAAGGGTGACCTTTTTACGGTCAGCTTCCTTGCCCTGTTCATGAGCCTTGTCGATGAAGTGAGCCGTAAGAACTTCCATCAGAGAAATAGCAGAAGAGATTGCGGCAATCAGAACGAGCAGATAGAAGATGATGCCGAAAAGACCGCCGACTCTTCCCATATCATGGAAAACGTCCTGAAGCGTGGAGAAGAGAAGGTTGGGGCCGTTGAGCTTGATCTCGCTGACAGCTTTGCCGGAATTGATCCCGTTCGCAACGGCAGCAGGGATAACAGCAAGGCCGGCCATGAGAGCAACCAGCGTATCGGAAACAACGATGATAACGGAGTTCTTAACAAGATTCTCGCCCTTGTCAAGATAGGAGCCGTAGGTAATCATTGCGCCCATTGCAAGGGACAAGGAGAAGAACATCTGGCCGCCGGCAGTTCCGAGAATGGAGATGAAGTCCGGAGACTGATCAATGAATCCGCCTTTTACGGCATAGCCGGGAACGAACATGAACTTCAGGCCTTCGCCGGCATTGGGAAGCGTCCATGACTTGATGATAATGATAACAAGCATTACGGCAAGAGCAGGCATACCGATCTTATTGAACTTTTCAATACCGCCGGAAACACCGCCGGCAACGATCAGCATGCAGATAACCATAAATGCAACAAGAATGCCAATGGAAACAGGAATGCTGGTGAGCATTGCGCCGAAGGAGCTGCTGTCCGGCATGTTCCCTGAGAAGAGACCGCCGAGGTTGATCGCGATGTAGTAAATGCAGTAGCCACCGAGGACAGAGTAGAACGTCATGATGAGGAAAGGAGCGATTACTGCAAGCCAGCCGAGCCAGGAATACTTTTTGGAAACTGCCTGATATGCAGCGATAGGGGACTTGCGGGTCTTACGGCCGAGAGCAAGCTCAGAAGCCATAATGATCATGCCTACGAAAATTGCGAGAAGCAGGTAAACGATCAGGAAGCTGAATCCTCCGCATTTACCCATCTTGTACGGAAAGCCCCAGATATTGCCAAGGCCGACCGCGGAGCCAATAGCTGCCATAAGGAAGCCGATATTACTGGCCCATGAACCACGTTTGTTTTCCATTTTTTCTCCTTTATAATTTTATTTTTCATAGAAATACTTTTTTATCATAACATAGTCCTTGAAAAATTTATAATTCTATATTATTATATCCCATATGAGATTTTGTAATATATCATCTGTTTCTTGAAGGGTATGCGATATGGATACGAAAAAGATAAAGGCGCTCCTTAAAGCAATCGATCTGGGTTCTCTCTCATCTGCGGCAGAGGATCTGGGATATACGCAATCCGGCCTGACCCATATGATGAATTCTCTTGAAGATGAATTTGGGATCAGTCTGCTGATCCGGAATAAATCCGGTGTTCATCTGTCGCCTCCGGGTCAGAAGCTTCTTCAGGACATGAAGGCCCTCGTGGATGCTTCCAACAAACTGGAGCATGATATCGATGCGATCAAAGAGCATTCCTTCTCCACTCTGAAGATCGGTGCATACTCATCGGTGGCACGCACTTGGCTGCCTTCCATTCTTGAGAGCTATAAGCTGGTCAATCCGGAAACCGAATTTCTTCTCTCCATGCAGGATATCAGGACGCTCTACGAAGCAGTAAAAAACGAAGAGCTCGACTGCGCAGTCGTCAGCTATCAGGAGGAGCTGATGTCCGGTCTTTCCTGGACACCTCTCAGAGATGACGAGCTTGTTGCCATTCTTCCCGGGAAGTATTCCGTTGAGGAAGGCTCATTCCCCATAGATTATTTTTCCGGAATGGATTTCCTGATGCCGTCCGACGGCTTCGAGATGGATATACTTCCTATATTCGGTAAGATATCCTCCAAGCTCCTGCCGAATTTCCGCTATACAAATATGGATGACGCCGCGATCGTATCCATGGTAACTCACGGGCTGGGCGTGAGCATTCTGTCAAGGCTGATCATGCAGAGTGTTAAGGAGGAAATTGCCGTCGTTTCTCTTACCCCGAAAGCATACAGGAAGCTTGGAATCATTGTCAAGAGCCGCAGGCAGGGAGATAAATCCATAAAGAACTTTATCGCAACCTCAAAAAATGTACTGAATGCTCTTCAATAAGAGAATACCATATCCCATCAAAAAAGCGTACCGACAGGTTTTTCTGTCAGTACGCTTTTTAATTTTCATTTCAAAATCTGCCATTTCCTCAAATGGGATCCGGACTTATTTTCTGCAGAATCACATTACCAAGAAGCGTAATCTTCCCGTCAGGAAAAACCTCAACTGCCAGCTTTCCCGCCGGCTCTTCAAAGGAAAGGGATGCTCTTCCGCCGTGTCGGTCCGCATAATAAACTCCGGCAGCGCAGGTTCCGCTTGCACAGGAGCTCTCCCAGAAGAGCGTTCCTGCAGATGCCACATAAACCAGAGGAACCAATGATCGGCGCTCATAGTCAGTCAGCATGATACCCAGCGCATCCGCGTCGAGTTCTCCGCACCAATATTTTACAGCCAGTTCAAGAGCTTTCCTGTCGGAAAACAGCTCCACGGACTCCGGTTCACAGATAATATGCGTGATCCCCTGAAAATCGACGGTCGGAAAGGAATATTTTTTTCCATTCCAGTCAAATCTGCGAACAGAGATTCGCTGCGCAGAAGGCATAGCAACTGCACCGGAATAGACTCTGTCCTCCTGCTTTTTCAGCAGAACATTCACCGGAGCATTTGTTCCCGACACTTTTACTTTCACGGATACTCCTTCTCCGTTTTCTCCGGCATCCCGGTTTTTATACGCATATACCGCAGCTGCGGAAAGCGTCGCATTGCCGCAGAATTCTCCTCCAGCCATAGTCAGACAAATATCTGCAGCTTCGTCTCCTGCAGACAGAAACCCGACCTGCTCAGCGGATGGCTCCAGATCCATTAAGGAAGCCGCAATAGAAGGGAGCTCGGATAAATGTTCCGCACAGTCCGGCTTTTCTGCCAGGATCGTAATATTTCCTGTCGGATTTAAAAGATAATATCCGTTTATCCTGTACATATCATCATTATGTGCTGTAGTTTTTCAGAAACTGCTTTGTTCGCTCCATCTCGGGGTCGCCCAGCACCTTTTCCGGAGCACCCTGCTCCACAATCACTCCGCCGTCCATGAAAACTACTCTATCAGAAACCGCGCCGGCAAAAGACATCTCATGTGTTACGATCACCATCGTCATTTTCTCATCAGCAAGCTGACGGATTACCTTCAGGACCTCTCCCGTCAACTCCGGGTCGAGTGCGGAGGTAGGTTCATCAAAAAAGATGATTTCCGGATTCATAATCAGCGCTCTCGCAATGGCAACTCTCTGCTGCTGACCGCCGGAAAGCTGGCAGGGATATGCACTCTCTTTTCCCTCAAGACCCATTTTTTTCAGGAGAGCAACCGCTTCCGTCTTCACCTCATCGGCATCTCTTTTGACCACATTGATCGGTGCATCTGTCAGATTCTGCATAACAGAATAATGCGGGAATAGGTTGAAATTCTGAAAAACAAGACCGAAATATTTCCGGAATTGTTTCAGATTCTTATTATATACGGCTTTCCCGTCCACATCCGTAACGGCCTTCTCTCCCATATAGGAAAGCTCTCCGCCGTCCATTGTCTCAAGGAAAGTTGAGCATCGGAGAAGCGTAGACTTTCCGGAGCCAGAAGGGCCGATAACAGAGACGACCTCTCCGCGGTCAACACTGACAGATATTCCCTTCAACACTTCAATGGTCTCCGCACCGTTTTGGAAGGATTTTCTCAAGTCGGATACCCTGAATATATTTTCCATCTGAAAATCCTCCTCAGATCTTGTAGTAATCGAGCCGCTTCTCTATCCGGCCCATTCCGAAATCCACGATCGCATTAAAGAGGAAATAGAACACGCCCGCAACCACAAACGGCAGAAAGCTGGTCTGCGAATTTGCGATCTGCTTTCCGATCGTGAACATCTCCTGATAGGAGACCGTAAAGGCCATAGAGGTATCTTTCACGAGCGTAACGACCTCGTTGGTTACGCTTGGCAGGATCCGTTTGAAGACCTGAGGAATAATGATCCTGACAAATGTCTGAAATTTTGAATACCCCAGCACTTCCGCCGCTTCATTCTGCCCTTTGGGAACAGACTCGATTCCGCCGCGGTAGATCTCTGCGAAATATGCGGCGTAATTAATGGCAAACGCGATCACGACCGGGATCAGCTTTTTTCTGGAAACCGACCAGCCGAAAAGATAGTATGGTCCGTAGGTCACAGCGAGGAGCTGGAGCATCAGCGGCGTACCGCGAAGGACGGAAATAATAAATCTCGTAACATTGGAGACAACCTTATTCTTGCTCATTCTCAGAAGAGCAACAATGATTCCCAATGGAAGAGCAAACAGCAGAGTCAGAAAGAAAATAGCGCAGGTCTTTCCAAGCCCTTCGCTCATTTTCAGAATCATAGTTCCTAAAGTCATATAATTTCCCTACCCTATATAACACACCAAATCCCGGAAGCGGTTGCCGCTCCCGGGTATGGATTTAAATAATTATTTTTTCTGTGAGACGAAGTGATTACTCTGCTTACTCAGCATCCTTAAGGAACAGGAGGTTATTTACTACGTCAGGATACTTCTCAGCGATCTCGGCATAGGCTCCATCTTCAACCAGCTTCTGAACTGCACCCTCGATTGCTTCGCAGAGTTCAGCATCACCGGAACGGAATGCAACGCCATACTGCTCTGCGCCGAGCTCCTCATTGATGATGGCAAAACCTTCATTCTTTGCTGCGTAGCTCTCTGCAACAGGCATATCAACAAACACAGCGTCAACAGCGCCGCCGTCAAGCTCGGTGAAGCACTTCAGGAAGCTGTCGCAGGTGATGACTTCAGCAAAGGTTCCTGCAAGATCTGCAAGGTCGCCATTCAGAAGAGATTCACCAGAGGTACCGAGCTGAACTGCTACGACTTTGCCTGCGAGGTCTGCGGAAGAAGCAAAGCCGCTGTCTGCCTTAACGAGAAGAACCTGAGTATTATCAAAGTAAGGAGCGGAAATAACGTAACCTGCTTCTGTCATGCTGTCAAGAATAGTCATGCCGGACCATACACAGTCGCATTCACCGGCATCAAGCTGGATCAGCTTATCATCCCAGTTAACGCCGAATACTTCGAAGTCCCAGCCAAGCTGCTCGCAGGCTGCTTGGCAGACTTCAACATCAAATCCGGTATATTCGCCGTCATCTCCGATATAGCTGAAGGGCGGATATTCGGGGTCAATACCCATTATAAACTTCTGGTTGTCTGCGCAGGCACATACTCCAACCAGAGCGAATATCAGACAAAACGTTGCAAATAAAGCTATTGTTTTTTTCATTTTTTGATCCTCCGTATTTAAATATTCAAATAGTTTTTCATTGCAGTGATATATTAGCGTATTAGTTCGATAAAGTAAAGCTTTTTTTCGGTTTTTCATCTTTTTTATAAAATCAGACAATATCCGGTGCTTCCATTCGGGTTAATTTTGTATATTTTGTCAAAAAACAAAAGAAGTCCAAAGACGGAACTTCAGATTCTTCCGTCTTTGGACTTTCTCTTCGCCAGAAAATTAAGCTTCGCAAGCCTCACAGTTATGAACGCCTTTAAACTTTTCCTGATCGTATTCTATCCCGTTTTTGTCATAATAATCCTTAACGGCAGCTTTCACTGCTTCTTCAGCAAGAACAGAGCAGTGGATCTTATGGGCAGGCAGACCGTCAAGTGCCTCAACAACTGCCTTGTTGGAAAGCTCAAGAGCCTCCTCGACCTTTTTCCCTTTAATCATTTCGGTAGCCATAGAGCTCGTTGCGATTGCGCTGCCGCAGCCGAACGTATTGAATTTGCAGTCCGTAATCACGCCGTCATCAATCTTGAGATACATGCGCATGATATCGCCGCATTTTGCATTGCCGACTTCACCGATTCCGTCAGCATCCTCTATTTTCCCAACATTTCTGGGATTCTGGAAATGATCCATCACCTTATCACTGTAAAGAGCCATATCTAATCCTCCGAGTTAAAAGTAATATAACAAAATATGATCTGTTGATTTTTCTTCTTGTTTCGTTTTGAATATCGTTTCGGAACTCATGCCGTTTTAAATGAGGTGCGGCCTTGTTCCTTTCTCAAGCTCATCCCAAACCGGGCTCATATTTCTGAGATAGTCAACGACCTTCGGAACGACTTCAATAATGTGGTCTATTTCTTCCATGGTATTATATTCGCCGATGGAAAGTCTCAGGGAACCGTGTGCTACCTCATGAGGAAGACCAAGACTCAGAAGAACATGGCTCGGATCAAGCGAGCCGGAGGTACAGGCGCTGCCGGAGGATGCGCAGATACCGTTTGCATCAAGCATCAGAAGCAGGCTCTCGCCTTCGATCCCTTCAAAGCACATATTTACAGTGCCAGGAACATGATACTCGAGACTGCCGTTGATCTTGCTGTGCGGAATTTTGGACAGTTCCGCAAAAAGCTTATCTCTCATCGGAATGATCTTTTCCGTATTCTCGTCAATCGCATCACAGCTTTCCTTAAGAGCCGCAGCCAGAGCAGCGATACCGGCCATATTTTCCGTTCCTGCTCTTTTCCCGCGCTCCTGAGCTCCGCCCTCAATAACATTGAGAAGCGGCATATTTTTCTTTGCGTAGAGCACTCCCACTCCCTTCGGAGCATGGAACTTATGACCGGACATGGAAAGCATATCTATATTCATTTCATTGACATCAATATGCATATGCCCAGCAGCCTGTACGGCATCCGTATGGAAGGGGATCCCCTTCTCTCTGCAGAAAGCGCCGATCTCTTTTATCGGCTGAACAGTGCCGATCTCATTATTGGCAAACATCACCGTAACAAGAGCGGTATCGTCTCTGACAGCTTCCTTGAGATCCTCAAGGCGGACAACGCCATCCTCATGGACGTCCAGAAGTGTTATCTCAAAGCCCTCCTTTTTCAGCTTGTCTAATGTATGGAGGACTGCATGATGCTCAAATTTTGTAGAAATAAGATGCTTTTTTCCCTTTTTTGCGCCGACTCTGGCCGCAGAGATGATTGCCTGATTATCCGCTTCGCTTCCGCCGGACGTGAAATATATTTCTCTCGGCTCGGCTCCGATACAGTCGGCTACCGTTTTTCTCGCAGCGTCCAGACCCTCCTTTGCCTCCTGTGCAAAGGAATAAAGGCTGGAAGGATTGCCGTACATATTTGTCAGATACGGCATCATTGCGTCAAGCGCGGTCTTGCTGACGCACGTTGTAGCGGCGTTATCTGCATAAACAAACATTATTGATTTCTCCTTTCTGTCTGACAGTTCAGTCAAATGCTTCCGGCTGCTTCCATTTTCTGCCGGAAATAAGATCGTCAAGCGTTATCCCGTCAAGATACGCATTGGTCAGCTCGTCAAGCTCCTTCCACATTGGAACCGTCATACATTCAGCCGCATGCTCGCACTGGACGCTTCCTGCCTTGATGCAGGCGACCGGAGCCAGATTATCCTCGATACTGTGAAGGATTTCCCTTACGGAGTAGTCCCCTGATGGTCTGGAAAGCATGTACCCGCCTTCCTTGCCTCTGGTGCTGTCCAGAAGGTTCGCCTTTTTCAAGCTTCCGACGATCATCTCCAGATATTTCATGGAAATTCCCTGACGGTCAGCAATAGTTTTTAAAGAAATGAAGCCGTCTCCGCTGTGCTGCGCAAGATCGATCATCACCCTGAGAGCATATCTGCCCTTGCTCGTAACATTCAAGCTGAAACGCCTCCTTTAAATCCTATCTTTTTACTGGGGTTAATATAGCACACAAATTCCCACTTGTAAACTAGGAATTTGTGAATATTTTTCTTTCTAAAAATGAAATTAATTGTTGACATTTCTATCCTGTCTGTGGTATTATCTCTTAGCTAAGAAGGTAACAGCCACGCGGGTGTAGTTCAATGGTAGAACACCAGCCTTCCAAGCTGGATACGTGGGTTCG
>JAUNQI010000049.1 GCA_030536255.1 Eubacteriales bacterium | reverse complement strand
AATGCTGCCATCATCACGACCATGACGAGGACCATGAATGCTGCCACCATCATGATCATGAAGAGCATGAGCACCACCATCATGAGGAAGGCTGCACTTGCGGCTGCCACGACCACGAGCACGGTCATCACCACGCGGATGAAATATTCTCTTCCTGGGGATTTGAAACTCCGCGCAAGTACACAGCCGAAGAGATCTCTGGAATTCTGGATGCCTTTGAAGATTGGGAGAAGTTCGGAACGATCCTTCGCGCAAAGGGTTTTGTTGACGGAAAAGACGGAGAATGGATCTACTTTGACTATGTTCCGGATGAAAAGAATATTCGTTCCGGTGCTGTAGATGTAACAGGCCGTATTTGTGTTATCGGGTCTCAGATAAACGAATCCGCACTTAAGGAGCTGTTTGGAATTGACTAATCAGGAACCGTTTCCGGTCTATCTCTTTACCGGGTTTCTTGAGTCCGGTAAGACAAAGTTCATACAGGAGACGCTGGAAGACCGCAGATTCTGTAAAGGTGAGCGTACGCTGCTGATCGTCTGCGAAGAAGGGGAAGAGGAATATGCTCCCGACCAGTTCGCGGATAAGAACGTATTTGTCCGTTCCATTGAGGATAAAGCGGATCTTACCGAAGATAATCTTCGCGCAATGGTGAAGGAAACAAGGGCGGATCGCGCGCTGATCGAGTATAACGGAATGTGGATGCTCGATGATCTTTACGGTGCCATGCCCGAGGACTGGGCTGTGTATCAGGAATTCATGTTTGCGGATGCCACAACATTCCTTGCATATAATGCAAATATGCGACAGCTCGTTTTTGATAAGCTGAAAAGCGCCGAGTTCGTCGTGTTTAACCGCTTTACTCCGGATATGGATAAAATGAGCTATCATAAGATCGTCCGGGGAGCATCACGGCGCGCGGACATTGCCTATGAATCTCCGAAGGGGGATGTGGCCTACGATGATATCCAGGATCCT
Source organism: Eubacteriales bacterium (assembly GCA_030536255.1). Lineage (GTDB taxonomy): Bacteria > Bacillota > Clostridia > Oscillospirales > Oscillospiraceae > Limivicinus. Next base: position 7,752 of record JAUNQI010000049.1, on the reverse strand, counting down.
CTTCCGTTTGACCTGAATGCGCCTGTTACGGAGATCGGTGATGAAGATTATGCCGTCTGGTACAGAGACATGTCGGAGGAACCGGAGAAGTACGAAAACAAGACCGTTTGCTTCAAGGGCCGTGCAATCAGAAGAGACAAGCTTCCGAAAGGCTGTATTGTTCTCGGTAGGCATGTAATGACCTGCTGCGAAGCGGATATCCAGTTTGCTGCGCTTGTATGTCAGATAGATGATCCGGAGACAATAACGGACAATACCTGGATGAAGGTAACAGCGAAAATAAACTTTAAATGGCACAAAGCGTATAAGCGCCGGGGCCCCGTCCTGACGTTCCTTGAAGGAAGTCCGTGTGAAGCTCCGGATCCCGAAGTGGCAACGTTTTATTGATAATAATTATAAGGGAAACTGATCGATGAAGTATAAATGCCTGATATTTGACCATGACGATACGGTAGTCAATTCAACGGCTACGATTCATTATCCATCTTTTATTGAATTCATTAAGCTGTATTATCCGGAGAAAGCCGATCAGTGTTCTTTAGAGGATTATTTTATTTTTAATTTTGCGCCGGGCTTTATTGAGACATGCCGGGATATTTACGGGATGGATGAGGAGACCCTTGACGAAGAGGTACGCTTCTGGCAGAAATATGTCAGTAATCATATCCCGGAAGTTTATCCGGGAATTTCTGAAATTATGCAGCGCCAGAAGTCGGAGGGCGGTTTGATCGGGGTTATTTCCCACTCGATGAAGTACAATATTCTCCGGGATTATGCAGCGAACGGACTTCCGGAGCCGGATATTATTTTCGGCTGGGAAGAACCTCCTGAGCACCGCAAGCCGGAGGCATGGCCGATGGAGCAGGTACTGGAACGGTTCTCTCTGAAACCGGAAGAAGTGCTTATGGTGGATGATCTGAAGCCCGGTTATGATATGGCCGTCCGGACAGGTGTGGATTTTGCTGCGGCGGGATGGGCGAATGATGTTCCGGAAATCGAGCGCTTTATGAGAAAAAATTGTTCAAATTATTTTAAAACTGTGTCCGGACTCAACGATTTTTTGAAACAAATGTAGAAATCTGTTCTGAAGATATCTTTCCTGTTGACTTTCAGCCATGCAATAATTATTATATCCGTATACTTAGGAGCGGTTTATTTATTTAAAGTACTGCTCTAAGATTTTGGGGGAAAAATATGGACAACAAAATGGAAAAAAGATATGGCCTCTGGACGGCCATAGCGATGGTTATCGGAATTGTTATCGGTTCCGGTGTCTTCATCAAAGGCGGTAAGGTCCTTGCCCTGACGAAAGGCAATATGCTTCAGGGTGTCCTTGTCGTAGCAATTGTCGGTGTTATCTGCATCATCTGCTCACTCGTTTTTGCTGAACTGGGCTCCAAGTATGAAAAGGTCAACGGTCTTGTTGACTACGCTGAAGTAGCTCTCGGTGAGAACTATGCCTACTATGTCGGCTGGTTCCTTACAACGATCTACTATCCCTGCCTTGCGGCTATGCTTGCATTCTTTTCAGCCGTATTCTTCTGTGAGCTTCTCGGTATTCCCGCACTTGACTTTTTCGTTTCCGGTACTGTCAGCTCCGAAGCTGTAGGTCTTGGCGCCGGCTTCCTGATGCTCGGCTATGGAATCAATATGATTTCTCCGAAGCTCGCAGGCAAGCTTCAGGTTTCCATGACGGTGATCAAGCTCGTTCCTCTCTGCCTCATGGCTGTTGTCGGAATTATTGTCGGCCTTTCCAATGGTTCTACCGCTACGGTTCTTGACTATGTCAATACTGCTGAATATGCTGAGGCAACCGCCGGTACTACCGCTTTTCAGGGTGTCTTTTCCGGTGTGGCTTCCTTTGCTTTCGCTTATGAAGGATGGATCATTGCTACCTCCATCAACGCTGAGCTGAAGAATGCAAAGAGGAATCTTCCAATCGCTCTGATTGCCGGTGCTCTTTTCTGCACTGCTCTTTACTGCCTCTACATCTTCGCAATGAGCTCTGTTGGCGATGTCAATACCATCATCGGCACCTGGCCTCTTGGCGAGGCTCTTCCCCGTATCGCTTTCTCCAACATCTTCGGCAACACGATCGGCACGATCGTTTACGCATTCATCGCAATCGGCTGCCTGGGTGTTATGAATGGTCTGATCATGGGCTCCTGCCGTGGTCTCTACGCACTCTCTGCCCGTGAGCTTGGTCCCCGCCCTGAATTCTACGGCGAGGTCGACAGCCAGAACAATTTCGTTATCAAGTCTTCCATCATCGGTATGGTGCTCGGCGGATTCTGGTATGCATGGACTGCTGTTATGTGGATGTACGGCCCGGACTTCATGGGCGGCCTTCACAACTGCCAGTGGCTTGCATGGGAGCCGGATGAAATCTCCATCATTAACCTGTACGCAATGTATATTCCGATGTTCATTGCCATCATGGTGAAGTGCAAAGATTTCGGAACCGTCAGAAGATACGTTCTTCCTGCTTTGGGAACATTGTGCTGCATCTTTATGTGCTACTGCTGCTGGATCGGCAAGGGCTATCAGCAGGTCTGCGGATACCTGATCTTCTTTGCAATCGTTCTTCTGATCGGAAAGGCGTTCAAAGGAAAAAAGAAACTTTCCTGAGATAGCAATCATATTTTGCATTTCAATCTTTAATATTTGAGTTAAAAAGATACCATAGATTGATACATTGTATCCGTCTGTGGTATCTTTTTATTTTGTTGCATCTTTACTTTTCTAGCTTGCAAACAAGAAAATCTTTACTTTGTGGTGGATTTTATGATACAATATGTAAAGTTATTTGGGAGGTGAACAAGAATGGTTTCTTATTTCGGGCTTGAAACATTACTTAAAGAGAAGGAGATTGGAAAAACAGAACTTGGTTCAGCCTTAGGCTTATCTACACGTACAGTTGCCAAAATTGCCAAGGGAGAAAAACTTTCCCAAAATACTTTGAATAAGATTGCCGATTATCTGGATGTAACACCAGAAATGCTTTATCGCATAGAGTCGGATAATAAAATACTTCAAATATTAAGAGACGAGAAAGAAATACATCTTCCCGGTGGCCTCTATCATGAACTGCAAATCAGAATGACATACAATTCGAATCATATTGAGGGAAGCAAACTTTCGGAAGACCAGACCAGACTTATTTTTGAAACGAACACAATTGATATGGGCGACGGTATTTCCGTTGATGATATTCTTGAGACGGTTCATCATTTCAGAGCGATCGATTATTGCATTGATATTGCTGAAGAAAAGCTGACGGAAGAAATCATAAAGAAGCTTCATTACATTATTAAACATGATACAAAGGACTCAACGCTTTCATGGTTCGCAGTGGGAGACTATAAGAAACGTGCAAATGTGGTTGGCGGAAGGGAAACATCAAAACCCTCAGAGGTTTCTGAACATATGAAGGCACTTCTTGATAATTATAACGCAAAGGAAAGCGTTAAGGTTGAAGATATAATCGAGCTACATGCGGAGTTTGAATATATTCATCCTTTTCAGGATGGAAACGGAAGAGTCGGCAGGTTAATTGTTTTAAAGGAATGCCTGAAGAATAATATCGTTCCAATCATCATTGAAGACAGTAAAAAGAGTTTTTATTACCGAGGGCTTTCCGAGTGGAGAAACGAGAAGGGGTGGCTTGTAGATACTTGTCTTGATGGACAGGATACTTTTACCAGGTTGCTGGATATGCTGGAGATTCCGCATGATTGATTAATTAAAATATAATTGTGAAGTAGAAAGGCTATATTACCAATAGTGGTAATATAGCGTTCTGTTTTAGAGTTGTTAGTTGATTCTTATTTTATTTGTATAATATTTATATGCCAGATAATTATTTGCTAAGGCTCCAATCCAAGCAAACAAATTTAAGTGTATTTTCAGTAAGATAATATTTTCAGTACTGCTTTTGTTATTTTTGTTAAAAACAGTTGAAATTTAAACGTAAAAGTGTTAACATAACATAGAAGTAAAATGTGATTTTATTTGCTGTAAAGCGGATAGGAGAATATTATATGAAATTAAAGAGAACACTGTGCGCTGCTCTTGTTTTTACGATCTGTGTTGTGCTGGTGATGTCGGCAGCGGCTTCCGCTTCCGGCGGCATCGTAATTGCAGGTGAAGCTCAGAACCCGGCAGCTGTTTATGCTCCGGAAGGCGTAGTTATTTCCGGAGGATCTTCCAATGCGGCTCCTCCTTCTTCAATTCCGGCGGGAACCGGGATCCAGATCGATGCCAACGGGAATATTGTCCTTGGAGCCACTTCTCCAAATTCGGGCAGCTCTTCAGACAGCAATAAAAAAGGCAGCGGGGTCTATATCGTAACTCCTCCGCAGGAAGAGCGCCGTTCTCCCGTAATAACCAAAAATCCTTCCGGAGAGACGGTAGATAACGGCGGAAGCGCGGTCTTTGTGGCGAGAGCGGATAACGCTTCCTATATTACCTGGTATCTGCTTGATGCGGGCGGAACCGTCAGATATCCCGCGGCAACGATCAGCCAGTATGTCGACGGAGTAACTGCAACAGGTGCGAATTCTGAGCGCCTTGTCGTCTCCGGTCTGAATGAGAAAATGAACGGTTGGATGGCGGAATGCGAATTCTCCAACGAATACGGCTCCGTAATGTCAACGGTTGCAACGATTAATGTCCTTGCACCCACGCCCACACCGACACCTGAACCTACGCCTACCCCGACACCTACACCGACTCCGGCACCGACGCCTACACCTACACCGACTCCTGCTATGCCTTCATCTCCCTCGGGCGGAACTGGTACGGGCGGAACTTCTTCCGGAGGCTCCAATACAAACGGATCCGGTGTTATGAGCAACAAGCCGAGTACTGTCAGCAGTAAAGCTTCTGCTCCGGAAGAGCCTTCGGTCGGAGGCTACAGCTCTATTACCGGAGCTACCGGTTCCGGGATAAATGATGCGGATGTTTCCAATACCGCGGATATCAAGAATCTGTCTTCTGCCGGTGAAAAAACCGGAGCCTATATTCTTGCGGCGGCAGCGGGCGCTGTGATCATCGGTGCGGTAGCTGTTATGGCTCTCTATATGAAGGGAAAGATTTCCCTCGGAAAGTTTGAAAATATCATGGGTAATTCCGAGCAGGCCGGCTCTGATATTTTTGACGGGAATGAATTCTATAATCCGGATGATTTTAAGCCGGATGACAAAAACCAAAGTACCTGATTCCTGTGATACGAAAGCTATTCCGGTGATTTAATATCGGAATAGCTTGAAAAAAACAACCGGAATTACTCCGATTGTATTTCATAACAAATAATAACGCTCAGAAAAGCAGTGATCTGCTTCTCCGGGCGTTTTTCAGTCTGATCCGTATTTAAACTATACATATGAAACCGGTCATCTATGTTTTTCCTGTTTTGTTTTCCTGTGTCTGAGTATTACAGAATAAAGAAGCTGCCCCAGAACACCTGCGGAGATCAGCTCGCCGATGAAAATAGAGATAAATAGAAATAGTATTCCCTGTTTGACTCCGTACGCAAAAGAAAGAACCGGAGGGATGACCAGCGTGTTTACGGCAATCGGAGGAACAGAAGCGGGAAAGCGCTGATTCCTGAGCAAATAGGTGCCTGCAGCTCCCGCAAGGGTTGCGAGACTGCCGAATACCGTATCCCAGATGACCGCGCCGGAAAGAATATTCGAAAGAAGGCAGCCAACGAACAGACCGGGGACTGCAGCCGGGGTAAAGCATGGGAGAATGCATAACGCCTCGGATATTCTGATCTGTATCGGTCCCATCGAAAGGCCGAACAGTCCGGAAATCATGGTCAGGATCACATAAAGAGCGGCGATAATACCGCCCTCGGTCAGGTACTTTGCCGATTGCTGTTTCACGGTGAAGCTCCTTAGTTTTGATTTAAGTGAGGAAGGTTTCGAACTCACTGCCCAAAATTATACAGCGAAATATAAATACTGACAATATGTTAATTTTCTGTGTGTTCAGTTGCGTACGACATGGGATTATGCTAATATTAAAATAATAGTTTGTTCCCGGATATCAATATATGTGGAGGCATGATAATGAGTACGGATATAGACTATATTAAAGTGGATAATTATCAGAAGAGTAAAAAAAAGAAAAGCAGAAAGAAATCAAAAGCTGCCCGGACGTTGATAGCGATCCTTCTTTTCCTTTTGCTTGCGGCAACGGTTGTATTTTTCATTATAGCCGGAAATAAAGACACGATTGATATTACAGATGGTGCTGACAGTGCGTTTGTTCCTGTAACGGAAGCTTCGGGAGAACCCGGCGGCGCTTCTCCTGCGCCTACACCTACTCCTATACCGACGCCGACTCCTACTCCGATTCCTACCCCTGCACCGACGCCGATGAATAATAACCCGGCAACAGGAACTGTCCTTCTCCGGAAGTTCTCGGATGAAGCTTGTACAGTCAGTATAAAGAATAATCTGGATAAAGACTGCTGTGTTGTTATTACTCATGTAAAGAGCGAAACGGACGCGGTTGTGGTATTTGTCAGAGCCGGAGAAGAATGCGAAGTAAAGACCCCGAACGGCACGTACAGATTAACCGCCAAAGCAGGTGATGTTTATCTTAGTACGGATTCCTATTTCGGAAGTGACACCGAAACGATAGAGCTCGCTGAGGTTCCGCTCCCCTGGGGAGAAACATACAGTGTTTCCGTAAACGGATAAAGCCGGAATTCCGGCGGAGATTTTGAAAAGAAAGAGTTTTAATATTTGAGAGGAAAAATAAATTAATGAGACGCTTTTTGATGAAAACTATTTCAGTTCTGCTTGTGTTTGTTCTGCTTGCCGGCTTTGTCCCGTTTCAGCAGCCGGGATATGCTGATGCCGCCATAAATACGATGGAAGATCTCCGGTCTAATGCCGGTACTGCTGAAGACGATAATGAAACGATAACCTTGAGATTTGCATCCGGAAATTATGTCTTTAACGCTACAGTTGAAATTCCGGAAGAAAAAAATGTCGTTATTTTGGCAGATGGATCGGATGTATGTTTTTCACATGGCGCTTTTTCCGGAGAAATGTTCTTTGTTCCGGAGACATCATCTCTTAAGATCGCCGGATATAACGATGACCCGGCATCACCGATCAAATTTACAAATACTTATTCTTTGGAAGATTTAATTCAGGCAGAAGCTCCGGCAGTTGAAGAAGTGCCGGAAGAAGAGATTCAAGAAATTCCGGAAGATCCTTCTTTTGATGGTGAATCGGGTAATGGCTTAGGCGGCAGTGAGGGAGAATACTATGAAGATGGCGAAGAGCTGAACGTCTATGAAGAGACGCTCACGGAAGTTTTTGTAAAATCCTTCAGCACGCTGGCTCTGGTCGGGGAGCCTGTGAACCTTCGCGCAATTGTGGCAGAAGGTCCTTTGTCTTTGGAATATGTCTCTTTTGAAGGCTTTGTGGCGCCTGCAGGTTTATCCGGTGCTGCGGTTTCCCTCGAAAGCGGAAGCTCAGAAAATTCAGAATTCAGATTTGTAAAATTTAAGAACTGTAAAGACAGTGAGAACTATGCTCTTTGCATAGATGGCGGAAGAACTCTTTTCATGGAAAACGTTTCTGCCGATGGAAACTGCAGAATAAAAAATAAAGACGGAAATGTGACGGTTTCTTCCATTGAGATCGGCGATATTATTGATGGCGGTTTTGAGGTAAAGGCGGAAGAAATCGTTGAAGAAGTAGTTGAGGAACCGGAAGAAATCGTTGAAGA
>JAUNQI010000073.1 GCA_030536255.1 Eubacteriales bacterium | reverse complement strand
TCAGCGCGGATAATGGCTTTCAGAGCTTCCACTGCCGTTTTTACAGACTTCGTGGTATCCGTGCTCATAAGCTGATCCATCCCCGCCTTTTCCCTCTCCTGATTCCAAACAACATGGAAGCAGGAGCCGCACCTGCAGCCGAGTGCGTCTGCCTCAACAAACAATGCCGCGGACTCCATCTCCGAAGCGAGAACTCCCAGCCGTTTCCAGGCCTCCCACTTACTGAGAAGCTCATCCGCAACCGGCATTTTATCGGGGCTGTGCTGACCGTAAAAGGAATCCTTGCACTGAACCACACCGACATGCGTACGATAGCCGAGATCCTTTGCTGCTTTCCAGAGAGCATTCGTAACCGAAAAATCCGGTACCGCAGGATATTCAACAGGAGCAAATTCCAGAGAAGTATGCTCATAGCGAATAGCACCGGAAGCCACCACCACATCTCCGGACTGAACGTCCAGTTTTATCCCGCCGCAGGTACCCGTTCGGATAAACGTGTCTGCTCCGATTTCATGAAGCTCATACATTGCTATCGAAGCGGAAGGTCCTCCGATTCCTGTAGAACATACACTTACCTTTTCTCCCAGCAGGGAACCCGTATAGATCTTATATTCGCGGTTAAAGGAAACGAAATATGCATCATCAAACAAAGACGCGATAGACTCGCAGCGGCCCGGATCTCCCGGAAGAATAACGTATCTTCCTACATCCCCTTCACGGCATTTGATGTGGAACTGATTTTCCTGATAAATCATAGCTTCAACCCCAATAGTTAAAATAACTCGGTAAACATAATCTTATCACATAGTTGTATCTTTGTAAATATACTTTTCAGACGATCCGGTCTGAAAAAGTTTTCGTCTTCGTTGACTGAAAAAAGGCTTTCGTGAGTAGACTTTTTCCGAAAACTGTGTTATAGTACAGATACTGTTAAAGAATAATCCTGCAGGGTTAGTACATCGGTAGTACACGGGCTTCCCAAGCCTGTGAGGCGGGTTCGACCCCCGTACCCTGCTCCATTTTTCAGAAATGCCCGAAACGCAGATGTTTTGGGCATTTTTCTATGTATCTTGTGGCTTCGCGCATTTTATCATGTTTTAATTCGCACTTTTTATATATGTTCCTTGCACGTTTATCAATGAAATGATAGAATAATCTTAACGATTTCTTTATATTATCTATCCGCCTTATTTCAGAAATTTGAAAAGGAGCTGACAAATATGATCCGACTGGTTATTGACAGTACCTGTGATATGCCGCAGGATCTGATCAGTAAATATCATAGTTCCGTACTTCCCTTGTCTGTTTCCATAGGAAATGAAAGCTTTCGGGACGGCGTAGATATCCAGATTGACCGTCTGTACTCTGCCATGCGTCAGGGCATTCTGCCACAGACATCTCAGATCAGCCCCTCCGAAACAGAAAGCATCTTCCGCAGCATCTGTGAAGAGGGAGATGACATGATCTATCTCAGCTTTTCAAGCGGAATGTCCGGGACGTTTCAGCTGGCAAAGCTGATTGCCGAAGATCTCAGCCGGGAATTTCCGGAACGCAGGCTTGAAGTTGTAGACTCCGAAGGCGGAAGTATCGCTACCGGCATAATCGCCATGCAAACGGCCAGATGGATCAGCTCCGGGAAAAGTTTTGAAGAAGTCGTGTCTCTTTTGAACGAAGCTGTTTCCAAGATTCAGCATCTGTTTACTCTTGACAGCCTTAACTGGCTGGCAAAAGGCGGTCGCATTGCCAAGCCGGCAGGATATGTGGGAGATAAGCTGCAGATCAAGCCGATCCTTCACGTTGCCGACAAGACCATGCACGTCATCCGTATCGTCCGCGGAAGAAAGCAGACGCTGAGCGCACTGGTGGATATGCTGGTTGAGCGATGCAAGGACATGCCGAAGCAGCTGATCGGTATCGCCCATGCAGACGATCTGTCTGTTGCCGAAGAAGTGGCTCAGATGATCCATAAGGTCCTTCCGGAAGCAAAAACATTTATCCTTCCGATTGGATGTGTTCTCGGCAGCCACATTGGCATTGGCGGAGTCGGTCTGTTTTTCTTCAGGGAGCCGCTCAGTGAATATGATCTTCTCAGCGAGGAATTATAATCAAATCATTCGTCAGCCTATTCATACGAATACC
>JAUNQI010000007.1:29577-97350 GCA_030536255.1 Eubacteriales bacterium | reverse complement strand
TAATTGAGGAACCAAAAGAAATCGTTGAAGAAATAATTGAGAAACCGGAAGTAATCGCCGAAGAGGTTAAAGAAGAACCCAAAGAGATCGTTCTGGAGAATCCTCAGCCCGAAACACCTCAGGAACAGAAGAATCCTCAGCCTGTTGTATCAGCTCCCCAGGAAGAAAAGAAGGTAGATGTTACGACACCGTCTGCTCCGAAAACCGAAGCACCGGCGAATAACAATCAGCGTGTTTCAATCAGTGTATCATGGGATTCCAATGGCAATAAAGCTGTAAACCAGCCTGAAAAAGTTACAGTAAGGATGAAAAAGAATGATGCAGATTATAAGTCTGCGGAGCTTTCTTCTGCCAATGGCTGGAAAACGGAATTTGAAATTGATGATCCTATGGCAAAATATGCTGTTGAGCAGGATCCTGTGAGCGGATTCGAGACCACATATCAGGCGGATAATAATTCCATTCATATTACGAATACAGCAGAAAAGGAACAGTTCCTGACGAGCGTTCTGAATTTGTTCACACCGAAAAAAGAGGAAAAACTACAAAGTTCAGCAAATACTGTGGATTCTTCCGCTGAAACGGCTGAGCTCGGAGACAGTCATGAGGTAGTTGAGGTCACTGTGACGTCCGGCTCGGAAAATAACACACAGGAAACCCAGAATACAGAGCAGAATGCTCAGCAACAGCAGACCGTCCAGAGCTATATCGACAATGCACCGAAGCAGTCAATTATTGTCAGTGCGAACTGGACAGATAATAACAACAGCGCAAGACGCCGTCCCGGAAAAACCCAGGTAAGTCTTTATCTGAATAATTCCCTTTATATGAATGCGACGCTGTCTGCCGATAATAACTGGACCTACACCTTCTCCAATCTTACTCCCGGCTATTCCTACAGAGTGGAGCAGTCCTCGGTAGCTGATTATTCGACCTCCTACTGGACATCCGGAAATACCGTGTATATTTCCAACCAGTATACAGGCGCTCAGCCGGGATCTTCCACGACTCAGCAGAATGTTCAGCAGGGCTATAATAATCCTCAGAATGCAGTGAATAATCAGCAGACGCAGTATCCTAACAATGCGGTTCAGTCAACATCGGCACCGACTGTGAATGTTACTCCCGCACCGGCTGCAACAGCTTCTCCCGTTCCTACGCAGGTTCCAGTATTTTCTCCGGTTCCTACGCGCACGCCGGTTACGGTGCCTACGTCAGAGCCGATTGAAACAGAAAATCAGGGAAGCTCCCACGCCTGGATCTGGATTGTGCTTCTTGTTGTTTCAGCAGGTGCCATCGCGGCCGTTCTGATCTCAATGAATAAGGCCAAGAAGCAGCGTGAAGCTCAGGAAGCGGCAAGAGAAAGAGCAAGAAAGAGAGCCGCTGAGGCTGAAATAAGAAAAGCCCAGGCGGATATCAGCGAGGGTGTGCGCCGTACGCAGAATGCGGAAAGAACAGCTCAACGGGCGAGACAGACGCAGAGCAGAGAAGCCTATTCAGGTTCCCAGTACCGTGATTCCGAACGTTCACGATATCGCGATTCTGAGCGTTCTCAGTATCGCGGTTCTGATCGTACGCAGTATCGTGACGCTGATCGAAGCACATACAGAAATGACGCTCAGCGCCGCGAGGCACCGCGTGAGTCATCCCGTGATACAGAATACAGACCGAAGCACTGATCAATAATGGAGGCCGTTTCAAATGGATTATAAATCAGCTTACTCATCAAAACTTACAACGCCCGCATCACTTGCATCCGCTTTTCAGAGCGGATGGGTGGTTGCTATGGACTCAGGTCCGTCACACCCGGACGGAATCATTTCCGCTCTTTGCGCCAGAGCAGCAGAGACCGGACTTGAAGGAATCAAAGTGCATGCGATGCTGGATATTTATCCGTTCCCGTACTTATACGGAGATACGCTTGACGGAAAAATAAAAGGGATCTCATGGTTCTCCGGAGCCGGAGCCCGTAAGGCCGTCAATGCCGGTCTGGCGGATGCTATCCCGAATTATTACCGGGACATTCCGGGCCTTATGCGTGAAAATTATCAGTATGATGTTTTCTGTGTTGCCGTTTCTCCGATGGATGCTCACGGATACTTCAGTCTTGCAACCACAGGCTCCTGCTCGGAAGCGATCCTCTCAAAGTCAAAGCGTATTTTCGTGGAAGTGAATGAAAAGCAGCCCCGTGCAGTCTGCAATACGCAGATCCACATTTCTCAGGTTGATGCGATCGTTGAAAATACTCATGATATGCCTGTCCTTCCTGATCCTGTGATTGATGAGACCAGCAAGACGATCGGCGGACTGATCGCGGAGCAGATCCCCGACGGTGCATGTATTCAGCTCGGGATCGGCGCTATCCCGAATGCAACGGGAAATGCTCTCTCCTGCAAACATGATCTCGGTATCCATACGGAAATGTTTACGGATTCCATGGTCGGTCTGATAGAGTGCGGAGCCGTCAATAACAGCAAAAAGCAGATCCATACAGGAAAAAGTGTTACGACGTTTGCTTTCGGCTCACAGAGAATCTACGATTATGTGGATGACAACCCCGCAATCATGTTCCTTCCGGTTGACTATGTGAATGATCCTGCGGTGATATCAAAAAATGATAATTTTATTTCTATCAATTCTGCGATAGAAGTGGATATTATGGGTCAGGTTTGTGCCGAGTCGATCGGAACGAGGCATATGTCCGGTACCGGAGGTCAGGTAGACTATGTTCGCGGCGCATGCCAGAGCAAGGGCGGAAAAAGCTTTATTGCGATTGAATCTACGGCGAAAAATGGTACGATCAGCAAGATCGTTCCTTTCCTTGCGCAGGGAGCAGTGGTCACCACTAGTAAGAACGATGTGGATTATGTGGTTACTGAGTACGGCATTGCTCATTTGCGCGGCCGCAGTCTTTCTGAGCGGGCAGCGGCGCTTATTTCCATTGCCCATCCTGATTTTCGCGATCAGCTCGCTTTTGAAGCAAAAAAACGCGGCATGATCCTGTGAAATAAGTTAAAAATAAGCAGAATCTGTTAAAAAATACTTGCAATACACAATATATGGTGATATAGTACATATGTAAGTTAAGTAACAGGTTAGAGTAAGAGAGGGTCGAGGCCCTCTCTTTTTTCGGAGCGATCCGTCTGAGCTGTTATCTGAAAAAAAGTTTAAGAGAGAGAAATATGAGTAAGATTACTGATACTGTCACGGCTTTGGTCCTTCCGATAGTCGAGGCGGCAGGATGTACGCTTTGGGATGTTGAATATGTCCGTGAAGCGGGAAACTATTACCTTCGTATCTTTATTGACAAAGAAGGCGGAGTATCGATTGATGACTGCGAAAAAGTAAGCCGTGAGCTTGATCCTGTTCTGGATGAGGCGGATCCAATTCCCGACAGCTACGTTTTTGAAGTGGGGTCTCCCGGCGCGGAGAGAGAACTGAAACGTCCTTCGGATTTTGAAAAGTTTATTGGCAGTGAGATTGAGATCAGAACCTATAAGCCTGTTGACGGTCAGAAATCTTTTGTTGGCATTTTAAAAGCCTTTAAAGACGGAGATATTACTTTTTCAGACGGAAATACAGACAGAACTCTGACGAAAGCTGAGATAGCCAAGGTCAGATTACATGTTTCTTTTTAAGAATGGAGATAAATAAATGAACGCAGAATTTTTTCAGGCAATTGAAGACATCGAAAAGGAAAAAGGCATTTCCAGAGAGTACATGTATGAAAAAATAAGGCAGGCTATGCTTACTGCCTTCCGCAGAGATAATCCGGAATGTGAAGATAACGTTGAAGTGATTATTGACGAGGAAAAGAAAGCAACCGAGATGCATATCAATAAGGTTGCTGTTGAAAACGTTGAGGATCCTTCCCATGAGATTCAGCTGGAAGCGGCAAAGAAGCTGAAAAAGCGCTGCAGCCTCGGAGATGTGGTTCCTGTCCCCGTGGAGACGAAAAAATTCGGAAGAATAGCTGCTCAGGCTGCAAAGCAGGTTATTATCCAGGGAATCCGTGAAGCTGAGCGCGGCATTATTTATGAAGAATTCAATTCCAAGTCCCAGGAAGTCCTTACGGGTGTTGTCTCTCATATTGATCCCCGTTCAGGAAATGTTTCTATCCGTATCTCTTCAAACAGCGAGTTTACGGAGGCTGTCCTCCTTTCCGGAGAACAGATCAAATCGGAAGAGCTTCATGAGGGCGACAGAATAAAGGTATTCGTTGTTGAAGTTAGAAATTCTTCCCGCGGTCCTCAGGTTCTTATCAGCCGTACGCATCCCGGCCTCGTAAAGCGCCTTTTCGAGCTTGAAGTTCCTGAAATTTCACAGGGAATTGTAGAGATCAAGTCTGTTGCCCGTGAAGCGGGAAGCCGTACCAAAATGGCGGTTTGGTCCTCTGATGACGAGGTCGACCCGATCGGCGCATGTGTCGGCCCGAAAGGTGCCCGCGTTGAGACCATCGTCTCTGAGCTTGGCGGGGAAAAGATCGATATTATCAAGTACAGCGATTTCGCGGAAGAATATGTGAAGGCAGCGCTGGCTCCGTCTGATGTTACGAGCGTTACTCTTCTTGAGGATGGAAAGAGCTGCAGAGTAATTGTCCCTGATGATCAGCTTTCTCTTGCAATCGGCAAGGAAGGTCAGAACGCAAGACTTGCCGCGAAACTGACGAATTATAAAATCGACATCAAGCCTGTAAGCGAGGGCTTTTGAGTATTAAGGAGATGGCGTCGTTTGGCTGGTGAAAAGAAAATACCGATGAGACAGTGTCTCGGCTGCCGTGAGCTGAAGCCGAAGACTGAGCTTGCCCGTATCGTCCGTACTCCGGATGGCGGGATCATTCTGGATGTCTCTCATAAGGCGAACGGACGCGGTGCGTATTTCTGCCCTGATCGGAAATGCCTTGAGGCGGCTTTTAAAAAGAAAGCTGCTGAACGTGCTCTGGGATGTCCGATTCCTGAAGAGATAAAGCAGATGCTCCTGGACGGACTGGAGGCATGAAATATGTCGGATAAAATTTTGGGAATTCTCGGGCTTATGAGAAAAGCCGGAGCAATCGCTTTGGGAGAAGATGATGCTTCGGCGGCAGTTCTGGCAGGTAAAGCCAGGCTGCTTGTTCTCCCGTCGGACGCGGGAGATAAAAAGCGGGAAAGAGCATTGAGATATCTGGACGGCAGAAGCTGTGAACTGATTCAGCTGCCGTATTCCGGAAAAGAGCTCTCGGAAGCTGTCGGTATCGGAAACTGCTCAATGGCAGCGGTTACTGACATAGGCTTTGCCGATTCGTTGATGAAACAGCTTGCAATTACTGATCCTGACAGATACGGACAGTCTGCTGATACGATACATGAAAAACTGTCACGGATCTCCCGCAGAAAAACAGAAAAGCCCGGCGTTAAGGCACGTAAAAAGTAAGAGGAGGAAGAGAGTATGGCGTTAGTATTTAAATACAGAATAGGTGAGCTTGCAAAAGATTTCGGTCTTTCAAATAAAGATGTTATGTCTGTTGTTGCCGAATATTTTACCGCTCCGAAAAATCATATGCAGATCTTATCGAATGAGGAGCTTGATGTCGTTTTTGAGTATCTCACTCAGCATAATCAGGCGGAGAGTCTTCAGGAGATTTTTGCCGTTCCTGCGCCCGCAGCCGAGCCGGTAAAAAAGGAAGCGGAAAAGAAAGAAAAAACATCTGAAAAACCAGAGCCGGAGAAGAAGCCGGCAGCATCCGGAACTGCGGAAGCTGCTTCCCGTCAGCAGCAGACTCCGTCAAAACCCAAGGAAAACAAGCCGTTTACCCCGCGTCAGGTTGCTGAAAAGCGTGTGGTCGATACGCGTGGCGGCTCCAACGTCAATATTGATAAATACAATGAGAAGTATGACGATCTCGGAGACAGAAAAGCCGGCAGAAATAATTCCTTCAACAGAGGAAGCAAAGAAAAAATCCAGCAGAAGTCCAAGCAGCGTGTTCAGACGCAGGCTGCCTCTGCAAAGCGCCGTCAGGAAGAACGCGATAAGATGAACCGTCTTCAGCTTGAAATCGCCAAGAAGGCGCAGCTGAAGGTGGAGATTCCCGATGAGATCAGCGTCGGAGAACTGGCTTCCCGTATGAAAAAATCCGCTGCAGAGGTAATTAAATGCCTCATGAAGATGGGCACCTTTGCCTCAGTTTCAGATGTTATCGATTATGATACCGCCGCTCTCGTAGCGATGGAACTCGGATGCAAGGTTGAAAAGGAAGTAATCGTTACTGTTGAGGAACGTCTGATCGACGACTCGGCTGACAAAGAGGAAGATCTTGTCGGCAGAGCTCCTGTCGTCGTTGTCATGGGCCATGTCGACCACGGAAAAACATCCCTTTTGGACTATATCCGTCATGCTCATGTTGCTTCCGGTGAGGCCGGAGGTATTACGCAGCATATCGGCGCGTATACAACGGAGATCGACGGAAGTCCGATCACCTTCCTCGATACCCCGGGACATGAAGCATTCACGACGATGAGAGCCCGCGGCGCTATGGTAACGGATATCGCAATCCTTGTTGTTGCTGCGGATGACGGAATCATGCCTCAGACAGTTGAAAGCATTAACCATGCAAAGGCTGCCGGCATTCCGATCGTTGTTGCAGTAAACAAGATGGATAAAGTCGGAGCAAATCCGGACCGTATCAAGCAGCAGCTTACCGAGTATGATATCGTTCCCGAGGAATGGGGTGGAGAAACAATCGTTTGTCCCATTTCCGCAAAAACCGGAATGGGTATTGATGCCCTCCTTGAGAATCTGGTTGTCCTTGCCGAGGTTCAGGAGCTGAAAGCAAACCCGGCCAGAGCAGCAAAGGGAACAGTTATCGAGGCACGCCTGGACAAAGGCCGCGGCCCGATTATGACCGTCCTTGTGCAGAACGGTACGCTGAGACAGGGTGACATTATTATCGCTGGTACCTGTGTCGGCCGTGTTCGTACGATGACGGATGACAAGGGAAGGCATGTATCTGAGGCAGGACCGTCCACTCCTGTGGAGATTTCCGGTTTGTCTGAAGTCCCGAGCGCCGGTGATGTGTTTAATGCGGTTACCGATGAACGTATGGCAAGAGAACTGGCTGAGGAACGCCGGAATGCTGCGGCAGCATCTGCATCCGGAGCCGGCAGAAAGGTCAGCCTGGAAGATCTGTTCAGCCAGATTCAGGCAGGCGAGATGAAGACGCTGAATATTATTGTCAAGGCAGATGTTCAGGGCTCCGCTGAGGCCGTAAAGACTTCTCTTGAGAAAATGACGAACGAAGAGGTTCGCGTAAGCGTTATCCACAGCGGTGTCGGAGCAATCAATGAATCCGATGTGATGCTTGCGTCAACTTCCGGTGCAATCATTGTCGGATTCAATGTCCGTCCGGATGCCGCTGCCAGAGAGTCTGCAAGCAGAAACTCTGTTGACGTTCGTATGTACCGTGTCATCTATGACTGCATCAATGAAATTGAAGCCGCTATGAAGGGCATGCTTGCTCCGAAGTTTACCGAATCGATTATCGGTCATGCCGAGGTTCGTGAGACGTATAAGGTTTCCAAGATCGGTACTGTATGCGGCTGCTACTGCACAGACGGAAAGATCCAGCGCGGCTGTTCCGTCCGTATCCTTCGCGATAATATCGTTATTCATGAAGGTGAACTGGCGTCTCTCCGCCGCTTCAAGGATGACGTTAAAGAAGTTGCCAGCGGCTATGAATGCGGTATGCAGGTTGAGAAGTTCAACGATATTAAAATCGGAGATATTATTGAATGCTTCGTAATGGAAGAGATTAAGGAATAATATGTCATCAAACAGAATTGAAAGAACAAACAGCGATATCCAGTTTGTACTGTCCCGTCTGCTGAGGGAGATAAAGGATCCGCGGATTTCCGGGCGCATGATCAGCGTGACAAGAGTTGAAACTACCGGAGATCTTCACTACAGCAAGGTGTGGCTTTCCGTGCTTGATCTGGACGATGAAAAAGAGTTCAAAAAAGGGCTGAAATCTGCTTCAGGCTGGCTTCGCAAGGAATTGGGAAGCTCTCTTGATCTCAGATATACGCCGGAGCTTGTTTTTGAAATTGATCACAGTCTGGAATATGGCGCTCATATCAACAGTATTCTGAACTCCCTTGATATAAAGCATGATGATGAAGAATCAGAGTAAGACGGTTTTATCCGCTTCGGAAACTGCAGCTGAGCTTTCTGCCCAGGATAATATCCTGATCGTTTCGCATAAAAAACCGGACGGAGATACGATGGGTTCTTCCGCTGCGCTTTGCAGAGCGCTGAAGCGGTACGGAAAGAATGCCTGGCTGCTGAACAACAGCGGTTTTACGGCAAGGCAGCTGGGATATGTCTCTGAGCTGACGGCGGATGAGTCGTTCGTATGGAATTATACGGTTTCCGTTGATGTTGCGGACGATGATATGTTCCCGGACGGCTTTTCGGGAAAGATCGATCTGTGCATTGATCACCATGGCTCGAATCCTTTGTTTGGAGAGAAAAACTGTGTCTGTCCAGAGCGTGCTTCCTGCGCGGAAGTTGTTCTGGCTGTTATCGAAAATCTGGTGGGAGATCCTGATCCGAAGGAAGCGGATCTCTTGTATATCGGTCTGTCAACGGACTGCGGATGCTTCCGTTACGGGAATACGGATGCTGCGTCTCATCTTGCCGCGGCGAAGCTTATTGAATGCGGGGCGGATGTCTATTCCCTGAACCAGATCTTCTTTGAAAAAACATCGGCTCATCGCGTGGCGCTGGAAAGTATGCTTTATGAAGGTTTCCGCTCCCTGTATGACGGGAAAGTTATCGTTTCATTGCTGACGCTGGATATGCTTTCCCGGTCCGGCGTGAACGAAGACGATCTGGATAACATTGCATCGCTTCCCCTCAGAATCGAGGGAGTGGAGCTGGCGGTTACGGTCCGGGAGCTTCCGGATGGTTCAAGTAAAGTATCTGCCCGATCCGGAAAAGGTTTTTCCTGTGTTGAGCTTTGCTCCCGGTTCGGAGGCGGAGGACATCCTCAGGCGTCTGGTTGTACGATAAACAAGGCTTATCCGGATGCTGTTTCATTGCTTCTTTGCGAGATAGATAAATTATGGAAGAAAATATAATCATAGAAAACGTTCAAAATGCCATCCAAGATGGCATTTTGCTTATTGACAAGGAACAGGAATGGACTTCCTTTGATGTCGTGGCAAAGCTTCGGAATGTCCTTCACATTAAAAAAATCGGTCATGCGGGAACGCTTGACCCGATGGCAACAGGTCTCCTGATCGTTCTGGTAGGAAGAAAAGCTACCAGACTGTGCGAGGAAATCATGGGGCATGAAAAGGAATATGAAGCGGTTATGCGCCTCGGTGTCGTTACCGATACGCAGGATATCTGGGGGAATGTTGTCGGAGGAGATGAGACCGCGGCGGAAGAAGTGTCAGATTCGGCTCTGAGCTCGGCGGTTTTGTCGTTTGTCGGTGATATCAGTCAGCTCCCGCCCATGTATTCCGCAATAAAGATCAAAGGAAGAAAACTGTGTGATGTTGCCAGAAGGGGAGAAGAGATCGAACGGGAGCCCCGCCATATTTTTGTGCGCAGCATCGAGATAACCGACCGTAACGGGAGGGACGTCAGCCTGAAGATCCGATGCTCCTCCGGTACTTATGTCCGTACGCTGTGCCATGATATCGGAGCCTTTCTTGGCTGCGGAGCCTGCATGTCCGCTCTTCGTCGAACGGCAGTGGGAGAATACTCAATAGCAAATGCGCACCTTGTTTCAGAGATTAAAGATGGATCATTCATTTACTCAATTGAATAAACGCTGTATTGCGCTCGGTTTTTTTGACGGAGTTCATCTCGGGCATGCTGCGCTCCTGAACAGGGTGAAGGAAAGAGCGGCAGAAAACGGTTTGTCACCGGCAGTTTTAACCTTTGATATGCATCCGGACATTCTTGTTCATCGGGAAGACTTACGTCTGATCACGGACTGTGATTCGAGAAAGGAAATTCTCAGCCGCTGCTTCGGAATTGAAGATGTTATTGTTATTCCGTTCGATGTTCAGATGATGAACACGTCCTGGGAGGATTTCCTGTCTCGTCTTATTGGCGAATACGAAGTTTCCCACATCGTTGTCGGATATGATTTTACCTTTGGTGCTAAAGGAGCCGGGAATGCAGAAAAACTTCTCACCTGGTGCGGGGATCATGGAATCGGGTGCGATGTTATCAATCCTGTAATTATTGATGGGGTGGTTGTTTCGTCAACGCTGATTCGTGAGCTTATCCGAAAGGGAGACATGGAAGCTGCCTTTAATTTTCTCGGTCATCCTTACTGCATTTCCGATACGGTTCAGCCCGGATATCAGATCGGGAGAAAGATGGCTGCCCCGACGATCAATATGCGGATTCCGGAGGGAACCGTTGTCCCTGCGTTTGGTGTTTATGCGACGAAGGCAATATTTCCCGACGGTTCAGAATTCGATGCTGTAACGAATATAGGCGTTCGTCCGACATTCGGAGAAAATAATGAGATAACCGTGGAGACCCATATTCTGGATTTCTCAGAGAATATCTACGGCGTTACTGTCAGAGTAGATTTTTATTCTTTTATCAGGCAGGAAGAAAAATTTTCAGATTGTCTGGCATTGTCTGAGCAGATAAAAAGAGATGCAGAGCGTGCCAGAGAACTGCTGAAGCTAAAATAATTACAAAGTTTAAACAAATAGATGAAAAAAGTGTTGACATAATAAAACATATGATTTACAATATGATTACATTTAGTGAAAGCAGGTGTAATCATGACTTGTACTTTCTGTGGAAGTGTCCTTGAAGATAATGAAGTTGAATGCCCTTACTGTGGCCATAAAACAGCTTTAGCGCAGTATTCTCAGCCTGTGCAGGATGAAGAATACGAAGAAGAATATGAGGCTGAGGAGATGGAAGAGGTTCCTCAGACCGGAAAAACCGTAAAATCTGCGAAATCCGGAAAAGCAAAGATCAATCTTCCTAATCTTCCCAATCTTCCGAAGATCAACATGAATAAGGTGAAGTCCTCTGTAAAGGAAAAGCGTTCCGCGGCTTCTGCAAAACAGAGTCAGGGAGGAGCGTCAAAGCTTCCTGTCAGTAAGATGAATCCTTCCTTTATTGCGCTGATCGGCTTCGTTGCCTGCGCACTTCTTTCCATTATCTGTCTGATTTCCGTTGCGGGAGTCAACAGAAAAATCGAGGAAGTGAATCAGAATATTCTCAGCCAGGTATATCAGCTTCAGAATACGAATCAGAAGATCTCCGATCGTCTGGATGAACTAGGAAATACCGTCGGTTCTGTCAGCACTACGATTTCCGAGGCGTCTACGAGCAGGAATATTACGATTACCAAAGAGCCTACCAGTGCTGCGACTTATCTTGGCCGCGGCGGAGCGGATGATACTACTCAGAATGTTCCTATCTTCTCTGTCAATGCTACCGGACAGAATCTGACCTTCGCATGGCAGAAATATGATGATGCCAGCAGCAGTTGGGTAAATATCGTGTTTGATGCAGACTCCAATAATGAAACTTACGGTCTGCATGTTTATACGGATGCCGGAAAAGGATATTCAGAACTTGCAGCTCACAGCGTTCAGTCTTCTGCGTATGGTTCCTACAGATGCCTTGTTTCGGATAATTACGGTAATAAAGCTACGGAAACGGTTGTCCTTTCCGAACGTGATAAAGGCTGAAACCGCTATCTATAACCAATATATTTTCGGAAGCATTCTTTCGGACGTCCTTGTCCGGAAGAATGCTTTTTCCTTGCCTCGCCTGAGGGAAATATTATTTGCTTTATACCGGATATTAGTATAAAATATCAAAAGTCGAATATTGTGCCGTATCCCTGTGATATTGTGCCTGAACGATAGTTTCAAAGGAAAAATGTTATGGTATTCAGTTCGCCGAGTTTCTTGTTCATATTCCTTCCGGTAACGGTCCTCCTTTCCAGACTGTTTCACGGAAGAAAAGGCAGAAATGCGTTCCTTGCTGCAGCAGGTCTTATATTTTATTCCTTCGGTCAGCTGTCAGCCCTTCCACTTTTGCTTCTTTCTGTTCTGATCAGTTATGCTGCAGGGCTTCTTATGCTTAGGCGGGATAATCCCCGATACCGGAAAAACATCATGCTGTCAGCGGTTGCCGCGCATCTTCTGATCCTGGCGCTGTTTAAGTATATTCCTCCGATGAACTCGGTCCTTCCGATAGGGATATCGTTTTATACTTTTCACGGGATATCGTATGTGGTGGATGTTTATCGCGGAAAGTCCCGTCCGGAAAAGGATCCGGTTGCTCTTCTGCTGTATATTTCTTTCTTTCCCCGTCTTATTTCCGGTCCAATCGTTGAATACAGTGATTTTGAATCCCAGCTTGAGAACAGTGAGGTTTCGGCTGAACGGACGGCGTATGGCATTATCCGTTTCGTTGAAGGCTTTGCCAAGAAAATGCTGATCGCTTCAGTTGCTGCTAAGGCTGCGGATCATGTCTTTAATATCAGCGCTGTGTCGGCGGCTGCGGCGGCATCTGTACTCGATTTTCGCCTTGCGTGGCTGGGTGCAGCGGCATATGCGATTCAGATCTATTTTGATTTTTCAGGCTATTCGGATATGGCAATAGGGCTGAGCGCTATGTTCGGCTTCAGCACAGCTGAAAATTTTGATCTCCCGTATGCTGCGCTTTCTGTTCGTGAATTCTGGAGAAGATGGCATATTTCTCTCTCCTCGTGGTTCAGGGATTATCTGTACATTCCGCTTGGCGGAAGCAGAAAGGGCCGGGTCAGAGCTGCGGCAAACAGAATGCTCGTTTTTCTCTGTACCGGGATCTGGCACGGAGCCGGAATGAATTATCTTCTGTGGGGCTTGTGCCATGGCGCGCTTGTCAGCCTGGAGGGAGCCGGCATTATTCCAACGGAAAAGCTTCAGAAATCGTTCGTCGGAAGGCTCGTCAGCAGGATTTACACGCTTTTGAGTGTTGTTCTTCTTTTTGTGATTTTCCGGGCTCAGTCGCTCGGTGCGGCATGGGAAATAATATCGTCAATGTTCCGCTTCTGCCGTTTCGATTCAGCGGTTCCCGAATTAGCGGGATTGCTGAACGGAAGCATGATTACGGTTCTCATTGCCGGGTTCCTTTTGTCGGGAAGGCTGATGGCAAAACTCAGGCCGGTCCTTCAGTCTAAAATCTCAGCTTGCAGTTCATCTGTCGCTTTCCTGATCGTTGCTGTTCTGGTTGCAGTTCTCCTGTTTGTTGTTTCGCTGATGAGTATGTCGTCGAGCGGTTTTTCGCCGTTTATTTATTTTCAGTTCTGATGAATAAAACATTCAGTAAAATTTTAATAGCGGTATTTTTCGTGCTCTGTCTTATCCCGTCTGTTGGGATGATTGCTGCGGGTCCTTCCAAAGCTGCCGGAAATGAGATCCTTTCTCCTGTCCCGAGGCTTGAAAAGCTGGACGGTACTTTTAACCCGGAGGTCCTGTCAGAGGCTTCGTCTTGGTTTGATGACAGATTCGCCCTGAGACAGCAGCTTTCCACAGCATGGTCCCGGATAAATGCTCTGCTGTTTGGATGTTCCGTGAATGACGATGTCATCCTGGGACAGGAAGGCTGGCTTTTCTTCGCGGATTCTCTGAATGACTATACGGGGCAGCTGTTGCCGGATGAGGTGATTGAGTCCGCAGCCCTGCATCTTGCTGAGCTCAGGGATTGCTGCCATGAGAATGGCGCGGAATTTGTCTTTACGGTTGCGCCGAATAAGAATTCTCTGTATCCGGAATATATGCCGAAACGAATTCCGGCCGGGAAAAACAGCAATGTTGACCGTCTGTATCGCCGGCTTTCGGAGCTGGGAGTGGATTATGCGGATCTCCATGAAGCTTTTCGGGGAAAAGATGAGGTTCTGTATTTCCATACGGACTCTCACTGGAATTCAAAGGGAGCGGCAGTGGCTGCGGATAATATTCTTTCCGCCGTTGGTGTGAACTGCGGCTTTTCTCTTGGTGAATTCGGAAATGGAAAAACGCATACCGGCGATCTTTTTGAGATGCTGTATCCCTCCGGAAAGAGCAGGGAAACAGATCCTGAATATCTTCCCGGTTTTTCTTTCCGGTCTGTATCTGATCCTCAGAACGGGAATGCAATTGAATTCAGCACGGAAAACCCGTCAGGCTCCGGTCATCTGCTTTGCTGGAGAGATTCGTTCGGAATATCTCTATATCCGTATCTGGCGGAACACTTTGCTTCTGCGGATTTTTCCCGTTCGTCAGATTATGATCCGGAACGGATCCGGAGCGGTGAATATGACACGGTCGTTCTTGAAATCGTTGAGCGCAACATTTCATGGCTTGCGCAGTAAATGATATAGGGTTATAATAACCAAATAGGTTTTAAATTTTATCCTGATTATTTGGAGCAGAATGTCGTGAAAAAGAAACTGTTATTGTTTTTTTTGATTGTTGTATGGATGATATCTTTCCTGCTTTGTTCCTGCGGGAAGAGCGGCGGAACGAAATCCCCCGCAGAAATGACCACAGAGGAAAAAATTGCTGTTGCCGGGAAGGCAATCGGCGGTCAGTATTCTGAACTTGAAGCTGTGATCGGATCTGCTGCAGATTCCCGCCATGCTGCCCGCTGCGGGACAGACGGAGAAGACTACGAGTATTTTTATGATGGTTTCAGCATCCTCACCTATAAGGAAGGCGATTCAGAAATCGTTGAAGAGGTGGATACAGCAAAATGAAAAGGTGGATTGCCGCAGCAGCTGCGATTGCGCTGATCCTGTCTATGTCGGTTTTCGCATTTGCGAAAGAAGAAGGTTTTGCAGTTGAAGACGGCAGACTGGTGTATTTCCTTGAAAACGGGAATAAGGCAAAAAATAAAACGATAGGGACCTTCCGTTTTGGCAGGGATACCTTTTATACTTCCGGAAACAAGGATCTGGACGAGTTCGTTTCTTCTGTCGTGAAAGAATATACAGATGATTCCATGACTCAGGAAGAACGTCTTGTAGCATTGTATGATTATATGCTTACCAAATGTTCCTACCGTATGGGGAATATTTATGAGCCCGGCGAAGAAGGCTGGGAAATAGAAGAGGCGCTGGATATGATCGAACGCGGAAACAGAGGAAACTGTTATTCCTTCGCGGCTCTTTTCAGAGAACTGGCCAGAGCCATAGGCTATCCTGCCGAAGCGTACAGCGGCACGGTAAAAGGTGCGAATTACGAGCATGAGAGAACTCCGCACGGATGGGTGGAAATTGAAATAGACGGGGAAGTTTTCGTGTTTGACCCGGAGATGGGATATATGCAGCAGATGGTTCTTTTTATGATGCCGCAGAATGATCCCGGTACACAGCGATGGGGATATAGAGTAGATGCTCCTGAAAAAACGGAGATAACGGATAAAGCTGAGGATAAATAATATACCTGATTTTATCTGTGCGATAATAAAAACTAATTAAAAGGAGAATATATTATGGGTTTAATTTCTGCTGCTGTCAGCACGGCTTCCGGTGTATTTGCCGATCAGTGGAAGGATTATTTCTATTGTGAAGCGCTTCCGGCAGATGTCCTTGCTGTAAAGGGACTGAAGCGGTCTTCCGGTTTCGGAAATCACGGAAGTGATAATATTATTACCGATGGTTCTAAAATCGCTGTGGCAGACGGTCAGTGCATGATGATCGTTGAGCAGGGAAAAGTGGTGGATGTCTGCGCTGAATCGGGAGAATATATTTATGATATGTCTTCTGAACCGTCCCTGTTTACCGGAAGTCTGTCGGATGCCGTGATTCGGGTCTTCGAAGCGATCGGCAAGCGCTTTACCTATGGCGGTCAGCCAGCGAATGATCAGCGGGTTTATTATTTCAATCTGAAGGAGATTGTTGGGAATAAATACGGAACGCCCAATGCGGTTCCTTTCAGAGTGGTAGATACGAATATCGGTCTTGATATCGATATCGGGCTGCGCTGCTTCGGTGAATACAGCTACAGGATCGTGAATCCGATCCTTTTCTACTCCAATGTGTGCGGGAACTTCGCTTCAAAGTTTACCCGCAGTGAGATCGACAGCCAGCTGAAGACCGAGCTGCTGATGGCTCTGATGCCTGCGTTCGCAAAGATTTCTGAAATGGGAATCCGTTATTCCGCTCTTCCCGCACATACCCCCGAGCTTTCCAAAGCCATGAATGAAGAACTCTCCGAAAAGTGGAGAGACCTTCGCGGTATCGAGATTGTTTCCTTTGGCGTTTCCAGTGCGGCAGCTTCCGAAGAGGACGAGAAGATGATCAAGGATCTTCAGCGTGCGGCGGCATTAAGAGATCCGACGATGGCTGCGGCTCAGCTTGCCGGGGCACAGGCTGCGGCTATGCAGGATGCGGCAAAGAATCCCAATGGCGCAGCAGCTGCTTTTATGGGCGTGAATATGGCTGCGAATATGGGAGCGGGGATCAGCGGTCTATACTCCATGGGTCAGGCAGCAGCTGCTTCTGCGGCGTCTGAATCTGGCTGGGTATGCCCCTCCTGCGGAACTAAGAACCAGGGGAAATTCTGTATGGAATGCGGTGCCCGGAAGCCAGCCGGTGCTCCTCAGTACAGATGTGATAAATGTGGATGGACGCCTGCGGATCCTGCCAATCCTCCGAAATTCTGCCCGGAATGCGGAGATCCGTTTGGTGATGAAGATAAAATCTGATTTTTTAGGTTACGAATGTTTGGTATAACTGTTTCCGAAGCCGCTGCTGTTTGTGGCGGCTCGGTTTTTGGGAAAAATGAATATGATGCGGAGCTGAAGCGCATTGTTATTGACAGCCGGGATGTGTCGGAGGGGGATCTCTTCGTCGCATACAAGGGTGAAAAGTCAGATGGACATGATTATATCATTTCGGCTCTGAAAAACGGCGCGGCCTGTGCTCTTGCGGAGCATCTTCCCGAGATTACGAAAGCAAATTTCGGTCCCGATGCTGATCCATTTGAGCTCCTTCCCGGCCCTGTTATTATCTGCAGGGATGTGCAGGAGGCTGTTGAAAAAATTGCGGCAGCGTTCAGAAGAAAAATAGAGATCCCTGTCGTGGGCATTACAGGCAGCGTGGGAAAGACAACGACAAAGGAAATGATCGCCGCTGTCCTCGGAGAACGCTTCCGGGTTCATAAAACTGCCGGAAATCTGAATAACACGATCGGACTTCCGATGTCTCTCTCTTGTATCGAGCCCGAAGATGAGTTCGCGGTTCTGGAGATGGGAATCAATCATTTCGGTGAAATGCGTCGTCTTGGGAAGATGGCGGCGCCGGATATCGCTGTTTTTACGATCATCGGGCATGCGCATCTTGAATTTTTAGGGGATCTGAACGGTGTCCTGAAAGCAAAGACCGAGATGCTCGAATCCATGTCTGACGATGCTCTTCTTGTCGTAAACGGAGACGACAAACTTCTGAGAGACTTGAAATGCCCGCAATGGAAGCTTACCTTCGGAAGATCCGAAGGCTGTGAGGTGCGTGCTTCGAATGTCAGAAGCACCGAGGGCTTTGTGTGCTGTGATATCACTTATGACGGAAAAACCGTTCATGCGTCAATTCCCGGCTTCGGTGAGCATCTTGTATATGCGGCGCTGGCAGCTGCGGCGGTCGGTTTTGCGGTAGGTCTTTCAGCGGGAGAAATCGAAGCGGGATTATCCGGTTATAAAACGGTAGGACGCAGACTGGCAATTGAAAATACGGGATTTGTCCGGCTGATCGACGACTGCTATAATGCCAACCCGGACTCCTGCCATTCCTCTATTGATACGCTTTCTTCTCTTCCCGGCAGACATGTATGTATTTTCGGGGATATGCTGGAGCTGGGAGATCATTCGGATTCCATGCATCTGGAAGTGGGCAAGTACGCTGCGGAAAAAGGGGTGGATCTTCTTCTGACCTGCGGAAATCTTGCGGCGCTGATGGCGGATGCTTTTAATTCTGTGGAGAAATCTTCTGTGGAGGAAAAAGGAACTACCCTCTGCCGGTTCGGAGCATCGGCCTTTCCGAATGTTGAAGCCATGACAGAAGCTCTTCCCCGGCTTCTCCGGAAGGATGACTGTGTCCTTGTTAAGGCGTCCCGCGGGGTTCATCTTGAGCGTGTTTCCGAGGCGATAAAGCT
The DNA here is from genome assembly GCA_030536255.1 of Eubacteriales bacterium. Classification (GTDB taxonomy): domain Bacteria; phylum Bacillota; class Clostridia; order Oscillospirales; family Oscillospiraceae; genus Limivicinus. The sequence continues at coordinate 79,204 of JAUNQI010000007.1, read as the reverse complement.
TCTGGGTGAACGGCATGAATGAATATTTATTTATAGCGCTGGTACTGGCAGCAGTCATTGCTGCTGTGATCCTTCTGGTGAAACTGATTGCTTCTCCTTTGAGAAAGATTTTTAAACTGCTTCTGAATACCGCTCTCGGGATGGGGATCCTTTTTGTCCTGAACCTAATCGGACAGAATTTCGGCTTCAGTTTTGAGATAAACCCGACACGCTGCCTGATCGCAGCGCTCTTTGGCGTTCCCGGCGTCATTATTATGATCGTAATTACCGTATTGCTGTAATAATGGTGGTATAGTTTGAAGAAGCTTGTCAGGAACTGTATACTGATTTTCGCGGCGGCGGCACTTCTTGCTGCGGCCGCGTTTGTGCTGCTTCCGGCGGCACTGAACGGGAAGCAGATCAGCAGCACGACGCTTGAACTGCTGAAGTTTATGCGATCTGAAAATGACTACCTTGACGTTGATACGGTATACGTAAACGGTATACCGGCGGTCGAAAGCCAATCGGAATCCTGGTGGCTCTGCTCGCTGGAGGATCTTCCGGGAGAAAATGAAGTGCTTCAGGCAGAGATCACTGCAGATATTTCAGAGCCGCACAGATATTATTCAGTGGTTAAAACGGAAATAACCGCGGAGTCGATTGAACGGAATGAGCCGGTATATCTCGCGGTATTTACGCTGAAGGGATATAAGCTTGTCCGTCTTCATTTTACCTCTCTCCCGATTATGTCCCTGAATTCTGAGGGAGATATCCTTCGGGAAACGGATACGGATATTGAGCTCAACGGTCTGTCCGGAAAGGCGCATACCCGCGGAACTTCTTCCAGGATTTTTAACAAGCGCTCCTATAAGATCGAGCTGGATGAGAAAACTTCTTTTCTGGATCTTCGGGAGGATGATGACTGGGTGATCATTTCCCTGTACAATGACCCGGAGAGGATTCGGTCGGTATTCGGCGGGAATCTGTGGTATTCATCCTGCGCGGGCAATAATGATTTCGGGATTGCCAACGGGTATGAATTCAGATATATCGAGCTGTTCAGAAATGGAGATTATTCCGGCCTTTATGCGCTCGGGTATAAGCCGGATCAGAAACAGTTCGATATCGGGAAGAATGAATTTCTCTACAGCAAAACGGAATGGGAAGCTGACGGAATAGAGCTGCAGGGCGGAAAAACAAAGGAAAAAGAAGAGCAGGCATGGAAAGCGCTTTCTGAAGAGTACGGAATTGACTGGAAAAGCGCGGAAGATCTCTGGTTGTTCATTAATTTCTGTGCCGGAGCCGATAATAACGGGAAAAATTACTATTTCGCTTTGAAAGAGAAAAATAGCGGAAAACTGAAAATGGTCTACTGTCCCTGGGATCTTGATCTCACGTGGGGGAATGAATATAACTGGGAAGCGCAGAACTACGCGGATATTTATACGGTTTCAACGGACACACCGTTTGATATGAAGGATGGTCCGGTCTTTGAAGCGTTGCAGCTGGAAAATCAAGAAGTGATCGCATCGCTGAAAAAACGGTATGCGGAGCTCCGGGAAGGCCCGTGGTCGGACGAGGCGCTTTCGGAGATGATCGGGGAGTATGAGGAACTGATCTTCTCTTCCGGAGCGTATTCCAGAGATCTGTCAATGTGGCCCGGGAGCACGCTTGAGGATCCAGCTCTCCGGCTCGATGTATTCCGGGAGTATGTTCTTTCCAGAGCGGCGTGGATGGATGAATATATCGAAAGAATGTAATTTCTTTAGAAAACAATAAACAGAATAGAAAAAGAGAAACGGTGTAACCACAGAGAATGGTTATGCCGTTTCTTTTTGTTGATCGTATTTTTGTTGATGAAAAAGAAGCTAAGATTAGGTCTCATCTAACAGCGTTGTATAATTCGTGTTTAATAATTCTTTAATAAGCTTTAATTCATCAAGATAAATGTGTCGTTGCCCTACCTCTATTTTTGCCAGTGCACTGCGTGTTATGTCACAGCCCATAGTTTGAAGTTTTGCAGAAAGCTGTTCTTGGGTAAGGTCCTGCTTTTCCCGTAAGTTTCTGATTTTTCTCCCGACTAATTTTTCATATTCAATATCCATATATCCCTCATAATAAATTATGTTTTGCACCCACATAAGTGCGTGATATAATTCTTTTTCAAATAAACATTGCCATATACAAAGGGAGCGTTATTTTCTTGTCCTTGATTCCGACGTTCTGATCGGCAAGCTTGTAGCCGAAGAGAATATCCTCATTCTTCAGGAGACTGTTGAGAGATTTTGTTCCGCTCCGTCCTGCTTTGACCTCTACAGGAAGAACTCCGGAAGGAGAATTCAATAGAAATTCCAGTTCAACGGTACCGGGTTCATTCCTGAAGAAGAACAGGTCCTCATGTCCGTTCTTTATCAGCATATCTGCAACAAGCGCTTCATAAAGCCCACCTTTCGCTGTCTTTAACACAGGATTTGCCAGAGTACTGTCAAAGAAATCCTCGTCTTCGAGCAGAGCCTTTTTTAATGAGAAATCATATGTGCATATCAGAAATCCTATATCCGTGTTATAGAGACGGAGATTATCATCGATTGCGTATGCGGCGAGCGGATATTCGACCCTGCTTACGTTCATAACAGGAGCGGCCATATCGGCATTTACAATCCAGTCAAGGCTGCTCTCGAATTTTTTCGCGTTTCCCCTGTGTTCAACAACGGAATACTGGAACTTGTGATTCTCCTTGCTCAGCTGAAGGGGGATGGAGCGAAAACACTTTTCTGCCTTAATTTTAATGTTTGGATCTGCATATCTTGCGATATCTGCCAGATAGTCCCGATATATACGTCTTTGAATCACGTCTGCAGCATAATAATCATGCTCCGTCACGAACTTTTCAACGACTTCCGGCATGCCGCCTGTCACCATATATTGACGCAGGTATTCCATCATCTTGCTATGAACAGCATAGGGAACAGGGGTCTTTTCATGAAAACAGAATCTCAACTGTTCGATGATTTCCCCGCTGACACCGACTGCCCAGAGAAATTCCTCAAAGTCAAGAGCGTGCATACTCAGATAGTCGACGGAGCCGACCGGATAGGAAGTATTTCCCTTATATCTCAGACCAAGGAGAGAACCGGTGGCAATGACATCGATTCTGCTGTCGGCGGCAAGAAATTTCAGGGCTGTGATTGCATTGGAGCATTCCTGAATCTCATCGAGAAGCAAAAGCGTATTTCCCGGGATGATTTCTTTTTCCGGGAAATACAGCCGGATTGCAGACAGAATGCTGTCTGCGCTCAGACGATCCCTGAAGATATTAGCCAGCTGCGGATTCTCAATAAAATTTAGTTCAATGTAGGAAGCGTAATTTTCTTCGCTGAATTTCCTGACAATATAGGTTTTTCCGACTTGTCTGGCTCCGGTGATAACGAGACACTTATCATTGCGTGTCCTTTTCCATTCTTCCAGCTGTACTTGTATTTTCCGTTTGAGCATTCCGGTCACCTCACTGCCTGAAGTGTATCACATCAGCTGCAGTTTTGCAATAACTCTAAAAAATATTCCAGGAAGCATATTTTTACTCTAAAAAATATTCCGGGAAGCATATTTTTTAGAGTTTATATTAGAAAAACAGATTAGCTCCGCGATGAAATTGGAACGGTTTGTTCTGTTTTATAATGGAAAATCCTCGCTCAGCCCGTGGATGAAGTAAATAGCAATCGCTTTGATTTCCATAGTGATTCACCACAACATTTCATATTAACGCCGAAACCGGCGCTGATTTTAAATCGGCAATGCCGTATTTATATCCTGTATCTTGCAGAAAGCAGTTCCGTGTGATACTCTAATACCAATAAGGGATCGGAAGAAAGGCTATGCTATGGGAACGGGAACCTTATCCAATAATAAAGCAATATTGAAAGAGCTGTTCCGGAATTCTTTTTATGTCATCTGCCTTCTGGAGCTCATCAATTCCGCAGCTTCCCTGACGGATTCGTATTTCATGGGCAATTATATGGGAAGTCTGGGAATGGCAGCTATGGGTTATGCCAGGCCGTTTTTCAGCTTTACTGATATTATCTGCGGGCCTCTTGGACTAGGAATGCAGATCATCTGCTCTCATTATATCGGAAAGGGCGAGCTTGGCAGTGCCCAGAAGATCTTTTCCGGAGCACTTACCATCGGTCTTGCGGTATCTCTGCTGCTCGCAGTATTCGGGTATACCAATTCGACGTTGATCTCCTCCATGTATGGTACAGGCAGCAGCACGGCAGAGGTGCTGCCGATGGCAGACAGTTATCTGAAGGGGTTGTTCCTCGGTGTGCCTGCTATGGTTCTTTTCGGTATCCTTTCTCCAATCGTTCAGCTGGGAAGCGGGAAAAGGATCATCACGATAAGTATGTTCGCGCAGCTGATCGCTGATGTGGCCGGGGATGCGCTCAGTATATTCGTTTTTCAGGGCGGAATGTTCGGTCTTGGACTTGCAACGGCGATTTCCTATTATTTTGCTGTAATCCCGCTGCTTGTCTATTTCTTCCGGGGTGAGAAAATTCTCGAATTCCGGCTGTCCTGGATGTCTTTTTCTGATCTGAAAAGCATCTCGAATGCCGGAGCATCGAAAGCCATCAAACGCATATGCAATACGATAAAGCCGATTATCATGAACGCTCTTTCCCTGCTTCTCGGTGCTTCGCTTGCGCTTTCTGTTTACAGCATAACCAACCAGGTGAGAGATCTCCTGATCAGCTTCAGCGCGGGAGTGTCAAGCTCGATTCTGCTGATCGGGGCATTGCTTTACAGCCAGTGTGACCGTGACGGACTGAAATGTCTTTCGCAAATTGCATTAAGTGCAATCGGCGGTGTTTCGCTGCTCGGCGTCTTGTGTATTGCTTTTTCAAGGCCAATCGCCAACTTCTTCATTTCCGACTCAGAGGAAGTGCTGCAAATGGCAGCTTTGTCTATTCGCTGTGTTGGAATTATGATTCCGTTTTCAACATTCAACGGAGTTTTCATTTCCTATGAACAGATTGCCCAGCGGTTCCGGTCGGGAAGAATCCTTTCCTATCTGAATCGTCTGATACTGATCGTGCTTACATCTGCTTTGCTCGGTTACCTTTTCGGGACAAACGGTTTGTGGTGGGCGTTGCCGGTGAGTGAATTCCTGAACTTTGTTATCGTGCTGCTTCTGATTATGAAACGGAATGGGAAATTCCCGCGGAAGGCGCTGGATCTTTTGTGCCTTGCACCGGACTTCGGCTTTAAGCCGGAAGATTATATTGAAATAACTCTTCGGAGTAAGGAAGATGTAACCGATTTTGAGAATACTTTGATCGATTTCTGTATTAATCATGAAATTGATTACCGCCGTTCTTACTTTTCTCAGCTTGCTCTGGAAGAGCTTGCCATGAATGTGATCACGCATGGCTTCCCAAAGTGCAGAAACACGCCCGTGATTCATATTTGGATCACTTATGACAAGGGAGATATCAAGCTGCGTTTTCAGGATAACTGTCCGGGGTTTAATGTGATGAAGTATTGCACGGAACTCCGTCAGGCGAATCCGGAACGCTGTGTAGGACTGCGGCTCATCAGTAAAATTTCAAAAGAAATGAGTTACGTGAATTCTCTTGAAACGAATAACCTGATCATTACCATTTAATCAAAACCTGAATATCCGAACTTTGTATATAAACGAAAAATCCGAACCCTGTTCCTGCCGGAATGAGGTTCGGATTATTTTTTAGAGTTGAACTTTTCACACTTATCCCAGAAGATTTTGTGCCAGCGCCGTGATTACCGGGAGCGTAAGCAGAGAAAGAATTGTGCTGACGGATACCAGACCTGCTGCCAGCTTTTCATCTTTCCCGTAAAGAACAGCAAGGATATTGATGGATGCGGCAGCGGGGGAGGCAATGCTGATAACTGCGGTTACTGCTGCGGTACCGGTCTTCCGGAAGAGGAGAAGCAGTCCCAGAAGGATCATCGGAACGATAATAAGCCTTTCAAGCGCAGCCAGCCAGCACCATTTGTCTGAAAGAACATCCCCGATATTTGTGCTGCTGATCGTGTAGCCGATGATCATCATGCTCAGCGGGAGCGTCATATTGGAGAGATGCTCGAGGATCTTGTAGGTCGTTTGCGGAAGAGAGATATTGAAAAGGAACATGATCATTCCGGCAAAGGTACAAATGATGCACGGAGTAAGAAGCGCTTTCTTAAAATTCAGACTGCCGTTTGAACCGCTGATAATATAGAGTCCGTAAGTCCAGAAAACAAGATTGAACAGCCCGGCATGAGCGGCACCGAAAAACACGCCGTCAGAACCGAGCAGCGCCGATTCAAGCGGCATGGCCATCATAGCGCAGTTACTGAAGATAACGGCGCACTTGATCACGTTCCGCCTTTTTTCGGACTTTTCCTTGATCGTCAGAGTGCTGAGAACAATACAGATCAGATACATGAGGATCCCGATACCGACGGAGAAAAGAAAGTCTTTCAGAAGCACAGCGTCGAATTCCCGGTGGAACGACATCAGAATGGTCGCCGGGATCGTGAGATTTACGGCGATGGAGGAAAGCCCTTTTGAAATATTGTTATTGATGATTTTGAGCTTTCCGCAGATGAATCCGACAACGATCAGAGCAAATACGATGATGATCTGCTCTCCGACGATCATAAAACTGTTGATCATGTTTTCCTCTTTCCGAAAACATCCTGATTCGGGATGATTTCAGGTATTATTGGTTACTTATCGTGAAAAGAATACAGAAATGTTGACCTGATAAGGATAATCTGATAAAATAAATATTTAATTGGATTCAGTGTCTTCCGAGCTGCCAGAATGCGACTGCTGAAGCCGCGGCAACGTTGAGAGAATCCACCCCGTGAGCCATTGGTATTTTTACGGTATAGTCGCATTCCGCTATGGTGGATTCGGACAAGCCGTCTCCTTCCGTTCCCAGAATGATGGCCAGCTTTTCCTCTGCCATCAGGTTCGGGTCGGTAATGCTGACGGAATCTTCGCTGAGTGCCATGGCGGCGGTAGAAAATCCTGCGCCGGATATTATTTCGAGGCCGGGATGCGGCCAGTCGGATACTTCATCACAGAGGTATGCCCATGGGATCTGAAATACCGTTCCCATGCTTACCCGGACGGCGCGCCGGTAGAGAGGATCACAGCAGGCCGGCGTCAGAAGAACGGCGTCAATTCCCAAAGCGGCGGCGGAACGGAAGATCGCACCGATATTTGTGGGGTTTACAACGTTTTCCAGAACAGCGATTCTTGAAGCGTCTCTGCAGACCTCGTCAGCGGACGGGAGCTTTCTCCTTCGCATAGCGCACAGTACCCCTCTGGTAAGAGGAAATCCGGTGAGCTTTGTCAGAACGTCCAGTGAGGAGGTATATACCGGGATTCCTTCGCATCTTTCAATGATTCCTTTTGCCTGCCGGTCAATGTGCTTGCGCTCCATCAGAAGAGATACGGGCTCATAACCTGCGTCAAGCGCCCGGTCGATTACGTTCGGGCTTTCGGCGATAAACAGGGGATCCGGAATGTTGTGCCCGCTTCTCAGCTGTGTTTCTGTCAGTCTGGCGTATACGTCTAGCTGAGGATCGGAAAAGCTCTCAATTTCAATTATCCGTGGTTCTGGTTTGTCCATTTTTATGTCCTGCCTCAACGATTCATCTCTCCTGTGCGGGAGCATCGGTTCAGGCTTGATTATAGCATTGTTGTCTTCTACTTTCCAGCGAATATTGTTTATTTGAATTACTTATATAAGAGGCGGATTTTATGAATTACAAAAAGCTTATTGCGGTTGCGGTTATTCTGGCTGTATTATGCAGCTTCTCCTCTGTCGCCTTCGCTTCAAACCCGGTTATCGTTATCGGAACGGAAACGACGACGGTAACGGAAACTACAACAACGGTGACGGAAACAACGGACGGCGGACAGACGGGAGAGGGACAGAGCACCGAGTCTCAGACGCCTGAAAGCAGTACGGGAGAAACTCAGCCTTCTCAGCAGGAAAGCGGAACTGGGGAGACCGGGACTTCAACCGAACAGCCGGCTCCTTCTCCGGAAGCCGGAACCTCTGACGGTTCTGATCTTGCTCCCGATGAGATCAATCCGACGATTGTGAAGCATCCGGGAGATGAGCTGGGGCACTCAGTAGGGGACAATATCCTGTTTACGGCGGCCTGCACGAACACCCAGAGTGTTACCTGGTTTATTGATACGCCGACGGAGACCGGAATTGCCGCAACGGATATTATCAATCATCTGAAGGGTGTTTCAGCTGTTGAAACTCCTACCACGGTGAATGGTGTTCAGGGAAGCCAGATTACGATTATGGGCCTTACCAATGAATGCAATAATATCCGCGTATATGCTCAGTTCAATATTACAAACGGGCAGGTTCTGACGTCCAATGCTGCCAGAATTACCGTAAGAGGTGCTGAAAATGCGGTGGCCTCTCCAACTCCGGCTCCTACTCAGACCCCTGCACCTACGCCGACGCCTACCCCCGCTCCGACAGCGACTCCGAATACTGCGACAGCTTCCGCACCTGCTCAGACATCCCAGCAGACAGCTCCTGCTAACAGCGGAGCTCTCTCTTCGGCTCCTGTTGAGAATGCATCGGAAGAGCAAAGCGCGGATGATGCAGCCTCTGAAAAACTGCTTGCCGGATCGGATGCAGTATGGTCAGTACCCGGCGCAAAGACTTCTGTTGCAGCCTGCGCCGCGGTAGCCATTGCTGCGCTTGTGATCATGATCCTTTACTCCACCGGAGCAATAGAGCTCCGTGGCCTGGAAAGGCTTGTCGGCGGCAGAAAGGCAAGCGATTTTGATGAAGACGATGAATAAGTCCCGTCGTTCCGTCTGGAGATGGCTGCTTGATATTATCAGCTCTCTCGCCGTATGGGGAAGCAGGATCAAGATAAAAGCGGAAGGACTGGAGAAGCTCCCGGCTGACGGGAAGTTTCTTCTTGTGTCCAATCACGTTTCCGCTTATGACCCGATCGTTCTGCTGCATCATCTGAAAAAATTCAGAATGATGTTCATCTCAAAGCCGGAGAACTTTGAGATACCGATTGCCGGTTTCCTGATGAAAAAGAGCGGATTCCTTGCCATTGACAGGGAAAATCCGAGGAATGCTCTGAAGGTGATCTATGAAGCCTCAGACTTCCTGGCTGCAAGTGAGCGTCCTGTTGTTATTTATCCGGAGGGAACAAGAAACAAAGAACCCGAAAACGGACTGCTTCCGTTTCACAGCGGGGTTTTTAAAATTGCAAAACGCGCCGGTGTTCCGGTCGTCGTCTGCGCTTCCTGCGGAACGGATAAGATCAGGGAAAACTGGCCTAGGAGAAAAAGCGTTGTTCGTTATAGAATCGCAGGAGTTCTTGATGCTGACTATATCGCTGCCCATAATGACAAGGATATCAGCGAAAGCGCGAAAAGTATGATGGAAGCTGCTTTAGAGGATCTGCATGAAGCTTGATTATTTGTTTTTCCTGAACAGTGTTTTATTCGGGATCGGGCTGGCTATGGATGCGTTTTCCGTTTCGATGGCGGACGGACTCAATGAGCCGCAGATGAAAAAATCCAGAATGTGCCTGATCGCAGGAACGTTCTGCTTTTATCAGATTATGATGCCTCTTCTCGGCTGGTTTTTTGTTCATACGATTTCGGAGCTTTTTGCTTCCGTTCAGAAGTTTATCCCGCTTATGGCGCTGATCCTGCTCCTTTATATCGGCGGGAAAATGCTGATTGAGGGAATTCGTGACAAAGGAGAAAGCACGGAAAAAGCTTCTGTAGGCCTTTGGGAGCTGACGATCCAGGGAATTGCCACGTCGATCGATGCTCTTTCAGTAGGCTTTACGATCTCTGAGTATTCATTTGGGGCTGCGGTAATCGAATGCCTCATTATCGGTCTGGTAACGTTTATTATCTGTATTGCCGGTCTGCTTATCGGCAAAAAGTTCGGAAGCAGGATGGCGGGGAAAGCTTCGATACTCGGAGGTATTATCCTGATCGCGATCGGAATAGAAATATTTGTGAAAGGCTTAATAGGATAAAAGAGTCTGAATATAAGAGGAAAAATCGTCGGGTAGGCGCAAAAGGATTGCAGCTGCCTGACGATTTTTATATCCCCCAATTATACTGATACTGATAAAAAACAGACAAATTCTCCGCGTAAACCATCGCCCTCTTTTTACCAGCAATAGAATTATGTTAATTATATTTAGTTAACAATATTAAATTTATAATATTTTGTCTACTATGTTACGTCTTTTAAATTCCGTTAATAATGTTGTGTAAATTAACCGTACATTTCCTTCAGCTTTGCACGGATAGCTTCCTCAGCGATGACGGGGTCGCTGATGTCCCATACGGCGCTTTCCATGGGGCAGAGGCCGGTTTTTGCTCTGTTCACGATGACCTCGGTCAGCTCCCCGGCAGTGCACACAATTCCGTGCTCCTTGAAAACATTGACAGCGGAACGGCTCATCACATCGGCAAAAACCTCAGACACGCCGAGGCGCACGTACAAAAAAGCAGCCGCTTTCCCTACGACTCTGTCCGCGGCCGAAAAGCCGGAGAAATTCAGCCCGTCCGAAATAAAACCGAGCAGAGGCTTTACGCCGCGCTCTGTGCTTGAACAAAGCTGTTCGCCGTTATAAATTGCGCATGTCAGGTCATTCTCTCTGAATTGTTGGATTGCGTATTCAAGATTACTCATTTGATAAAGCTCCGTAAAATAGATGAAATCGGGAGATACGATATACGAGCCGATTATATAACTTAATACTTCACTTTTCAATTCTTTTCGTGTATACTATACAAGTTATGGATAATAGACCTATTGGGATTTTTGATTCGGGTCTCGGAGGGCTTACTGCGATGTCAGCTCTCAGAGAGTTAATGCCCGCTGAAACAATTTTATATTTCGGAGACACGTCCCGCTGTCCGTACGGAACGAAAACACGGGAAGAGCTTCGCCGGTTTGCTTCCGGAAATCTGGAACTTCTGGCGTCGATGGGAGCAAAGGCTGTGATCGCAGCCTGCGGTACTGTTTCTGCGAATGCGCCGGAGATCCTTTCCTCGTTCCGGATCCCGGTTGTGAATGTAATTGATCCGGTTGTCCGGGCTGTTGCAGAAAATAAGGAAGCTGCTTCCGGGCCGGTTGCCGTGATTGCAACGAAGGCCAGCATTGGAAACGGAGCCTTTCAGCGAAAGCTGCAGTCGGCATGCAGCGGCAGGGAAGTGGTTGCGGTTCCGTGTCAGGATTTTGTGGCGTTATGTGAAAGCGGTCATATCTCGCCGGATGATGTCCTTCTTCGGGAGAAGGTCCGGGAGTATCTGGAGCCGGTGAAAGCTTCAGGCGCTTCTGAAATGATTCTGGGATGTACGCACTTCGGGATAATTTCGGAAGCAATCACCGCGTATCTCGGGGATGATGTCCGTTTACTCTCTGCGTCGGAATTTGCTGCCAGAGAAATGAAGAATCTTCTTGAAGCATCCGGAAGCGCGGCGGAGCAGTCTGATGCCGGCGGACATACCGGAGAGATCCGGTATTATACGAGCGGCGATACGCTGGAGTTTGAAATGCTTGCGGAACGGATCCTGAATACTGAAATAAAGGCGGTTCATATCAGCGCAGAATGAGTAAGGATGTTATTATTTCCGTCCGTACGGTTCATGATGACGAAGAAAACGCCATGGATTTTATTACAGATGGGGTTTATTCTTTTGAAGATGGACTGTGCAGTATGAGTTATATGGAGAGTAACGTTACCGGGATGGACGGGACCCGAACAACCGTTACCTTTATGCCCGACGAGGTCATTATTGACAGAGAAGGCAGCATTACGAGCCGGATGGTTTTCCGTGAGGGAACAACGAATAGGATGAGCTATTCGACCCCCTTCGGGAATACTGTTATGGGCCTCGATACGAAGAAAATATACCGCAGCTTCGGCCCGGATGGAGGAAGCGCGGAAATTGACTATGTGCTCGGAGTTCAGCACAGAGTGTTTACGAGAGCTAAATTATTTATCAGTGTGGAACGGCAAGGAGAAAGAACAGATGCTTGATAAAACCGATTATCTTCCGAATCTTATTCAGGAAGCAAAGCAGCAGATCAATGAGATCATAGCGTCCGCTTTGGCAAAGGCGGCTGAAAAAGGAGAACTTCCCGCAGACGCAGTCCTGACGGGTTCCGTTGAGATCCCCAAGGATACCTCTAACGGTGATTTCGCGGCAAACCATGCAATGGCCGGTGCCAGATCGTTGCATATGGCCCCCAGAATGATTGCCGAGAAGCTGATCGGGAACATGGACCTGTCCGGGACCTGGTTCGCTTCCGCGGAATCTGCCGGCCCTGGCTTTATGAATTTCCGTCTTGCGCAGAGCTGGTATTCGGATGTGCTGTCCGCGGTTGATGCGGCCGGTGAAAATTACGGCAGAACGGATGACGGAAAAGGCAGAAAGCTGATGGTGGAGTTCGTTTCCGCGAATCCTACCGGTCCGATGCATATGGGAAATGCAAGAGGCGGAGTCCTCGGCGATGCTCTGGCTTCCGTGCTTGAGAAGGCAGGATACGATGTTTCCAGAGAATTCTATGTGAATGATGCCGGCAATCAGATCGAAAAGTTTGCCCAGTCCATTGACGCCAGATACCGTCAGCTTATCCTTGGAGAGAATGCGGTCGAATTCCCTGCTGACGGATATCACGGGGAAGATATCATTCGCCTTGCGGAGTCCTTCCGGGAGTCCTTCGGGGATGAATGGCTGGATAAGCCGGAATCGGAGCGACATGAAAAAATGGCTTCGTTCGGTCTGGAGCGGAATATTCCCCGAATGAAGAATGATCTGGAGCGCTATGGAATCCGGTACGATCAGTGGTTTTTTGAGTCTACGCTTCATGAGTCCGGATTCGTGAAAGAAACCGTCAGCCGTCTGACGGATCTTGGATATACCTATGAAAAAGACGGAGCTCTCTGGCTGAAAACGTCTGAGATCCTTGGAGATAAGCTCCGTGCCGCCGGAAAGAGCGAAGCGGATATTGAAAAGCTTGAGCTGAAGGACGATGTCCTCCGGCGCGCCAACGGGTTCTATACCTACTTTGCGGCGGATATCGCGTATCACCGCAATAAGTTTGAGACCCGCGGCTTCGATAAAGTGATCAATATCTGGGGTGCCGACCATCATGGTCATGTTGCCCGTCTGAAGGGGGCAATGGACGCCCTCGGCCTTGACGGAGAAAACCGGCTGGATGTTGTCCTGATGCAGCTCGTCAAGCTCCTTGAAAACGGAGTAGAGGTCAGAATGTCCAAGCGTACGGGCAAGATGATCTCACTTGACAACCTTCTGGATGAGATCCCTGTGGATTCCGCCCGCTACTTCTTTAACTCCCGTCCGGAATCTCCTGTGGAGTTTGATCTTGAGCTTGCAAAGCGTCAGGATAAAGAGAATCCGGTATACTATGTTCAGTATGCCCACGCAAGGATCTGCTCTATGATTTCCAATCTTGCTTCTGAGGGTCATCCCCTTCCCGCATTCGGGGAAGCAGACCTCAGTCTTCTTACGGAGCCGGCGGAGCGTGACCTGATCAAACAGGTTGCTCTGTTCCCGGAAGAGATTCGCCTTGCGGCGAGAGATTATGATCCGAGCCGTATCAATAAATATCTCACGGAGCTGGCAGCTCAGTTCCATAAATTTTATACGGTCTGCCGGATCCGTGATGCGGAGCCGGGAATCCTGAACGCGCGTCTTGTCCTTTCTGATTCCGTCCGAAATGTCCTTGAGTTGGCGCTTTCGGTGATCGGAATCGGGGCACCGGAGAAAATGTAAAAAGGCACCTGCCTTTAATGAAGGAGATTATCAAATGGCAGATTATATTTTAAGCTGTGAATCTACGGTAGATATTCTCGAAGAACAGCTCAGGTCCAGAAATATATCGTATATTTCATATGCGTACAGTATCAATGGCAAAGAGTATCTGGATGATTTCGGAAAAACCATCCCTTATGAGGATTTTTACCGGATGATGAGTGAGGGCGCTGATACCAGTACGTCTCAGATCAATATTGCCAGGTATGAGGATTTCTGGAGGACTTTTCTGGAAGCGGGAAAAGACGTTGTTCATCTTTCTTTTTCATCAGGGATTACCGGCGGAATGAATTCAGCGAGAAATGCCGCGGCTTCTCTTGTGGAGGAATTTCCGGAAAGAAAGATTTATATTGTTGACTCGCTTGCCGCCTCCTCCGGTCACGGGCTGCTTCTGGACGCAGCGGCTGACAAAAGGGATGAAGGTCTGAGCGCATCGGAGCTGGTACAGTGGCTCGAAGAAAACAAGCTAAAGCTTCACCACTGGTTCTTTTCAACGGATCTCAGCTTTTACGTGAAGGGCGGCCGTATTTCCAAGACTGCGGCGGTCTTTGGGGGTGCCCTGCATATCTGCCCGCTTTTAAATATGGATTATCTTGGCCGTCTGATCCCGAGAGAAAAGATCCGCACGAAGAAGCGTGTGATTGAAGAAACTGTTAAGCGGATGGAGCTTCACGCTCAGAACGGCACCGATTACTCTGGAAAGTGCTATATCTGCCATTCCAACTGCTATGATGACGCGAAAAAAGTGGCGGATCTGATCGAAGAGCGGTTCCCGAAGCTGAACGGAAAACCGGAAATATTCTGGGTCGGAACAACGGTCGGCGCACATACGGGGCCCGGAACGGTATCAATCTTCTTCTGGGGAGACGAACGGGCCGACTGAGAGGAGGATCCTTCGTTCATCAGAAATAAGACGCGGAAAGATGCCGAAAGTGAATAATTCATCGGTTCTTTAAGTGTATTCTTATAAAAAAGCTGTGGATATTTACCGTAATATTGGAAGATATTACTATTTACAGCGGTTAATAAATATGGTAGATTTACTTAAATCTTTTTTTAGGCTTCTTATCTTTAGGATTTTTTAGATTTATGGAGGAAATAACATGGTTAATTACGCGAAAATGATGGATAATGTCAAGGCGTCTGAAATCCGTGAGCTCCTCGCCCTGACTCAGCGTCCGGAAGTTACCTCTTTTGCAGGTGGTCTTCCCGCTCCTGAGCTTTTCCCTGTTGAAGAATTCAAAGCTGCGTGCGATGCTGTTCTTGAAGAGCAGGGAACGGTAGCTCTTCAGTATGGTACTACTGATGGCTGGGCTCCTCTGCGTGAGCAGATTGCAAAGCGTCTGTTTGACAAGAACCAGATCAAAACAGAAGCGAAGAACATTATGCTGACTGCCGGAAGCCAGCAGGGTCTTGACTACTGCGGCCGTCTTTTCCTGGATCCGGGCGATGTTGTCGTTATGGAATCTCCGAGCTATCTCGGTGCCATCAACGCGTTCAAGCTCAGCGAGCCGAATTTCGTGGAAGTTCCTACCGATGAAAACGGTATGATCATGGAAGAGCTTGAAAAGGTTCTTGCCACTACAAAGAATGTTAAGCTTATTTATGTCATTCCTGATTTCCAGAACCCCTCCGGCCGTACCTGGCCTATGGAGCGCAGAAAGCAGTTCATGGAGATCATTTCCAGGTATGAGATCCCTGTAATTGAGGATAACCCGTACGGCGAGCTCCGCTATAAGGGAACTTATCATCCTGCTCTGAAATCCATGGATACAAAGGGCCTTGTTATTTATCTCGGAACCTTCTCCAAGATTCTTGCTCCCGGAACCCGTATCGCATGGATGTGCGCAAGCGATGAGTATATTTACAAGTTCAATTTGATTGCTCAGGCAGCGGTTCTCCAGACGTCTACGTTCGGTGCAATGGCTATTTCCAAGTATCTTGAGATGTTTGATGTCGATGCTCATGTTGCTCAGATCAGAGAAGTATACAAGCATCGTGCAAGCGTTATGGTTCAGGCAATGAAGGATTATTTCCCGCCTGAAGTTACCTTTACCGATCCTGACGGCGGCCTCTTTACCTGGGCTGAGCTTCCGGAGTATATCAATACCAAGGAGCTTGCCGCAGAGTGCCTGAAGTATAATGTTGCTTTCGTTCCCGGTTCCGGCTTCTTCCCCAACGGAGGAAATGAGCATTGCATGAGACTCAACTATTCCTGCGCTACGGATGAGCAGATCGTCAACGGAATCAAGATCATCGGCGATGTGATCAGAAAGAATCTCAAATAATCCGCTTCGGGAAATAAACTGTTTCCGAAAATAAATATAATTATATCCTTTAAAGGCAGAGCGCAATTCGTGCTCTGTCTTTTTTGAGTCTTCGTATCCAAAATTTCCTGTTGAAATATTGCTATGAAAAGGGTAAAGTCAGTATAAACAAATTGACAGAGAACAGGAGCATAGAAATGTCTTCACTTTTGCATGATACAGTTGAAATCATTAAATCGGAGGGCTTTACCGGCCCTCACAGTCTTGTCTTTCTGACCCGCTACGCATCTCTGGCGGAAGACGGTAATCTGCTGCGGCTAATCGGAAATACGCTGGAAGACATGAGTACAATGGAGGAAAGCGCTGCTCTTGCCTATGCGTATGCGGAGTATTATGAAGCTTCCGGAGACTCCGGGAGTGAGTTCTGTTTCGCAGCAGCGGACTATATTCTTTCTCACTGCTCAGAGGATGACCGGATGCTTGCCGCGGCTTATGTAAAATGTGCCCGTGCTTTCGGAAGAGAGGATTATCTGGAAAAAGCGTCTGAGCTCCTGGCAGACAATGAACGGACTGCCGGAAATGCCGCGTTTTCCGTGATTGCTTTTCTGGAGATGTTCCGGGCGACCATGAACAGAAAATATCTGGACACGGCGAAGTCTATGGCGGATATTATTGAAAAGAATTTTCACGGTATTTTTCTCCCGGAGGATTCGTATGATCTTGACAGGCCTTCCATGAACAGCGCTATCGCAGTGATGTACGATGAGCTTGCCAGAATAACGCAGGAGCCGAAGAGAATTAAGGCAAGGGAACGCCAGAATTCCTTCATCGCGAAGCTGGCCGAAAAATTTCCTACTAAGGTTACTTTCGGTCTCTGTGCGCTTCTGGCGGATGAGTTCGAGCCGAAAACCGTTGTCTGCAGATTTAAGGGACCTGAACTTCCCGAAACGCTGCTGTCTCTGATCTCGTTTTATTCACCGGTTACCGAAGTCATTGCGGAAAGTGCTGAAGAGGACGATATTTCTGTTGAATCGGGGGCAAAATACTATTTTCTGAAGAACGGAATCCTTGAAGAGATCGCAGGATTGTGATAAAATAAATTTTCAATATTTATTTTATATTGGAAAATCTGCTGTATATTTGGAGAAATATGAAATTATTTTTGAAAAAACTGATTCTGCTTGCGGCTGTGGTGAGTGTGCTGTTTTCCTCCGCGGCATCTGCCGATTATGTCGGAGACAATAACCCGGCACCGCCTCTTGGGGTTGAAGCTGCGCTGGAAAGAGCAAGAGAATTTAACGAGAGCATTGCAAACAAATCTCCGGAGGAGCTTGCGGCGGAATACGATCTGGATCTGTATACGGATATACTCAGCGCGTACGGCAATACGGAGCCGCTCGGCGGCCGTATAGAGATCAGCGAGGATGATACCTGGCAGGATGTTATGGATCGCCTGTTCTCTATCTATGAAACGGACACATACAGGGTAGGTGTTGGCTATTATAATACCCTTACCGGCGAGGAACAGTATGTAAACGGGGACAAGTACATGGTTTCCGCGAGCATGTTCAAGATCCCGACCAATATGATCATTGCGGATATGGTGTCTTCCGGGAAGATTACGATGGATACCGAAATCGCCGGAGCCCCGTACAGCTATCATGAATATATGACGATCGTCCATTCGGATAATGAGAGATGGATGGATCTAATCAACTATCTGGGCGGTTATTCTCAGTTTAAGCAGCTTCAGATCCCATATCTCGGGAGTGATCCCACGGAGGAGCTGGGCTGGAATTACCAGATAGACAACTATTATAACGCAAAGCAGTTTATTCATATGCTCCGCACGCTGTATGATGATCCGGAACGTTTTCCCGGTATCATAGAATGTATGCTCGAAGCAAATCCGTTTTCTGATTTCAAGGAATATGAGCATCGTTATCCGATCGCCCAGAAATACGGGTATGTGGCACAGAATGAGTCAGACGGAGCGTATCATACCTACATTACCTGCTGCGGTATCGTCTATACGGACACGCCGTTTATGATCGTCATGTTTACGGATAATGTAAATCTGGCATACGATCTTCTGAGCTCCTATGCGGTTACCATGGTGGACTATACGAATATGGTTGCCGAAAGAGAGGCAAAAAAGCAGGCGGAAGCCGAGGAACAGAAGCGCCTGGAGGAAGAAAGAGTTCTTCAGGAGCGCCTGGAAGAGGATGCAGCTGCAGCCGCGGCTGCGGAGCCGGTTGAGGTGACTCCGCGTCCGATCATTACCGGTACCATTGATCAGAGAACGATAGGAAACTTCTCTCTGAAGGATTGCCTGATCATGGGCTGGATCATCATCGCGATGATCATCTGCTTTGTCCTCATTTTCCGCAGAAATATGTCGGGCAGAATTAACGGCTTCTGGGCGGTCCTGGCAATCATTTTTGCAGGCCTTGCGATGCTGGTCTGTGTTGTGGCGGCAAGAATGGGCACCCTGTATTCGAAGCCGAAGGGAGAGCCCTCCGAGCCGGTAAACAGCTTTTTTACTGCCCTGTGCGCCGGGAATTTTACGGAAGCCTATTCCTATCTGAGCGATTATGAGAGTCTCGGTCTGGAGAATCCTCCGGATTCCGAGGAAAGCAGACTGCTTTATAATGCCCTGAGATCCAGCTACGACTATTCCTTCCGCAGTGACGCTGTCCGTGACAGACTTCATGCGGTTCAGAATGTTTCTTTCCGTCACCTTAACCTTGACGCGGTGAAGAATGATGCGTCCGGAAGAATTACGCCGCTGCTGAAAGAAATCGTGGAGACCCGCAGCAGAAGCCAGGTCTACGATGATGAGGGGAATTATCTTGAGTCGGTTACGGATGAGGTTTACCGGAAAGCGCTTACGGAAGCGCTGAACAATGCTGCAAAATACTATACTTCGTCTGAGCTTGATATAGAGGTCGATTATACGGACGGCAAATGGATGATGAGCACTTCTCCCGAGCTCATTTCAGCTCTGCTCGGCGGAGCGGCGTGAGGAGGTGTCAGTATGAATGATTTTGAATTTTTCTCAGATATTGACGATATCCTTGCTGAGTTCGGAGCATCCCCGGATGAGCCTTCTTC
Source organism: Eubacteriales bacterium (assembly GCA_030536255.1). Taxonomy (GTDB): domain Bacteria; phylum Bacillota; class Clostridia; order Oscillospirales; family Oscillospiraceae; genus Limivicinus. The sequence continues at coordinate 59,953 of JAUNQI010000007.1, read as the reverse complement.
TGCGTATGATAACAGCGTATTTGACGATGAGAATGAAGAATATTATGCAGAGGAAGAAGAGAGCATAGCAGAAGAACCGGAAGAGTACAGCTTCCCGGAAGCGGAAGAGTATATTCCGGAAGAGAGTTTTTCGGAAGAAGAGGAATTCCCGGCTGAGGAAGAGCTGGAACCTGTCCTTCCGCGCCGCCGCGAACGCCCGGAGCAGCGTCCGGAAAGTCATTCCGGGAGATCCGGCCGGAAAGCGGATCCCGGACGCGGAGTTCCGGAAAAACCGAAGAAAAAGCCTGAAACCAGGCCTACCCGGGAACGGAAGCTTACAAAAGAAGAGCTGTTTGATTCCGCAGAGGTAGTTGCAAATAAATCGATCAGCGGCTTTAAACGCTTTGTCCTTGCTTTTACGGGTCTTGTTTTCGGTGCGGCGGCACTGATTGTTCTTGCATGGATGCTTTTGAACATTCACCCGGACTCTTCCATGGCTTCCGCTCAGCTTACGGCGAAAAAGAGATCGGATGTTGTTACCCGTCTGGATGCTTATTCAAACAATATGAAGGGAGAGCTCCTCGGAGATCTTACCTATATCCGCAAGCAGTATAAAATTCCGGAAGGTGATCTTGTCGCCCCGCTGGCACCCAGATACAATTACGGCTCAACCACGGATCCCAAGGAAGTTCTTGCTGTTATTGAAGAGGCGAGAGGGTACGGCCTGCTTGAGGATCAGGATGTGATATTCAGCGAGAATGTGGACTTCTATTATGATTCCACGATCGAATATTACTGTGATGAGACTCTTCTTGCAATCTGCTGGAAAGAACTGATCGACAACCGCATCGTATCCTGCATGGAGGTTAAAATAGCCGACGGTTCCCAGATCCGCCGGAAACTTGCGGAGGATACCTACGGCTCTTCCCAGTATGTTTATGCTACCGAGCTTGCGTCTCAGTGCAATGCTGTCGCGGCAATCAATGCGGACTATTACGCTTTCAGAGACCTCGGAATAACGGTCTATGATCGCCGCCTTTACCGCTTTGATGAGGGCGCCTACAGCGGGACCTATGATAAGTACAATGCTACGGATACTCTGTTTGTGAACAGCTCCGGAGATTTTATTGCTTTCCGCATGGGCGAACAGTCCACGCGTGAGGACATGGAAAAATTCATTCAGGATAATAATATTATCTTCGCGGTGGCTTTCGGCCCTGTTCTTGTGGATGACTGGACGCAGCAGTGGAACGAGTGGTATCCGATCGGAGAAGTGGATAAGGAATACTCCCGAGCAGGAATCGCACAGTATGACAAGCTCCATTATCTGTATATGACTGTCAGCTTTGCGGATAATCCGAATGAATACCATCCCCGCTGCACGATCAATGAGTTTGCCGCTCTGATGGCAGGGAAAAATGTCCGTCTCGGCTATTGCCTGGACGGCGGACAGACCGGTGAGCTTGTCTTTAACGGAAAGCCGTATAACCATATCGACTTTGGCACAGAGCGTACGGTAAGTGACATTATCTATTTTGCTTCGGCCATTCCGGAATCTGAGAGGTGAGCGCATATGGATGCTATAGCTTTTTACACCGGTGACCTGGTGGTTTACTGGAGTAGTGTTGTGATCGTTCTGGGGATCCTGGCCGGATTTTGCCTCGCGTATTCCCTTTATACCGCGCACTCCGGGCGGGGAAGTACAATGTTCGTGGCGTTTGCCTTTTCACTGGTATTCAGTGTCCTGATCAGCAGATTTCTTCATTTTTATTCGCATCAGGAGCAGTATGACGGCCTGTTCAGAGCTCTTACGGATTATTCCGGAGGAAGCTATTTTCTCCCGGGTGTGGTTCTCGGCGTTCTGCTCGGTGCGGGTGCGGCGCGTTCTCTGGGGTTTGCGGATTCTGTTTCAGGAATCCTGGATGCGATGGCTCCGGGAATGGCGCTTACCTTCGCCATGATCCGTCTCAGCGCGTTTTTCACTACTGCCTGCAGAGGGAAAATTTCCGTTACGACGCATTCTCTCCAGCATCTTCCCCTGGCCTCGGCGGTCGTTACTGCCTCCGGGAAGACGGAATACCGTTTCGCAACCTATTTTATTACGTTCCTTTTGCTGCTGGTTGCAATGTTTATTCTTCTCGTTTTTTATTTCAGACACCACAGAGACAGAATGAAGCCCCGCTGCAGCAGAGAAGGTCATGTTTTCCGGCTGTTTATTGTTCTGTACGGGATCATTGAACTCGTTATGGATTCCACGCGCAACGATTCCACGTTCCCTTATTTTTCCATTTTCAAGACGCTGAACCGCTTCGGAAGCTTTGTCAGTCTGACGCAGCTTTTCGCAGCGATATCGATCCTTATCGTGTTTATCTGGTACAGCAAAAGAGCCGTTGCCGCTGACGGCCGGCGTGCCGGACACTGGATCCTGTGGATCCTGTTCGTAGCTGCTCTTACCGGAGTGGGCGTTTCGGAATATCTCGTTCAGCGTCACGGCGATATGTATATGCTGTATTACAGTACGATGTCTGCGTCGGCTCTGATCCTCGGAATTGTTGTCGTAATCATGTATGTCCTTTGCCGCAGACCGAAAAAGGAGAGCGTTGAAGAGTAGAAATGAATGTCTTGAAATTATTGATTGCCGCTGTGGCCGGTTATCTGATCGGGTCCTTCAGCTTCTCTATCGTGATAAGCAGACTGTATTTCGGAAAGGATGTCCGGGAGAAGGGAAGCGGTAATGCCGGTGCTACCAATATGGCCAGATCCTTTGGAATCGGTCCGGGACTGATCACCCTTGCGGGAGATGCCGTGAAAGCTGCTGTTGCGATGCTTCTCGGCCGTCTTCTGGGTGGAGAAACAGGACTTTGCCTGGCCGGGGCTGCCTGTATTACCGGTCACTGTTTTCCGGCTTATTATGGATTTCACGGAGGAAAAGGCGTGTCTGCCGGGCTGGCGATTCTCTTCGCAGCGGACTGGCGGAGCGCTGTTGCTGCGCTGATCGTATTTGTGGCAGTTGCCTTTTCATCAAAAAAGGTATCCCTGGGCTCTCTCAGCGCGGCTTTTGCGGCATTCCTGGCGTGTGTGCTTCTGAAATGTTCTCTGCCGAGAATTCTGATGGTTGCTTTCACGGCTGCCATGATATTTATCCGGCATTCGGAGAATATACGGAGACTGCTGAAAGGCGAGGAACCGGATTTCCGTTTAAAAAAGAATTGAAAAGAAAAAACTGTCCGCGGGAACGTTGCAGTCCTTGCGGGCAGTTTCTTTATGACAAGTTATTTCATCTCATTTTCCGGAAAGGTATTCGGACTCTTCCTCTGAGAGCGGAATGTCGAGAGCCGCAATATTGGTTTTCATTCTTTCTGGGTTCTTTGTGCTTACAACGGCGAAAGCGTTGATCCCCTGCCGGTAGATCCAGCTGAGTGCGATCTGGGTAACGGTGCATCCCTTCTGTGCTGCCAGCTCTTCGCATCTTGCCAGCTTTTTGAAGTTTTCCGGATAACCGTAGCCCTTCATTCCGGCTTCGTCAAGCACGGAGGAAGCTTTCTCAAAGTCTGTTCCTTTCAGCCTTCCGGAGAACAGACCGCGGGCAAGGCTGGAGTAAGCAATTACGGGCATCTGATTTTTGCGGTACCATTCTCTGGCATCCGCGTTTTCCTCTCCGGTAATCGTTACCGTTCCCCAGCCCCAGGGGTCTCCGGCCTGATGGGCCAGCCCGAAGTTGGGACTTGATACGGTAAACGGGATAAGGTTCTTCTTATAGGCGTATTCATTTGCGGCTTCGATCCTTTCATGGGTCCAGTTGGAGCCGCCGAATGCGCCGATCTTTCCTTCCGCATGCAGTGCGTTGAAAATCTCTACGATGGTTCCCACGTCAACATCCGGATCGTCTCTGTGAAGGAGATAGATGTCGATGAAGTTCGTGTGAAGATATTCGCTGGAAACAGCGAAGTCCTCTCTCATGTCTTTTTCGTTGACGCGTTTTCTTCCGTCCTCCGGGTGGCCGCACTTTGAAAGAAGAACGATCTCATCTCTGTGACCGTAATTTTCCAGCCAGTGACCGATGGATTTTTCGGAAAGCTTATAATTTCTTGCCGTGTCAATCGTGTTTATTCCGAGAGAAAAAATACCTTCCAGGATCTCATCCGCCGGATTGCCGTCAAGATATTCGGGGGTTGCTGTGCCGTATATTATTTCGGAAACGGGTTTATCCACATAGGGTAATTGTCTGTATTTCATAGCTGTCTCCTCTCCTGAATAATTGATTTTTCTGCTCGTGATTTTAGCATATTTTTTCTGTAAAGTCTATGGATTCGGTAAATCGGAATTTTCTTTTCTGTTTACGGGATTTTAACTTGACATAATATATTCATAGGGGTAAACTATCAAAGATATTTGTGTGTCCCGGTCCTGGGGAAGGCCGGAGCGCGGTATTGCTTTTCAATTTACGGATGGCTTCACCTTCATATATGTCCGGCGAAGAGGCTGTCTTTCCTTACATTGACAAGTAAATAACCTTTCAGGTGAAAGCACCCCTGCAGAATTATTACGAAAAGGAGGTGTGTTTACTTACTATGTCCACTGTTTTATGGATTATTATAGCCGTTGCGGCTGTTATCGCAGGCTTTATTCTCGGCTTTTCTTACCGTAAAAAGGTCGCGGAGCGCGAGATCCTGAGCGCCGAAGAAGAAGCAAAGCGTATAATCAATGAATCAATAAAGAGTGCGGAGAGCAAGAAAAAAGAAGCTCTTCTCGAGGCAAAGGAAGAAATACACAAAAGTCGTTCAGAGTATGAACGCGAAGAAAAAGAGCGCAGAGCGGAAATAAAAAAACAGGAGCACCGTCTCCAGCAGAAGGAAGAAAATCTGGATCACAAAACAGATCTTCTCGAGAAAAAGACGGACGCCCTGAATTCCAAGCTCGCAAATATCGAGCAGCAGCAGCAGGAGATCGCTTCTCTGAAGAAGAGCCAGCTTGAGATGCTGGAAAAAATCTCCGGCTTTACCATTGAAGAAGCAAAAGCTTATCTGATTTCCAATGTTAAGGATGACTGCACGCATGAGATGGCTCTTGCGGTGAAGGAAATCGAGCAGCAGGCAAAGGATGAAGCGGAAGAGCACGCCAGAGAGATCATTGCCACGGCGATTCAGCGCTGTGCGGCGGATCATTCCAGCGAGATCACCGTTTCCGTCGTTCCTCTCCCGAATGACGAGATGAAGGGACGCATTATCGGTCGTGAGGGCCGCAACATCCGCAGCATTGAAACGCTTACCGGATGTGACCTGATTATTGATGACACTCCCGAGGCGATTACGGTATCCGGCTTTGATCCGGTCCGCCGTGAGACGGCAAGGCTCGCTCTTGAGAAGCTGATTCAGGACGGCCGTATCCATCCCGCCAGAATTGAAGAGATGGTTGCCAAAGCCCAGAGAGAGGTCAACGCCACCATTAAGTCTGAAGGCGAAAGAGCAATCTTTGAAACGGATATCCACGGTCTGAATCCCGAGATCGTCAAGATGCTCGGCCGCATGAGATACCGCACAAGCTATGGTCAGAATGTTCTGAATCACTCCATTGAGGTCGCCCATATTTCCGGCCTGATGGCAGCGGAGCTCGGTGTGGATATTGCCACTGCGAAGCGCGCCGGTCTTCTTCATGATATCGGCAAGAGCATCGACCATGAGGTCGAAGGCTCCCATGTCAGCATAGGCGTGGATCTTCTCCGCAAGTATAAAGAAAATGAAGATGTTATTCATGCGGTTGAAGCGCATCACGGTGATGTGGAGCCTCATACGGTTATCGCGTGTATCGTTCAGGCGGCGGATGCTATTTCCGCATCCCGTCCGGGCGCTCGCCGTGAGAATATTGAGAACTATGTCAAGCGTCTTGAGAAGCTGGAAGAGATCTCCAAGAGCTTCCCGGGAATCGCAAGCTCTTATGCAATTCAGGCAGGCCGTGAGATTCGCATTATGGTCAAGCCCGAAGAGGTCAGTGAGGATCAGATGGTTCTCCTTGCAAGAGACATAGCCAAGAAGATCGAGAACGAGATGACGTATCCCGGTCAGATCAAGGTTCATGTTCTACGCGAGACCAAAGCGGTCGATTACGCGAAGTAAGGATCAGCTTTTCTTCAGGTTCGCATTTAATTTCAATAAAAAAACAGAGACACTGCGGATTGATTCGCGGTGTCTCTTCCTTTTCAGTATTAATCAGCATTCCGGAAACAGAAGTGCTTTGATCAGTATTGCAGCAGCGGAACGGATCCGTCGTCCTCCCCCTTGGTGATCGACCGAATCTCTGCAGTGTAGCTGTAGTTTTCATTGACCTGAATGCGTACGGTCTCTCCGACTTTTCTCCCGAGGATCTCCTTGCCTGCAGGCGATTCCATGCTGATCAGCCCCTTCCGCGGATCGCATCTTACCGTGGTAACTACGGAAATCGTCTCTGTTTCATCGTCTTCGGGGATATAAATCTCCACCTTGTCAAAAAGTCCGACCTCATTCTCGGAAGAGCTGTCGCTGATGACCTTTGCTGTTTTGATCATCCCTTCGAGATATCTCATCCGGCTGCGGTACTTGTTCTGTGCCTGCTTTGCAGCCTTATATTCGTAATTTTCGCTCAGATCGCCGAAAGCGCGGGTACGCTTTACTTCCTCGATAACATCCGGCATGATATTGAGCCGTATGTTGTCGTATTCTTCCTGCATCTTTTTTATATCATTTTTTGTAAGCTCGTTATTCATCCGATGATTCCTCCCATGGATTATCTCTGAAAGTATACTTTGCCGGGGTGATAAAGTCAATATGGTTGCTTTCCGGGATCGGACGCCGGGATTTCGGTAGACATAAAAAATGAAAAATCAGGGGAAATCTGATTGATATTCTGCAGCCGTTGCGTTATTATTAGTATATCTATGCCCGGTAATGAGAGCACTGTCTGCGGGGCTCTTCATGCTGCTGTGGCGGAATAAAGGAGAGCAGACCATGAAATGTCCGTTTTGCGGTTATGAAGACAGTAAAGTAATCGATTCCAGACCGGCCGAGGGCGGTGCAACGATTCGCCGCCGCCGTCAGTGTATCGTCTGTGAAAAACGTTTTACGACATATGAAGTCATCGAATCCATGCCGCTGGTGGTGATCAAGCGTGACGGCAGCCGCCAGTCCTTTGACAGAACAAAGATCATCAACGGTCTTGTCCGGGCCTGTGAAAAGCGTCCGGTCTCTCTCGCTCAGATCGAGAACATTGCCGATGAGGTCGGCCTTGAGCTCCAGAGCGGGATCGACAGGGAAGTCCGGTCATCGGTTATCGGCAATATGGTCATGGATCGCCTGAAGGATCTTGACGAGGTCGCTTATGTTCGCTTTGCTTCTGTATACAGAAGCTTTAAGGATGTTTCCTCTTTCCTGGAAGAGCTTTCCAAGCTCGTTGCGAAACCGGACAAGGCGGAGGAGGCCGAAGCATCCGCTGACGAGAAATAACGGAGCTGATAATGAATACGAACGGACTCATTCACAACGAGACAGACATGAAGCTTCTGATCCTCTATATTCTGAAGCGTCTTCCGGGTCCCGTGGATAAGGAAAGCCTTTTTGAAATCTGCGTCTGTGACAACGGTGTTGAATATTTTGATTTTTCCGATTATCTGCACGAACTCGTGGAAAACGGGCATATTGCGGAGACCGACGAGGAAGAATATGTGATTACCGGGAAGGGGATCAGAAACGGAGAAGCCGTGGAATCCAGCCTCCCGAAGTCGGTGCGTGTGGCGGCGGATCGGGCGCTGGCTCCTGTTGCCGTTGAAATCAAACGGCATGATCTGATAAAGACATCCGAGACGAAGGATGACAATGGCGTTACAGTCCATCTTTCCGTCAGTGATGGAGAGGTATCTCTTCTGAATATGGATATTTATTGCGGAGATGAAGCCCGGGCGCATCAGATCCGCCGCAGCTTCCGCAAAAAGGCGGAAGAAAAATACGGAAAAATCCTGGAACTCTTAACAGAAAAATAACAGAAAGACCGGATAAAAAATGAACACATATATTCCTGAAAACTATAAAAGCCTTCTTTCCATTTATGATACGCAGAAAGCAATCGGCCTCCTGAAGCGTTTATTTGAGGACAGGCTTTCCGCTCTGCTCAATCTTTACCGTGTTTCGGCACCGCTGTTCGTTGCAGAAAATTCTGGTCTGAACGATGACCTGAACGGATATGAGCGAGCGGTCTCTTTTGATATTCTCCATGCGGAGAAAAAAGCGGTGGTCGTCCATTCTCTTGCAAAGTGGAAAAGACTGGCGCTGAAGCGTTACGGCTTCTATCCCGGCAGAGGGATCTACACCGACATGGACGCGATCCGCCGTGATGAGGATTCTCTGGATAATCTGCATTCCGTGTATGTGGACCAGTGGGACTGGGAAAAGATCATTCTCCCGGAAAACAGAAATATTGATTATCTGAAATCTACGGTAATGGATATCGCCGCGGCGATCTGTGATACGCAGGAGACAATGGAGTCAATCTATCCTCAGCTGAAGGTTCTCGGCCGGCTTGACCGGAATGTGTCTTTTATAACCTCTCAGGAGCTGGAGGATATGTATCCTTCCCTGACCTCCAAAGAGCGTGAAAATGCCTATGTAAAGGAGCATCATACCACCTTTATCATCGGCATCGGCGGAAAGCTCAGATCCGGAAAACCGCATGACGGGCGTGCTCCGGACTATGACGACTGGGATATGAACGGCGACCTGCTTTACTGGTATGAGCCTCTTCAATGTGCTATGGAGATCTCATCCATGGGCATCCGCGTCAGTCCCGAGTCTCTTGACCGTCAGCTTTCTCTTGCCGGCTGTGATAACAGGCGTTCCCTGCCTTATCACAAAGCGCTTCTGGCCGGCGAGCTTCCGCTTACCATCGGCGGAGGTATCGGCCAGTCGAGAGTATCCATGCTCCTTCTCGGAAAGGCGCATATCGGAGAAGTTCAGGCCTCTGTATGGGACAATCATACAGAAGAGCTGTGCGCTGCGGCGGGGATAACACTTCTCTGAACGGAAATGTTCCTGTTTTTACACATTCTTCATTTTTTGCATGCTGAGATGCTTTATAATGATGTCATAATATGAAAAAGAGGTGTAACGTATGAGCAAGAGAGTACTTGTAGTTGAAGATGATCCCAATATCGCCGATCTGCTCCGTTTGTATCTCGGAAAAGACGGCTTTGAAGTAATGCTCGTTTCTGACGGGGCAAAAGCTGAATCGTCCTTTGACCTGTTCACACCGGATGTCGTCCTCCTTGATATTATGCTTCCCGGAAAAGACGGCTGGACGATTTGCAGAGATCTGAGAAAGAAATCTTCCGTTCCCATTATTATGCTTACGGCAAAGGGGGAAACGAACGATAAGATCAACGGCCTTGATATGGGTGCGGATGACTATGTTACCAAGCCCTTTGATGTCAAGGAGCTGCTCGCGCGTATTCATGCCGTGATGCGCCGCACGGATGCGGATGCTCCGGTTGAAAAGAAGCTTGAGTTTGATAAGCTGACGATTAATCTCGATTCCTATGAGCTGATCGTTGACGGCAAGAAGATCGATACTCCGCCGAAAGAGCTGGAGCTGGTGTATCACCTTGCCTCTTCTCCCAACAGAGTCTTTACCCGGAATCAGCTTCTGGATGAAGTCTGGGGGTTTGACTATTTCGGAGATTCCCGTACCGTCGATGTGCATGTAAAGCGTCTTCGTGAGAAGCTTGAGGGCATTTCGGACAAGTGGAGCCTGAAAACGGTCTGGGGTGTAGGATATAAATTCGAGGTCGCCGAATAAATAACGGCCTGAAAGCAGGTCTTTTCGCTGATGAAAAGCATTTCTTCCAGAAACTTCATAGCGACAGCTCTGATGCTTGCGGTATGTCTTGTGCTCGTTGCCGCGTCCGTTGTCGGAATCGGACAGGGATACGTGATCGATGAGTACAAGGACAATATGGAAAACAGCGCCGGAGAAGTTGCAAGGACAGCATACGCCATGGCAGTAGAGGAATCTCTCAGCTCATGGCGCCTTGCTATGACGCTTTCTTCCGTATCCAAGGCAACCGGGAACCATATCTTTATCACGGACACGAACGGCGTGATCGTCAATTGCTGTGATGCCGCTCCGGTATGCGACCATCTGGGCGTGGTGATCCCGGAAGAGATCATCGGGGTGCTCGCTTCGGAGGGAAGCTTCCGCGAGTCGTCCTTCCTTGGCGGACTTTTTGAAACGGAGCGCCTTGTTTCCGCTGTGTCTGTGAGCGGGGAGGATGAAGACGAGCCAATCGGTTATGTTTTCGCGAGCGTAAATCAGCATGATATCGTGACCGGATGGAAGTCTTTCTTTATTTTTGTCCTGCTGATTTCCGCAGTTGTATTCATTGCAATGCTGATTTTTGCTTTCCGCTATTCCAAGCGTATGTCCCGCCCGCTGGATGAGATCGCGGCGGCCTCCAGAATGTTTGCGCGCGGAGATTTCTCTGTCCGTGTGAAGCAGCAGGAGGATACGACCGATGAGATGGGGGCACTGATCGATTCATTCAATAAAATGGCGGATTCGCTGGAAAATGCCGAAAAAAGGCGAAGCGAATTCATTTCCAACATCTCCCATGAGCTCCGTACGCCGATGACAACGATCTCCGGATTTGCCGACGGCATTCTGGACGGAACGATCCCCAAAGAGGAAGAGACCAAGTATCTGATATCCATCCGGGATGAAACGCGGCGTCTGGCAAGGCTTGTCCGCAATATGCTGGATGCTTCGAGAATGCATTCCATGGCTTCCGACAAAAGCAGAAGGACGGTTTTTGATATTACCGAACTGGTGCTGCAGACGCTCCTCAGCTTTGAGTCGCGCGCTACGGCGAAAAATCTGGATGTGGATCCGCAGCTTCCGGAAAACGGAATTCTGGTAAGAGCCGATAAGGACGGGATCACGCAGGTGATCTATAACCTCCTGGATAACGCTGTCAAGTTTTCTTCCGAGGGATCCTGCATCACCGTCAGGATCTATAAGGATAATGAGAAGGCCTATGTCTCCATAAAGGATATCGGAGAGACGATCCCTGCGGATGACCTTCCCTATATCTTTGACCGCTTCCATAAGTCCGATCGTTCCCGCAGCATGGATAAGGACGGCGTGGGTCTGGGTCTGTATCTGGTAAAAACGATTATTAACGGCCACGATGAAGATATTGCGGTAAAAAGCGAAAACGGGATGACCGAATTTGTTTTTACGCTTCCCTTGGCTGAATGAGGTGTTCATGAGCTGGTATAATTCTGATAATGATAATTCAAACTGGTATAAGCCGCTGGAAACGGAAAGCAACTGGACTTCCTACGGGCCGCACGGTCCCATGGGAGCGTCCGGAGAGGAATACGGGACGGCGGATCTGCCCCGAAAAGATAAGAAAAGGCAAAGCATCCGTTTGATCGGATGCGCAGTCCTTGCTCTTTTGCTTGTCGGGGCGTTTGTGTATTCCAGAATCATGGACTTCAATCCGGCTCCTTCATTTCCGGAAGGACCGGAATATGATCCTTCTCTTGAAATCCCTGCAGGAGACTATCCGGACAGCTTTTCGGACTTCTTTGATTCCTTTTTTACTCAGGTGGAAACGGTTCCGGCAGAAGTCCGTATTGAGAAATACACGTCGGAACTTTCCTTTGAGCTTTCCCTTGAACAGGAAAAAGGGAAGGAGCTCTCTCTCGGAGAGCTGTATTCCGAATGTGCGGATTCGGTCGTTTCCATAAAAGGATATGTGGATGAATCCGCGGGATATAACTGGGGTACCGGCGTCGTCCTTACTGCTGACGGTCTTATTCTTACAAATACCCACGTGATCGACGGCTGTGATTCCGCAGAAGTGATCGATTCCGCCGGGCAGACCTTTGACGCGAAGCTTGTCGGTGCCGATTCGATCAGTGATCTTGCTGTTCTGAAGGTGGAAGCGTCCGGACTTCATCCTGCGGTTTTCGGAGAGAGCGCAGGGCTTACGGTAGGGGAAAGCGTCGCCGCCATCGGCAATCCTCTCGGAGACACCTTTACCGGAACGCTGACGAACGGTATCATTTCCGCAATCGACAGAGACGTGACGTATAACGGGCGGAGCATGACGCTGATGCAGACCAATACCGCCCTGAACGAGGGAAATTCCGGCGGACCGCTGTTTAATATGTACGGTCAGGTCATCGGAATTACAAACATGAAGATGATGTCGACCTTCTCTAGTATTGAAGGGATCGGCTTTGCGATCCCGTCCTCAACGGTAAAGAATGTCGTTAATTCGATCGTCTCGTTCGGTGAGGTGCGCGGGAGACCGTCGATCGGGATCACGGTCGGCCAGATCCCCGCGAATGTTGCGCTGCATTATGAAATGCCGGAGGGCCTTTACGTTTCCGCAGTCTCCGAAGGCTCGGATGCGGAGAAAAAGGGAATCGTTCCCGGCGATGTCGTTACAAAGGTGGACGGAATTCCGGTCGTGGATACGAACCAGGTGAATGACATGAAAAATACAAAGAGTGTGGGGGATACAATGCTCTTTACAATCTGGCGCAGCGGTGAGGAAAGCGAGATCGAGGTTTCCCTTGTGGACACAAACGATATTTATCGCTGACACACCGAATTGAGCTTAACATAATACAGAAAACGTAAAACGTAAGACATAAAGCAATAAACATAATATGGATTACATAATATAAAATACATAATATTGGACAACGCCATATGAAAAATGAATTTATCGAAGCGGGAAAAATAGTGAATACCCATGGGATCGCCGGAGCGGTCAAGGTTGAGGTATGGCTGGACTCTCCCGTGTTCATGAAAAAATTTCATCGCCTGTTTGTCGGCAGATCGAAGAGAGAATATAAAATTCTCTCTTCTTCTGTGCAGAAGAGCTTTCTGCTCGTGAGCTTTGAGGGCGTTGAGGACATTAACGCGGCAATGACTCTTCGGGACGAGATCGTTTATATTTCCAGAGATGATGCAAAGCTGCCTTCCGGAAGATACTTCCTCTGTGATATTATCGGTTCAAAAGTCATTGATGATAACGGAGATCAGATCGGGACGCTCGAGGATATCTGGGAGAATCCCGCACAGCCGATCTATGTTGTCCGCGGAGAAAAAGAGTATCTGATCCCTGCTGTTCCGGAGTTTATCCTGTCTGTGGATCCGGATCAGGAGCTCATCCGGGTTCATCTTCTGGAGGGAATGTAAGGATGCGTATAGATATTATGACTCTTTTCCCGGATACCGTGAATGCGGTTCTGCATGAGAGTATTATCGGCAGGGCTGTCAAAAAAGGTATTCTGGATATTAACTGTGTTCAGATCCGGGATTTTACGGAGAATAAGCAGAACCAGGTGGATGATTATCCCTATGGCGGCGGCTGGGGATGTGTGATGATGGCGCAGCCCCTGAAATCATGCCTGGAACATGTTATGTCAACTGCACGGGAGAACAGCACTGGCGAGAACCTCCGGTCTAGGGTCATTTACATGTCTCCCCAGGGAAGACCGTTTACGCAGACCGAGGCACGCCGTCTCAGAGATAACTATGACCATCTCGTTCTTGTCTGCGGGCATTATGAGGGAATCGATGAACGCTTCATTGAAGAGTGCGTCGATGAGGAGATCTCCATCGGAGATTTTGTCCTTACCGGCGGAGAGATCGCGGCAATGGCTGTGGCGGATTCCGTATGCCGGCTCGTTCCCGGTGTGCTTGCGGATGAAGAGTGCTATACCGGCGAAAGCCACTGGGACGGTCTTCTGGAATATCCGCAGTATACCCGCCCGGAGGTCTGGGAGGGAAGAGAGGTTCCGGAGGTCCTTCTGAACGGGGATCATTCCAAAATAGAAAAATGGCGCCGGAAGCAGCAGCTGATCCGTACCCGGGACAAGCGTCCGGATATGTTTGCAAGGCTGGATCTTTCGGAAAAGGAAGACCGGGAGCTGCTGAAGGAGATCAGCTTTGAGGAGAGCCGGATAAAGCTTACGGAGCCCCTTTCGTACAGAAAAGCTTCGATGGACGATCTGGATCCCATTATGGCCATTGTGGCCGATGCCAGAGCGGTCCTGAAAAAAAGAAAAGTGGATCAGTGGCAGGGGGATTATCCGGAAGCAAAGAACTTTGTGTCGGATATTGAAAAGGGAGAATGCTATCTGATCTTCCACGGGGAAGAGCCGGCGGGGTTCTTTACCCTGTCGTGCGCGCATGAGGAAAGCTATGACGCCATAACCGACGGCAAGTGGACTCCGGACATGGAGTGCTGCGTGCTGCACCGCGCGGCTGTGAGCGCAAAGTACAGAGGAACGGGGATCTCCTCGTACCTCTTCCGCTGTGTCGACGAGGTGAGCAGATCCTATGGCCTGCGCTGTATCCGGACGGATACGCACAGAAAAAACAAGTCCATGCAGCGCCTGATGCGTGACAGAGGCTACAGGTACCGCGGGAATATACAGATCAGCTGTGAGCCCGGGCATGATACGGCCCGTCAGGCTTTTGAAAAGATCCTGAAGTGATCGGAAAGAAAGGCACAGGAAGAACCGATGGTGTTAACAGATTACGGCCAGATCAAAGAGCTTCTGGCCAGACATAATTTCCGCTTTTCCAAGTCTTTGGGGCAGAATTTCCTGACTGCCGCTTGGGTTCCGGAGCAGATCGCCGACAGCGCTCTGCTGGACGAGAATACCGGAGTCCTGGAGATTGGCCCGGGAATCGGCTGCCTGACGGAGCAGCTTTCCAAACGGGCGGGAAAGGTAGTGTCCGTTGAACTGGACAAGGCGCTGATGCCGGTCCTTTCGGAAACGCTGGCCGGCTGCGAGAATACCGTTGTTGTGTTCGGGGATGTCCTGAAACAGGATCTGGAAGCAATCGTAAAAAATGACTTTGCCGGACTTCGGCCGGCGGTCTGTGCGAATCTTCCGTATAATGTTACGTCTCCCGTGCTTACGAAGCTGGTATCCTCCGGGCTGTTTGAGAGCATTACCGTGATGATTCAGCGGGAGGTTGCGCGCAGAATCTGCGCCGAAGCCGGAGACCCGGATTACAGCTCCTTCGGGATTCTTCTGCAGTGGTATACGGAGCCGGAGATCCTTTTTGATGTTCCTCCGTCCTGCTTTGTCCCTCAGCCGAAGGTGACCTCTTCGGTCATTCGTCTGGTGCGCAGGACTTCTCCTCCGGCGGAAGTGAAAGACGAAAAGCTGATGTTTGCGCTGATTCGTGCCGCATTCAATCAGCGCCGCAAAACACTGGTGAACGCGGTGGCGTCAGGTGTTCCGCAGCTGTCAAAGTCCGACGTGGAAAACGCGCTGGAGACGCTTGATCTGGACCCAAAAGTGAGAGGAGAGGAGCTTTCTGTTTCTCAGTTTGCGGCTTTAGCGGACGCTCTGGGAAAAGAAAACAGCTGAAGACTTCTTTTCTTAACAGACAGATTCAAAAAAATGAATAAATGATAAAATTTATGTTGAAAAGAACTGAGGATTGTGCTACTCTGTAATTTGCTAAAAATGTAGAAAGGTAAAATATATAAATGAGCAAAAAGTACGTCTATCTGTTTTCAGAAGGCAATGCAAACATGCGTGAGCTCCTTGGCGGAAAGGGAGCAAACCTCGCGGAGATGACCAATATCGGTCTTCCTGTTCCTCAGGGCTTTACGATCACTACGGAAGCCTGCACTCAGTATTATGAGGATGGCCGCAGAGTAAATGATGAGATTATGTCCCAGGTTATGGACTATGTTGAGCGTATCGAGCTTTTGAATGACAAGAAGTTCGGCGATCTTGAGAATCCTCTCCTGGTTTCTGTACGTTCCGGCGCGAGAGCTTCCATGCCCGGTATGATGGATACGATCCTCAACCTCGGCCTGAATGATGAAGTTGTTGCTTCCATGATCAAGGGCAACCCGGATCCCAAGTTTGAGCGTTTTGTTTATGACTCTTACCGCCGCTTCATCCAGATGTATTCCGATGTTGTTATGGAAGTCGGAAAGAAGTACTTTGAAAAGCTTATTGATGAGATGAAGGCCGCCAAGGGCGTTACCTTTGATATTGAGCTCACGGCTGAGGATCTGAAGACCCTCGCAGAGCAGTTCAAGGCAGAGTACAAGAATCAGATCGGCACCGATTTCCCGTCCGATCCTATCGTTCAGCTCAAGGGCGCTATTGAAGCTGTTTTCCGTTCATGGGATAATCCCCGTGCAAACGTTTACCGCCGTGATAACGATATCCCTTATTCCTGGGGTACTGCCGTTTCCGTTATGCCGATGGTATTCGGAAACCTGAATGAGAACTCCGGTACCGGCGTTGCGTTTACCCGTGACCCCGCAACCGGCGAGAAGAAGCTGATGGGCGAGTTCCTTACGAATGCTCAGGGCGAAGATGTTGTCGCCGGTGTCCGTACTCCGATGCCCATTACCCAGATGGAAGAAAAGTTCCCCGAGGCATTCAAGCAGTTCAAGAAGGTCTGCAAGATCCTTGAGAACCATTACCATGACATGCAGGATATGGAGTTTACGGTTGAAAACGGCAAGCTCTATATGCTCCAGTGCCGCAACGGCAAGCGTACCGCTCAGGCAGCTCTCAAGATCGCCTGCGACCTCGTTGACGAAGGCATGATCGATGAAAAGCAGGCTGTTCTCATGATCGAGCCGCGCAACCTGGATACGCTTCTCCATCCGCAGTTTGATGCAGATGTTCTGATGAAGACGGTTCCTCTCGGAAAGGGTCTCGGCGCGTCCCCCGGTGCTGCCTGCGGCAAGATCGTCTTCTCCGCGGAAGACGCAAAGGCATGGAATGCCCGCAAGGAAAAGGTCGTTCTTGTCCGTCTCGAGACCTCTCCTGAGGATATCGAAGGTATGAAGGCCGCTCAGGGTATTCTTACTGTCCGCGGCGGAATGACTTCCCATGCTGCTGTTGTTGCTCGTGGTATGGGCTCCTGCTGTGTTTCCGGCTGCGGAGACATCAAGATGGATGAAGAAAACAAGCAGTTTACCCTTGCCGGAAAGACCTTCCATGAGGGTGACTATATTTCCATTGACGGTTCTACCGGTAATATTTACGATGGCGTGATCCCCACGGTCGATGCAAAGATTGCCGGTGAATTCGGCCGCATCATGAGCTGGGCGGATAAGTATCGCCGCCTGAAGGTCCGCACGAATGCGGATACGCCGAGAGACGCCCGCAAGGCAGTTGAGCTCGGCGCAGAAGGTATCGGTCTTACCCGTACCGAGCATATGTTCTTCAATGCCGACAGAATTGCCGCTTTCCGTGAGATGATCTGCTCCGATACCGTTGAAGAGCGCGTTACGGCTCTTGCAAAGCTGGAGCCGATGCAGCAGGCCGACTTCGAGGGAATTTACGAAGCAATGCATGGCATGCCCGTAACGATCCGTTTCCTCGATCCTCCTCTCCACGAGTTCGTTCCCACCGAAGAGGAAGACATCAAGGCTCTTGCCAAGAGCCAGAAGAAGTCTGTTCAGCAGATCAAGGATATCATTTCCTCTCTGCATGAGTTCAACCCCATGATGGGTCACCGCGGATGCCGTCTGGCTGTTACCTATCCGGAAATCGCCGAAATGCAGACCCGCGCTGTCATCAAGGCAGCTATCGCTGTTCAGACCCGTCATCCCGAGTGGGAGATCGTTCCTGAAATCATGATCCCGCTTACCGGCGAAGTCAAGGAACTCAAGTACGTAAAGGACGTTGTTGTCAGAACCGCTGACATGATCATCCGTCACAAGAACTCCAATATGAAGTATCTCGTCGGAACGATGATCGAGATCCCCCGTGCAGCTCTTACTGCGGATGAGATGGCGAAGGAAGCAGAGTTCTTCTCCTTCGGCACCAATGACCTCACGCAGATGACCTTCGGCTTCTCTCGTGACGATGCCGGAAAGTTCCTTAGCTCTTACTATGATACCAAGATCTATGAGAACGATCCGTTCGCCCGCGTAGACCAGAACGGCGTTGGTAAGCTGGTTGACATGGCCTGCAGACTCGGCCGCGAGACCCGCCCGAACATTCACCTCGGTGTTTGCGGTGAGCATGGCGGAGATCCTTCCTCTGTTGAGTTCTTCCATAAGACCGGTCTTGACTATGTCTCCTGCAGCCCGTTCCGCGTTCCTATCGCCCGCCTTGCCGCAGCACAGGCTGCCATTAAGGACGAGAACAAAAAGGAAGCGCTGATGAAGGCTTTCAAGAACAGCTCCAAGACCTACGAAGAGATCATTGAATTCCTGAAGTAATTCACAAGATATTGTTTGAATTCCTCCGCTGAGAGACCTCGGCGGAGGAATTTTTTTGACCATTTCTTTCAGCTTGATTTCAGCAAATTGTCATAGTATGATAACATCGAAAAATCGGAGGAAGCTATGAAGATCCTGATTATTGAAGATGAAAAGATGCTGGCGGATTCGCTGAAGATCCTTCTGGAACGCAAGGGCTTTGAAGTGGAATGCGCATATGACGGAAAAACCGGAGAGGAATACGCCGAGCTGGGAATCTATGATCTGCTGATCCTTGATGTGATGATGCCGGAGATGGACGGCTATCAGGTGGCAAGAGAAGTCCGTGCAAAACGCTGCTCTACGCCGATTCTGATGCTGACGGCAAAATCCGATCTGGAGGACCGGATCACCGGACTGAACGCGGGAGCGGATTACTATCTGACGAAGCCATTTGATACGCGGGAGCTGCTGGCGTGCATTAACGCGCTTCTGCGCCGGCAGGGCGGACAGGTGGATGAAATGCGATACGGAAATACCGCTCTGGATCTTTCCACCTGTATCTTGTCCTGTGGGGAGAAAAGTATCCGTCTGAGCGACCGGGAATTTGACATTATGCGCTTCCTTCTGCAGTCAAAGGAGAAAAATCTTTCAAAGGAAGTACTGCTTGTCCGTGTCTGGGGATTTGAATCCAACGCCACGGAGAACCACGTGGAGGTTTACGTCGGCTTCCTTCGGAAAAAGCTGCAGAGCATCGGTTCGAACATCCGCATTGAGGCAATCCGCAAGCAGGGCTATCATCTGGAGGTAGACGAATCATGCTGAAAAAACTTCGCCTGAAGTTTGTCCTGATCAATATGACGATCGTAACGATTATGCTTGGCGTGATCTTCGGCCTCCTGTATGTCTCTACCAGCAGAAATCTGGAGCAGGAAAGCATGCGGATGATGGAAGCGGTTGTCCGTGATCCCCGGCAGATGCGCCCGCCGGGAAACCATTTTCCGGATGTCAGGCTTCCTTTTTTCAGTTTTATTGTTGATGAGGATGGAAATATCACAGAGACGGAGGGAGATTTTTTCGATCTTTCCGACGAGGAAGTAATGAAGGAGTTCGTTCGTCTTACGGCGGAAGTGCAGAATAAGAGCGGCGTCCTGAAGGATTATAATCTTCGGTTTATCAGTGCAGAAACTCCAAAGGGGCAGCGGATCATCTTTACGGACATTTCCAGCGAACAGTCGACGCTGAGCCATTTGATAAAAATGTTTGCCATGACCGGCAGCGCGGCATTCCTTGCATTTCTTGTGATCAGCATCCTTCTTTCCTACTGGGCGGTCAGCCCTGTGGACAAGGCCTGGAAGCAGCAGAAGCAATTTGTGGCGGATGCCTCGCACGAGCTGAAGACTCCGCTGACGGTGATTATGACGGATGCGGAGCTGCTGAGCGCTCCGGAATGTACCGGCTCCGAGAAGGACAAGCTGAGCGGAAGCATCCTCAGCATGTCCAGGCAGATGCGGGGACTGGTGGAAAGTCTGCTGGAGCTGGCAAGGATCGACAACGGAAGCATCAAGAAGGAACCCGTCCGTGTGTCCTTCAGCGAGATCGCGTCGGAATCCGCCATGCTCTTTGAGCCGGTCTTCTTTGAACGAGCTATGCCGTTTTCTTATGATATCGATCCGGAAATTATGGTAAAGGGAGACCCGGAACACCTGAAGCAGCTGACGGGAATCCTATTGGATAACGCACAGAAATATGCATCTCCCGGAGGGGAGACAAAGCTTCTCCTGAAGAAAAATTCTCAGAGGAGCTGTCTTCTTACCGTTTCCAATCAGGGAGATGCGCTTGAGAAGGAAGAATTGAAGAATATCTTCAAAAGGTTTTATCGCGCAGACAAAGCACGTGCGATGAATCAGAGCTACGGCCTCGGCCTGTCCATTGCTCAGAGCGTTGCGGAGGAGCATCGGGGAAAGATCCGGGCGGAAAGCAAAGACGGCTGGAACATATTTACTGTGGAATTGCCGGTCTGCTGAAGTTCATATTTTGTTTACTCTTTTCTTCAGCGTGTTTTCACCGCCGGAAAATAAAATTGAAAACGCAGATGTCCCGCGGCTTTCTGCCGTGGGATTTTTTTGTGATTGAATTGAAAAGAGGCATGATGAAAATTGATAGAAGTCAGAGATCTTACCAGAAAATACGGAAACCATATTGCTGTGAATGATCTGTCCTTCACTTTGAATGACGGACATATTTACGGCTTCCTGGGACCGAACGGTGCGGGAAAATCCACAACCATGAATATGATTACGGGGTGTCTGGCCGCTACGGAAGGAACTGTCCGGATCGGTGGATATGATATTTTTGAAGAACCGGAAAAGGCAAAAGCTCTGCTGGGATATCTTCCGGAGATCCCTCCGCTTTATACAGACCGGACTCCGCGGGAATATCTCCGCTTTGTTGCGGAAGCAAAGCGTGTTCCCAAGCCGGAGATTTCGCTACAGATCGATGAGGTAATGGAAAAAACAAAAATTACCGAAGTCGCGGACAGATTAATCTGCAATCTGTCCAAAGGTTATCGGCAGAGGGTCGGAATTGCGCAGGCGCTGCTCGGAAAACCGAAATATATCATTCTCGACGAGCCGACAGTAGGTCTTGATCCTCTGCAGATTATTGAAATCAGAGAACTGATCAAAAGTCTCGGAGAAGACCATACTGTAATTCTCAGCAGTCATATTCTTTCGGAAGTTCAGGCGGTGTGCGATGAAGTATTGGTAATTTCCGATGGGACGCTTCTTGCCTGTGATACGCTGGAAAATCTGAAAGAGCGCTTCCGTGCGGCGGAAACAGGAGAAACTTCTCTGGAGGAGATCTTTATTGAACTGATTAAAAATCCGGAGCAGTTTTCAGCACCCGGAGAGGAAACGGAACAAAAAGATGACGGAAAATATGAAGAAAAAAAGGAAGGGGAGGAAAGAAGTGAAAGCCATTCTGAAGCATGAACTCAGAACCTATTTTACAGGTCTGACCGGATATATATTCGCAGCGTTTCTGCTGCTGTTTGCCGGGATTTATACGACAGGGATCTGCCTTTCCTCCGGCTATGCAAACTTTGAATATGTTCTCGGGAATATGTCCTTTACATTTATGATCATTGTTCCGATCCTTACCATGCGCGTAATCTCAGCAGAGAAAAAGCAGAAAACGGATAATCTTCTGTATTCGCTCCCGCTTACGATGACTGATGTCGTCCTCGGAAAGTACTTTGCCATGCTTATTCTGTTCGCTGTTCCTGTCGTGATCATCGGCACTTATCCGCTGATCCTCCGGGCATATGGAAATGTAAATCTCAGAATGAGCTATGCTGCTCTTCTTGGATTTTTCCTCCTCGGAGCCGCTCTGATCTCTGTTGGTATGTTCATTTCTTCTCTTACGGAAAGTCAGGCCGCATCAGCCGGAATCTGCTTCGGCGTTATGCTCCTGAATTATTTTCTCGTAACGATTTCGAGAATGGTCTCTGCTTCAGCGGCCTCTTCCGTGATTGCGCTGGTCGTAGCAGCGGCTGCCCTCAGCGCGGTATTCCGTGTGATGACGAAAAATAACTCGTGGTCTTTTACCCTGTTTATTGTTCTTTTGATTGTCATTCTTGCAACATATGTTTTCGCGGGAGAGAGCTTCAGCGGCCTTGTCCCGTCTGTAATGGAGAAAGTCTCTCTGTTTTCGCGGTTTGACGATATGCTGGACGGAGTTCTGGATATCGGGACACTGGTCTTTTTTGTCTCAGTGACTGCCGTATTTATCTGCATGACAGTGCGTTCTCTGGATAAAAGGAGATGGGCGGAATGAAAAAGAAACAGTTATCTCTGAGAGCCGGAAGCTATAGCTTTGCAACGCTTGCGATCGTTATTGCCATTGCTGTATTTGCCAATCTGTTTGTCGCAAATCTTCCGGAGAGCTTTACAAAAATCGATCTGACCTCAGACGGAGTGTTTTCCCTTTCCGCACAGACGGAAAGTATTGTCGCGTCTCTGGAAGATGAAATCAGCATTTACTGGGTCGTTCAGTCGGGAAGAGAGGATGAGGCTGTGGGTACGCTCCTCGGCCGGTATGAATCCCTGAGTAAAAAGATTCGTGTCGAAAAGGTGGATCCGGATGTTTCCCCGACTTTTACGAAGCAGTACACTTCGGAAACGCTCTACAATAACAGCCTGGTCGTGGAATCCGGATCAAGAAGCAAATATGTCAGTTATGAGGATTTCTATGCCTATGATTATTCCGACTATTATTCCACCGGCGACTATTCCGTTAATTTTGCCGGGGAAAATGCGGTAACATCTGCAATCGACTTTGTCACAACGGAAACCGTCCCGACGGTGTATCTGCTTTCCGGACACGGAGAGCAAGCGCTTCCCTCAACAACCGAATCGGATATTTCTTCCCAGAATATTGAAATCAAAACTCTGTCGCTGATTACGGAAAACGCTGTTCCGGAAGATTCGTCCTGCGTCCTGATCTTTGCCCCGGCGGATGATATCTCCGGGGAGGAGAAAGAACTTCTGGTTTCCTATGCGCAGAGCGGAGGAAGCATTATTCTGGTGACGGATCCGGCTGAAAACGGAAAGAACAGAGACAATCTGAATGCACTGGCGGAAACCTTCGGCATGAAAGAAACGGAAGGTATTGTCGTGGAGGGAAATGCAAATCATTTCGCATACGGAATGCCATACTACCTTCTTCCGGAATTCGGCAGTCATACGATTATGGAGCCTCTTTCCTCCGCCGGTTATTATGTGCTTCTGCCGATCGCGCATTCCATTTCACTTGACGAGTCTGAGAACGGGATGACTCCGGAGATTCTGCTGCAGACTTCCGGCGAGGCTTATATAAAGACCGCCGGATATGAAATGACCACCTATGAAAAGGAAGACGGGGATCCGGAAGGGCAGTTTGTCCTTTCCGCAATTACGGAGACGCCCACGGATAACGGGAGCTCCAGCTTCATCTGGATTGCCGGTTCTGCTGTCCTGGACGAGATGACGAATATTCAGGTTGCCGGTGGAAACGAAGACTTCTTTATGAACTGCCTGAGCTATATCTGCGGGGAAAAGAGCAGTATTTCCATCCGCACCAAGAGTCTGTCCTATGACATGCTGTCTCTGACAAGCAGCCAGACCTCAGTGCTTCGGCTGTGCATGGTATTCCTGATCCCGGCTGTATTTATGGTTGTCGGGATCGACATCCGGGTAAGGAGAAAACGGAGATGAAAAAAACCGGAAAACTGATAATTCTTGCGGCAGTCCTTGCCGTGATGATCGTTGCCACACAGGCAGCAAAGAGCATTACCGGGAAAAAACAGGCGGAAGAGGAAAATGCTGCTGAAGAGACAGTGATCTTTTCCGCGGATATGGAAAATGTGAAGGAGCTGTCCATCGTGATCGGGGAAGACATTCTTTCCTTCACAAAAACAGCGGATAAATGGACAATGACAGAGATACCGGAATTTCCGCTGGACGGGGAAACGGTTGAGGCACTTCTCGGGAAACTGAAAGAAGTGAGATCCGTTAAGACGATAGAAAAAATATCCGATCTGTCCGGATACGGTCTTGAGGAACCGGAATGCAGGATAACGCTCGACGGGAAAATGCTTTCCTTCGGAAATACGCAGGATCTGGACGGATATGTTTATACCTCTGCAGGGGATGGAAATGTTTATCTTGTGGATCCGTCAGTCAGGGAAGCTTTCAGTACAGATCAAATGGAGTTCCTTCAGATGGAGCAGCTTCCGCAGATGACAGATCTTGTCTCTTTTCATGTGGAAACGCCGGACGGAGAGTATGAGATCGACCGTCTTCCGGAGAGTGGAATCACTTACAGTGATAAATATGAGTATTTTATGAAGGACGGTGCAGAATATATTGCATTGGATACGTCTCTGGCTACAGCGCTGATCGGGAACGTGACGCAGCTGAACCGGGAGCTCTGCGTGGAATGGAATGCGGATGATGATCTGCTGAAAAATTCCGGTCTGGAGGAACCCCCAATAACAGTGACGATTGTATATACGGAAACGGAAAAGATCGAAACCGATAAAAAGGACTCGGATGGAAATACAATATTTGATATCCGGGAAAAGCCCAGCAGCTTTGTATTAAAGGTTTCGGGGGACTATGCGAGAATCGGCGATTCCAGGATGATCTACCGAATCAGCTCCGGCCTTGCCGATAAGATGAGATATACAACGGCAGCGGAGCTTCTGCCGGAGGATGTTCTGGCCCTTGATTTCACGGATGTCGTTTCTGTGGATGTTTCCGTCGGCGATCAGTTCTTTACGCTTGAAAAAACTGTGGAAACTGCAGCAGATGAAAACGGAGAAACGGACATCGAGATAAGGTGGAAGCGAAAAGCAGAAAATGAGGAGGACGGTATACCGTTTTCAGAAGATTTCGCGGATTGTCTAAAAGACATGATGTCATCCGGTTATGCCGGGAATACAGCTCCGGGAGCGGAAGAAGTTTGTCTGCTATTTCATCGTACCGATGAGAACTATCCCGAAACGGAACTGAAATTCTGCCGGTATGACAGTAAAAACTGTGTTGCGCTGATCGACGGGGATCCGACCGTGCTTGTCAGCAGGAATGACGTGGAATCTCTGACAGATCTGCTGCAATCGGTTCAGGAAGAGCCTTCGGATAAATGAAACAGGTTATTAACAGACCGGACATAAGTTTTTCATTCTGATTTAAGTACAGAGGAATAAGATAGAAACAAATACAGAATGCCGGATACGGATGTCTCAGGACCCGATGCCGCTGCAGTGCGGAGGATAAAGCCTACGGTTCCTTCAGACTGGCCAAGTCCTTCCGGAAATATGTATAACCACTCCGGTACAGCCCAAAACGGCGGGCTGTGCCGGAGACAATATTATGTTCACTTTTTATTCAAAATGTTTTCAGCACTGTTTAAGAACAGAGGGATATATTGTAACCGTTAAAACAGTTTGTTGAAAGGAAATACCATGGCAGATTCACAGAAAAAAGCAGTTCTTGACGAAGTAATCTCGGTGGCCGGAGATTCCACCCCGAATGCGCCGGAGACCGTTAAAGAAGAGGATCCGGAAAAAGCACTCCGGGACGAGGCACTTTTCCGTTCTCTTGAAAAGAAGAAAAAGAAAAAGAAGCGTCGTGTGATCCGTACGGTGATCATCATTCTTCTGATCCTGCTGATCGGCGGCTTCTTTGGCTTTACGTTCCTCAGAAGAAAGGTGATTCAGAGCACGGTTTCCAATGCAGGGGAAGTGCTCTCTTATGATGCCACCAAAGGAAGCATCAGCACAACGGTTTCCGGCTCCGGAACGCTGGCGAATGTTGGCGAGGAAACCATCAGTGTACCGGCGGGCGTGAATATTGAAGAAGTGCTTGTGGAAGCAAATGAAAAGGTCGAAGCAGGAGATGTTCTTGCGGAGCTGGATATGCCGTCTGTCCGTACAACAATGGCTTCTGTTCAGAGCGAGATCGAAGAGATCGACGCGGAGATTAATGAGGCGGCAGACGATACCGTGGATACCTATATTACCGCCGGTGTCAGAGGAAGAGTCAAGGCAGTATATGCAAATGCCGGGGATTCCGTTCTGGACTGCATGTATAAGAACGGCTGCCTTGCGATAATTTCTCTCGGAGGGAATATGGCTCTTGAACTGGAAACAGACCGTCTTTCTGCCGGGGATCAGGTTACGGTAGTTCGCGGTGACGGTTCGGAAAAAGAGCTGACGGGAAGTGTGGAAAAAGTAATCAACGGCACTGCGCTGATCCTTGTTACGGATAACGGTCCGGAGATCGACGAGACCGTCACGGTGAAAACGGAAGACGGAGCGGAGATCGGGAAAGCAAAGCTTTATGTGTATAAGGAATTAAAGGTAACGGGGATCAACGGAACAATCGGGACGGTTGCCGCGCAGGTCAACCATGCGGTCGAAAAGGGTTCCTGTCTGTTCATCCTCTCCAATACGGAATACAGCGCGTCCTATGAGGCTCTGATCAAACAGAGAAAAGAAAAGCAGGATCTGCTTCTGGAACTGATGCAGCTGAATAAAGACGGTGCTCTGCTTGCTCCGTTTTCCGGCTCTGTGGGTTCCGTCCTCTATACCGATGAGGAATCTTCCTCGACGGGTACTACGACGACTTCATCAACCACGTCCACAGTGTCCTCCACAGTGTCCGGAACAATGACAGGAGCCGAAGGCGAGGAGACGGATGTCGTTACGCTGTCTCCGGACGAGCTGATGGAGGTCTCCATCAGCGTTGACGAGTCGAATATTCTCTCTCTGGAGGTAGGGCAGACTGCAACGATTACCGTGAGCTCGATCGGAGACGAATCCTATTCCGGTCTGGTCACGGAGATCAATAAAACAGCGACCAGCTCCTCCGGAGTCACCCGTTATTCGGCAAATATAAGCCTGAAGAAAAGCGAGCAGATGATTCCGGGAATGCGTGCAAAAGTTGTTGTACGGATTCAGGGTGTAGATGATGCCATTATCATTCCTGTGGATGCACTCCATCAGACAAGCTCCACGTCGTATGTATATACCAGTTATGATGAGGAAATCGGAGAATACGGCGGTCTTGTCAAAGTCGAGGCGGGAATCTCCAACAGCAGCTATGTTGAGATCGTCAGCGGCCTGAATGAGGGAGATACCGTTTACTATGTGGAAGCAGAAGATAACAGCTTCGGAGGCTTTGGCGGCTTCGGCGGCGGTATGCCTGACTTCAGCGGTGGTATGCCTTCCGGCGGTGGAATGGGCGGCGGTATGCCAAGCGGAATGCCTTCCGGCGGCGGAATGGGCGGCGGTATGCCGGGAGGATTCGGCAGATGATCGATCTTCATGATGTAACGAAGGTTTATCAGATCGGCGATGAGCGTGTTCATGCGCTGGATCATGCCAGTATGCATATCTATCCTCATGAGTTCGTCAGCATTATCGGGCCTTCCGGAAGCGGAAAGTCGACCCTGATGAATATTATCGGATGTCTGGATACGGCGGATGCGGGGCTGTATCTGCTGGACGGCATTCCGATCGAAGATTACTCGGAAAATGAGCTTGCCAAAGTGCGAAACGAAAAGATCGGATTCGTTTTTCAGAACTTTAATCTGATCGCCAAGCTCTCCGCGGAGGAGAATGTTGAGCTTCCGCTGATCTACCGGGGAATCAAGGCAAGCGAGCGCAGAAAACGGGTCACGGAAGCACTGGACAAGGTCGGCCTTGCCAAAAGATCAAAGCACCTGCCGACCGAGCTTTCCGGCGGACAGCAGCAGCGCGTTGCCATTGCCCGGGCTCTCGTAACGAACCCTTCTCTGATCCTGGCGGACGAGCCGACCGGAAACCTGGACTCCCGTACTACCAGAGAGATTATGGATATGTTTCACGAGCTGCACGAGCAGGGGAATACGATCGTTCTCATCACGCACGACAATGATGTTGCCTGCCAGGCAAAACGAGTGATCCACATTCTGGACGGAAAGCTTTCGGAGGTGAAGGTATGATTCTTGCCCTGAAAATGGCTCTCCGGAGCATTTATTCCAATAAGCTCCGTTCTATCCTGACGATGCTCGGTATTATCATCGGCGTAATGGCACTGGTCGTTCTGGTCAGTCTTGTCAACGGCGCCACTTCATCCGTCACGGATGCGGTGTCATCCCTCGGCTCGGATATGATTACAGTTACGATTTCCGACGATAAGGGAAGTCCCATTACGTTTGAACTTCTGGATGAATGGCAGAAGACTGAAGACAGTATCGGTATTTGTGCTCCGTACGCATCGGCTTCCGTAACGGGAAAATACGGCTCGAACAATGCGACCTTCACGGTCTACGGAACCACGCCGTACTATTACGATGTTGAAGGGCTTATGCTCTCCCTGGGCCGTTTCATCAAGCAGACGGATGTGGACAGCCACTCCAGAATCTGCGTGCTGAATTACGGCGCGGCAACGGAGCTGATCGGTTATGAGGACTGTATCGGAGAAGAGATCTCCCTCAACGGAATGAAATTTACCGTTGTCGGTGTCCTTTCGGAAAATGAATCCATCATGACATCGATGATGAATGACAGTTATACCGCCTATATCCCGTATACGACGCTGATGCGGATTTCCACTTCCGTAACGGATGATGTGACGACGTTTGTGCTCAGCACGCCGGAAGGCGTCAGTGTCGATGACACGGAAAAGCGAATGGAAGAACTGCTGCTGGAACGGTTTGAAGATGACAGCGACGCTTTCAGCGTTTCCGCCATGGATGTAATGGAGGATGCCATGAGCTCCATTACTTCCGTCCTTTCCATCCTGCTTGGAGGAATCGCAGCGATTTCTCTGATCGTCGGCGGTATCGGCATCATGAACATTATGCTTGTAACTGTTACGGAGCGTACCAGAGAGATCGGAATAAGAAAAGCCATCGGCGCGAGCCGCGGTACGATTCTTCGTCAGTTCCTGCTGGAAGCGGTCGTCCTGTGTATGCTGGGCTGCGGGATCGGGATCTATCTGTCCTGGCTGATCCTTCAGATCGCTGCGGGAATCGTTTCCGGGATATCCATGAGTTTTTCTCTGAATGGAACAGTTGTGCTGATCTCTGTAATTTTCTGCTTCTTTATCGGTGTCGTATTCGGAATCTATCCGGCGAACAAGGCTGCGAAAATGAAACCGATCGATGCGCTGCATTATGGAGGGTGATCAATGAAGAAAAAGAATAAATGGTTTTCCACGTTACTTCTTGTGCTGGTCATTACAGCATTGTCCGCTCTCCCTGTATATCTGAGCAGATCAAGAAAAGATGTTGAGAAAGAAGCAAGTATCCGCACGGCAAAGGCCGAGCGCCAGGAGATCGCTTCCACGCTTTCCGGAACAGGGACGCTTATTTCTCAGGACGATCTTGATGTGGAGCTTCCGTCAGGTGTTGAGATAACGGAATATCTCGTTTCCAACGGCGATATCGTCAAAAAGGGTCAGGAGCTTGCCAAAGTCGATCCCGTATCCGTGCAGGAAGCAATCTCAGCCTGCCAGGAGACGATCGATTATCTGGAAGAACAGATGTTCGCACTGGAGTACCATCAGTCTACGAGATATATTATGGTTCCGGATACGGGAACAGTAAAAGCCATATACTGCAAACCCGGAGATAAGGTCGCTGACGTC
The DNA here is from genome assembly GCA_030536255.1 of Eubacteriales bacterium. Taxonomy (GTDB): domain Bacteria; phylum Bacillota; class Clostridia; order Oscillospirales; family Oscillospiraceae; genus Limivicinus. The sequence goes on along the minus strand of JAUNQI010000007.1, from coordinate 30,559 downwards.
ATGCTGGAATACGGCTGTCTCGGAGTGATTGAGATCAACGGGGAAGAGTGGAAAGCGCAGGCGTTCAACGGTACGGTAAAATTCATCAATGCAACGGAAGGGGCGACCGTATACCATAACAACACCTTTATCTGGCTGGATGATATTGAAGAGACGTCGGAATACGATACGCTTCTTGAAGAGCATAAAAAATATGTAAAAATCATGGAACAGCTGGCTTCCATGTATGAGAATGAAGCAATCTTTTCTCCGGGAGACGGAATTATCGACGGAATCACGGAGGATGATGAAAAGACGGATCGGGACGCGGAGAATAAAGAGATCCTCGGAAAGCTGTCGGAGCTTGAGGAACAGGAAAAGAATACGGAGCGCCCGAGACCGAACTTCCCGGCTCAGTCTGAGAACGGAGAGTTCCCGGAGATGCCCGAAGGCTTCAGCCCGGACTCTATGCCGCAAATGCCCGAAGGGTTCAGCTCAGATTCTATGCCGCAGATGCCCGAAGGATTCAGCTTCGGCTCCGGAGAGAATGAGAAAACCGATCAGCAGCCTGTTCCGGCGGAAAGCGCTGCCGCTGTTTCTGACGGAATGAAGATCATTCGTGTCACGTCAGCTGTCTATGAAGGGGAAAAGAATACGGTGATCTCTGCAAAGCCGGTGGCAAACGGAGATTATGTGGAAGGCGAAGTCCGCAACGGTATGGTCACGATCGGCGGCAATACCTATTTCACCGATAATGATATTGTGGATATGGGAAGCTTCGCTCCGCAGGACGGGAAAAAATATCTGTTCATCGAGTCGAGCTCAGATCCGGATGATCCGGACGAGGAGGGACCGAAAGATCTGAAATATACAGCTGTCTATGAGATGCAGGACTCCGGCTCCGGACAGGATCCCCAGAAAAAGCCCGGCCAGAACGGTGACTGGGGAGATATGCCGGACATGGGAGGAAAAGGTAGCTTCATGGGCGGCGGAATGGGCGGCG
>JAUNQI010000007.1:0-29567 GCA_030536255.1 Eubacteriales bacterium | reverse complement strand
TCTGCGGGCCCGTCACCGGAAGAAACCGCAGCAATGGGCGGCGGAATGGGTGGCTTCGGCTCGTCGTCATCCGAAACGGATGAAGAGAGCTTTGAGATGTATCCGTCGGAAGAAACCGTGATCATGTCCGTGATTCCGAATGAAACTCTCAGCATTGAAATTACCATAGATGAGCTGGATTTCCTGGATGTGCATGTCGGTCAGGAAGCAATTGTTACGATTGATGCTGTCCCGGGAAAATCGTATGAGGGAACTGTAACATCGGTAAATTCAGCCGCGAGCGTCAACACCGGCGGACAGACAAAGTTTTCCGCAACGGTCACTATCGAGAAAAAGGATAATCTTCTTGCAGGAATGAATGCTTCGACGATGATTATCGTCGGCTCGAAGGAAAATGTTCTGGCTATTCCGATCAAAGCGCTTAGCGAGGAAGATGGAAAGACCTACGTTTATACCGGTTATGACGAAAAGAAAGGAGAGCTCCTGAACCGTACGGAAGTAACAACAGGAGCTTCTGACGGAGAGTATGCGGAGATCGTTTCCGGACTTTCCGAAAATGATACGGTGAAGTATGAATATTATGATACGATCGATATCGATACCATGTCAGCCGGATCAGGTGCGGGACTTTTTGACAGCTTCGGACTTTCCGGCGGTCCGGGAGGCGGAAGACCTTCCGGAGGACCCTCTGGCGGAAGACCCTGAGTAGAATTATTGTTGGAAAAAGCTGCTCTGGCGCCTGCAAAAAACTATGAAATCCCTGAAGTAATTCAGAATTGTTTGAATCCCTCCGCTGAGAAAGCTCGGCGGAGGAATTTTTTTGTGCAGACCTTTCAGCTTGATTTCAGAAAACTGATTTATTATTCACATTATGTTCATAATTAGTTTGTAATTCCATGAAGATTACGATGGTATTTATGGTATACTATTCAAAATATCGTATAAAATGAGGAGAGACCATGAGCGAAAACAACAGTGAACAGAATAATATCCGCGGAATTCTGGATGAAGTGATCTCTGAAGCGGGAGATTCTACGCCGAATGCTCCTGCGGCGGATCCGGCTGAAGATGCGCAGAAGGCTCTGCGGGATGAAGCTCTTTTCAAGTCAATAGAGAAAAAGAAAAGGAAAAAGAGAAACCGTATTATCCGGACAGTTGTGATTATTCTTCTTATCCTTTTCGGCGCCGGCTTTTACGGCGTATCGTATCTGCGCCATAAGGTTCAGGTCAATTCCGTCAGCAATCTGGAGGACGTGACCACGTATGCGGCGACGGTCGGCAGCATCAGCACGACGGTTTCCGGCTCCGGAACGCTTTCCAATGTGGACGAGGAGTATATCCGTGTTCCGGACAGCGTGGAGATCGATGATGTCGTTGTTGAGGTCAATGACAAGCTGGAAAAAGGGGATATCATCGCTAAGCTGGATATGGCAACGGTTCGCAGCGCCATTGCAACAGTTCAGGGCGAGATTGAGGAGCTGGACGAGCAGATCTATGACGCGGCCACCGAGACGATTGACGTTCATGTCGTGACCGGCGTGAAGGGCAGGATCAAGGCTCTGTACGGAACACCCGGCGTTTATGTTTCCGACTGTATGTATGAAAACGGCGCACTTGCGCTGCTCTCTCTTGACGGCTATATGGCGGTGGATATCGACAGCGCGGGGCTCAGCCTGCATGATAAGGTGAAAGTGATCCGCGGAAACGAGGAAAAGAAAGAAATTACCGGCGAGGTCGAAAGCATCCTCGCCGGAAAAGCTGTTGTTCTGGTTACGGATAACGGTCCGGCTCTGGATGAGCTGGTTACCGTGGAAACGGAAGACGGCCTCCCCCTCGGCAGTGGAAAGCTTTATGTTCATAAGCCGATGCGCATTACCGGTATCGCGGGAAGAATATCCTATGTGAACGCCTCCCTGAACCAGCCGGTCAGCAAAGGCGATGTGATCTATATTTTGGATGAAACGAATTTCAGCGCCACCTACGAAAGCCTGATCGTGGAAAGAGCAGATAAGGAAGAGACGCTTCTGGAGCTGATGCAGCTGAACAAAGACGGCGCTCTGCTCGCTCCTTTCTCCGGCTCTGTCGGCAAGGTAATTTATGATGACGGAGATACCCCGAAGGATACCTCTTCCTCATCATCCTCGTCATCCTCCTATGCCGGAATGGGCGTCTCAATGATGTCGTCATTTGCCGGAATGGGCGCAGCTGCCAGCATGGGTGCTGCTTCCACCACTTCAACGGATACCGAGACAACGGCTACCGAAGAGGGAAAGACAGACGTAATTAAGCTTTCTCCGGACGAGCTGATGGAGGTCTCCATCAGTGTTGACGAGTCCCATATTCTTTCTCTTGAAGTCGGGCAGACGGCGACGGTTTCCGTCAATTCGATCGGAGATGACACCTTCTCCGGGATCCTTACGGAAATTGACAAGACAGCCAACAGCGCTTCCGGCGTGACGCGCTATTCCGCAGTGATCTCCATGAAGAAGGATGAAAGAATGCTGCCAGGAATGACGGCAAAAGCGGTCGTCCGGATCCAGGGCGTGGATAATGCCATCATTATTCCGGTCGATGCGCTCCATCAGACCAGTTCAACCTCCTATGTCTATACTTCCTATGATCCGGAGCTTGCCGAGTTCGGCGGTATCGTAAAGGTCGAAGCCGGTATTTCCAACACCAGCTACGTTGAGATCACCGATGGCCTGCAGGAGGGTGATGTCGTTTACTATGTCGAGACGGAAAAAGATATGTTCGGCTTCGGTATGGGCGGCGGAATGCCCTCCGGCGGAAGACCGGGCGGTTCCGGCGGCAGGCGCTGATCGCTTCTGAGAAAGGAATACTGGCATTATGATCGATTTACATGATGTTACAAAGGTATATCAGATTGGCGATGAGCGTGTTCATGCGCTGGACCATGCGAGCATGCATATTTATCCGCATGAATTCGTCAGCGTCATCGGGCCTTCCGGAAGCGGAAAATCCACGCTGATGAATATTATCGGATGTCTGGATACGGCGGATGCGGGGCTGTATCTGCTTGACGGCATTCCGATCGAAGATTATTCGGAAAATGAGCTTGCCAAAGTCCGGAATGAAAAGATCGGATTCGTTTTTCAGAACTTCAACCTGATCGCCAAACTCTCCGCGGAGGAGAATGTTGAGCTGCCGCTGATCTACAGAGGGATCAAGGCAAGCGAGCGCAGAAAGCGGGTCGCTGAAGCGCTGGACAAGGTCGGCCTTGCCAAAAGATCAAAGCACCTGCCGACCGAGCTTTCCGGCGGACAGCAGCAGCGCGTTGCCATTGCCCGGGCTCTCGTAACGAACCCTTCTCTGATCCTGGCGGACGAGCCGACCGGAAACCTGGACTCCCGTACTACCAGAGAGATTATGGATATGTTTCACGAGCTGCACGAGCAGGGGAATACGATCGTTCTCATCACGCACGACAATGATGTTGCCTGCCAGGCAAAACGAGTGATCCACATTCTGGACGGAAAGCTTTCGGAGGTGAAGGTATGATTCTTGCCCTGAAAATGGCTCTCCGGAGCATTTATTCCAATAAGCTCCGTTCAATCCTGACGATGCTCGGCATTATCATCGGCGTTATCGCATTGGTCGTCCTGGTCAGTCTGGTCAACGGCGCCACTTCATCCGTCACCAACGCGGTTCAGTCTCTGGCCTCGGATATGGTCACGGTGTCGATCTCGGATGACAAGGGAAACGCGGTCACATTTGATCAGCTGAATAAATGGCAGGAGGAAGAGGAGAAGATCGGCCTGCTGGCACCTTACGCTACGGCAACTGTTACCGGCAAATACGGCTCGGAAAATCAGAGCTTTACGGTTTACGGAACAACGCCGAACTACTATAACATTGAAGGACTGAAGATCTCTCTCGGCCGTTTCCTCAAGCAGTCGGATATCGACAACCATACCAGAGTCTGTGTCCTGAACAACAAGGCGGCTACCAAGCTGATCGGCTATACGGACTGTATCGGAGAAGAAATCTCCTTCAACGGCATGAAGTTTACGGTAGTCGGTGTACTGTCTGAGGATGAGTCTATTATTACCTCGATTATTTCTTCCATGCTTTTCAGCAGCAGCTGCACCGCGTATGTGCCTTACACGTCTCTGATGAGGATCTCCAACACGGTGAAGGAAGATGTCACTACCTTTGTTGCCAGCGCTCCTGAGGGCGGGCTGATGGAAGATACCCAGAAGCGAATGGAAGAGATTCTCATGGAGCGTTTTGAGGAAGATGAAGACGCCTTCAATATGTTCACCATGGACATCATGGAAGACGCCATGAGCTCCATCACTTCTGTCCTGTCAATCCTCCTCGGAGGAATCGCGGCAATCTCCCTGATCGTCGGCGGAATCGGCATTATGAACATCATGCTGGTTACTGTTACCGAGCGTACCCGTGAGATCGGTATCCGAAAGGCAATCGGGGCAACCAGAGGAACGATCCTCCGGCAGTTCCTTCTGGAAGCTGTCGTGCTCTGTATGATGGGCTGCGCGATCGGAATCTTCTTTTCCTGGAGCCTGCTGAGAATCGCTGCAGTCATTGTTTCCAGTATTGAGATGGACTTTAAGCTTGATAAAACAGTTGTTATCATTTCTGTGATATTCTGCTTCTTTATCGGTGTCGTTTTCGGGATCTATCCGGCCAACAAAGCGGCGAAAATGAAACCGATCGACGCTCTGCATTACGGAGGCTGATCAATGAAGAAAAAGAAAAAATGGATTTTCCCCGTTGTCTGTCTGCTGATCGCTGCGTTTATTATTGCGCTGCCGAAGATCATCCAGAATTCCAGAGATAATAAGGAGAACAAGGCCACCATCCGTACGGCTGTTGCAGGGCGGAAGGATATCGAGACTACTCTTTCCGGTACGGGAACGCTGACGTCGGAGGACAGCGAGGATATCGAGGTCCCATCCGGGGTGGATGTTACGGGCTATCTCGTTTCAAACGGAGAGCTGGTTGTAAAGGGCCAGCCCCTCGTCTCGGTTGACCGGGATTCCGTTCAGCAGGCAATCAAGACCTGCCAGGCGACGATCGACCATCTGGAAGAGAAAATGTTTGCTCTCGAATACAATGAAGCCACGAGATATATCATGGTTCCCGCAACCGGAACGGTAAAGGCAATCTATTGTAAAAAGGGTGACCGGGTCGCGGATGTTATGCTGGAGCACGGCTGTCTTGGCATTATTGAGATTGACGGCGAAGAATGGAAAGCGCAGGCGTTTACCGGAACGGTTCAGTTCGTAAATGCTCAGGAGGGCCAGCAGGTCCTTGCGCATAATACCTTTATCTGGCTCGATGACCTTTCGGAGATGTCCGAATACGATACTCTCCTTGCCCAGCATCAGGACTATGAAGAGCTGATGGAGGATCTTTTCAGTATGTATGAGACGGGAGCAATCTGCGCTCCCTGTGACGGCCTTATTGACGGAATCGATAAGGAGAAGGTGAAAAAGGTCCAGTCTGTGAGCGATCCGGAGCTGGTTGATAAGCTTACTGAGCTTGAGGAATCGGAACGAAAGAACAACCCGGGAAGCGGATTCCCGTTTGATTTTGAGAACATGCCGGCGGGCTTTGGCTCAGGAAGCTTTCCGGAGGGTTTCGAGCCGGGAAATATGCCTGAAGGCTTTGAGCCGGGAAATATGCCTGAAAATTTCAGCCCGGAGAATTTCAGCGATTCTGAAAGACCGCAGCCTCCTGCCGGAGAAGCTCCGATCTCCGCTGCACCCGCAGCTTCGGTATCTGACGGGGAAAAGGTCCTGACGGTCACTTCTCTGACGTATACCGGCGAAAAACAGGATACGATCCCGGCAGATAAGATCGCAAATATTCCCGGCGGCGGGACTGGCGGATTCCCCGGAGGAGGCGGTGGCTTCGGCGGGATCGGAGGCATCAATCTTCCTGATGGAGAACAGGTGAATTTAAGCGTTGATTTAGATAAATCCGGAACGATCAAATTTGAAAGAGACGGGGAAGACGTAACAGATAAGGTTAAATTTAATGGCGGCAGTGTAATTGCCTACACTCCGGACGGCGGTACCAGCTACAATATCGTCGGCATAGATGCAAATGCGCTGATTCGGGCGTATCAGCAGATCCAGCAGGAAATGATGAGCAAACTGCAGGATATGATGAAGTCAATGATGGGCATGATGGGCGGTTTTGGCGGTATGGGAGCCTCCGGAACAGGAGAAGAGGAAGACGACTTCGATATGTATCCTCTGGATGGCGAAGTTATCATGACGGTTACTCCCCAGGCAACGCTCAGCATTGATATCACGATCGATGAGTTGGATATTCTTTCGGCTGCGCTCGGCCAGGAGGCTCAGATTACGATCGACGCTCTTCCCGGCAGAGCCTATTTCGGAACCGTAACAAAGATCAATTCGGAAGCAACGCTCAACGACGGCGGTCAGACGAAATTCGGTGCCACGGTTACAATGGATATGGATAATGATCTTCTCGCAGGAATGAATGCTTCGACGCTGATCACGATCGCAACAAAGAATAATGTTCTTTCTGTTCCGGCAAAGGCGCTGTATGAGCAGGGAACAAAGACAATGGTTTATACCGGTTATGACGAAAAAGAGAAGGTTCTTACAGGCTCGGTAACGGTTACTACCGGTGCATCGGACGGAGAAAACGTGGAGATCCTCTCAGGGCTTTCCGAGGGAGATTCCGTAATCTTCGAGTATGAAGATACCGTAAATGTCGATGATATGACGTCGCAGCCCGGTCTCAGCCTGGCGAATATGCTGTCTGGTGGGCGTTAAGATAATTCTATCGTCACATTCTTTTGCGCACAGGCACAGTCCGTAATACGGGCTGTGCCTGAAATAAAAAAATCAGATTTCTTGAAAAAAGTTGTTGACATTGGGCTGCTGATTTGGTATTATTATCGAGCTGGTGATTTGTGCTGGTGTAGCTCAGTCGGTAGAGCAGCTGATTTGTAATCAGCAGGTCGGGGGTTCGAGTCCGTCCACCAGCTCCAGAAGTTAATATGGGGGAATTCCCGAGTGGCCAAAGGGGACAGACTGTAAATCTGCTGGCAATGCCTTCGATGGTTCGAATCCATCTTCCCCCACTTCAAAGAGACAGCTCTGAATCAATCCGATTCAGAGCTTTTTCTTGCACTTTTTCACGAAAATCAGCACTTTTCATCATAAAAACGAAAAAAATGTTGCAATATCTGAAAATGCAAATTCTGAAATTTCAGCCATTTGACGCCCGCTTAAGACGCTTGTGAGGCTCAAAAAACAGCCTTTTTTGCAGTAAAATTTGCAGTAAATCTGGGGATCAGACGCATATAAACAGTAAACAGAAACGATATACAGCAATAAATAATAATTCGCCCGTCGTTCGGCTTCATCTGCTGATCAGCATGATTACAAGATAGCAGTAGAAGTCTTACAACGGGCGTTAAACAATTCCCTATATTTATTCCCTGAAATGTTGACACATGATATATAATACTATTCAATTCAACAAATGGATACTGTAAATCGAATAAAAAAAACAATGAATAATTTAACAACTGTTTTTTTCCTGGTATCAGTGATGATGATTATTTTTTCATTTGTTTTTATGAAGAAACTAATTATTAATCCGATTGTTGACCTTGAAAAGAATGTGCAGTTTTATGGTAATAACGGATATGTATTATTACCTACTGAGGGTTATACGAAGGAAATCAATTCACTTAATCGTTCGTTTTCAGAAATGGCAGAACGAATTAATCATACAATGAGCACAATGTCGGAGAATGCCAGACTTCAGGAAGAAAATCTGATTGCTCAAAACAATATTTCAAAGCTAAGATTCAGAAACCTTCAGGCACAGATTAATCCTCATTTTCTGTTTAATACATTAAGCATAGTCACTTTAAAGGAGAAGTATATTCTATAATAGAATATACAAAACGCAAAATGAAAAAATTTCTGGCACTTGTTCTTGCACTGGTAATGGTTCTCGCAATGTGTGTAAGTGCTTCCGCAGCTGAAGCAGAGGAACCGTATCTTGTATTTGTTTCCCCTCTTCTGGGAAATGCAGTTTGGGATATTGCCCATAATGCCTTCCTTGAGGCAATAGAAGATAACGGCTGGAATGGAGAAGTTGTTGGCCCTACGACTGTTTCTCCGGAAGAAATGGCAAATCTTCTTGACATTGCTATTGCTCAGGGTGCAAAGGGTGTCCTTACTCAGGGCCTTATGCCTGGCGAAGCAGTTGACAGAGCTGTTGAAGACGGTGTTACCATTATGTTTGTCGATGGCGATAATAAGGCATCCGGCGGCACGTTTGCTTTCGTTGGAAAAGACATGAAGAAGGAAGCAGAACTCTTCTATGAAGAAGTTTGCAAGCAGATCGGCCAGGACGAAAAAATAGTTCTTTCTATTCAGAAATCTGTTCTTGCAACTGAGGTTGATAAGGCAGAAGTTGATGCTGTTGATGAAGTCTTCTCCAAGCATCCCGGCGGATATGAGAGAGTTAATCTTACCCTTATTAATTCTGACACCGCAAAGGGTGTTACTGAGTGGGAAAACACCTTCAATACATATCCTGAAATTAATGTATGTCTCAATTGCTGTGCAGAAGCTGCACAGGCATGCTGCAAAGCTGCAGATGAAAAGGGAATTACTGATGATCTTATAATCCTTGGAGTTGATGACCTCGATGTTACTCTTGACCTTATCCGCGAGGGCAAGTGTGATGGTACAGTCGCTGTTTCCTTCTGGGCATATGGCTATCAGTCCGCAGTATGGCTCCATGAGCATGTTGTAGAGGGACGCAACCCTGAAAATCGTGAGAATCCTGCTGCACTTCTGATGGTTACACCTGAGAACATTGATACCTACGGTGCAGAGATGAAGACCTTTGAGCATCTCCCTGAATAATTATTCAAATCAAATAAAAACAGAAGACCGAGTATAGGCTTTTATTACAGGAAAGAAGATACTGATAGTTCAGTACACTTGAATGTATGAAAAGCTGAAATAACCTCAAATAATTACAGCGATAGACTCTAATTACGAGTTTATCGCTGTAAAACTTTTACCGTAAAGATTCAGAAATTCAGATCACTGCAGTAAAGATCGGAATGCTTAAAAGCTTTGCTGCGTTCGGATACCTTTGAAGTTTGAGTATCGCGTATTGCAAACGGAATACATATTACATTGATCGCAAGAAACAGAAGGATAAGCAGAATACAGAATTTTATCATTGTACATCTCCTTTATAAAGAGAGCTTGAGTCAAGCTCAAATATAAATATCATCAATTTATGCTACCCGTCGTTCGGCTTCATCTGCAGCTTGGCACACAGCCAGGTGAGCAGTAGTAGCCTTACGCCGGGTATTTTTCTTTTTATTCCAGCGGAGAATATAGGTGATGCTTTTCAGACCGACGATCAGAAACCAGATCATCAGTGCATAGGATAAAGAGGTATTCCCGGTAATAACTGCCGTGATAAAGAGTGCCATTGTGATCAGAGTAAGCATGAAAAAGTCCCTCCCAAACCGATTTTCCTAAATTTTTTCGTTCGATGACCTGATTATAAAATATAGAGTGTCCGATAAAGAGGACAGTAACTGTCCCATAAACCGGACACCCTATGATTTATAATCTGATACAGATAAACAAAAAATTTGGGAGGAAAATTTCATGAAACTTATCGAGGAAGCAAAAAATCAGCAGAACGCAAGGCCAACTGTGCAGAGCCTTTATCAGAATCAGCGGGATCTTCTGGAGACCTTCCTGTCAAAGGGTGCGATCTCCAGAGCGGAGTATGAGAAAGGAATCCGGCTGCTTGCCCCGGCAATGCAGTGCGCCTGATGCAAAGTTTATTATTCTATAATATCTGAAAACGAGAATATCTGAAAGAAAGGGGCGCGGCTGTGCAGACCATTAAGGAAGCCCTTGCCAAACTGGATAAGTCGAAATTCCGCTCGAAGTTCCGTCTGACAATGATGGAAAGAATCTACGTGAAGGACAAGGGCATGGTTACGATCCGCAGGCATGCGGTGAGTCTGATCGCTTCCCGGCTCGCTCCCGCCCATCCGGTCAATGACGGCTCTCAGACGCCGTACAACGGTCATCCCGTCTTTGTTGCCCAGCACGCTACGGCCTGCTGCTGCCGGAAGTGTCTCGAGAAATGGTATAAGGTGCCGCAGAATATTGATCTGAGTGAAAGCGCGCAGCAAAAGATCGTCAATCTCATTATGGCCTGGATCAGCCGGGAAATGGAAAGACCGGAACCGAAGCCCAGAGTAAAGGAAAAGCTGGATATCACGAAAACGGCGTTTTATTTATGAGAAATGAAATCAGCGTTCTATTAGACTCAAGTTATATATATTGTAAAAAATTAGCGCAGATAAAAAAGAAGATCCGTCATGAGTTTATCGCTGTAAAGCGTTATATTAAGCCACCCGTCGTTCGGCTTCATCTGCAGCCTGGTATGTTGTCAGGTGAGCAGTAAAAACCTTACGGCGGGTGTTTTTCCTTTTACCCTGCCCCGTATTCTGCCAAGGCATGGGTCTCGGCATCATTCGTTGGTCTGGGGTTATTTCACGGTGATTCTCTGATCGACCGTCCGATACTGAGAAAGATTGCCGTCAAGCAGATTGATATAGTCGATCAGCACCTGATAATCGGAAATGGACTCGTCGATTACAAGCTCGTGATCCGCAAGGAAATAGAGCATCCCGCTTCCTCCGTTTTTGATGGTGTAATCGTGCGACGCAAGCGTATACGTGGCATCGGGATCAATGGGCGTATAGTTCCCGTCCTTCAGCACCATCACATCGGAAATGCGGCGTGCACCGGAAATACCGGTAAGTGAATCGGTTTCATCCACCTGTACCGGAGAAGGAATAGATGTGTCAATCGTAAATTTCAGCCCTGAAACCTGCTGGAAGCTTCCGTCCTCACCGACAGGTTTTCCGTCTTTCTTATAGTCACTTTGGACATGGCGATAAAAATATTCCAGCATATCAAGGATCTCGGCCCCCGTGACCTTGACCACGCACAAGGCGTTCCCGAACGGGTTGACTGCGATGAGATCCCGATAGGTGATGTCCCCGCTGTTCAGATCCGCGCGGATTCCGCCCGCGTTACAGATTCCGATATCGGCACCGCCTATGATCCTGTAAGCATCCGCTACAAAATCGCCGAGAGCAATCTCTCTGCAGCGCACCATCCAGATACCGTTCGCATCATAGCAAGAAAGTGGCTCGTCCAAATGCGCGACTACGGTTCCCAGCTGTTCTTCAAACTCCTTGCGGATGTCTGCAATCTTTTCGGTCAGCACGGGGTCTTTCTTTTTGTAATAGTCGATGTAGCCGACCGCCGCCGTGCCATCCTCGGAGAGAACGAGCTTGCCGATATTATCGAGCTTGGTGCCGGTGGAGGAAACGAGGACATCCTCTCCCTCTTTGTTTTCCAGCACCCAGCAGGATGCCTCCACGTGGGAATGCGCGTCGAGGACAACATCGATTCCGGTCGTATTCGCAATCAATTCAATCGAGGTGAATGGACTGTCCATATCGACGCCTATTCCGAGGTGAGAAAGAACCACCACGAAATCCACGCCTTTTTTCAGACATTCGTCCACGTTTTTTTGCACGAGGTCATAGAAATACTGACCACCGTTTTCCCCGCTGAAATCATAGACGGTTTTCCCATCCTCCATAAAGCGGGCAGGCGTGGACATGGAGATCGTGTTGGGCGTGGAAACACCGATGAACGCGACCTTGATATCCCCGTAAGTCATGATCTCATAGGGCTTGGTAGACTCACTCAACCAATCCTCCCCTTTTCCGGTATAGAAAAGGTTGCAGTTGAGAAACTGTGCGTTGGAGAGACTGACGTTCTTTTTGAGCTGTTCAATCCCGTAGTCAAACTCATGGTTGCCGAAGATGGCGAAATCATAGCCGACCGTATTCATCAGCTCGACGATGAATTCCCCGTTGGAAACGGTTCCCTCATAGCCTCCCTGCGCAAAATCTCCGCAGTCCGCCAGCACGACGTAGCGGTATTTTTCGCACATCTCCTTTTTATAAGCGGAAAGTCCCTCGTAACCAATTTCATCGTCAATTCCGCAATGAACGTCATTGGTGAACAGAACGATTACGTCATTGAGGCGGTCATCCCTAACGTCACACGCGCAGAGACCGAACAGAAGCATCACACACAAGATTGCAGACAGAATTCTGTTTTTCATTTATTCCCTTTCCTTTCCTTGGTTAGATTTATTTGTTGTACTTACATGTTCCATCCGTGTCATGTTCTTTGAATTTCCCTGAGACCTTTGGTCATATATTCCTGTCCGTCCGCTCCAATCCAGAAAGCCTCCGCTCCATTTCTCGTGAGAAGCGCTTCACCCTCTTCCTTTGACATCAGGAAAAGCGAGGTAGACAGAGCATCCGCAATACCTGAATCGTCACAGAACACCGTTACGCTCCTCCAGAAAGAGCCCGGCATCAAGGAGCGGTTCGGCAGACTTCCGTTACCGCGTATCCTTTGGCGACACTTCCAACATCCAGACGAAGCTCCGGATTCGCGACAGTCACCTGTATTACGAAGAACGGGAACTGTTTGGCAAAGTTTTTTATATTATATCACACCGGAAAATAACAGGGAACTGCAATTAATGATGGGATTACGCATAGCCGGCATCAGGCTCCTTTTTTTCTCGTTTTTCTGTAAAAATGGCTTTGCCAGAGCAGAAATTGTATGCTATAATTTATAATGAATAGTTATATAAATCGCTAAATGATTGAGATAAATGAAAGAGAGCACGATCATGAAAAAGTTTATTGCTATCCTTCTGGCGCTTGTTCTTGCCGCAGGAGTCCTTGCCGGCTGCGGAAAGCCGAAAAAGGAATCCGTGGAGATCTTTATCAATGTTCCCGTCCTGACGGGGGACTGCGTGGCCAATCCGGAAGTTCAGAAAACGAGTGACTTTCTCAAGCTGGCCTGGGATAAGTTCGCCGCCCAGTATGAGAAGTATGACGTAAAGCTCCGCGGAGATCAGGTCAATAACTTTGAGCAGACGGATTATCAGGCGAATATCCCGGATACCTACGGCACCGCGGATTGCCCGGATCTCTCCTTCGGCGGCTACTTTGCCATGTCCGGATATATCTACGACGGGCACATCGTTCCGCTGGACGATATCATCTCCGATGCCATCCGGAGCGACTTCTCCGAAGCGACCTGGGCCCAGTCGAAGGGCTCCAACGGCAAGACGTATCTGATGCCGTTCTATGCCCTGCAGAACATTATGTGCTATAACAAAGATCTGTTCCGCCAGTGCGGGCTCGATGAGTTCATTGCCGATGAGGAAGTGATTCAGGGCTGGAGCCTTGAGGAGTGGGATACCGTTCTTTCCGCTCTCGCCGAAAAGCTCCCGGAAAATACCTATCCGATGATGATGTACGCCATGAACAACCAGGGCGATACGCATACCATGGTTCAGCTCCGCTGCCAGGGATCGGACTTCTTTGATGAGAACGGTATGTTCAGCCTGAATACGCCGGAGGGCATTGCCGGTCTGCAGTGGATCAAAGACAACTATGACAAAGGCTATTATCCTCCCTCCTGCGAACAGCTGGAGATTGCCGACTGCACGGAGCTGTTCATGAACGGCCAGCTCGGCGTGTATGTCTGGAACTCCGCCCTTGCCACCGGCATGAAGGATCTGGATCTCGGCTATGTGAACTTCCCGGCGGCGGATTCGAACGGCGCCAACTCCAACTGGATCACCGGCTTCATGGTGTTTGACAACGGGGATGCAAAGAAGCTCGAGGTTGTAAAGGACTTCCTGAAGTTCATCTACGAGTCTCCCGATCTGATGGACTATTCCACGATGGGCTTCCCGGCTGCAAAGAGCGTTGCTGAAAAGTGGGCGGACAAGCTGCCTTTGGGAAAACAGCTCGCCGCCAACGACAAGTACGCCGTGGACTTCACGGCCAATAACCCGAACTGGGCCGGCGTCAGACAGGCCTTCTGGCCCCATATCCAGGCCCTGCTGTCCGGCGCTGAGACTGCCGAGGAGGCCGCCGCAGGTCTGGATCGGGACTGCAACGCGGTGATCAGCTCGGTCACGAGAACTTTGCACGAGTAATAACTGAGAGGTACTGCTGTGGCGAAAGATAATAATAACTCCATACAGAATAAGAAAAAGCCTTCCATTATTATTATTGCGTTTGCGCTCATCATGGGTTTCGCTTTCTGGTATCTGACGGAATCGGTAAACGGCAAGATCATCGACGCCAATATTGAGACGATGAAGGAGCTCTCCGTCCATGACCTGAACAGCATTAAGAATTCCATTCTTCTCCGCTGGGACAATATGGAGGGCGTAGCCAAGGAGATCTCCGGAACAGAGTTTGAAAATACGGAAGAGCTCATTTCTGTGCTGAAGACCAGGACTGCGGATATTCCTTCTGCAACCAGAATGTCCCTTCTGGATTCGGAAGGCACGAATTTCATGTCCAACGGCGTTGTGCAGAAAAACAGCTATCTGGCGGATATCTGTGCGGGGAAGTCGGAACGCTTTGTCGTCCGTCTGAACACGGATACGCACTTCAGCGAAAATGTCCATGAAGTCCTGTTCGAGGCGGTTCCGGTTGATTTCGAGGTCGACGGGAAACAGTTCGAGTGGATGATCTGCCAGTTCCCGATCAATACGCTGGAGAAAGAGCTGAAGATCACCAGCTATAACGGAGAGGGGTATTCTTCCGTTATTGATGTAGACGGAAACTATATCATCAATATTTCCAGAAACCACAGCTTTACGTCCTATGATAATTTCTTCGATGATCTGAACGAAGCGAAGGTCGAAGGATCCGTCAGTATTTCTGAGCTGTGTTCCACTACTACTACGGGCGCGAACTCCGTGATCTATACGCAGAATGGCCGGAAGAACATCATGGTTGTTTCCGCCTTTGATATCACCGACTGGTATTTCATCTCTACGGTTCCGGTATCGGTCTTTGATGCGCAGACGAGATCGATCACGTCCTCCTTCTTTATTCTTCTGGCGATCCTTGCCGCTTTTGTTGCGTCGGTACTCGTTCTCCTCCTTCTACAGAGAAAACAGCAGACGGAGCTTCAAATCTCAGAGGCAGCCAACCGTTCCAAGACGGAATTCCTGTTCAATATGTCCCATGACATCCGCACGCCGATGAACGCGATCCTCGGCTATACGGATATTGCCCTCCGGCACAGCGATGACAAAAACAGAGTGAATGAAAGCCTGGGGAAGATCCGGGTCGCCGGCAGTCATCTGCTGAATCTGATCAACGATATTCTGGAAATGAGCCGTATCGAATCCGGCAAGATGGAGTTTGCCGATGAGCCGACGGATCTTCGGAAGATCATGACGGCGGTGGAGCAGATGAGCGGCTCTTTTGCTGTTTCCAAGAGCATCGATTTCCAGTCGGTCATCGGAGATATGAACAATCCGTATGTCTATGCCGATGAGCTGCACCTGAACGAGATCCTCATCAATCTGACGTCCAATGCCATCAAGTACACGCCGGAAGGCGGAAAAGTCCGCATCCGGGTGGATCAGATCGGCTACGTGATCGATGGAAAGACGACTTTCCGTTTTGAAATAGCGGATAACGGCATCGGCATGAGCGAGGAATTCCAGCAGCATCTGTTTGAGACGTTTTCCAGAGAAAAAACATCCACTGTCTCCAAGCTGGAAGGCACCGGTCTCGGTCTGTCCATCGTCAAGAAGATTGTGGATCAGGCACAGGGAAAGATCAGCGTAAAGAGCAAACCGGGTGAGGGTTCAACGTTTACCGTTGAGCTCCCGCTGCGGATCATGGACGCTGAGGCAATTGCAAAGTACGAGGAAGAGAACAAACCGCTGAATATTTCTGAGGGCAATTTCAGCTTCGAGAACAGGAAAGTCCTTCTGGTGGAAGACAACGAAATGAACCGAGAGATCGCTACGGAGATCCTTGAGGAAGTCGGGCTTGTTATCGACACCGCGGAGGACGGAGAGATCGCCGTTGATACCGTAAAGCAAAAGGGCCTGGATTACTATGACTTTATCCTGATGGATATTCAGATGCCTGTTATGGACGGCTTTGAGGCCACAAAAGCGATCCGCGCGCTGCCCGGCGGAGATCAGGTGACGATCATTGCGCTGTCCGCCAATGCTTTTGAAGAGGATGTTCAGAGATCTCTGGAATCCGGTATGAACGCGCACGTAGCAAAACCAATCGACGTAAAGGAACTGTTCGAAACTATGCAGGGACTGCTTTCCTGATTCCTGTGACGTCTTTCCCGGAAGTTCGTATTAACTTGTTTAACAGCAATGTCCGGGGCAGAGAGCTCCTGTCCCTGCTGGATGCAAAGTACGGCATCTGTATATCAGGCGGTTCGCGTCTCTCTCAACCGGGACAACTGCCGGAGGATGTGGATTACATTGTAAACGCACGGAGGGAAAGTACCGTTTACCTGAGGAATAATTAGAAGCAAAGATATCCGCAGACAATTCATATGCCGGTTTATAAAAGATCAGGGGGAATTTCAGCATGAAAAGAATACTTTGCAGCTTATTTGCAGTCCTTTTTCTGATTACTTCAGCGGGCTTTGCAGGAAATGCACAGGGTGCGTACGATGCGGATATTGAAAAAATTACGCAGAATGCCATTGATGAATTCCTTGCGATCACAAAAGTTCCGAGACCTTCCTATCATCTTTCGCATATTCTGGATTATCTGACAGAGTATGCGCAGGCGCATTCTTTTGAATGTGCCCACGATGATTACGGCAATTTCTGGATGGATATTCCGGCTTCTGCAGGATGTGAAAATGTCCCGAAGGTCATTCTTCAGGCGCATATGGATATGGTCTTCGCATCTGAAAGAGGTTATGAAATCGATCCTGAGAATACCGGGATCACTGCGATCCGGGAAGGGAATACGATCACAGCAGACAGAACATCTCTGGGTGCTGACGACGGGATCGGTATCGGGATCATCATGGCAATCATCACCAGTGATGTGCCGCACGGTCCGATCCGTGTGCTGATTACGGCGGATGAAGAAGTCGGACTTTTAGGTGCTGATGCACTTCCTGCAGAGGTGCTTGATGCTGAATATCTGATCAATGTTGACAATGAGGAAACAAATCAGATCATCTGTTCAACCGCGGGCCTTTTTAGCAGTGATTGTGAAAAACAGTGCAGTACGAATGACCTTCCGGATGATTATGAAATACTGTCTTTTACGATTGACGGTTTGCGGGGAGGACATTCCGGAGTAGATATAGACAAGAATCGTCTGAGTGCTGCCGAGGTGCTGATCAGAATCCTTGAGACCGCCGCAGATGAGAAGATTCCTTTCATGCTTGGGAGCATTGACGGGGGAACAACGCATAACGCAATTGCACCGTTTGCAAAAGCCGTGATAGCGGTTCCGAAGGTATCTTCAGAAAGAGTAAAGGAGATCATTGAGGAAGCTGCGGATCTGCTGAGATCAGAATATCCGGATGAAAATCTGACGGTTTCTGTTTCCGGAAATACTCCGGAAGGGATCACTTTTATTTCTCAGGAGGATTCGCTGGATTATCTCTCGTTGCTTTCCTTCATCCCTCAGGGAGTAATTGCAATGAGCAAAAAGATCGACGGACTTGTTCAGACGTCATCAAATACAGGCCTCTTTTCAGTCGACAACGGGAAGTGCCTGATTGGAAGAGCCATTCGTTCCTGTGTGACAGAAGAGCAGGATCAGCTTCATTCGCAATTGGAAGCCAAAAATGAGGAACTGGGATACTCAATGAGTGTCATAGCGGATTACCCGGGCTGGGACGGTGATCCCAATACGAGACTGATAAAGCTTATTAGCGCAGGTTTTAAAAAAGCTACCGGAGAAGAAACAGATATCGTCCCGATTCATGCAGGACTGGAATGCTCCTGGTTCTCCCGGAAACATGAAGGGATCCAGCTGGCGTCTATCGGCCCGAGGATCCACAACCCGCATACGGTAAACGAAACGCTTTATGTGGATACCATCAGGCCCTGCGTTGAAGCCATCGTATATACGCTGGGGAATATAGGCGTAAATGACTGAGAGCTGAACGGGCGCCATCAGGCTGATCTCTTGAATAACGGAGGAATTCATGAAAGAAGCGGTAATATTTGATCTTGACGGAACCTTATGGGATCCGACGGGCTGCGCCTGTATATTATGGAACAGAGTGCTTGCGAAGCACAGTGATGTTAAAATCCTTATGACGCAGGAAAAGGTTTCCGGGCTGATGGGAAAAACAATGGAGGAAATAGGGGAGACGCTGTTTCCGGAGCTTTCTGAAACACAGAGAATGGCCATTGTGGATGAGTACGGAGACGAAGAAGTTAAGTATTTATATGAAAACGGCGCTGTTTTATATGACGGGCTGGAAGAAACCTTAAAGGAACTGAGATGCCGGTATGAACTGTTTATTGTAAGCAACAGTCAGGATGGCTATATTCCCGCTTTTCTGCATTCCCATAAGCTGGAGGATTATTTTAAAGATATTGAAATGTCCGGAAGGACCGGACTGAGTAAGGGAAGCAATATCAAGCTGATCATAGAGCGCAACGGTATTGATTCTGCTGTTTATGTCGGTGATACGGAGTGGGATGAGAAAGCGGCAGGAGATGCTGAGATTCCCTTTATCTGGGCAAAATACGGATTTGGAAAAGCCCTTGCTCCGGACGGAATTATAGAGTCTGTCAAACAATTACCGCAGATCCTCTCAGCACTTGAAAAAAGGCACTGAGCGAAAGCTTGGGATTCGTAAAACGAAGATTGGCGGCGTGACTTCGGTCACGCCGTTTCCTCTACGTTTTCCCCGATATAACTGCGTGTTATCTTCTTATTGCCGTTGAAAAGAAAATCACAAAATAATTGACAATACCGCGATTAAACAGTTATATTTGAATTATCCGGAAAAGAGTAACCGGTGGACAGCCGGAAATTCGGTAAAATATGAAGCAGAAAGGGATAGTTTATGGAGGCTGAAAAGAAACGTTTTCTTGAAAAGACTGCTCAGCAGATAAGAATAACAGGACTCGAAATGGTGAAAACGGCTCGTTCCGGGCATATCGGCGGAGCTTTCTCCATGTCGGAGATCATGAGCGTTTTATATTTTGATCAGATGAACATCAGACCGGAGGATCCCTCCTGGGAAGACAGAGACAGATTCGTCCTGTCTAAGGGACACTGCACCGTTGCGCTGTATCCGACGCTTGCGCTCAGAGGCTTTTTTGACAGATCTCTGCTGGATACCTTCCGCAGAGCGGACGGCCATCTGTCCGGACATGCCGAGATGCATCATGTTCCCGGCGTAGATATGTCTACAGGCTCGCTTGGACAGGGCTTTTCCGTAGCGGTTGGCATGGCGCAGGGCGCAAAAACTGCCGGAAAAGATTTCTTTATTTATTCCGTTATGGGTGACGGAGAAATACAGGAAGGTCAGATCTGGGAAGCATCCATGTATGCGGGAGCGCATCAGCTGGATAATCTGATCGCTATCGTTGACTCCAATAAGGTTCAGCTGGATGGAACTGTCAAAGAAATACTGGATACAGGCGATCTGGCGGCAAAGTGGGAGTCCTTCGGATTTTTCGTCCAGTCCATTGACGGACACAATGTTGAAGAGATCACAGCCGCAGTCGAACGCGCAAAGGCTCAGAAAGGGAAACCTTCCATGATCATTGCCAATACCGTAAAAGGCAAAGGCATTTCCTTTATGGAAGGAAAACATGAATGGCATGGAAAGACGCCGAATGACGAGCAGTTTGAAATGGCATTTAAAGAGCTTTATGCCCGGATGAAAGAATTGGAGGATTGAGCGATGGCAGAAAAGAAAGCTACCAGACTTGCTTATGGAGAAGCACTGAGAGAACTCGGCAGCAATGAAAAAATAGTGGCTCTCGACGGCGATGTTTCGACCTGCACGATGTCTGTCCTGTTCGGAGAGAAATATCCGGAGAGATTTTATAATGTCGGTATAGCGGAAGCCAATATGATCGGCATGGCTGCCGGACTTTCCACGTTAGGCTATATTCCGTTCGCGCATGCGTTTGCCGCGTTTATGGCCGGCCGGGGCTTTGACCAAATCAGAAACTCGGTTTGTTATCCGCATCTGAATGTAAAATGCGTCGGAACGCATGCCGGTCTTTCTGTCGGTGAAGACGGAGCGACCCACCAGTGCATTGAGGATATTGCACTCATGCGGTCAATTCCGGGAATGGTAGTCATATGCCCGTCCGATGCGCCGGAAACAGCAGCGGCAGCAAAAGCGGTTGCGGAATATGAAGGCCCTGTATATCTGCGTTTAGGCCGTCTCCCAGTGGAGACCGTTACGGATATTGAGGGCTATCAGTTCGAGATCGGAAAGTCCGTAATGCTGAGAAACGGAAAGGACGTAACGATCATTGCTGTGGGCCTGATGGTTCCCGAGGCAGTAAAGGCGGCGGAGCTTCTCAAAGAAAAGGGAATCGAAGCCCGTGTTCTGGATATGCATACGATCAAGCCGATCGACAAAGAGGCGATCATAGCGGCGGTGAAAGAAACCGGATGCATTGTAACAGCGGAAGAGCACAATGTTCTTGGCGGTCTCGGAAGCGCTGTCGCAGAGGTTATGGCGGAAAACTGCCCGGCTCCGGTCGAATTCGTCGGCGTTAAGGACTGCTTCGGCAGATCCGGCAATGCCCTGAAGCTGCTTGAGATGTACCATCTGACGGCAGAAGACATTTCCGCTGCGGCAGAGAAGGCCATTTCCAGAAAGAAATAAGCCGCCGATCAGGCAGAAAATAACAGACTGAAGAAAACCCGCTTAGATACTGCCTTGTTAAGGCATAGAACGCATGAGGTTACACCCCGTCACCGAATGGTGGCGGGGTGTGGTTTTATCAAAGTATACTTTGCTTACAGCGGAATAATCATCTATAAAACTGGTCATTCGGCATTTGATACAGAAGAAAGCCCTCTCCGAAATTGATCGAAAAGGGCTGTCGCCTATGATGTGGTATTGTCTTAACAAGCAACGAATCTGTGCGTACAGATTCACTTGTCAGGGAAAACTGAGACCCTGTTGGTATACATTCTGTTTAAGCCATACAATTTCGTTTAGACTGTAATAGAAAAATTGCTTGTCCCACTTTATCGTGAATATCTGGATTGTTCGCTACTCTTTCATAAAAGCCACGCATACACATCAATAAATAGTCAATTCTGGCAGTTTCTCGCCCAAGTTGAAGCTGATTATAGAACTGAGTATCAAAACCGTTGTCGGCAATAACCTTTTCAACAACATACTGCTTGTTACCCCAAATGAGCATGGACCACAGCTTGCTGATATACTCAGAAAACTGCTCTTCTGCCATAGCAAGAAGCTTAGCCTTGGTAAACTCCTGATAGTAGCTCTTGCGTTCCTTACGCTCAGACCAGTTCTCATCATAGAAAGCCACATTAGTCTTTTTGTTTTTTACGAAAGAACCAATTGCGAGTTTAAGCTTTTCAGTATTCATATTAAACACCAATCGTTAAAGTTTAGCCATATCAGCGGCGAACTCTGTGCTTCTCATGTCCTGATTGAAGAAATGGAAGCCCCAAACCTTATAATCATTATCATCGACAAAGACTTTGCGCGGAATAGCATTACCCTCAATTTCAAGAAGGAATTCTTCTTTCCAACGATCCGTTTCAACAAGGTGGGAACCTTTCGGTTCTATGAACACTTGAAGCTGCTCATACCCCTCGCCTTTCGGAGCGTGCAGGAAAAGAAGATAGTCTGGTTCAAAACGTTCGCCGCCGTCAAAAGAATAGATATGCAGCTGCCGTTCATTACGAAGCAAATAAACTTTATCATACTTCGCTTTTAACTGCGGCACATAACACTTGAAATAAGCCACGAAAGCCTTTTCTTCGCTTGTACCGAAATTGTCTTCAAAGGCAAACCAATCTTCCCTTGAAAGGTCAATTTTCCATGCAGTTGGAACAGTGCTGTCATTCTGCGAATAACCGATACCGCCATCATGCAGGACGGTATAATTGCACTTCTTATTCTTGAATACGTCGCGGATGTTTTCAGCCTTGAATTCTTTCGTGCCTTCGTATATTTCTTCAATAGCAGAAACGCTTTCTGAAACCTTTCCGATAACGTTCATACAGGCAGCGAAAAGAATTGCCGGTGTAGGCATTTCGTATGCTGATACAATTTCAACTTTGATGCCACCCAAATAATTCTCACTCTCAACGAATTCCCGCGTTGATTTCAGGTTCGGGAAATAGCTGCGGAGAATATTGAATTTCAGCACATTGTATTTACAGATAGCTTTATGAACGATAGCGTAATTGATTTTTGCAATATCGCCGATAGTCGTTCTGTAAGTATATGTTGCCGTAACACGTTCAGCCATTACAGGCGTTCCGAAGATGGTATCTTCACCGGAACTTCCGGTTGCAAAACGCACCGAATAAACGTGTTCCCTGACGGAAGGGAGCAGACCGACAACATCATTTCTGCCTTTTACAACGCGGTCATTAGTGAAAACAAGTCCTTCACGGTACAGACTGTCAGACTTAAAATCGTCTTTCAGAACGTATTCACGGACAACGACTTTATCCAAATCAACACCGATTTCACGAAGGGCGTTGTTCAATTCACCAATATAACGGCTATCATTCTGACAATGATAATAAAGTTCTTCGCAGATACGAAGCGGGTTATCAATATCCGTATCGTATTTTCGTTTGAAACGTTCCTGTTCTGCGTCAACTTGGAACGGGCAATAACGTGCACCACGTCCGATAAGCTGTGCTTCTGATACGGTCGCCGGAGAAATCTTTTTACCGCCGGACTGACGTGTTTCATACAGACGGACAATATCGAACAGATTCAGAACGTCCCAACCTTCATCGAGCTTTTTAACTTCAAAGATAGCACGATACGGATTGCTTGTGTCTTCAAGTGAATTAAGGGCAAGCTGCCGAGCTTCTGCTTCTTTGTCGTCATTTGCGGAAATGCAATGTTCAGCAGAAAAGTCCTCTTTCAATTCCTGCGCAAGCTGGTCGAACGATATACCATTCTTCGCAAAATAGCCGTATGCTTCCTGCAAAGTCTCATTATCGGTCAATCCGGAAATACGCTGCAATTCATTACCGGTAAGTCCTGCAACCGTTTCAATAAAAGACTGCATAAATGCGGTACTGTTGGCAATCTTGTCCGACTTGAAAAGAACGACCGGCTTTACAGAAAGGCGATTGTCCTGAAAGACTTTCAACCGGTACTGACTGAGCATAACAGCCTGTATTGCTCTTTCCATTATGGAGACGTCAGTACGAAGCGTTTTGATTTCCTTTGAAAAACCGTCTGCTCTGAACTTAGAAAGCGGATAATCGTAAACGATTTTGCTTTCATATTCTGCTTTAATCTGCGGATTATTCAAATCACACGTTGCCGAAAATTCAAGCAGAATATTATCTTTATTGGTCTCAAAAATACGGCGAACCGTTTGCTCCCAACTGTGATAGCTTGCCTGTTCGTCCTTGTTCTTTTCAAGCGTCTTTGTATCAACGTTCAAATGATGCGCTTCATCGGAAATGAGAACAACTTTTTTATCGGTAAAATCGTCGAAAGAAATAGCGTTCTCTTTTGCGAACCACATATCCGAATGAAGTCCCTGCGTAGTAGTAAAACAGATATTGATAGCATTTTCATCCGTGTACTGAAAGTTATTTACTTCCTTTACCGGTATTCTCTCGCCGTCAATTCGTATTTCATCCGCAAACAGATATTTGCTTGAAAGTTGATTCAAGAAGTTGTCTTTCGTCTTCTTGACAATATTCGAAAGATTAACAAAAAACAGGAAATTGCGATATCCTCTTTTATAGAGATAGAGCATCAACCCCGCCATTATCATTGTCTTGCCGGAGCCTGTTGCCATGTGAAAGAGCGTCTGTGTTGGTTTACGGCACATCCTGTCATTTTCAAAATAAGTTATGAAGTTTTCAAATGCTGCGGTCTGATACGGACGAAGAATAAAATCCGGATTAACATTCTCTTGAATATAAGTCGGAATTTCTTTTACCGTGCCGTATTCTCGCAACGTGTCGAGTTGTTCGTATAGGAACGGCATCGTTATTCCTCCCCGTAAAAGCTCTTGGTAAATGCTTTATCGGCATCTGAAACGGCAAACGTTTCATCATCAATATCACAGTAATTGATATAAAGCTGGTTCAGATCAAGCAGCTCCATAAGCAGTTTCTTCTTATCGTCGAGCGAAAGTGCCTTGAAATCATCAGCTTCCGTATCAATTTCCCTTGGGTCAATTTTGCTGCTGATAAAACCCGTTTCCTGCATTTCAGTCCA
Source organism: Eubacteriales bacterium (assembly GCA_030536255.1). Taxonomy (GTDB): domain Bacteria; phylum Bacillota; class Clostridia; order Oscillospirales; family Oscillospiraceae; genus Limivicinus. Next base: position 5,169 of record JAUNQI010000007.1, on the reverse strand, counting down.
TATCTGAACAAGTGTATCATCATCGGCTGCAATTTGGATTTTATCAGTATATTTCTGATTCAGCTTTGCAAGTTCGCAATAAACGTAAGAACCGCCGCCCCGCCATCCACTGTCAACAGAAATGCCTCTACTATCCCCCGCAATAGTATTGTTTAATCGAGTGCAAATAGTATCTTCAATATAATCCATCTGTTCACACAAGATAAAGCGTCGACCCAACTTCATTGCTACAGCTCCAGTTGTTCCAGAACCGGCAAAAAAATCAATAACAAGATCTTTCGGATCAGTGCATAGTTCTATAATTCGTCCAAGAAGTTTTTCAGGCTTTTTCCCTTTTTTGAATTCTACTCCGCCCTCATTGTGTAAATCGTTTGGTAAAACATCATCCCAAATATCTGATATGGGTTGAGCAAACGTGAGTTTCCCATCTATCTCAACCAATCTATCTTTTGCAAATAATATCAATTTTCCGTTTCGTATATAATACGGTTTCTCATCGCCACGTTCAAAGAAAATAATAGAATTGTTCTCTATTGATTCTTTTTTCTTTGTACGTGCTTCAGCACTAATGCTATTATCATCAAGCGTTGCGAATTGTACTATCCTGTATGCGTTTGCTAATGCGTAATCTTCTAAAGCTTTATCATAATCCCCACCCAGTTCTGCTCTGAGTTTTGATTTTTTTATATTCAAGCTTTTTGCAAACTCATCGAGAACCGTTCCAAACTCCCAATCGACATAATTCTCACTAAAATTCAAGATGATGTTTCCATATCTGTCATCATATCCCTTTGCAGAATATACACGATTGGGCTTCCAAAATGATGTTTCTTTTGAATATAGGACAACATATTCAACGACATTTACCACGCCTGGGTTGATTACTTTTGCACCTGTTACAGAACCTCTTTTAACAGTGACTATATTTTTTCGGTTTTCTTTTCCAAATACTTCATCTAACAAAACAAGTAAATATGCTATTTCATAATTATCGACCGAAATTGCTATTGTCCCAGTTCTGTGCAATAAACGATATGCAATTTCAAGACGAGTCTTCATAAATGTTAGCCACGTACTGTGGTTAAATTTATCATTATACCCAAAACTATCATTACCGGTGTTATATGGGACATCAATATAGATGCATTTTACTTCACCTTCGTACTTTTTTAGCAAAGAAGCTATTGACAGCAAATTATTACCTTTTATAACTAAATTCTCACTATCATCTATACTATCAATCACATTAGTGCCATCTGCTGAATACTTTTTAGCATTTGTAAAAACTTTTGGATAAAGCAGTCTATCAACTTCGTCCGGGGCAAGAGTTTTATTATAGAATACCTCACTGCGTTTTTGATCATCTTTTGTCTGACCACCTTCAAGCACACAATCCTTATATGGGAAAAAGAGCTCAACATCATTTGATGTAGCTATATAATTACCGTTACCGTCAGCAAGACCGATTTTGTTTTTATAACGCGTATAAGAATCGGGCAGAAACTCGCGGTTGTTGATAACCCAACCGAAACCGACCTTATCAAAAACGGCGATACCGTCAACATCCGTGAAGAACCGTTCTTTCGTTGCGTCATTTTCATAAAGAGCCTTTATGAGCTTTGCATCCATCTTCATGGCAGCCTCATAGACGGCATTACGGAGCAATTCGCCCTTTGCCGTAAAGAATCGTTCATCTGGCTTAAGCACATCTATTACTCTCTCAAAGAAATTCATAATAAAAACTCCTTTACTTAGCTTCTTTTTCTGAAATACAATTAATGATATCGGTTGATTCCACCTCAAGTGTAGCACAAATTGCGCCGATTACGTCGGGTGTGTATTATTTCAGCAAATACTTCTTGCTTTCGCCTCTGCCAATCACTTGAATCAAGCCGAGATCCCGCATCTGCTTTGCAACAGTAAAGGTGCGTGTCTTTTTCAGCCCCAACAGCTCGCTGATTTCTTTTTCGGTGATCTGTCCGTTTGCTTTGATATAATCAAGCACTTTCTGCATCTGCGGAGTTACTGCCGGAATATTCTCCGGCTCTGCCGCAGGTGAAGCATTCATATTCGGCAAAACAATTTTGAACGTATTGGATGTCACTTCAATTTGAGGCTGCTCTGGGCAAGCGGCATACAGATTGAATATTCTGCGGATGCCGGTACCGTAGCTTTCAATTAAGCGCAAGCGGTGGAACACCTCGGCAAGATTCTTGTTTCTCGGCTGAGAAATACCGGAGCGAATATCGTCGGGGGAAAGACCAGGAAGAAGACCGCCAAGCGAAATGAACTCCATTTTATGATCGGTAACATTGATAATGATGCTGCCGCTGAAGCTGTAATCACGATGGACTATCGCATTCAGCAGAGCCTCGCGGATAGCTTCTTCGGGATAATCCTGTTTATCCGTCCGTACCACGCCTTTGATGACCGAGCTCGTTTTGTTACACAGAGCCAGATAATTGACGGTATCCTCAAATTGCTTGAACACAGAACCACCGAACTCCTTGCTGTCACGGAACACAGTTCGTGCCTCATCGCTGAATACGGCAATTTTGGTTGTATGAGCGCACTGGTCGGAAAGAATCAATGCAAGATTGGTATAAATGCTATCTTTCTTCTGCGTGATACCAAGGGAGCGATATTTCCCCGAATTGAATTCCACACCGTAAAGATTGAAAGCTCTTTGAGCCGCTTCAAAGGTCAGCTCCTGCTCAAGAGAACGGTTTTCTTCAAAGGTATCTCCGTCGCTTTCTTTTATCATCTGACGGATCTGCTCGTGGGAGGCGGGAACGCTGGATGTACCCTGACGCACATAAACACCGCTTGGCTTCAAGCCTTTCACCTTGAGATAGTAGGGCTTATTTGTACCTTCACTTACGGTAATGCGTACCACCTTGTTGTCCTGTACCGTAAAGCGCACAAACATGGTAACATCCGGCATGATGGCATCCCGGATTCCGTTTGTGATGCGAGTATATTCATCATCGACATTGGTCAGCCCAATTGCATTCCCATTGTTATCTATTCCGACATATACAACGCCCCCGTCAGTATTGGCAAAGGCTATCACTTCTTTATAGATTTCCTCGGTAAACTGAGACTTGAATTCAATGTTCTCGGTTTCAAAATTCATCGGAGCGCCTCCTTACAATAATCCCAAGTATATTATACACACGAAATTCGCTTCGTCAATCACTTGTAGCGAATTTTCAGCGAAAATTCGCTTTCACAGCGGCTATTCACTTACTTGTCCTGATTTTTGCCGATAGATAAATCCGGTCCTGCCGTAATGGCAGAGCCGGATTGCGCCTTTCATTTCGCTATTAAATTGAGAAATCCGTGCGTTCATGCCGTAAAAATATAGTATTTTCAATGGTTTTTGTTCGTGTTCTCACACTTCCGTATCACACTGCGGGACCCAAATACCACGAAAGAATACAAACAAGGACAAAATAGCAAAAACAGGCAGAAAATGAAGCCCATTTTCTGCCACGCTTCTACAACACTTTCTATAACGCTTTTTAACCGCTTTAGTTTACTTTCTGGTATCCGCCCTTATGCGTTAAGACTGTCCTTATCAAGCAGAAATTCTTTTACACCCATCATAACATACCCTTGTTCATCGCGGCGGGGTTTCATACTTTTTTCTACGACGATGATCTTTTTGAAAGAGTCTTTTGTTTTATCAAAGGAAGCCGTTTCCTGTGCATATTTTTCCTGATCCGGTATTGCATAGGCTGACTGAATGTAGTACTTCTTGCTGCCGAGCGTCGCTATGAAGTCAATTTCCCGCTGAACCCGCAGATCCCGGCCATTTTCATCTCTTTCCCGAGATTCAACGACTCCGACATCCACTTGATAGCCTCTGTATCGAAGCTCATTATAGATAATATTCTCCATAATGTGGGTGCCTTCAATTTGTCTGAAATATAAACGAGCGTTTCGCAGCCCGATATCCTCAAAATATATTTTATATGGCGTGCCAATATATTTCCTGCCTTTGATGTTGTAGCGTTTGACTTTTGAAAGCATAAAGGCATCTTCCATATGTGTGATATATTTATCCACTGTAAAATCGCTGATCTTTCTTTGCCTGACCGACGCAAAGGTATCTGCAATCTTTTTGGGATTCGTTAATGAAGAAATACCGGATGCAATGACGTCAAGAACTTCACCGATCATGGAATTGTCGGAAAGATTATTTCTGATTATGATGTCTTTCAAATACAGTCCCTGCATTTGTGACAAAAGATAGTTTGCTTTCTGTTCCTCGGTTGTCATCAGGGCAATGGCAGGTAAGCCTCCGTACACGGAATAATCATCATAAGCTTCACTTTTATCGCCGCCTTTAAAGGCATAGTATTCAGAGAATGAAAGCGGTAAAATATGAACCTCATCTCCGCGACCTGCAAATTCCGTTAGAATGTCTTTCGACAAAAACTTTGAATTACTTCCGGTCACGTACACATCCATATTACTTTTGCGCAGGAAACCGTTAAGCACAGATTCAAAGGCGCCTAATTTTTGTACCTCGTCAAGGAGAAGGTAATACATGTTGGAGTCGACAATCTGAGGCATCAGCCAGCCTATAAACTTTGTCGGATCAACCTTTCGCGTTTCACGCTCATTATCAAGTACGATAGGGTCTTCGCCGATTTTAATTAAATCATCAGCGGAGTCAAACGCAAATTTGATGATATGATCTTCGTGAATGCCTTCTTCCTTCAAATGATTATGGAAAAGTGTGTTAAGTAAATACGACTTACCGCTTCTTCGTATACCGGTAATCACTTTAATAAAACCGTTATGTTTTCTAACGATCAGTCTGTTCAAATATACGTCTCTACTAATCTCCATAACAGCCTCCGTTTAATATTCTTGCCGCAAATGCCATTTTTATTAAATATAACTTTTCTGCGAAAGAATGTCAATGCAGCTATTTAATAAAATTGCCGCAAATGCCTGATTATTTAATTATTATGGTGCGCAAGACAGGAGTTGAACCTGTACGTCTGCTGACATCGGGGCTTGAAGCCGGCGCGTATTCCATTTCGCCACTCGTGCATATGGAGGCTCCGGTCCGGTTCGAACGGACGATACCAGGGCTGCAGCCTGTTGCGGTCAAATTAATGACCGGTATCGGGTTCATATGAAATCATTCCTTTC
>JAUNQI010000048.1 GCA_030536255.1 Eubacteriales bacterium | reverse complement strand
CTTCCTCGCAGAACCGGCGGATGGCGGTTTCGTCATCGGTGCTGAGAATAACAGCGAATTCATCGCCGCCCAGGCGGTACGCGGATGCACCGAATTTTAACGCGGTCTCCTTCAGGGCAGTGGCAACGCTTATGATCGCCCGGTCTCCTTCGTTGTGGCCGTAGGTGTCGTTTACCTGCTTGAAGGAATCAATGTCCGCCAGAATGTAGCTCCAGATGACATTGTCCCTGTTTTTGATCTGAATATCCTTCAGCATCCTTCGCCGGTTGCTGAGAGACGTGAGCTCATCCTGATAGATCATCAGTCCCTGCAGCCCCGTGTAAAGATAAAGCAGCACCAGCAGCGAGCCCATCCAGATGAGATAGGGGATATAGAAGAGAAGATAGATCAGGACGGTAACGGTCGGGATCAGAGACGCAATCAGCATTTTGCGATTCTTTTCCTGTTCGACAAATTCCTTCTTATCGAGACATTTCCCGAGAAGCATGCCGGAGATCAGAACATCGATCACGAAGCAGCCCCAGGTCTGCAGGTCGTCCAGCGGGCCGTACAAAATATTTTCTTCTTCGTCAAAATACTGGAAGAGCTTTGTGCCGGAGAGAAATACTCTTGCTAAAAGGATCAGCGCTACTACAAGATAGAGTACCCTGATCGCGGTGAGAAATTTCCGGGAGAGCCGTTCCGTTACCGAGAGAAAGAATTCCGTCAGGAGGATGGTCTTGAGCAGCGTAAAGAAATAAGCAGTATTCGTTACGGAGCTGAGCGCCCGGATGTCCCAAGGAAGAATATCATAGGAGATCAGCCCGACGAACAGCTCGCAGAGCATGGAGATCACACAGGTGACGGAGAGATCGCGGAGGATCTGATACTGTCTGCGGGTGATCCCGTTTTTGCTGAGAGAAAAGAAGATATAGGCGCAGATAATCAGGCACAAAAGCGGCGCCTGAAATGCCAGCAGCGCGGCAAGCCGAAAAGAAGAAATCATGGCTGTCCTCCGAAACAGAATATAAAGAGTCACAGAATGATCCTGCGCGATAATCAAAGAATGTTATACAATGTATAATACTTGAATTCTGTGAAAATTTCAACCGGGAAATCGAACATATTCAAATATAATGAATAAAAATTCATTTATCAACCGAATCACCGGATTGTTTTGAGAAAGACCGGATAATTTATCTCATTATCTCATTAAAGTAAAAATGCAAGAATCAGTTGACAAATAAAGAATTTTCTTTTAAAATACAAAACAGGAGGCAGGATTCGGAAAAGTTCCGGGTCATGCCTGTCAAAAATTAATTAGGAGGAAAATCCAAATGAAAAAGATCCTGTCCGTAGTTCTTGTACTTACCATGGTACTCGCATGCGGCGCTGTCGCATTTGCAGATGGCAAGCTCGTTGGCTACACCTGCATGGACGGCACGAACCCCTTCTTCGTAGCTCTTGAGGGCTCCATTCGCGAAGTAGTCGAAGCAAACGGCGACACTCTCGTATCTCTCGACCCCCAGAACAGCAATGAGACCCAGATCGCTCAGATCGAAGACCTCATCTCCCGCGGCGTTGAAGCTCTCTTTGTCAACCCTGTTGACAAGGACGGCATCATTGCAGCTCTTGATGAAGTCAAGGCAGCCGGCATCCCGATGTTCGGCTTCGATACCGAAGTTGCTGACCTCAGCTACCTCGTAACCTACGCTGGCTCCGATAACTACAATGCAGGCTATGTCTGCGGCGTTGACCTCTGCGAGAAGCTCCCCGATGGCGGCCCCATCATCGTTCTTGACTCTCCCACCATGCAGTCTGTTGTTGACCGTACCGACGGCTTCCTTGCTGCTATCGAAGGCAAGGGCTTCGAAGTAGTCGCACAGATCGACTCCATGGGCAACCAGGAGCAGGGCAACCTGAACGGCACGGACGCTCTCACCGCTCATCCCGATGCAGTCTGCATCTTCGGCGGCAACGATCCTACCGCTCTCGGCGCATACGCAGCAGCAGAAGCAGCCGGCTCCAAGGCTCTCATCTACGGCGTTGACGGCTCTCCTGACATCAAGGCTCTCATCTCCGAAGGCAAAGTAACCGGTTCCGGTGCTCAGTCCCCGATGACCATCGGCAAGACCATTGCTGAGCTCTACTATCAGTGGCTCGCAGGCGAGACCGTTGAAGAGCGTTACCCCATCGAGACCTTCATGATCAACTCTGACAACATCGCTGACTTCTTTGATGCCGAGAATCCCGGCAACTGGCAGTAATATTTAAGCTCATAAAGGGAGAGGTTACCGCCTCTCCCTGAGTTGATTTGATGAACTGGGCTTTGTTCTTTTGAGCAAAGCCTTTTTTGAACAGAGCGTATATTATGATGAAACGGTGGTGAAGCATCACATGAGCGAATACCTGCTCGAAATGAAGAATATCAATCAATCATTTCCGGGCGTCAAAGTGCTTCAGAATGTGGACTTTCAGCTGAAGGCAGGGGAGATCCATGCGCTCCTCGGCGAAAACGGAGCCGGAAAGTCTTCGCTAATCAAGGTGCTCGGCGGTATTTATCATCCCCAGTCCGGCGAAATATATATTAACGGCGAAAAGGTTTCCATTACGGAAGTCAAATCCGCCCGCGATAACGGCATTTCCATAATCCATCAGGAGCTTGTGCTTGTTCCGCATATGACCATAGCCGAAAACATTTTCCTCGGCCGTGAGCCGGTCGGTGCCTTCGGCGTGGATATGAAGAAAATGGAAGCAGAAGCCCAGAAGATGTTAGATAACTTTGACGTTAAGCTTGATTCCGATACGCTTATTGCGGATCTTTCGATCGCTCAGCAGCAGATGGTCGAGATCGTCAAGGCGATTTCCTTCAACTGCCGGATCCTGGTTATGGACGAGCCTACCTCCTCCATTGCGGAAAAAGAGGTAGAGGCGCTGTTCAGGATCATGCGCGATCTCGCTGCCAAGGGTGTCGGCATCATTTATATATCTCATAAGATGAGCGAAATCTTTGATGTCTGTGACAGAGTTACCGTCCTGCGCGACGGCCAGTATGTCGGCACGCGTCCGGTCTCCGAGACAGGCAAGGATGAGCTCGTCTCCATGATGGTCGGCCGTGAGCTGGACCAGTATTATGTCAGAGACTTTACGCCCTCCGATGAAGTCGTTTTAAAATGTGAGCACATCAGCGACGGATTAAAGGCGCATTCCCGCGTAAAGGACGTCAGCTTTGAGCTGCGCAGAGGCGAGATTCTCGGCTTTTCCGGGCTCGTCGGTGCCGGCAGAAGCGAGACAATGCAGTGCATCTTCGGCCTGACAAAGGGCTACTCCGGTACTGTCTCCATTGAGGGCAAGCCGGTAAAGATCCGCAGTGCTCAGGACGCCATGAAGCACGGCCTCGCAATGGTTCCGGAGGACAGAAAGCTGGAAGGCCTGTATCATGTGCAGAGCGTGAAGTTCAACTCCTCCATCGAGGTTCTGGATCAGTTCATAAAGCATCTTTATGTGAATACTGCCCGAGAAGAGGAGATCACCCAGGAGTTCGTGGATAAGATGAACACCAAGACGCCTACCCTGGAACAGGTCATTTCCAACCTCTCCGGCGGCAACAAGCAGAAGGTCATGATCGGCCGCTGGCTGGCGACCAACCCGAAGATCCTGATTATGGACGAGCCCACCAGAGGCGTTGACGTCGGCGCGAAGGCCGAGATCTACGAGATCATGAACGACCTCACCAAGCAGGGTGTTTCCATTATCATGATCTCTTCCGAACTTCCGGAGATCATGAACATGAGCGACCGCGTCTATGTCATGTATGAAGGAAGTATCACTGGCTGTCTGGACCGTGAAAATATCAGCCAGGAAAGTATCATGCATCTCGCAACCCTTGAAAATGCAGGAGGAAAACAGTAATGGGAAAGAGCATTAAGCGTTACTTTAAGGATAATCTCGGTATCCTGATCGCCCTCGCGGCAATGGTAATATTCCTTTATGTGTACCCTGTGACACACAAGACCTTCCTTACGCAGACCAATATCTTTAACGTCCTCCGTCAGTCCGCTTCCAACCTGATGCTTGCCTGCGGTATGACGATGGTCATCATCCTCGGAGGAATTGACCTCTCTGTCGGCTCCATTATCGCCATGTCCGGCTGCTTTGCCGCCGGCGCAGTCGTTTGGGGCGGTCTACCGGAAATCGTGGGAATCCTGATCGGTATCCTTTCCGGTCTCGTGTTCGGCCTGTTCAACGGCTTCATGATTTCCCAGACCAGGATCCCTCCGTTTATCGTAACTCTTGCATCCATGAACATCGCCAAGGGCATTGCGCAGGTCTATTCCGGCGGCAAGCCCATTCGCTGCATGACGGATGCCTGGAAGTTCCTCGGCGCCGGCTACGTCGGCCCGTTCCCGACTCCTGTCATCACGATGTTTGTTGTCTTTATCATTGCCGTTCTTTTGCTGAACCACACCCGCATCGGCCGTCATATCTATGCGGTCGGCGGAAACGATACCGCGGCAAAGTTCTCCGGAATTGACACGGCAAAGGTTAAGTTCGTTGTCTTCGCGTTCAGCGGCGTTATGGCCGGTCTCGCCGGCGTTACGATCGCCTCCCGTCTTTACTCCGGCACCTGCACCTCCGGTGACGGCGCGGAGATGGACGCGATTGCAGCTGTTGTTGTCGGCGGCACGTCCATGGCCGGCGGCTCCGGCAAGCTCGGCGGTACGCTGATCGGCGTTCTGATCATCGGTATCCTGAACAACGGTCTGAACCTGATGGGCATTAACTCCAACTGGCAATACATCGTTAAGGGCGCTGTCATTCTTCTTGCTGTGTATGTGGACTTCCTCCGCAGCAGCAAAAAGAAATAAGTTTCAGGCGAAGAAAGAAAGAAACATTGCTGCCGGAGCGATATCTGATTACTCAGATGTTTCCCCGGCAGTTTTTTTCTTAAAATTTTAATTTTCTTCTTGCAATTTCATAAATTCTGTGCTATTATAATTGAGCTCAAGAGATCCGGGTGTAGCGCAGTTGGTAGCGTGCTTGAATGGGGTTCAAGAGGCCGGAAGTTCGAACCTTCTCACTCGGACCAAAGTAAGTCCTAAATCAGTTTTGATTTAGGGCTTTTTTATTTTCCTTTCTGATGCTGCGGCAGTAAAGAAATGATGTAAAAATTTACCTAAAAACCTCTAAAACTTAAACAAAACTTAAATTATATTATTGTAGAAATTCACGGATAGTGATATTCTAATAAAAAATTTGTTCTTAGACCCTTTTGTTCCGAAACCGACAGGAAAAGAGCTGCAGGCGTAAAACTGTAAGTTGTAAAAAGAGCGCTGTTGTATTATTTCTGTATTTCAATGCGGAAAATCAAATGTTAATGAATTTGAGATTTACAAGGAGGTGGTTAAGTAAAGTTATCAATTATTATTTCTATAAATTTCATTTAGCAAGGAATTGTTATGCCTTGTAGGCCAATAATATCTTATGAAAGGACGGTTCTTTATGAAGCATCAATCACATGTTTTTATTTCCTTGATCTGTTATATTCTAATATTTTTAACGGTTTTCTCTTCATTTCCGGCGTTTGCAGAGGAATATGCTGACCAGGAACAATTCCTGGCAGATTTGGCTGCAGGGATTAGTAAAAGACTTGCGGAAGCAGAGAAAAATTCTTTTGAATCGAATTCAGAAGAATACTATGCTTTTTTCGCGCATCTGGTTCAGATTGAACTGGATAATCTTGACAAATACAGTGACCTTACTTTTGCCGATTCTAGACTTGATCAGTTAGCACATTATTACATTGAAGGCTGCCACATGCAGAAATTTGCGGCAGAGAATTACAGAAATAATGAACTATATCAACGTTTATGGAATGCCGGCAGTTATGCAAGAAGTGGAGTTATTGTTACGCTGTATGAAGAGTATAATCTTGGTATTACTGAGGAAGAGTGCAATACTTATCGCTTGAATGTTAAGTATACGATTACAGTCAATGCAAATATCAGTACGAGTCAGAATGATGCGGATAAGAATAATGGTAAGGTTCATACACATAGCTGGACTGAAGCTACATGTACTGAACCAAAGACCTGCACAATCTGTGGAGAAACAGAAGGAAATTCTCTGGGACATCAGTGGACAGAAGCTACCTTCAAACTGCCGAAAACCTGTACAGTCTGCGGAGAAACAGAAGGAAATCCTCTTCCTACTCCGGTTCCTGCTCCTTCAACGTCATCACAGGCGAACCAGGATAACAGTGATGCGATTATTCTGACACTTTATGCATATGCTAAAGTTGCTGCTGTAGCGGAGGAAAAATTAACTGCTGTTTATGATTATTTCACAACATATTATGATGTGAACGGTGTTGAAATGATCATGGCAAAAACAGGCTTTGGTGCTGTAGCAGATGCAGCACGTGCTAATAAAAATTCTGTAAAGGTCGAATGGGATAATTTAAAAAATTCATTTTTGTCGACATGGCAGAGTTATTATGATGGTGGTCTTTTAATTATCGGTGATTACCCGAGCATTGAATTGAACCTTGAAATGCGTTTAGTAGATGACAGAGATCATTCAAGGGATTTACTCGTAATCCGTGATGGAAAAATTGTATATGATTTTACAGAGTAGGAACCTTGCATATAATGGGAATTACGTTTTCTATTATGATGCATCCTATGAGATTGACGGAGTTATGCATTATTATTCTGATTGTAAAGTTTCTATTGATCCCCAAACAAGCTTGATAAAAGAAGCAAAGTTTAATAACAAATCTGAAGATGGCAATTTTTCAGACTTAACTACGATTACTATGCAGTATGATTTAGATATGAGACCAGACTATTACGCGAAGTAAGGTTTCATTTTATTCAGATGTTTTTTGCTTTTAACTCATAAAAGTTAAACAATTTTTTATTCATTTTATTTAATAATAAACTGTTTATTGTAAACATCCCAAATTCCAGAACGATTTGGGATGTTTTTAGTTGTTTATTTCAGACACATTTGGATAGATAAGGTACAATAAGTGATGGTAGTTAAATCTAACGGAGTATGAAAATGCCGTCGGTAGCAATACCGGCGGCAAATAATAGACTTTTTAGTTCAATCGGCACTCTTGGGGAGCATTCTCAGGAAGCAATAAAAAAACATTTACATGAAAACGGCCTGCTGTCTTTCACCGCAGACAGATGTGCAGAAGATTGCTTTTCGATATAACAGTGGAATTCCAATATGGATGTGGATCTGGCACTGGTAAACGCGGAGATATAAATTATACAAAAAGGAAAATTGCGTTTGCACCGTAAGTAAACGGACGAAGAAAAACATGATTACCCGACTGTTTCTGTATTTTAGCTGCCATTTATGGCTACACAGAGTAATAGATGAGTCGGGAGTGGGAAGATTTCGCTGATGCAGTATATTAATTCTTTGCGTAATTGTCAGGTTGCATATCTAATCCGTATTTTACGGTTGTTCTGACGTTCCATGTTTTTGACCCGTCTTCGGTCTGCTGGAAATATTTTGCTTCGGTGATCAGGCTTGTTTTCGGGTTAATTACAACTCTGCAATCGTTATTGATATATTTTATGCCATTTTTTTCAAAGGTAGCGTCATAGTAAAATACATAATAACCATAAGCTTCTTCATATTTTGAAATATTAATTATTGCGTCATCTCTCCCACCAGGTGCGAAAAATGTACTCAGATATGTGGCTTCCAGATCCTCATCCGAATATTCGACCTGATCTTTAAAGTTTCCCAATCCGATTTTTACATACATTATCGGATCATTGATACCGGATTCATATTGGTAGTGAACTTTATAACCGAAAGAATAGTCGATTTCTGTCCTTCCAAAATAGTAATGATCTGTACCGAGTTTGAATACATCATATCTTTCAAACATATTGGATTTTTTCCCCTCTATGTTTGAATCGAAAGTCATTTCAAACTCAAGATTATTCGTGTGTTCAAGGACTCTCTTAATTTGATTTCCCTGAAGTACGCGGTGAAGATTGACTTTTTCTATTGAGTTGTAAATGGGGATTCCGTAAGGAGTTCCTTTTTCTTCTTCATAGGCAAATGCAAAACAACCAAGCGGTAATATCATTGTGAATGCCAAAAGTAAAGAAATAATTCGTCTCATTTTATCCTCCATAATATAAAAATTTTACAATTTAAAGTATATCATCGTTTTCTGATTATTCAAACACTTTTTATAAAAATATCTAATTTTTATAGAGATATAATATTCATAAATATTGTATTAAATTTTGATATAATAATTCAATTTAAGGAGCTTTAACTACATCAACGATGGGCTTATACTATAAGAGTACAAAAGAAGGAAATGATGATAGATCTGAAATTGAAGGATTTCATCTTTAAATAAAATCAATAGATAATCGCACAGAGAAAACTCTCTGTGCGATCAATTTTACTCGGATACGATCTGTATTACTTGATGTAAGGAACAAGGATGGTGTGGCCGGCATAGATCTTGTCGGGGTTCTTGATCTCATTGGGGTTGAGCTCCATGAGAACAGCGACGGTGGTGTGATACTTCTGAGCAATGCCGGAAAGGGTGTCGCCCCAGTTAATGGTGTATCTGAATACAGGGCCGTTGTACTGTCCGCCGGATACGTTGGTGAGTTCGAGTTCGTTAAGTTCTGACATGATTTTATTTCTCCTTTTAAAAAATATTTTCTTTTTGGGACCTTTAGGACTTTCCTGGATCTTACTGAGGACTGCTGCTGACTTCCTCAGATCTTTTGGAAGACCTTTTAAGTCCTTTTTGAAGACTTTGTCTTCGTCTTACACTACATAGTACGCACCGGGAAAAGAAACGTTACAGCTTCTGAAAAAAATTTTTTTATCAGTTAATTGTCAAAGTAAATGCAAGTAATTCCGCCTTAAAGGTCTACTTTACTTA
>JAUNQI010000072.1 GCA_030536255.1 Eubacteriales bacterium | reverse complement strand
ATTCTGGATATCCGGTATTACACAACATTCAATTTTACCGGTGAAAGAGTTGACGGATATGAAGAGCCCGTTGCTCTTCTGACAAAGGAAGCCGCGGAAGCTTTGCGGGAAGCGAACAGGAAAGCGATGGCAATGGGATACCGGCTGAAAATATTCGACTGCTACCGTCCGCAGACGGCCGTGAACCATTTTATCCGGTGGGCGGAAAGCCACAGAGATATTGCGATGAAAAACTACTTCTATCCAGAGGTAGATAAAACGAAGCTTTTTGATCTGGGGTTTGTTGCTGCAAAATCCGGCCATTCCAGGGGCTCTACCGTTGACCTTACACTGTTTGATATGGCAAGCCAGAAAGATATTGACGTTGGCGGAACCTTTGATTATTTCGGAAAACTCTCCTGGGCGGAGAATTCGGACGGAATAACACAAACTCAGGTAAAAAACAGAAAACTGCTGAGAGATCTGATGATGTCCTGCGGGTTTAAGCCGCTCGCTGAAGAGTGGTGGCATTTCACGCTTGAAAATGAACCGTATCCCGATACATACTTCACATTTCCGGTCAATTCGAACCAGGTCTTAAAACGAATCGATCTATCCGAAAAGCTGGAGAAGGATATGGAATTCCGGCTGCGATTCTATGATATCGTAAATGAGTCTACTACAAGGTGCAAAAAGATCGTCAGTGCCGCTGTTTCGCAGGCTTTCCTGACTGCGAATGAGGAGCTTCACAGCTTCGCCGAAAAAGAGAATGTTCGGCTAAACGAAGCAGATATCGAAAAGACGATCACGCAGCTCACCGAAGCAATTAATAATGCTGTTTCGGATATACTGAAGCTGTGAGAGATTTATTCTGTCGGGCTGTCACAGTTATTTCTGAGCGGTGGTAAACACAACGGCCGGAAAGAAAACGAATGTGCAAAGTCCGGGCAGCAAATAAATCCAATCTGACTTCTTTACAGGAAAGGATCGCCCATGAGCAAGGGAAAAAACAAAAACGGAAGTAAATTTCTCAGAGTCATTCTGATCGTCATAGCTACCGTTGTCCTGCTTTCCGCTGTGATCGTCGGAATGTGCCTGTTCAACGAAAGGCCTGCAGTTCAATCGGTTGAGGCATATCAAACGGCATACAGCGATACCATAATCCATGTTGAAGAGGATGGCAGCGTAGAAATCCTGCCCCGAACCGCAGAGGATTGTAATACAGGTATCATTTTTTATGTAGGAGCTCAGATCAGACCCTCAGCGTACATTCCGCTTCTGGCACGCCTAGCAGAGCAGGGATACTCATGCTATATCCCGAACCTGACTTTCAATATGGCTGCCCTGGAACCGAAAGCCGCTGAGCAAATCATCCGGGATCATGCGAAAACCGAAGCCTGGTACCTTGCCGGGCATTCGATGGGAGGTCTGACTGCCTCCGGTTTTGCAGACGATCATCCGGACATGGTCAGCGGGCTGATTCTTCTCGCCGCCTACACGAACCGGGATATGAGCTCAGCAGAGATCCCGGTGCTTTCCATATTCGGAGATACCGACGGCGTAATGAATAAAACGCTTTACGAAAAACGCAAAATCTGGAATCCTGCGGATTTTGAGGAATATATCCTTGCGGGAGCAAATCACGCACAATACGGTGATTACGGAGAGCAGCACCGGGATAACGATGCGGTAATCTCTGCGGATGAGCAGCAGGATCAGACGGCAAAGATCATCCTCGATTGGCTAAATCGTCACCAGCCTGACAGCAGTATAACTGAATAAAAAACTTCTCCCCATTCGGAATCAAGCGAATGACATGATTCCGGATGGGGATTTTTCACACATATTATATTTATATTAGCACCTGATAAGAAGAGGACAAAGGTTCCCGGGGAATATTTGTGTCAGGAGAGGCAGAGGACGCAGAGCTTAATGAAGATATATGCTCAGGCTCTCTATATTACCGGGTCCTGCGCTCATCCCTTTGACAGCGTAAAGCTCACGGGATAGGCAAAGAACGGGATTGACGACTCCCCGGTCCGGAATGCTTCGGTGTTCTCATACAGGAGC
Organism: Eubacteriales bacterium; assembly: GCA_030536255.1. Taxonomy (GTDB): domain Bacteria; phylum Bacillota; class Clostridia; order Oscillospirales; family Oscillospiraceae; genus Limivicinus. Next base: position 169 of record JAUNQI010000072.1, on the reverse strand, counting down.
AGCGTATAAGCCACCCAGTCCGGATCGTCAACTCCAGCCTCCTGGAGCAGCTCGCACGGGATCCAGATATTGTTGATCGCTTTCATGCCGGTCGGAACGACGCAGTAATTATACGCCTCCACCGCTGAATTGTTCATGGAAAAGTTCCTGCACTGGACAACAAAGTCAA